>JAVLBP010000010.1:0-58231 GCA_031581145.1 Balneolaceae bacterium
CTTAGTCTCCAATTCAGCTTTAGGAGGAAGTAGCGGGAGCTCATTATACGGTCGAGATTTATTGAAACCCTTCATAACGAGAGTAACTTTTACACTTGAATTCTATTATAAGGGTAAAAATAATAAATAATTACCCTTGTTACACATTTAGGGGTAGTCGCTACCCAGCGGGTCTAGTTCAAAATACTGACGCGGATGTTGACCCGGATGTCATGATTGGTTCGTTCAAAGGTGTTGGTAGAACGAGGAATAATTTTCGTGTAGGCATACTCAGCGCTTGCCGTTAGACGACTCGAAAAGGAATACCCCAACGAGGCCGCACCTGTAATTCGAGCTTGTCCAGTTTCTGGAATGGTGATAATCTGCGTGAGTGCTTCTTGCGGATTAAAGACGTCTCCCCCCTCTGAAAGAGATTGAGCAATGTCATTACCCAGCTCAAAACGGCGATCAATATCTTCCGTGTAGGATGCGTTGGCACTCAGGTTTATGTTGTTATTAAATCGCTTCAAAAACGGCAACTTAAACCCACGAATCGCATAATTTAGCGTCATTTTAGCCCCTCTGGACACCCGTTGAGCCACTTGTGAATTGGACAGAGCCAAAGATGTAATACGAGAGGTTTCCATAGAGAAGTTTGTCGTAAGCCCCCCTTTCCATGTAATCCCTAATTGAATCAATGGTGAATAACGCTGCTGAATGGTTACAGAATTAGGTGAAAACTCTGGACGGATGAAATTGAGTTGGTAGGACCCGATGGATTGGGTGAGGGCGTCGCCAACATCATTGTTTAGCGTCCATCCAGATCGAAATGTCGCCTGGTAGGCATGGGACAAGGTGGCTCGTTGCATCAACCGACCCAGGAACGGGATCACGTTTTCTACCCCGGAGTAACTCACCTTCCAATTTGGCATTGGGAAAGGTAGATACCCCTTGCCGAACGAGGTGGGTGAGCCCGCCACCAAATAGGTGGATTGGAAGTCTTGGAGTAGTGAATTAGGGCCAAGAACGACCCGTCCATCACCATTACCCTGCTCATCAGAGATCACAGTCCCTCCTGTAACTAAATCTGCGTAGGCTCGCTCAAGTTGCCTCAAAAAGAGGTCTTCATAATTTCCTTCAACATTCCATACCGTCGTTTGAACCGTGCCACTGGAGGTGCGGACCGACAGCGAAGAGTCTTGCGTGAGGGTGATTGTCTCGGCAAGGCGTTCGTCCCACGAGGCCGACCAATTGAGGTTAATCGAGAGGTTCTGGAAAGGCTCAAAAGCAGTAGAGGCCGTCAAATTATGCGACTCGGTCTCCTGGATTGGCAATTGAAGGTTCCCACCCCCAGGAGGCGCTTGAATAAAGGATCCCCCTTCAAGTCGCGTTAAAACACCCGTGCGGTAAAGGAAACTAGGGGTCTCCTCCCCACGAATGGCCGAGACAAGATCAGGTTCTCCTACATACCCCGCCTGCGATCCCGATTGCCCTTGAGAATAGTTAAGACTAATGTCTTTGATGCCAAATGGGATCCGTGCGACATTGAGCCCAGCAAGTTTGACTCGGTCTAGGATGGTGATTCGACGCAATGAATCGGGGGTAATCGTTGTATCTCGACGATCAAGCTGTACTTGACGCTGTCGTTCAATCCAATCGAGGAAGCCTGCTTTGTCGTACAATGATTCTAGGTTGAACTTCACGGTATGGTCGAGTTTGAACGAGTTTCCAATTTGTGCACCCAAACCTGAGCCTTCCGCTGAGTTCGCCCATTTGTAACCACCTCCATATCGGAGGGAATAGGTCACCCAGTCCAGGCCTGGAATGCGGTTGATGGGTGGTGACCAAGAAGCTGAATAAGACTCACTAAACGAGTTTTTTCGTGGAGAAAGCGTATCGCTGACCATATCCTTGATCACATCAAAGGTGGGGATCGGTTCGTAGGCAAGAGAATCAGGCCCAGAGAGATTCGCACTTCTCAGGGCTTGCTGACCAATATCATACGCACTGTTGGAGGAATATTTCAGTGGAATCCCTGGTGTGAGGTTGTAGTTGATACCAAAACTAGTCTTGTAGTTGAAGGTATGGGTCTGTTGTAGCGCGTACTGAATTGCATCAGCTGCGCTAGAAAGCTGTCGCCTTCTTGTCTCCCCATAGCTACGATTTCCACTCAAACTCATGTTGACACTCGACGGCATGACCCCTAAACGAACCTCGCTCAGCGCACCCGCCACAGGCACTCCTTCCATAAACCGAAACGGGCGCACGAGCTTGACATTGCGGAAGCTCAGTCCGTAGGCAATGGAGGCATTCGTGGCCCAATTCTCTCGCTTCGTGATATCGGGAGAGCTTCCACTAGCCGTGTTGTAATTATAGCTCATCGTGATATTATCCACGGTGTACTGCGCAAGGGGTGATGTCGAGTTTTTCTTGGAGATGTTGGGCAGATTAATCGAAAAGGTTTCGCTCACCGTTTGGGTGCTTTGAAGGCGGTCTTGCACCAACGCATCTTTCTCGGCATCGTTGAGATCTTCTCGAGCCTGGACTGCGCTTTCAAATTCACTGAAGCGAATATCCCCTTGTGTCGGCAAAAACTCTGGGGTAGAGACCGAAGAGGATGTGGCCACAGAGACGGGAAGATTGAGCCCAAAGTCTTCGGGGAAGAGTTTGTTCACATTAAATGTCCCGCTCAGATTGTAGGATGTGGTTTGTGATGTATTTCGTTGGCCCAACTGCGATTCCAAGGCACCAAAACCATAGGTTTGATGACTAACCGAGCCACTCACCGAGGCCAAATCCGCAAAATTTGTCGATCCGCGCATATTGGCTGCCCATCCATTGGTGTTGTCAAAACCTGAGACGCGCAGCTCATTGAGCCAAAGCTCCCCAGCAACAACGGGCGTCCCTTCGGAGGATGGGTCTTGTGGATCGTAAGGATTACGAACCCCTAGGGCAATTTCATTGATTCTGGTCAGGGAGGGGTTCCCTTTCATCGCCACCACGGCCCCCGGGGCTCCATCTTGGATCAACTCACCACTCTCGAACCGTTCATTGGGATCTTGTTGTGTGCCAACCTGATCTCGGAGTTGCTTCAACGCATTGAACGCCGAGAGGTTGATGTTTACGTTATTTTCATCATAGAGCCACACCGCGGCCGCCTCCTCCTCAAGTCTCGCCGACTCATTTGTGTCAAAGGGGCCAAATGGGGTCGACGGATTGGTTGGCGTGACCGGTTGACGATACTCGTAATAATTGTTCTCCAAATCGGAGCCCATCCGGATAATCAGCTCCATATCCCCTCTTTGGTCAAACCCTTCCCCATGAACAAACATCCTCATATTGCTATAATTCACAAGATTGAGGCCACCCGGATACGTTTTCTTGATGAGTTGCTCCCCTTGAGGGGCGAGATTATCCACACCAAGGACAATGGATTGCTCGTTGGCAAGGGACTGCAGTTGAGACCCACGGTTGACCGCCCGAATCGCTCCAGTGGGTTGTCGGTAGGGTATGGGGTCGCGATTTGAGTTTTCCTCAATGTTGATCGAGGCTACCTGAAAGTCGGCACCTGGTGCGGATTGCTCATTGGCTTGCAAGGTTTTTCTCCATTGCGAGCCCACAAATTCAAAGGTGGCAAAGCGTAGCGTAAAAGGCTTTTCGTAGCCACTCATCCACACTCTGACATACGAGATATTCTGGAAGCTGTTAAAATCGCCAAACTGACGCCGAATATCGCTCAAAGGCAACCTCACCTGAACCCAACGATCGGTTTGTGACGGCCCATCTAGACCATCGACGACGTAAGGATTTGGCTGGGTTTTTTCTCCTTGAGGATCGGCTGGGTTCAACGGGATTTCATATTGGACATAGGCATTATTCTGTTCAACAATGGACGGGTTAATGAGCCCTTCGGTGTCGGGGCGATTGGTGACCGCTCGAGAGTCTGAATTGCTTATGGGCGTATTGCCATCGGGGCGCCCCAACATTCGGTGGAAGCGCTCATGCAAAGGGAGGCCATCAGCTTCTGAAGAGCCATAATACACATAGTCATCATTGGAAGGGTCCTGCCGCAGCTTGGCTAGCTCCGGTGAGTTTGCCGGAAGTCGTTGCTCTGCAATAGCGACAAAATCGGCAAATATCACAGCTTCATTGAGGTCATTGACGCCCCCTGTATTGGGTAGCCCATCCAGCCCCACATCCTCAATGTCCCGATCCTCGTTACTAAACTGTCCCAAAGGTGCCGGAGGAATGGCGGGCACCGCCGATCGAGGATTGGTGAAATTATCGGGTTGGAGATTATCCTGCGCCGTGGCAAGGCCGTCCTCTGTGTTGAGTTTGGCGTTGGGAACGACATCCTCTGAGACGATGCCGAGGTCCACATAGAGTTTGCCGTCATAGGCCTCCAACTCCGATGGAGGAGCGTCTTGACCGTTGGGTAACACCGCCTGGACCCAGAATTCAAGGAACTCAATGTTGTTTTGAGTAAAATCCTCTTGCCCCGACGGCAACACCGTCATCATCCCACCCCAGGTGCGCTCTGGTTCATTCTCGTACACCTCTGGGTAATTATCCGGGTAGGCATAAATCCCGCGACGATTGGGTGCATAATGGATATCTAGCGTTGTAATGAACTCATCCTCTGGATTTTGGGTCTCCTTTCCAGGGAATACATCGGTGATGCGTACAGGTTGTGACTCAGGGGTGTAGGACACACTTCCCAGAATGGACGAAATATTTCGGGGAATGGAATAGTGACTAAAATCGCCCCGGAGGTCGGATCGCTCGGTCATAGACTCCAGGTTGCCAGACGGAAACGCTTGCATGGGGGCATTTTTGTCGAACCACACCTGATCTGGCTCATATCCCGGCACTGCTGCAGGTGCCGAGGCGACCACCCACCGCGTTGCATTGGTGAGGGTTAATTTGATATTGGTCCCTTCAAAATCATCGATAAACGACAATCCACGCTCTTCATCTGGGAAAAAGTCCCCGCGATCGATGGCCCGCTTGGTGGCTTGAGTTTGAGCAACGCCGGGAAGGAGCTGGGCAAATTCACCACTGAATGACAGTTTGGATTCCGCGCGTGTTTGGACCAAGGGGAGTGCATCAACAGCTCGTGTTAGAATGGGTAGATCAAATTGAGTGTTGCCGTCTAAGCCAATGATTGTGTTGCGAATAGGCTCGTCGCCAATTCGAATTTTATCGTCGAGGGGGCGCTCATTATACCGGAAAATGGTGGCGCCAAGCTTCGTTGTCCGATTCAAATCATAATCGAGGCGCACACCCGTAAACGATTTTTGTTCAATGGATGTGAAGGCTTGGTTCTCATACGATATCTCGATTTCTTGACCTGGTGAAGTGTATTGTGGATTGAGAATCGAAATATTGCCAAAAGTGTAATCGACTTGGTAATCTTGCCCCTCGACAAGTTCGACGCCGTTGGCGGTCACCCGAACCGAACCCTCAACAAGCGCAAAGCCAAGGGTGTAATTATCTTGAACTCCCCCTTTTGTCGTCGATTCTACGATATAATAATTGTTGCTAGCATTCTGAGACGCTAGAGAGGTTCGCTCCTCGTAGAGTTCATCAAAGGTGAGCCGGTCTATCGTTTCCTGGTCTGCATTGCTCTGCTCCAATAGGTCTCGTATTCGATCGCCAAAAGGTTCTAAGTACGGGAATATGATGCGACCCGCCGCCAAATCAATCGTTCCGGTCCCAAAATCGACGATGTTATCGGGCGAACGTCCCCCTTGTTGATCCACCCGGTCTAGTCCTAAGTCTTGCAACAAGGACGTTCCACGGCCAGGTAGCTGCTCCGTGGCTACGTTCCCCTCATTAAACTTAATCGCTAGACTAAGATTCTCTTGCGAGGAGAGCCCTGTGACGCCAATCGAATAAATATTTTTCATGGTGAGATCAAAAATGCGATTGCTCGTATTCACATTTTTGGGCCGCAACATTTTGAGATAGATACGGTCCGATCCACTTCGATTGATATCGCCCACTTTGACAAGCTCCCCTGTAGAGCTAATGTAGGAATAGGTAACCGCAAGTACCTCACGAGCCCCTAGGCTGCGCTGCATCGAGATGGTACCGGTAACACGGTTGACGGTGTAGTCAAAATTCTCTTCCAGCTTGGAAAAAAACCCTGTCTCAAAGTTGGCTGGATTGGAGACGCCAAGATTTTCGGCTGTCACGGGGGTATTGGGATCTCGATATTGATCTAGCACCGTTTCTGGGAAGGCGTCACCCACGTTACTGGGTGGGCCAAAGCTGCCACCGGGCTGCTCCTGGACCCCAAGGTTGGCTAGAGCCACAGCGCGACGAGCCCCCTCCTCGGTTTGAATATTTTCGCGCAAGATATAGACATCAACGTCGGCAAGGGAAAGGGTCTGGGTCAGCTGTTGCGGATTGGATAAACTCTGTTCGTAGCCTTGACGCGTATAATAGTCGAGGAAAAAGTGTCGATCGGTTTCATAGTCAGCAGGTCGTATGGCGTTTACACTCTCTTGGGAACCACCGGTGATTTTTTCTGTACTTGTGGCCCCTTTTTGCTGTGAAATTACCGATGTGACCGAAAGTGGACCGAAAACAAGGGTTGATTTGACCCCAAACAGAGCACTCCCCCCACGAATGAGTGGATTCCCCGTCTGCATCGTCACATTCCCCATCTCAATGGATCGCAATACATCGTCTTCATTTCCATCGACAACACTTCCAGCCACATCATTTGCATCCGAGGGAATGGCAAACGGAGGTTGATAGGAAAAGTTCAAGAAGTTTTGGAAATCGAAGGGGCGCTCGGTATCCCAATCGGCCGTTAATTGGACATTCTCACCAATCTTGCCGGTAATATTGATGGAAAGATTCTGATCAAACGTTGGGTCGACACGACGTTGTTGATCGGGTGGGAGTTGCGGATCTGCGGTGGTTTGGATGGATGCCCCAATGTTCATGTAGGCAGCTCCGTTGACGCGAAGACTCACCTCATCTGAGCCAAAGATGCGAGAAAAGGCCGATTTAGTTCCGCCAGGAATGGTGACCGTGAAATTTAACAGCCCCGAATTGCGGACGGCTTGCGCTTTGGATTCTTCGAGGAGACGGTACCAATAGGCTTGACGATCTTCTTCCAATTTGACCTCACGGAACGACTCAAGATCCAAGACCGACGGCACCCCATAGCTTTGGGAGCCAAACGGACGGTCAATTCGGTATCGTTTTTCTTTGATATACGTTACCCTCGGTGCGAGTAGCGACACACTTGGCTGCATCCAAAGGGGGTATCGACGCTGTTGTGGGCTCCACACACGTGAAGGTGCGGGTGCAGACGGGAACCATTCAAGTAACGTGGTGTCTAAAACAAAAGGGTCAAGCGAGTCGGCCTGAAGGCTATCTGGTCGCAGCGAATCGGGAGCAACAAACGAGATGCTGTCAGCGATACTGCCTGAGTGCACCTCAGCAGAGTCTGCCACCTGTCCCAAGACCCTATCTGGAACACATACCCCTAGACAAAACAGCCCCACGACAAGACAAACGCTGACTTGAACGTTGTGGATGGGCACAAGACCATTCAAACGGTACCGCAAATAAACTTGATTACTTGGAAGTAGGTAGCGTTGGGGCTATAGGCTGATCTCCTTTGTCTTGGTTCAGATTGTGTATATTTATGAACGGCCAAATTGCTGTAAAATTGGCCAAAAAGTATAATACGGCATTATGTGGACCGGTCAAAGATACCCATTTTTCAAATCCCTTCTGAATCGCCACGTGGGGCCGTTTCTGATCTGCTTTTCGTCGATCATGTTCATTCTGCTGATGCAGTTCCTCATTCTGCATGCGGATAAACTCATCGGTAAGGGGATCCCTGTCGCAGTGATTTTGGAGCTCATTGTGACAAATCTGGCCTATATGGTCGTAATGGCGGTCCCTATGGCGGTATTGGTTGCTACTGTGATGGCTTTTGGGGGGCTGAGCGAGCGTAATGAGTGGACAGCGCTGCAAGCGGCAGGTGTTCATCCGTTAAGGGTACTGGCGCCCATGATTTTGGTGAGTTTAGGCCTCGCAGTGTCTGTGGCGTGGTTCTCCCACATGGTTCTGCCTCAAGCAAATCAAAAGGCGCGTGCTCTATTTATTGATATTCGCAGCAAAAAACCTGGTTTTGAACTCCAAGAGGGTGCGTTTTATGAAGGAATTGAAGGGTATACATTTTTGGTGAACCGAATCGATGCCTCTACGGACTCATTATATAACATAACGTTGATTCAGCGAGAGGGACAGGGGCGTCAGCGAGCCACAATACGTGCCGAACGTGGGTATTTGTCAACCTCAGGCGGGGCCGTGATAACACTGTCGCTGCGTCAAGGTGCTGTGATTCGGCAACTTCCTACCATGACTCGATCCGATTCACGCTTAGAATCCTCTTCCTTTGAGAAATATACCGTTCATTTCGACCTCTCGTCTCTCGCGTTTTCTCGGTCACAACCTGATGCGCGGGCGCTCAACGATCGAACCATGTCCGCAGCCCAGATGCAAGCCGAGATTGACACGCTACAACAGTCGTTAGCGCAGGACTGGGAAAAATATCAAGCGCAGTCGAATGCCGTATTTCGCGCAACGGCCCTCAATGTCTGGTCCAATTGGTCTAGAGAACAGGCTCAAATTGACACGCTAGGACCGATTGAGACTCGTTTTGTTGCATTGGATCGCTTTGATTCGCCTGAGGCACAAAACAGAGCACTGAATATGGTGAAATCCAATTTGGATGAATACCATAATCATGCTGTGGCCTTGGCTTCCAATCATCGCTCAACACAATCAGATATTGCGTCTTACGCTGTGGAGATCTTCAAGAAGACTTCCATTCCCTTTGCCTGCGTTATCTTTGCATTCCTAGGCGCTCCACTAGGGGTGTTGGTTCGACGAGGCAATATCGGCGTTGCTGGGGTCTTGAGCGCCTTAGCCTTGACGTTTTACTTTGTGATGGTGATTCAGGGGGAGAAATTGTCCGATCGCTTGGTCTTGTCGCCCTTTTGGGGAATGTGGGGGCCTAATGTATTGTATGGATTGATTGCGTGGCTTGCCTTGACCCTAGTGATTCGCACCGATATTCGACCTCAGTTTAATCGACCAAAGTGGATTCAACCACACTGGCCTTGGAAGCGTACCAAGACCTCGGGGGTGGCTAATCACATGCCTGCGGAGGAAACATACCCTTCGTATGAATAGACCCACGACATGGCTTTGGTGGCGGACGGTGTTTTGGCGGTTGTCCACGTTTATGATGGGGGTAACCCTGGTCTTGGTCTTTATTTTTATCCTGGTCGACTTCTCAGAGAACAGCGATAATTTTGCCGATCGTGGCGCTTCACGCCAAGAGGTTATTTGGCAGTATTATGCACCTTTTATCCCAGAAATGGTGCGACTCATCTCCCCTGTCGCACTATTCATTACTGTGCTTTTCCATGTCGGGCGCATGACAGAGCGTCTTGAATTTGCAGTCCTGAAAGCTAGCGGAGCAAAGACGTGGCCTATGTTGGCACCTTTTTTTGGGTTCGGCTTGCTTGTTGCACTGGGCATTAGCTGGCTGGATTCGGAGAAGCTCCCTCAAGCCAATCAACTACGTCATGAATTTGAGCAAGAATTTTTGCGTGGGCGCTCGGAACGTCTAGAAAGAGGAAGCGTCTTTCGCCAGCTCCCCAACCAAGATATTTTATCGATTCAGTACTACGACATTCATGGTCACTATGGGTATCAGGCGCAGATTGTGTCGATGGATTCCTCCTCGATTCAGTCATGGAGCCAGGCCAACAAAATCACATGGATGGATTCCACGCAGCAATGGCGGTTCTCATCGTTTGAGCAAGTCGATTTGACAAAGGACGCTTTTGGTCGGACCGTTCAAGATCAAGTGGATACCGCTTTTGCCGTAACACCCGAAGATTTATCAAGGCAAACAAGCGACATTTACCGCCTCTCTTATCGTGATGGATGGTCTTATGTTGAGTCGCTTGAGCGTTTAGGGATTGGCCATATCAAACTCCCTGTTGTGCAATACTTTGGGAGGTTGTTCTATCCTGTTTCTATGCTTATTGTGACGCTTCTTGGGTTTGGTTTGGCCGCGGGACGACGAGGTCTTGGTCGTGGCTTGCTGATCGCGCTTGGCTTGCTTATCAGCTTCTCCTATCTCACCATTATGAAATTGGCAGAACCTTTTGGTGCAGCCGGTCTGTTGACACCCTGGCTAGCTGCGGCTCTACCCCATCTCGTATTTTTTGTCGGAGCCTTAGGATTGGTACGAACCGTGCCTCGGTAATCATATCTTGCTGATCATGGCTTGATGGTCATGGCATGCTTGTCATGCCCCGATGGTCATGCCAGGCTTATCATGCTTCAGGCAGTGGGCCTCTGTAATGTAGGGGCGCCTCAACCTTTTCCTTGGCTTGAATTTCGCCATGCTCTGCTTCAAAACGGTGGATATTCTCTTGTAATGCATGAGCCAATCGCTTTGCATGGTCTGGTGTAAGGATCATTCTTTTGACCACTTTAGCTTTGGGGACACCGGGCAGCAAACTCAAAAAATCGAGCACAAACTCAGAGGATGAATGGGTGATCATTACCAAGTTGGAATAACTACCCTGCGCCTCTTGTTCTGAGAGCTCTATATCAATATTCTTTTTTCCGGGTGTTTTTGGGTTGGACTCGTCTGCCATGGGTCTGGGGTTGTGGTTAATCTCAGAGAAGTTATTCTGTGGTATCGTTATTCTATAACATCAATAGCCAAAGTAAGGATTTCTGTGTATCCTATGAATGGTATCTAAGCGCCGTCATGGTGACTTGGCTATTACCTAATTCAACAGAATCTAATCCAACAGCATCGTATCCAACGGCATCTAATCTAACAGCTCTTTTTATGTTTTTACCTCAACAAGCCCCATCAGATGTCGATTGCGGCCGAAATCTTGATCTGCTGATTCAAGCACTGCCAAGAATAGAGGACGCTGAAGAGAGACAACGCATCGCGAATCGAGCTGTGGGGTTGATTCGACAAAGCCATCCAAGTTGGAATGCCTTGAAAGGGGAAGCGGATTTGGCTTGGGATCTTTTTCTAAGGATTGCCTCTTTTGACCCGAAGGATCTTGGGATTAAAAAGCCTGAAAGTGCCTCTTCAAAACAGCCATCTAAGCACTCATAGCATTTTCAATTTAAATTGAAAATAGCCGTTTTTGTGCGTATCATTCATGTATAGGCAGAAAAAAGTATCAATTATGATGCTTTCTTCGCTCAACAAAATGAATGTATGTTTAATACGGTAACACCCCACAATTATAGTGCACAAACCGCGTCTTTTGACTCCAAGAATAAGCGTAGTGTAAACAAAGAGTGGACAGTATTTACCTTTGAATGGGATGTTGAGTCGTTGCTAAGACAGCTTCGCAACTCTTCTTCAAATCAAAGAAATGCCCGTTTTTCATGGAAAGCTCCTGATAACAGTGCATCGCATAGAAGTTCCTCAAATGGAGAAGAGTTCATCGCCTTGGGTAAACTACATGCGCTAAAAGCCACAGGTGAGCGCCGATTCCATGATCTCGCACAGGCTGAGCAGTCACTGCGTGGCAAAACGCATTTTGTAAACTTCCGTACCAACCAAGACGCTGCTGTTCCTTTTATAGTAGGGGGTGCTGCATTCCATCACTTTAATATCGATCCTACCTGGAGTGCATTTGGATCCACTCAATTTATCCTCCCAAGACTTGTGGTAGGTAAAGATGATAAGGGTCAAGGCTATCTCCGTTTTACACTCCCCTCAAAAGAGGCTGATGCGTGGCTTGGGCAAATCCAGAACACGGTTGGAAGCAAACGTGATACCTTTTTGGAAGAAAGGCTTGAACAAACCCTCCAGTCAGAAGGTTTTGATCTTCATGAAGAGCTCTACTCAACTGAGGGTGATACCACAGACTTGGTAAATGAGACCATGTCGTTGAGAGAGCGTCTCCAGTATGCAGCTTCACAACAAAAAAAGGCGTGGATTTCTCGATTTGAAAAGGCTATTGACGCCCTGCAACATAGCTCAATCACGAAGGTTGTGTTGGCCCGTCAAGCTAAGGTGCGCGGCGTTACGAGCCAAGAAAGAGCTCACTTACAACGATCCCTGCAGGAGCGATATCAAAACTGTATCCATTTTTGTGTAGAGCCTACGTCATCGGCTAGTTTTTTTGGAGCCACGCCCGAGAGGTTGCTACGTTTGCAAGGACAACAGCTCCATATCGATGCACTTGCCGGCTCAAGAAGTCGAGGTAAAACGTCCGTGGAGGACCAAGAATTAGCCCACGATCTACTTCACGCCGACAAAGACGCGATGGAGCATGACATTGTGAAGCGCCAAATTCTGGAAGTATTAGATCCATTTAGCAAGCAGTTACGCTATCCATCATCACCCCTTCTCAAAGCACTTCCTAATGTACAACACCTTCACACCCCTATTGAAGCGGAATTAGAGCATTCCACTTCTGTTTTTGACCTAATCGCGCAACTCCATCCAACACCCGCCGTAGGGGGATATCCAAAGGCTGATGCCCTGGGTGTTATTGAGCAGATGGAGCCCCAAAATAGAGGTTGGTACGCCGGAATTGTGGGTTGGGTTTCTGAGCAAGGAGACGCAGATATCGCAGTATCCATTAGGAGTGCCTCGCACATCAAAGATACGCTCACATTGTACGCTGGATGTGGGCTAGTTGAAGGGTCTATTCCGGAGCAAGAATGGGACGAGACCTACGTCAAGTTGGCTCCTTTTCTTGAGGCCGCAGAAGATGTCGCTCACGTCTAAACCCTCTGATGTGCAAGACGCAGTACCAGAGACTCAACTATGGGCTGATGCCCAGTATGAGTGGTGCATAGGCTTTGCAAGGTCACTTGTTTACAAAGGCCTGACACATGTCGTGATGAGCCCAGGATCACGATCCACACCTATGGTTCTTGCTTTCGAGAAAACACCCGAGATTCAATTCTCAGTAGTTCTCGACGAACGGAGTGCGTCTTTTATGGCGCTGGGACTATCCAAAACGGGTAGCCCAGCTGCCTTTTTGTGTACAAGCGGTACGGCGACAACCCATGCCTATGCTGCTATGTGGGAGGCTAAGGAGTCACGGGTTCCCCTGATAACCATCACAGCAGATCGCCCCCCAAGACTTAGAGACAAGGGTGCCTCACAAACCATCCATCAAGTAGGAATGTTTGGCTCTGCAGCCGTGGCTGCATATGACATTGGCCAACCTTTAGGGCTTAAGGCAGGTGCCCAAACGGGTACTGAAGCTTTTGAAATGTCGATGATGCATCAAGGGCCTGTGCATGTCAATATCGGGTTTGATAAACCGTTTGAACCAAGCTCTTGGGACTCACAAGCTCATGATTTTGTGGAAACAAGCGAGCGATCTAGTGAGCGATCTGCTGAGCCATCTATTCCTGTCAATTTGTTGGGTCAAGATGCGCCTTCTCAAGGGTTTCAAGCAGATGAGGTTACGTCATTTACAAGCTATGCTGGAGAGCGCCCTGTCGTATTGTTAGGACCTATGCAAGGATTTCATGCAGACCAGCCGTTATCCCAGGCTTTGAGCTTGCTGGCCCGGCATCTACCCACTCTTAGTGAGACGGGGTCTAGAGAGGTCTTATCTGTCTTATATGGGTGTTCGGCAAAACCGCCTGATTGGACACCAAGCTCTATTCTATGGTTTGATCGAGCGCCCTATTCTCCCGCACTTTTAGCGTGGATGCAACAGTGCCAAGCCCAGGGGGTTCGCATGATCCAATGTTCATGGGATGGGAACATTCGAGAACCTTTTGGTGTGAACGCAGCCTCCATCAAAGGCCTCTCTTTTGCGACATTTACATCATGGGTCATGGGTGGAGACGGTGGTAAAAAGTATGATCAGGAGGATGGTCAAAAAAAGGTGATGCATCCCTCATGTCAGAGCTGGCTAGAGTCCATCGACACGGATTGGCGCCATCAATGGGAAGCCGTAGATCAGCAGGTGACATCAACACTAGAACAGCAACTTAAAGCCCACACACTCGAAGCAGACGCCCATGACTCACTCATGGACTCAGAGGTTATTCATCATGTGCTTACGGCTACCCCACATGAGCTTCCCGTTATGGTAGGAAATTCGATGGTTCCTAGGGATGTTACCTCCATGCAACCAGTCACAAAACACCCCTGGGTCCTCGCTCAACGGGGGGTGGCTGGGATTGATGGCAATCTCTCAACAGCCATGGGGTTAAGTCTAGGGTTTCAAAAGCCTCTTGTCTGTATCGTAGGCGATTTAACCATGCTTCATGATATGACAGCCCTCCTTTCTGCGCGCATTTGTTCTCAACCCGTAGTGGTGGTTGTGATCAATAATGGTGGTGGAAAGATTTTTGATAGGCTACCTATTGCCCACAAAGACGCGGATATACTCAATAGCTATTTTACCACCCCACAGTCGGTCAATCTTGCGACACTTGCCCAAGCTTTTGATGCCGTAGAGTACATTGGCATTCAACAAAGAGATGAGTTAACATCATTATCCTCAACCCTAAATAGTGCATTAGAATCTACGCAAGGTGGAGTAACGTTGATTGACATTCAAACCGATGGAACACGATTCTCATGAGTACTGAACACCGCATGAAACATCCTGAGGCTGGCAAGCCTATTGATTGGGTCGCTCAGGAACCCTACGAAGACATTACCTACGCCAAAGCGGAAGGTGTAGCTAGGATTGCCTTCAATAGGCCTGATGTACTGAATGCCTTTCGACCCAAAACTGTCCATGAGCTTGAACAAGCCCTTATAGATGCACGGGATGATTCCTCCATTGGAGTCGTTTTGCTGACTGCTGAGGGACCCAGTCAAAAAGGGGCTTGGTCTTTTTGTACAGGTGGGGATCAATCGGTGCGTGGAGACCATGGGTATGAGGGAGAAGATGGTGTGCATCGACTCAACATTTTGGACGTACAGCGTCATATTCGGTTCATGCCCAAGGTTGTGATCGCTGTGGTGCCTGGATGGGCTGCTGGTGGAGGCCATAGCCTCCATGTGGTGTGCGACTTAACCTTGGCTAGCCAAGAACATGCACGATTCAAGCAAACCGATGCAGATGTCGCAAGTTTTGATGGTGGCTTTGGATCGGCATTGCTTGCCAGACAAGTGGGTCAAAAGCGTGCTCGTGAAATCTTCTTTTTGGGTCGCACATACTCTGCCGAAGAGGCCGTTGAGATGGGTATGGTGAATGCATCGATCCCCCACAACGAGCTAGAGCAAACGGCTGTGGATTGGGCTCGAGACATCCTAGCAAAGAGTCCAACATCTATACGTATGCTCAAGTTTGCCTTCAATGCCGTAGATGATGGCATGGTGGGGCAACAAGTATTCTCCGGCGAGGCAACCCGTCTTGCCTATGCTCAGGAAGAAGCTGCAGAAGGGCGAGAGGCCTTTAAAGAGAAGCGAAAGCCAGATTACCGTCGCTTCCCTTGGAGACCGTTGTAGGTCACTGTGAAATGATCCAGTGATTCAGGCGATTATGAGGTGATTCAAGTAGAACCTTGATGGTATCAGAGTCGATTGTTTCCGAAGGTAACGTCAGGGTTGCCTGATTGTCAGAGCACGGCACCGTAGCAAATTGCTCATACGTGTCGAATTGTCCAGCTCCATAGTTATCCCCCACTGTGACAGAAATGTCCACATCACATGGATCACTGGACTCCTCTGTCTGCCAGGAATCCCAGGACAACGATATACGATCAGTCCCTATTCTAGATGCCTTCATTGAGCTCACATCAACAGGGCCAATAAATGAGACCCCATCAAGCTCACGGCTTAACTCTTTAGGAATCTCTACACCCAAATAGCGTGCAATGGATGGATATAAATCAACATGCTGTACATCACCTTGGTAGAAGTACTCATTAACGCCAGGATGATTGGTGGCAAACCAAACCTTTTTTTCTCGTACAGTTTGACCTCCATGATTGCGGCCGTCGGGCAGTGCACGTCCATGATCCGTGGTGACCACAACCATCCAATCTTCATCATACATGTCCATTCGTTGTTGTACAGACTGCCAGATCATACCCACTTGGGTATCCGCATGCCGAATGGATTCATAATGAGGCTCTGTTTCACCAAAACTATGACCTGTGTCATCTGGATACCATAGATAGACCCAAGAAAAATCGGGTCCATCCAACGCAATAGATGTGGCTGCTTCCTTTGCTACATGATTGTCCAGCTCACGAACCCACGCTGAATCTTGTTGGATAACGTGATCCACGACATCATATCCATCCCTAACGATATCAATAGAGAAGGATCCAGCTTCCTCAAGCCCCATGCCAATTAATTTGGTACGATTATCTGTCCACGAAGAATATAATGCTGTGACTAAGGAAGGTTTTTGGGTCTCAATTAACCGATACAAGCTCCAGTAGCGATAATTGGGATTCAAAATCAAGTTGGTGTACACGTTGTGTTTATTCGCCCAAACGCCTGTCAAAACATTGTTATAACCAATGGCGGAAGCTGTGGGCGATTCAGAATACCCCCCTGCAAGCCCTCCAGTCATGGCGTGAGTGTACCCGCCTAAGGAGGCAATGTCATCGATCGCAGGTGTCTCCAAGGAATCCAGAATGTCTGCAGAAATGCCATCTAAAATAATATAAACCACATTCTTTGCTAGTGGCTGTTTGTTTGACGTGGTGTCAATAGATTGCGCTTCAACTTGTAGGTTGAGCATGAATAGAGCTAGCCAGCCTATTGAGAGAACTTTCATATAATGATTTATATGTGTTGCATAAAAAACCCCTCACCAGTCATAGTGAGGGGTTAACCTTAACTTTCTAAAATCTTTCGGGACCAAACTTATTGCCAGCCATACATCTGTTCCAAGGCGGGGTTGAGCTGTACTTCTGAAAATGGAATAGGTCTGTAGTAATGCTTTGGCTCTTCAAATGTCCCATTGTTAGCACGAGCAAGAACACTACCATAAGTTCCATGTTCAAGGAGAACTGTCGCATCTGAATTAAAATCGCCTGTGCGATAATACACAAGGACCTCTCCCAATTCATTTACATCACGATCAGAGACAGGTGGGACTTGTTCGTCAGCAGATATAAGCTTCAAATCTGGAATACCATCACCAGTCATGTCATGATCACCTAAACCATCAAAATATGGCCCCTTGGGTAGGACTTCGAACAGCTTACCCGCACCATAACGTACAACATCTTCATAGCGATGATCCTCGTTGAATAATTCAACTCGTCGCTCACGACGTATTTCTAGTAGGACATTATCTGAAATACTAGGGTATCGTGCAGCTAACATTGGGTCTTTTTGTACGTCCATCGTTAAGTGCGGCATTCCCACACGGTCTCTAAGCTGATTGATGGTTTGGTCAAGTACACCTTGTGATATGGCGCCTAACTCTGCCATTGCTTCAGCATAAATCAAGAGCACTTCTGCATAACGCAAGACGGGGACATCAATGCTATTTTGCACCGAGTTACTCGGGTCATTCACATACCATTTCAGCGTGTGATATCCTGTGAAGTTCCTATTGATTTCGTGCTTATATGGGGTTCCAGCTGCACCCTGGGCGTAGGTACCAGTATTGTTGATAATCCAACCAGGATAAGCGAAGCTTTGCGTAAGGCGCGGGTCACGATTTTCAAACTCTTTCACAAATGAGTAGGTCTCGTATCCATTTTGGGAAGAGTAGAAAGATCCATCAGCCATTAAATACGTTTGAACCATCGCCTTCGTGTTGGACTGCTCATATTGACCAAAATCAGCCTGCCACCAACCGCTGTTTCGTGTACCATCGATACTACGATTTAGAAGGATGACTTCAGGATTGCCTTGTAAGTCTGTGGACTTAAACAATGAACCGTACGCATCTGCGCTACCAGTAGAATAGATACTATACTTTCCACCATCCATAATCACTTTTGCATGGTCGCGTGCAAGTTGTAAAAACTCATTGGCAGTACCACTAAGCCCAAGGTAAGTGTGATACTTTCTAAATGTTCCTTCAAAAAGCGCAAATCGAGCCAAATAAGTACGTACAACGTCATTTGTTACACTCCCCACTGGACCCGAAGCACGAACATGTTGGGCAGCAAATTCTAAATCCTCAAACACTTTACCCATGACAAATTCGCGTGAGTCGCGCGGCTTGAACAGATCGGAATCGTCTGTTTCTAACACTTTATCATAGTAAGGAACGTCACCAAATCGTTGCACCTTATTCATGTAAAAAAGGGCACGATGAAAACGGGCCACCCCTTCGTAGTGATTCAACGTTTCTGTTGGGACATCAGCTTTGCTAAAGTTTTCAAGGAAATAATTGATATTGCGAAGTGCTCCCCATGACCAACCTCCTGTAAAATTCTCAGATGTTAGGTCATTCGTCATGATGTTACGAAGCTCTGCAGAGCCCGAGGTTGTCTCATCATCAGAGATCTCATATGAGATATCCATGACATTGGGCCAAGAGATCATACTGTTGACATACATTTCTAAGTCATCAGCTGTATTAAAGAAGTTCTCTTTACCAATCTCAGTTTCGGGTGTGACATTCAAAAAGTTGTCGTCACATGCTTGAGCAAACACAACAACACTTAGTATTAGAGCGATAGAAGTACGTTTCATGAGTTTCTCCGTTTATATGTTGTTGATTAAAAAGTGACGTTTAAGCCAACGCTGTATCGACGTTGGAATGGATAAGCATATCCTTGCCCATTATTTGTGACCGCTTCTGGGTCAACAAAATCAGCAATCTTCGACCACTCTTTGAGGTTCTCCCCTGACACGTAGATCCTTACACTACGAATGCCCAGGCGAGCTGAGAGATTAGAAGGAATCGTGTAGCCAACTGTTAGATTCTTCCAACGAATGTAGGACCCATCCAATAGATACCCAGTGTTGGGAAGATTCCCCCACCCTACTCGATTATCCATATTCCATGCTTGGAGAACAGGGTAATAAGAATCCGTATTCGCACTAGCTAATCCCATGTCAATGTACTTCTGGGAATGTTGTGACATAAGCTCAGGTGAGTCATCAGCAGCTCTGTAATAGTCTAGCTGATTCACAAACCCACCTTCATAAGGCTGTTGATGGAAACCCCAGAAGATGTAGTGGTAAGGGTAGAAGTCACGTTTTGCCACACCTTGGAAGAATGTGCGAACATCAAACCCTTTAAATTGGAAATCTAAATTAACGCCAAAGCGGTACCGAGCTTGGCTGTTTCCAATCACTTTCATGTCTCCTGGGTTATCAACCGTTGTACCACGTGTAATTTTCCCATCACCATTCAAGTCTTGGAATTTGACGGTTCCAAGTGTTGTTGGAATCACACCCCATGGAACAAGGGAGCTTTGATCAGGGCTATTGGCTATATCTTCTTCACTCGTGTAGAAACCGTTTGATACTAATCCCCAAATTTCTCCAATTTCTTGACCGATATAATAGCTTCCAAGATTACGGTTTGGGTTATCAAAGTCTGTGATTTCAGAACGTGAGTCCGCTAGTGTAAAGCGTACGCCATAAAACAGGTTATCGCTGAATAGCTCTAGGCGGTCACGATAGTTTATCGCGGCCTCCCATCCTCTTGTACGAAGGTCGGCTGCATTTTCTTGCGGCTCAGAGGTGCCTAGTACATTAGGAAGGTCTTGCCCAAGAGTCAGCATTCCCTCGGTATCACGAGTGTAGACATCAAATGAAGCTAGGATTCTATTTTCAAGTAATTCGATATCAAGTCCTAGGTTTTGAGATGTCACTTCTTCCCATGAATAATTAGATGAAACCATACCAGGTGAACTAATCGCAAGTGGACGCGTATTACCCACCAAGTAGTTTTCTGTGTAGGTACTCATGTTTGGGATGTACCCAAAGTTTGACACAGACTGATTCCCAAGCGTACCAATAGAAGCTCTAAGCTTGAGGACATTAATCACATCTACGTTGTCCATAAAGGATTCCTGGTCTATTCTCCAGGCCATAGACCCTGATGGGAAGAAGCCATAGCGATCATCTTCAGGAAAACGGGATGATCCATCGTACCGGCCATTGAACTCAACGATATATTTGTCTTGAAACGTGTAATTCACACGACCAAAGATTCCTCGTACAGCCCAACCGGTATACTCGTCACTCACGGTAGGATCACCCAAAGAAAGAGAGACCGATGGCAAGGATGAGGAGATCACATCCGTGATGGATGTATTAAGTCGGTAGTAATCGTACGTCTCCTGGTTATAACCAGCAATAGCGCTCACAGAATGGTCTTCGGCAAACGTTGACGCGAAATTGGCATACACATTTAAGACCTCGTAATCATATTCCATTTGATAGCGATAGACTGCTGTGTTGCCTTCTTCACGAACATCGTCTGGACCATACCCAATAGCATACTTCTTGTAGTCCCAGTCATAATCGCGTGCTTCATCGCGAAGGGTATAATCTGCGTTAACACTGATCATGTCGTTGACCTGTAGTCGCGCTGTAAATGTAGTTTGGAAGTTATTGTACTCGTCAAGCCAGTCTCCACCATCGACGAGTTGAGAAGCAAACCGCCCAACGTCCGTATTGGCCCATGTACCATCTGGGTTTTTATGCCATGATGTAGGGTTCATCAAATAGACATCTTGCATTGCACTTGTGGATCCACTTAGTCTTGATGGTGCATTTCGCTGGCTGCGTGTAAGTGTCGTACGATTACCCACGGTAATGGACTTACTCAAATCATATTCAACATTGGATCGTACACTCCAGCGCTCAAAATTATCTTCGTCAATTTGCAGGGCACCTTGTTGATTATCTGAACTTCCAGACAAATAGAAACGGGTTTTACCAGTGCTTCCATTTAATGAAATGGTATTGTTTGTAGACAACCCAAAATCGTCTAAGAAATAGGTTGACCAATCACGATTGCCCATGTACTGCCATTGTGACTGGGTCGTTGGATTGACTCTAACTGGAGCAGATGCGTTTGGATTATCGGAACGCTCACGAGCCCATTGATACATCTCATCAGAATGGTTGATATAATCCCACGGAGTTGCGTCAGCGGAGTTCTCTTGCCATCGCATGTAAACATAGGGATCTGTCACTTTCTCTGGCACAATTGTAGGTGTATCCCATGAAAACCTAGTAGAATAATTCACTGCAATATTTCCTTGCTGTACTGATCCTTTCTTTGTCTCAACCAATAGGACCCCAAACGCTGCTCGTGCACCATATATCGCTGCCGAAGAGGCATCTTTTAACACAGAAATGCTTTCCACGTCCATGGGGTCAAGTGTATTTAAATCACGAGACTCAGAGGGGATTCCATCAATTATGATGAGGGGCTCACCTCCATTAATAGACGTATAGCCACGAATGTTAATATTTGGCGCTTGGCCAGGGGCTCCTGCCGTGTAATCGATATTTAAGTTTGGTATTAACCCTTGGAGACCTTGCGTGACGTTTGAGATCGTCCGGCCTTCCAAATTTTTCATATCAACCTGATCGACAGCACCCGATAAATTGGCTCGCTTTTGAGATCCGAAGCCAACAACAACAGCTTCGTTGAGTGTAACGATGTCACGTTCCAGAGTGATTACCAAATCAGACGACGTAATGGTTATATCTTTGCTGACATATCCGATGTAGGTAAGGGTCAGGACAGTGTATTCATCTGGCACGTTGAGTTCAAATGCACCTGAAGCGTCGGATTGAGTACCGATAACACCTTGGGACGAAGACTGGGAACCTTTAACGATGATATTTACACCAGGTAAGGCTTCACCAGATTCGGAATCAGAAATTGTCCCCGTTACGTTTGTGGACTGTGCAATGGAGAGTGAAGACAGTGCACTGAACATCAGTGCAAGAAACGAAGGAAAAAGCTTGTTTTTAACCATGTGGAATGTGGAGTAAGTGTAATATTAATACTGTTAAGTTCCCCACACTCTGTTATATCATGGTTATCAATGTTTTACCAAATCGTTAATTCGGGAGCTATTTCACAAACAACATCTCACGATAGACAGGTAGCGGCCATAACTCGTCACTGACGTACCGCTCGAGAAAGTCCACCGCATCGCGTACCGCATTCATCGCGGGGATGACGTCGGTTTGCATGTATTTCGCGGTTTTAAGGACATCACCCTCAGGTACTTTTTCCTGGGCTTTGCGCAATCTATCTAGAGCCTCTGCCAGTGCATTGACACCATCATTGACGGTCTTGAGCATATCTATTGTCCCTTTCGGCTCCAATCCATGCTCTTTGACCTCATCTGCAGCCTCAGCCAAACTACGAAGGTACTGTGTCGCTGCTGGATAAACCATCGTCTTGGCGATAGACTCTGTCGTGTCAACTTCAATGGTAATGTTGGTGTTGTATTGCTCAGCTAAAATCTCCAAGCGTGAATCTAACTCTCTCTTATTCAATACTTTGTATGTACTGAAGAGCTTAGAATTCTTTTTATCAGCCAACACTGGGAGCGCATCTGCAGTGGTCCTCATATTGAGAAGACCCCGTTTCTCTGCCTCCACCTGCCAATCATCGGAATATCCATCACCATTAAAGATGATACTCTCAATCTCACCTAGAGTCTGTCTCAAGATTTTACCGAGGGCTGTCTCAAGCTCCGAATTCTTGAGCTCTTTCTCGAGTTTGTCACTAAGTACATCAATCCCTTCCGCAACAGCGGTATTTAGCACCACGATTGGGAAGCTTACCGACTGACTGGACCCTACTGCTCGGAACTCAAACTTGTTACCCGTAAATGCGAAGGGTGAGGTACGATTGCGGTCTCCAGCATGTTTTGGAAGTGTTGGCAAAACGGGCGTACCTAATCCAAGCAATCCACTCTTCATGGATTCTTTGAGTCCCCCGTTGAGCAATTGATGTACCACATCTTCGAGCTGTTCACCGATGTACGCTGAGATAATCGCTGGTGGCGCTTCGTTTGCGCCCAATCGGTGATCATTCGCGGCCGTTGCGATGGATGCGCGCAGCAAGTCTTGGTGATGATACACACCGTGCAAAACGGCTGTGAAAAAGAACAAGAATTGTAAGTTCTGATGCGGTGTCTCCCCAGGTTCTAGCAGATTTACCCCACCTTCCGTGGAGATGGACCAGTTGGTATGTTTCCCACTTCCGTTGAGCCCATCGAAGGGTTTTTCATGAAGCACACACTCTAGACCATATTTTTTGGCCACGCGACGCAATGTAATCATCATGAGCTGCTGATGGTCAGCGGCCACATTACACTGCTCAAAGATGGGTGCAATCTCGTACTGAGACGGGGCCACTTCATTGTGGCGAGTTTTGACGGGGATTCCCAATTTGTATAGCTCACGCTCCACGTCCAGCATGAAGCTCAAAACGCGGTCAGGAATAGACCCGAAATAATGGTCATCCAGCTCCTGCCCTCTCGGAGGTTTGGCCCCAACAAGGGTTCTGCCAGAGGTCATCAAGTCGGGACGGCGGTAGAAAAACTCTTGGTCAATCAAGAAATACTCCTGCTCGCATCCAACTGTGGATGAAACACGAACAGCCTCTTCACCAAACAATGTAAGCGCACGCTTGGCCGATGTATTGATGGCTTCCACAGAGCGTAATAATGGCGTTTTGTGATCCAATGCTTCCCCTTTCCACGAGGCAAATGCGGTTGGAATGCACAAGTAAGACCCATTAGGATTCTCAATAATGAATACAGGAGATGTTGGATCCCATGCGGTATACCCGCGTGCCTCAAAAGTCGCTCTAAGACCTCCGCTTGGAAACGAAGACGCATCAGGCTCACCTTGAATCAAATCTTTCCCCGAAAATTCCGAGATAGCGCCTCCTCCTTGGTTGGGCGTGATAAACGAGTCGTGCTTCTCTGCGGTCGACCCCGTCAAAGGTTGAAACCAATGGGTAAAATGGGTGGCTCCTTTCTCAGTTGCCCAATCTTTCATGGCAATGGCCGCTGCGTCAGCCACTTCTGCGTCAAGCTTTTCACCCTCCTGAACCGTCTTTTGAAGCTTTTTCCACGTGCTCTTTGGCATGCGAGCCTTCAGAGTGTCAAGTGTAAGGGTGTTTTGACCAAAAATGTCGGTGATAGAGTTTGCTTGATCCACCATCCCTTGGCTTGGAACAGTTGATTTTGCAGCAGCGAGTGTGTCGTAGCGAGGAGCAACAGGTGCCATGTAAGCAGAGTTTTAATAATTGGTTGATAATTAACATGTGGAAAAGTAAAGTGTTTTAGGACTTTCGACAATTATTATTAATTCTTATTGCGTTATCCACAGTTAATTATTTAGATATATAGCTCTTGTATTTAAATAAGTTAGTTACTTGACCACCTCTGACTAAGAATGCCCTAAACGATTATCCCGAATCGATTAAGAACCTGATTTTCTTTGTAATCATCGTTTGTGGATAACTTGCGTATTTTTGTCCATGCCTATGAATGATTCAAACCCTATTGCGTCTTGGGTTCAAGCCGCTCGCCCACAGACCTTACCTGCGGCATGGACGCCTGTGTCCATTGGCAGTGCTATTGCGTTCTATGAAGGTGGGTTTTCTTGGCTCGTGTTTGGGTTGGCCATGATGAGTGCCAGTCTAATTCAAATAGGGACTAATTTTGCCAACGATTACTTTGATGCCAAAACGGGGGCAGATGCTGATCGTATCGGCTTTGAACGACCCACCTCTTCAGGGGCCATCTCCTCGACGCAAATGGCATGGGCTACAGGAGTCGCCATGGGCCTTGCGTTTGTTACGGGCCTTGGACTCGTTTGGATTGCAGGACTACCCATTTTATGGATTGGTCTCGCCTCACTGTTTTTTGGCATTATCTATACGGGTGGGCCGTTTCCATTAGCCTATAATGGGCTTGGAGACCTTTTTGTGTGGCTGTTTTTTGGGGTTATCGCGGTCATGGGAACGACTTACGCTCATCTACAGATATGGTCACTCAATGCCTTTTGGCTCGGCTCCTCGACAGGCGCACTATGTGTGAATATTTTGGTGGCCAATAACCTCCGTGATATTCATTCGGATCGTAAAGCACATAAACGCACCCTAGGGGTGTTGCTAGGTGAGCGTTTTCTTCAGGTTGAATATACGGTCATGATTGTGGCTGCACTCGCTGTGCATGGATGGATCTTTGTGGTCAATGATTTTGACGCGTGGTGGACGCTGATGATTGTGAGTGTCGTGCCATTTACGTTAAAGCCCCTTCATCAAATTTGGACACACCAAGACAAGGCGCTTCTCAATGGAACGCTTAAACAATCTGCCCTCGTCTTAATGCTGTATGGTCTCGCGATGACTCTGGTTTTGTCGCTGACAACCATATTGTGACGTTATTATGACATTTGTGCATCAACCTCATACGTATATCCCTGCGCTATGAATTCCACATCATCTACATCCCCATCTACTACATCTCCGTCTATTACATCCCCATCTATAACCGTCTGGAGGCTTTCCTTACCGTATAAACAACGCCATAAGACCGCAAAACTGTCAACCTCGACAAGGGACATACTTCTACTCAAGGTCTCGCTGGGAGAACAATCATGGGTGGCGGAATTTGCCCCGTTGCCACCCTTTTCAGAAGAGTCGATGGAAGACGTCATGGCTCAACTCCCCGACATTGCACACTGGATGGAAACATGGGTTCCCTTCGAATCGCCCGATAAAGCCGAAGCGGCGATTCCAAACACATGGACTGCTAGTGTAAGATGGGGTGTCTCGGGGATGATTGGGGTACATCACTCTGCCATAACACAAAAAGGGGATGCCGCAAAACCTCTTCATGTACACACGCTGCTACCACCAGGCGATGAAGCCGAGGCGCTTGCAGGAGAATGCTCAACGAAATCTGCCTTCAAAGTCAAAATCCACCCCGACTCATGGGAACCCTTGCTTCATATCCTTAAGGCACATCAAGAGGAACACCCTGAGACACGGTGGGTTGTCGATGTGAATGAAAAAGGCTCACTGCAATGGCTTCATGACCTGAACTCCTGGTGTAAAAAACACAAATTTGATGCCCTGCAGTACGTGGAGGACCCCATGGTAGTGCGCACCCCACAAGAAGCCCGCTCACTCATCGACCAAAGCCCCATCAAACTTGGCTTTGATGAATTTCTACAACCCCGCAGGCGACAAGAGACCTATGGACTCCACGAAGGACTTGAGAGTCTAAAGGGGGCAGTTTGTGTGCTCAAGCCCGCACTATTTGGTACGAATAGTGAGGTTATCGACTTGACTACACAGGCTCAAAAAAAAGGGGTGCCTGTGGTGGTGTCAACCTTGATGGAGTCGACAATTGGTCGTGCATGTGCTGCTGAAGTCGCAAAATCCCACGGCAGCACAATGTACACACACGGTCTAGATACGGGTCATCTTTTTGAGACGGATCTAGAACCATCCAAAGAGGCGATCGAGGCAACGTTGGAGAAGCTTCCGGTAAAACCTGTTGTCTGTTATTCGAAAACCCCATTAACCTAGCCCACCAACCTAGCCCATCAACCTAAACAGTGTCATGAGTAGGAAGAACCCTTTTTCTTGGCCAATCCACCTGAAACAATACGATCCAGAGGCTTCATTTCTAGCGTGGGTGGACACTGGAGAGGTTCATACCTACAGTTATGCTGAGCTGCTAAAAAACGCTTCATCCCTTGCTGGTGAGGTTGGTTCAGAACCTTTTGCCAAGCACAGATATCTGCCACGAAATGAACGAACACCTCAGCAGGCCATTCTAGCCAGTACTCACCTTTTGGCAGGGGTTCCTTTTGTACTATCGAATGAGCCAGAAGCCTATGCAAATGAGCCTGAAACCAGTGCGAATGAGCCAGAAACCCGTAAGGTTGATATCGCCAATGATGATGGCAGCACCTCTGCCATAGACGACGTGATGATCACGTTGGAAACCTCTGGTACGACGGGGAAGCCAAAAAGGGTGGACGTCGCCGCAACCCAGATTGACCATGCGGTTCGACATTTACCGGCACCAATGCGCACAATGCCTGGGGACTATTGGGGGCATGCACTCCCCTTGCATCATGTGGGTGGAGTGTCCATTCTAGCTAGAGCGCTCTCAACCGGAGGCGGGGTCGCCTTTGCCAAAGACACCTCTGTAGAGTCGATTCAAGAGCTCTTAACATCTATTCCACTCAAGGGGGTCTCGCTTGTGGCGACACAGCTTCAACGGCTTTTGAACCATGCAGAGAGTGTTGATCGGCTATCCGTCTTAGATGCGATTTTACTAGGAGGTGGCCCACTTCCACTTGAAGTCGCTGAGCAAGCCCTTGCACACGACCTGCCAGTGTATCAAAGCTATGGCATGACCGAAACCTTTGCGATGATTGCTGCTCACCGCCTTTCGGATACGCCAGATCAGCCACAGTGTATCGGCAAGCCTTTTGGGGATACAGAGATCATGCTACATAATGGCACACTACATCTACGCGGAACGCAAATTGGAGCTGCATCAACGGGAGCTGCATTGGCCGGACACGCATCAAAAATAAACACATCAGAGGCGCAACCAGCACCAAACGCATGGTTCGACACAGGCGACCTTGGTAGGCAGGATTTACAGGGACGTTGGATCATCGAGGCGCGTCGAGATGACCTCATTTTATCTGGGGGAAACAACATTTTTCCTCCACGACTGGAGCAAGTCATTGCGCTACACCCAGATATTGAAGCCGCTATTGTCCTTGGGGTCGACGATCCAGAATGGGGCCAACGAGTGGTTGCGATCGTGGAACCAAAGTCAGCGGTAGATGAATCAGCGATTCAGTCAACCCTTCACGAAGATGCTCTAAAGGCGTGGATAAAAACGCAAAACGCCCTTCGCTCCTATGAATACCCGAAGGAGTGGATCGTGTTGCCCATGGGCCAAACCATTCCCCGCACAACATTGGGTAAGGTAGCCCGAAAAGAGGCAACATCTTTGCTTAGAGACCGCTAGACCCGTCTGGATACCGGTGGATCAAAGCTGTAGATCATAATTGGATTATTAAACCAGGTAGATCATACAGAAATGATCAAACAGGATAGACCGATTTTTTGGCCGCAAGCAAGGTGTTTTTCATGAGCATCGCTACCGTCATGGGGCCAACGCCACCAGGTACGGGGGTAATCCAACTCGCTTTTTCGGCGACACTCTCTTGATCGACATCACCAGCTAGGCGGTACCCTTTCTCGGTGGTCTCGTCGGCGACACGTGTCATGCCCACGTCAATCATCACAACACCCTCTTTGACCATCTCTCCACGAATAAGCCCCGGTACACCAGCAGCAACAACTAAAATATCCGCTGAAATCGTGTATTTGGTCAAATCTTGCGTGTATTTATGACAAATTGTTGTGGTAGCTTTCCCAGAATCACTTTCTCGCGAAAACATAATCGCTGCAGGAGATCCTACAATATTACTCGCCCCCACTACGACAGCATGCTTGCCTTTGACAGGGATGCTGTAGTGACGCAAAAGTTCAAAAATACCAGCAGGTGTGCATGAGCGAAACGTCGGTTGACCAATGGCCAATCGACCCACATTCATCGGGTGAAAGCCATCCACATCCTTACGGTGATCGATGGTTTCAATGACATCCAGAGGCGAAAGGTGACTTGGCAGGGGTAGTTGCACCAAGATTCCATCAACGGTGTCGTCATGGTTGAGGCGTTGGATTTCATCTTTGAGCTCTTGAGCCGATACCGTGTCTTGAAGCCGTGTGGTGTGGGTGCCGATGCCCACATCCTCACAAGCACGCGTTTTAGCACCAATGTATACTGTAGAAGCTGGATCTGAACCCACCTGAACGACTTCCAAAAAGGGCCTACGCTGACCCGCTTCCACCATGGCTTGGACATCTTCGCGAACTTCGGTGCGAATAATTTCAGACACCTTGCGTCCATCAATACGTTTTGCTTGAGAGGCCATGATCGTTAGTCTATCATTTGAAGTTGAAGGTTACCAAACACCACTCTAGGTAGTGGTCAGAGCAGTGGTCAGAGCAGTGGCCGGTGTGGTGAACAGCCTCAAATGCGTCCAATCGTATACCATCAATTCGAAGGAGCCAATTGCTCTTTTAGTAGCGCATAAACCTCTTGCGCCGTAGATGCTTGCAAAATCTCCTGACGCAACCCCTCCTTATTCATCAGTTTGGACACCTGGCTTAACAATTTAATATGATTTGCGCTCTCTTGCTTGGGCCCAACAAGTAAAAACACCAACTGAATAAGCTCTTTTTGGTCCCCATCGTAATCGAGTGGCTCTGATAATACGCCAAATACGCCCATATGATGGGACACCTCGTGTGTTTTTCCATGGGGTAAGGCAAAGCCAAATCCTACAGCTGTACTCATCACATTCTCCCGTGCCCAAACCGCTTCACAGGCGGACTCAAACTGAGCCTCCGACATGCATTGAGGTTCCAAAGCCCGAAATAACTTGCCAAAAAGCTCGTTCTTGGAGCTCACGTTGGGGTGCATCACGATGTAATCTGGCGAAAGGAGATCAAGTAGGCTCATAGCATCACAATAGTACGGCAGACGCTACGCTTGTCCAAATCTCAGGGTCCAGGTCAAGTCACATTTTTGTATACTTCATCATCTAATAAAACGCTTTTTTTGTGAGTCTGTTTGAGAGCACTTTGGGCCATTCTTCGTAAAGACATTCGCCAGGAAGCCCGTTCTGCGGCCATCCTTCCAACGGTTCTTGCCTTCACGGCAACAAGTTTGCTGCTCATCCTGTACACTCTGCGTGCACAAAACCTCGACCCTACCCCGCAAAGTGGTCTGTTATGGATTGTGTTGCTTTTTGCTAGTCTCACAGCAAGCCAACGGATATTTTTGCACGAACGTGATCAACAAACCCTGCCTTTGTTACTGCTTCATGGGAATCCGCTGGCAATTTATGGGGGAAAATTTTTGTTTAACGTAGCCGTTTTGGCGACGTTAATTACCCTGTTTAGTCTACTGTATGTGATACTGATTAATTCAGCGATTGCCCACTGGGGTGCGTTTGTGATACTCATTATCGCTGGATCCATCGGCTTGGCTGGCGTCACAACCATCACCTCGGCCATGATGGCGCAGTCCGATAAGCGAGGGGCCTTGTTTTCGGTGATCTCGATCCCGTTGTTAGTTCCGTTGATTATGATCCTGTCACGTGTGACAACCGCCGTATTCTCCTCTGGGACGTTGGCATCTTCGTGGAATGATGTTGCTGCCCTTGTTGGATTTTGTGGGGTTAATATGACCTTAGGTATCATGTTTTTTGAATCCTTGTTTAAAGAAACCTCGACATAATGGAGATGTTTGACTCTTCATCACAGGACCTTTCATCACAGCCCTCTCCACAACAGGGCCCTTCGTCACAGCCCTCTTCCCCCCTGGATCAGCCACACTTGGTGGGGCAGTCACCTCTGCGTGAGCGTTGCCGCTCAATCCTTGCGTCTGGGCGGCTTGGTCATGCGTACCTATTTGCTGGTGCTAAAGGCACAGGCACATTAGCCTTGGCTTTAGCCTTTGCGGAGGCGATTCAAGGGGGGCATCGCTCATGGTTTGCGGATCCAGACACCCATGTCTTTCTTCCAGAACCTTCGTCATTTAATGATGGTGCACGCAAAGAACGTCTAGAGACATTGCATCAAGATCCCTATGCATTTGACCATGAAGGGGCACCCGTGCAAGGAGATTCCAAGGGTCAAGAGAGATCAAATTTGCGCTCATTTTATTCGATTGGACAGTTCCGAGAGCAGATCAAGCCCGTGACGGTATTGCGACCCAATACCGCAGATCGTTTGGTGGTGGTGCTTCATGATATTCACACGATGAGAGCGGAATCCGCTAATGCGTTTTTGAAACTACTTGAAGAGCCTCCCAAGGACGTCCTATTCTTGCTCACCACACCCTCTACTGATACGTTAATGCCAACCATTTTGTCTCGGTGTCAGGTGATGCGACTCAAGCCATGCACTCAACATGAAATTACAGAGGCCCTGGTGGCTGAAGGGCGACCTCGGGAAGATGCTCAGCTTGCAGCTCAGTTGAGTAATGGCCAGGTAGGGCTTGCGAGGGCTATGGATGTGGATGCCTTTCGGTCGAGTAAAGAAGAGCTCCTTCAGTTTTTACGCTCTTCCTACACCATGGATGCCGCAGCGCTGAGTTCATTGATTCAGCAGGTCAGCCAAGGGTATTCTCTAGAACAGCAAATTGCTTGGTTTGGATCACTAGAATGGATGCTTCGTGATTTACTTCTTCTGCGTGAAACAGGTGATACAGCGTTGATTTTGCACCAAGACCATGCCAAGGTAATGATTGATTTTATTAAGGCGCTTCAAGACGCCCGTTTAGTAGAGATGATAGACGTGGTAAGTGAAGTGAAACCATGGTTGATTCAAAATGTACAGATGAAGCTCATCCTTCCAGTAGTTTCCTTCCGATTTGCCGCCCTTATGCGAGGGGAAGATCCCAACATTGCTCGCCATGAAGCCTGGAAACATTACCCAGCTGCAGGATGAGTCGCATAACACTCCCGTTTTGGAAGGTTGAGGCTACAGGAAATGACTTTGTGTATTTGCCCTCATTGCCAGATGGTCTGTCAAATCAAGACCTATCAAAACAGGGCCTGTCAAGGCAAGAGGATCTTGGGTTGCAGAGACTACGAGCGTGGGCGCCACTGTTGTGTGATCGCCACACCGGGATTGGGGCGGATGGTGTGTTATGGACAAGAGATGGAGGAACTGACGAGGTTCCTGCCATGGGATTTTTAAACCCTGATGGGAGTGATGCAGGCATGTGTGGCAACGGTGGGCGTTGTTTTGCCGCGCTGCATCCACAAGCTCGAGCCATAGACGTACATGGGGTTCATTATCCAGTTCATCACGTTGAATCCCAACTGATGGGCAATGCAGAATCGGACCGCTTGGTTACTGACCAGGGCAACACTCACACCAATGACGTGATGATTGCGTTGACGTTCCCAGGTGAAATTATGGTTCATAATCTTGGCCCCCTGGAGCCAGTTGCACATCTCGGGGATGTATTTCAGATCTATACGGGAACTGAGCATGTGGTGGTATGCCAGCCAGCGGCGGATCATGAGCTTCAGGCGCTACGTCAACATACGATCTTTCAACCCAAAGGGACCAACGCCAGTGAGTGTTTGGATCATGCGGATGGGCAGTTCGTTCGCACGTTTGAGCGAGGTGTTGAGGATTTTACAAAATCGTGTGGAACAGGCGTCTTGGCTAGCGCATTGGCATGGTGGTCAACCCAACCTTTTGGAGGTGCGTCTAGTGTCGAGTCCACCAATATTATTACCGATGGTGGAGCACTCACTATTGGGGCAAAGCGCACGACAGCCCATTCCTTTGTGGCTTGCACGCTTCAAGGTCCAGCGGGCAAACGATTCGAGGGTGAGATTTCGTTACCTTACCCATCATCTTAAACGCACCAATCTCGTACAACCAATCACATTTAAACAATCACGCGCAATGGCCCGAATCCTAAAATTTACTCTCCTTTTTATCACATTTGCTGTGATTCTGCTTGGGAGTATCGTATGGATTAATCGTGACGCCTATCAAACACTTTTTTCAAATCGCGAGGGGATGGCAGAAGGGTCAGAGTGGGTGGAAGACACCTATTCACTGAAAGGATTAACGGAGTATATTCGTAAACAACCTCAGCCTGTCTCGATCGTAAGTCAGGTGGTTGGGCAGGATTCAACCCTAACACTGAATGACGAAACCCCTCGACCTATTGGGATGTTGTCCAGTTTATGGGTACTGATAGCACTTGCAGAGGAGATTGAACAAGGATCCTTAGATCCTGACCAAGAACTTCGTTGGGAAGACATCACCACCTATCAAATTCCAGGAGTCAGCGAACAAGATCACGAAGCTTTGGAAGACGCACTGCGCTCCCGCGCCGGTTCTGAACGCGGAATCCTTGAGGACCAAGGTGAGATTGTTCTCACACTGGATAAAGCGGCAGATTTACTCCCCGAGATGGGTGATCTCGCCTTGGCGGATGCCATAATTCATACCCTAGGGCAAGAGGCACTGCAGCGTCATCATGCTCGTTGGCGTGAATCTTTCGGTTGGACCCATACCGAAGCCCCTGTTCCATTTTCGGGCATCTATCTTGCCATGGCAAATGGCGTGCTTGACGTGGAGGCCGATACCTTTGACGTTACCGGGATGATCACTGATTCCATGATGAGCCAACCAAAAAGTAGGCAGGCAGGTCATCAGTGGATGTGGGCGCTATCCAACGCGTACGGTGCCCCGACAAGAGAGGAGGAACAACAGTGGCGCAAAACACTTAAAGATCAACGTCTTGGCATCAACTTTATGCAAGAACGTGATGCCTTGGCGCTATTTCCTGTAAGTACAGCCAAGGAAATGGAACAAGCACTTGAGTCGCTATTGCGTCGAGAGGCTGACCAAGACCCTGTGGCTGAACAAGTCATGGCATGGCTAGACTGGCCCATGAATCAAAGCCAAACGACGCGCGATTTTGCTTGGTATGGTGCCCAATATGACAGCCGTATGGGCTTTTTGGGTGGCTACGATATCGGTACAAGTGGCTACACGGGCGATACAACTGTACAAGTCGTCCTTTTTGATCGGTTGCCTGTCGCGTTCTGGTTCCATTTGTCTGCGAATCATATGCAACAAGACTATCAACAACGCTTATCTTACGATCCAGCCTTGATCGCAACCACACAACGTGCCATTCGGCGTTCAGAGTCTCCTTAACCAATTCGTACACTCTTCAAGTGAAAAAGTTAGCATATCTCCTTTGGCTCCTCCCCCTCTACTTTGTAGCCATGATTGGGCACCAACTTTGGATCCTGAATGGGATGAATCAAACGTATGATGAAGGGGAAAGCTTAATTGCTGTGATTGAAGAGGTTGACATTAAACAAATTGCCGCTCAGACCAATGGGTATGTTGACTTACGATTTACCCCTGCCTCAGGAGAGGTAATTCGTGAGAGACTCACCCTGTCCGTCCAATTGGCTGCTGATGTCCTTGAGTCAGAAGTCGTGGCCATTCGGTATAATCCCGAGTCAGCCAAATCCATTGTGATGACTCCCACACATGAGCTCAACAAACGGGTCATCTACTCCAATCTTGCGATGATGGGGCTCTCCTTGCTTGCGGTGGTGGTGGTCGCCATTGGTGGCACCTTCTTTGCTCGTCGAAAGGAGGAGACCTTAGAATTCAAGGAAGCTTGAGTCGATGGCCACTCTGTACCTTATTCCCACACCCTTGGCCAAAGGTGTTGAACATCATGGATTGCCTGAATCGACGCTGACAACCATTCGTTCCATTCAGCAGTTTGTGGTAGAATCACAAGCGATGGCCCAAGGGTTTCTTCAGTGGGTGCAGCACCCCACACCGGACTATCAACGTACCCATCGCATATTGAACAAAAAGACACCGCCTGAGGAGATCTTCTCGCTGATGGAGCTCTTTCAGCAGGGTGATGTTGGGTATTTTTCTGAAGCAGGGGCACCTGCCGTGGCAGATCCAGGCGCAACCTTGGTGCGTATGGCCCATAACAAGGGTATCCAAGTTGTTCCTTTGGTAGGCCCATCATCCATTTTGATGGCACTCATGGCTTCTGGGATGAATGGACAATCGTTTACGTTTCATGGATATCTACCTATTGATTCGGCTGCGCGTAAACGAGCCCTTCAAGAGCTAGAAGCAGCATCGTCTAAAGACTCCTCAACGCAACTTTTTATTGAGACCCCTCATCGGACCGAGGCCATGCTTTTGGATTGCAAAGCGGTGTGCAAAGGCTCTACCAGATTATGTGTGGCTGCTTCGGTAACCATGCCAGAAGAACGAATACATTCCCAATCCTTGCAGAATTGGTCTACTCAAGACATCGCTTCTTTCTCCGATCAACCTGCTGTATTTTGTTTGCAGTCACAGTCCTAGGGAAAACCTCATAGGAAAAACCTCCTAGGAAAAACCATAGAACCCGCAATCAAATCCCTATTAACCACCCTTTTGAGTGCGATGTTTTCAAATAAAAATCAGCCAGCACATACGTCAGAGCGCTTTAATAGCCTGACCCACATGGTAGGTCTTGTGGCTGCCGTTGTGGCTGGGGGAATGTTGATCTGGGCCACGGTGATGGATGGGGCATTATGGAAAATCCTCAGTGCCACGCTCTATGTTAGCTCACTCGTAGCGTTGTATACCACCTCTACCCTCTATCATGCGACCACAGGGATTGCGAAAAAAGTCTTCCAAAAACTCGATCATATCGCAATTTACATGCTGATTGCAGGGAGTTACACCCCATTTTTACTCGTCGAAATTGAGCAATCGGTGGGGTGGCCGATATTTGCAGTGGTATGGACACTCGCCATTGCTGGCATTATCATCGAGTTACTCCCCGGGAAACGGCAGCGTGTCTTAGCCATTCTTATGTATTTCGCGATGTCATACGCCATTTCTACATACAGCGGATCGATACTGGCTGATCTGCCTCATAACGGTCTGTTTTGGTTGCTCCTGGGAGGGATCTTTTACACAGGTGGAGTCGTTTTCTATGTTATGGACAAGAAGTTCCGTTATGCCCATGCCATTTGGCATCTTTTTGTACTCGCAGGGAGTGCGAGTCACTATGTGGTGATCTTTTCAATCTTAGCCTAGGTAGCCTATCGTTGGGCTCAAACTAGGTAACCTGTCATTAGGCTCAACCTAGGTAGCCTCTGTTAGGAAAAATAGCTTGCAAGGTCTTCCATGGACCACATTTGTACAATTTGACGCCCCAACGGGTCATGCCAAGGATCTTGGCATGCAAATAATTGATCTGCCAAGGCTTCCATCTCTTTCATGGTTAATGATTTACCTCTCGGTATAGCAGCATGCACTGCGTAGGCAATGGCGACTTTTTCGATTCGAGAGAACCCTTTCTTGTGATCGAGCTCTCGAAACTGATCCAGCACTTCTTGCAAGATGGACTTTTCCCCTCCTTGTGATAAATCGGCAGGCACGCCACTCAGCATCACGGATCGGCCCGACAATAGATCAACAGAAAATCCCATGCGTACCAGTTCTGGCTCTAGTTCTTTGACCAACTCATAATCTGAGGCTGATAACTCAATGGTTTGGGCAAACAACAATTGCTGAGATGATGGCAGGGCTTGCGCAGAGTCCTCCATGGCCTGGTCATATAATATCCGTCGATGCGCTAGGTATTGATCAATCATGCATAATCCTGATCGGGTATGACTCAGGATATACTGACGGTGGAGTTGCCAAAAATTCTTGGTGCTTGACTCAAGAGTTGCTACTGTTTGGGCCTGAGGGGACTCATTTCTGCTGTAATCATTAGTACCATAATCACTTGTGCTATAATCATTAGTGCCATAAACCGTGTCTGCAATGGATTTGCCTGCACCCCCTTTGAGTGTTGAGTACCCAAAGGATTGGAGCCCTTTTTCAAAATTGGCCATAGGATTTGTCGACGACATCCCACGGCCTGATGAGTAACCGCCAGATGAAAAACCTGCCTCACCACCCTTGTCGATCTGCTCGTCTTGCCACTCACTAGGATTCATATTGGGCACACCTAAAGCTTGGTTCAACGTCTTACGAACCACTGAGGCAACAAGACGTTGCACGCTCCGTTCATCGCTAAATTTGATCTCAAGCTTTGCGGGGTGGACATTCACGTCTACATCTTCTGAATCCATCTCAAGGAACAACGAAAAAAACGGAAATTCACGCCCTTGCGTCCAAGGCTCGTACACCTTAAGGACGTGATACATCAAAATTTTGTGTTGAATGGGGCGCTGGTTCACAAAAAAGAACTGTTCCCCTCTCGTTTTTTTCGTCAATTTCGGATCAGATATCACCCCTCTGACACGCAACAAACCAGCGTCTTCATGGACGGGAATGAGGCTTGCACGAAGCGAAGCCCCAAACAACGCAACCGCCCTATCGACATACGTCTCGACGGATGGGAGTTGATAGACCGGCTCACCGTTGGCAAAACATTCAATATGAACCTGTGGATGGGCTAAGGCTGTTTGTTGAACGATCTGCAACGCATTTTTGAGCTCCGTAGCATCGGTGCGCAAAAACCGTTTACGAGCCGGAACATTGTAAAATAACTGATCCACTTGCACGCGAGTCCCAGGTTCCACTGCAGCAGGTTCAAAGGTTTTTTGTTGCCCACCATGCACCACCATCCGATGGCCTACCTCATCCCCCAGTCGCTGACTTCGAACCTCCATATGTGACACCGAAGCGATAGACGCCATCGCTTCCCCCCGAAACCCCAGTGTCGAAATCGATTGTAAGTCCTCCACAGCCTTAATTTTTGAGGTCGAATGTGCCTCGAGGCAAAGCTGCAAATCGGTCGGGGACATACCACACCCATTATCCTCTACCTGGATGCGTTCTTTGCCAGCGGCCTCCAACCGTACCACGATATGTGTGGCACCGGCGTCAATCGCATTATCTAAAAGTTCTTTAACGACAGAGGCTGGACGCTGTACCACCTCCCCTGCAGCGATTTTGTTCGCCAACTCAGGGGACATCTTGGTAATGAGTGCATCTGTATGGTCGATAAAGCGTTTCCTTTAGACAGGCAAATTAACAGTCAAATAATGAGAAGGTTGACGGCTGATCCTTCTAGATAAGGATCCAAAGAACAATGACAAGCAAAACCACCATGGTTAAGATTCTCAGTCCTTGCGAGCCTTTACGTCGCCTAGACGTATCAATCTTAATGGAGCGTTTTTTTCGCTCCTCTTCATTCGGGTCATAATATCGAGTTGGCAAATCAAACGAGCGGGGACGCCGTGTCTTGCCAAACATGGGTGAGAGCATGTGATTCAGACAGATGTGTGAACTACGTTATACCTTTGCATAAAGATAAAGGTTTCAGAATGATTTTGTACTTTTAGCTTCGATTTGGAATTGAATCTATAATAAAAAAACTGCCTCGTAATTGTCCAAGATTACGACTTAAACATCCGTTACCATGAGCTTTGAAAAGTTGACAGCCCCCACAAAAGGAAATCTTATTGATGTAGCCGAAGACGGTACGCTGAGCCCCGGGAATCATCCAATTATCCCGTTTATTGAAGGGGATGGGATCGGGGTTGATATTACCCCAACCATGAAGCATGTGGTCAATACCGCCGTTGAAAAAGCCTACAACGGAGAGAAGGCTATCGAGTGGTTTGAGGTGTATGCCGGGGAAAAGGGGCTTGGACTCTATGGAGAGAATGAGTGGCTCCCAGAAGATACGCTTAAGGCGTTAGAAACGTACAAAGTTGGGATCAAAGGACCTTTGACTACGCCTGTGGGTGGTGGGATTCGCTCGATTAATGTGGCGATACGTCAAAAGTTAGACCTCTATGCATGTGTACGACCGGTGAAGTATTACGCGGGGACCCCAAGCCCTGTGCGTCAGCCCGAGCTTACCGATATGGTGATTTTTCGCGAAAACACAGAGGATATTTATGCAGGTATTGAGTACCAAGCGGGAACCGAGGAGAATGCCAAGCTTCGCGATTACCTCACAAACGATATGGGGGTGAAAAACATCCGCTTCCCCGAAAGCTCGTCATTGGGCATCAAGCCGATATCCATCGAGGGTACCGAACGGTTGGTCCGCTCAGCCATCAACTATGCCATCGACCAAGGTCGAAAGAGTGTCACACTTGTTCACAAAGGCAATATCATGAAGTTTACCGAGGGGAGCTTTAAAAGTTGGGGCTATGAGCTTGCAAAGCGTGAGTTTGGGGCCAAAGAAATTGATGGTGGGCCTTGGTGCGAGCTGCCCAATGGCATCATTATCAAGGATGTGATTGCCGATGCATTTTTGCAACAAATTCTCACGCGTCCAGCCGAGTATGATGTGATCGCCACCATGAATCTTAATGGAGATTACATCTCAGATGCGCTTGCCGCTTGTGTGGGGGGAATTGGGATAGCGCCTGGGGCCAACGTCCATTATGAGAACGGTATTGCGGTGTTTGAAGCAACGCACGGAACGGCACCAAAATATACAGGGCAAGATAAAGTCAATCCTGGGTCGTTAATCCTATCTGCGGTGATGATGCTTCGTCACCTTGGCTGGGGTGAAGCCGCAGATTTGGTCGAGCAAGGGCTCGAAAAAGCGATCTCCAATAAGCGTGTGACCTACGATTTTGAGCGGTTGATGGAGGGTGCGACGCTACTCAAATGCTCTGAATTTGGGGACGAAATTGTCAGAGGGATGGCGTAATTATAGCGCCTATCCCAATGTTGATTAGCAAAGGTAGATTAGCGAAGCTCTTCTGAGCCCATCAATGTCACGGAGCGTTGAATACGCTGGCCATCTCGTAGAAGCGTTAGTTGGACAGATTCACCAGGACGATGAAGGGCAATCCGTTCTTGAAGTTGATTGCTTTCGCGAACGCTTACATCGTTGACAGCCACAATTACGTCTTCAGTTTGGAGTTGATTGAAGGCATTGCTCTCCTCCACAACACCCACAACAAGAACCCCAGCGACCTCGTCCAATGCGAGTTCTTCTGCAATGGCATTATTCACAGAGGCGATCGTCACTCCCAGTAATCCCCGTTGAGCCTCACCTATCTCGATAATGTCCGTGGCAACTTTAAGAGCCAAATTACTCGGCACGGCAAACCCATACCCCTGGTAGCTTCCACTACGACTTGCAATAGCGGTATTGATCCCTACAAGTTCGCCTCTAAGATTGACCAACGCACCACCACTGTTGCCCGTGTTGATGGCTGCATCGGTTTGAATAAAACTCTCGATACTCAAAGCATCCTCGATAATTTCTACTTGGCGACTCAATGCGCTAACAATCCCTGCTGTGACGGTAGATCGTAACCGAAATGGATTCCCAATGGCTAAGACCCAATCACCCACGACGACATCATCAGAATCTCCCACTGTCACAGCGCTCAAGTCATCTGCCTCAATTTTTAGCACAGCGATGTCCGTGCTCGGATCGGTGCCAACGATCACAGCGTCATATTCACGGTTATCGGCAAGGGTCACACGGACATCACCTTGACTGGCACCGTCAATGACATGAGCATTGGTTAATATGAACCCATCTTGGCTGAGCACTACACCACTGCCCATCGCACTCACTTTGGGGTGGCGGTACGATTGGCGAGGCTCTTGTGATGGGCTCGGAGCTTGATTGTCTTGTGACTCATCATCCTGTTGCTCTTGCCCACCCTCTCGCTGTTCATTCTCTTGGCTGCCGTCATCATCTTGGCCCCTGTCGCCAAACCATTCCTCCTGCATACGGCGTGACCCAAAAAAATCGACTTCAACCATTGCTTCGACGGAGACAACAGAGGGTGTCAACTCCGAGGATATGGACTGAAAGGTCATCCCCATGGATTCCAACGATGGGATCACATCTGAAGTGCCAGAACGTTCGTTTAATGCACCTTCAGTGGAGGATCGTGTAGAGGACAGCTCAGATGTACTTGAAGCGGCGTTCCGCTCCGCTGTTCGAATTTCTGTAATGCGTACAACGTCTGGTCTTGCCTCTGAGGCAAGTCGTGACTCCATCACCACAGGGGTGAGGTTTAGCACAAGAAGCGCACCGACTGCACCGGCTAAGACGATACTTGTGATCCATAAAAGAAAGGTGCGTGTTGACATAAAAGATTGACGACTACTTGTGATGGGAAACTTTGGTGATGGGGAGATATTGCCCGCCTAAGAGAAAACCTACGAGTTACGAGTCAAAAAACCACAAGGCGTCCGACTTTCGAGGCTTTAATCCTCCCACGTGATATCCTAGATAACGATCCAAATGGTGAATTAGTTGCATCCATTCCGACGGAGGTCGAGAGGAATCTTCCAAGGCTGCTGCCCCTTTACCCTGGGCAACAGACTGGATGAGTGAGGCTTCCATCGGACTTAAGGAAAGGGAGCTTACCCCCACGGCTTGAGTCGTGAGCGAGCCATCCTCAATGGTAAGATAAATAGGCTGGGTGGATCCAGATTCTAGATTCTGTTGGGCTAGGTTCTGCTGGTCTAGATTCTGTTGGGCTAAATACTCTTGCCACTGCTCCGGATCCATAGGCTGGATGCCAAAGCCCAACACCTCCGCTACACGACATTGAAATGCCGCGAAGGAGTGAAATAGTCGATCCGTGGATGATTGTGATGAGAGCCATGAGAGATAATTGGCGGTTGTCGTAAATAAGGCTTCGTTTTGCTCCCCGTCGTGGATGAGCTGGCCTACAAGCTCCATCACACTGGACACCAAGGCTAATCCCTCCATTTTGGAACGTAAGGCATACGTATCCACCCAAATAGATACCTCTTTCGCCGTTTGGACTCCCCTTGATGATTTTACGTAAGCTACCCCTTCAACCATGCAACCCGGGTCGAAAAGACCTTTGTAGGGACTCTTGGGCTTTCTAGCCCCGTTGGCCATGACCGCCATACGTCCATGAGCTCGGGAAAAGACTGTGGCAATCACCCCAGATTCACCATAATCAACCTTTCGCAAGATAATCCACCGATCTTTTTCTAGAGTCATGGCCGTAACATCTTGTTTTTACACAAGATACCCAGCATGACAAAACCTTGTTGCTCAGTGTAAACCTTGTTAATTTTCATCGTCCCGTAATAAACCCATTCTTTTGAAAAAAAAGATTGTAATCGCTGGCGCAGGTGAAATCGGGTTAGACCTCGCCAAAGTGTTAACCGCAGAGAAGCATGATGTAACCATTATCGAGCGGGATGACGATGCCAAGAAAGCGGCACGGGAGCTTAATGTACGACTTGTCGAAGGAAATGCCACGTCCTCGTCGAAGCTACGCGAGGCGGGGGTCGCCAAAGCGGACTTCATGATTGCGGTGACCAGTGACGATGGTGCAAATATGCTCGCGTCCATGGCTGCCAATAAAATGGGGTGTGGCAAAGTCATTGGCCGGATTAGAGAAATGGAATTATCGGGAGGAGATTGCCCACTAGAGGCTTCTGATCTTGGCATGGATGTCAAAATTCATCCCGAAGAGGAGGCGGCCAATGAAATTGTGATGTTATTGAAGCGAACGGTTGCAAGTGACATTGTCGAGGTCGCTGATGGGTCATTGCAAGTGATTGGCATTCGGCTTCCAGGAGATGCCCCAGTGATTGGTCAGACGATACGGTGGTTTGATGAGCATCATCCTGAAATTGACTTTAACGTGATCGCCCTCAATCGCAAGGGCAACACACTCATGGCCAAAGGGGATCATAAACTCCTCAAAGATGATCAACTTTTTGCACTGGCACGCAACAATGACATTGCCAAGCTCATCGAAACGACGGGGCGCAAAGAGACCAACATTGACGACATCCTCATCGCGGGTGGATCTGGGGTTGGGGAGATGATTATTCACAAAATTACCTCGGATCCAGAGCTCTCGAAGCGCGATTGGAACATTAAGTTGCTTGAACCCAATGAGGACCGTGCCAATCAATTGGCCAACCGGTTCCCTAACGTGCGAGTGCTGCATGGGGAGCCGACCAATCCAGATATCCTTGCTGTAGAAGGCATTGGGGACATGGATGCGTTTTTGGCTGTCACAGATGATGAGGAGTCAAATATCATCTCATGTCTTATGGCAAAGCATTTGGGCGTTCAAAAGACGGTTGCATTGATTTCTAAAAAGGAATACATCCCCATTAGCCAAACCATTGGGTTGGATGCAGCGGTCAACACCAAGCTTGCGGCGTCCAATGAAATCCATCGCCATGTCCGGGGTACTACAGTGAAGTCGATCACATCGTTGCATGGTATCACAGCCGACATCATCGAAATGAAGGTGTCTGCTGGGAGTAAAGTCGACGGCAAGGCGATTAAAAAGGTAAGCTTCCCAGGAGGGGCTGTTGTTGGAGCCATTTGGAGCGGCGAGGCGTCGACGGCGGAGATTGTGACGGGCAACTCCATCATGAAAGCAGGAGATCAGGTTATGCTTTTTGCGCAGGCCAACTACTTGGATCGTTTGAGCGATCTATTTCAGGGATCATGACCCGACAACTCCTTAATATTCGAAAAGTCCTTTGGGTATTAAGCCTTTTGGTGGGACTTTTGAGTCTTGCGTTATGTATTCCATTATGTGTCTCCTTGCTCTATGGTGAGGGTATTTGGCAGGCCCATCTGCTAAGCGCTGGAATCACAGCAAGTGTGGCGGGCGTGGTTTGGTTTTTTACAAATCCTGATCGACAAGACCGACTTGGTAAGCGCGTCCATGATCGACAACAAAAAGATTACGAGAACCAGGAAGATTATGAACCCATTTCTCGGGAGTTGAATCTGCGGGAAGGACTCATGGTCGTAGGGTTTATTTATGTGTTGCTTTCCCTCTTTGGGGCACTACCGTTTACGTTGTCAGGCACGTTACAAAGCTACACCGATGCGACGTTTGAAGCCGCAAGTGGCTTTACCACAACCGGAGCCACCATTCTTGGTGGTGAAACAGCCTCAGGAATCCAAAATCCAGCCATTGAGGATGTGCCCAAGAGTTTGCTGTTTTGGCGGTCACTGAGTCACTGGTTAGGGGGTATGGGGATTATCGTCTTATCGATCGCCATTTTACCGTTGTTGAATCTTGGAGGTATGAAGCTCTTTTCGGCCGAATCATCCATGATGATGAGTGATCGACTCACTCCGCGCGTGCAAGACACGGCAAAGCACCTATGGGGGATTTATGTTGCGATGACAGCGGTCCACTTTGGACTCCTTTGGGCGCACCCTTCCGTAGGTGGATTTGACGCGCTAAATCATGCCATGTCCACACTTTCCACAGGTGGGTTTTCGACCAAAAATGCCTCTGTGGGTGCGTTTGGAAGCGCCTATGTGAACATCGTGACAACGCTGTTTATGTTCATGGGCGGCATAAATTTTGTGTTGCATATGCGTCTGTTTCGAGGGGACGTGAGGTCTGTATTTGAACACGCCGAACTTCGTTTTTATGCCTTCATTACCGCTCTAGCTGTAACGTTTATCTCGTTTTCATTGTGGCTACATAATGGGTATTCCGTGGGAGACGCAATTCAATATGGAGCGTTTCAAGTAGTATCAATTCTCACCACTACCGGATTTGCCACCGATGATTATGAACTTTGGAATTCTTTTGGGCTATTTTTGTTGTTTTTGCTCTTTTTTATTGGAGGAAGCGCAGGCTCCACCTCGGGGGGAATCAAGGTTTTTAGAATCATGGTATTGCTTGAGAATGCGAAGAATGAATTTCGGCGCATTTTGCATCCCAATGTTGTCACTCCTGTACGTCTAGGGCAGAAGGTTGTGGATAATGAAACCCAACGAACGGTACTAAGTTTTGTCGTCTTTTATCTTGCCTTGTTTGGGATTGGCGCCCTCATCATGTCGGCGCTAGGGTATGATTTTATGTCAGCGGTGGGGGCAAGTATCGCCTCTCTCGGGAGTGTAGGGCCCGCGATTGGTGAGTTTGGCCCCATGGATAGTTATGCTGGTGTTCCCATCCTTGGAAAGTGGGTACTACTGCTCATGATGATTATTGGTCGACTGGAGCTATTCACGCTCCTGATTCTATTCACGGTGGCGTATTGGAGAGATTAAACCGCTCCACAAACCACCGCTGAGACTCAAGGACCGAAAGGAGTGCAGGGAGATAGGTTAGCGCGACAAATAATGCCATTCCAACACCAAGAAACGCAAGGATACCAATAGATTGGAGTCCTGGGTGGAGCGTAAACAACAATCCACCAAAGCCCATCATCGTGGTGAAGGAGCCAATGGTAATATGCTGTCCAGTCGACCGAAGAACCCAGCGCAGCGAACCTCGCCCCTCTTCGCGATACCTTGACACCACATGAATGCCATTATCGCAACCGATCCCAAGAATGGCTGGCAGCACCACGAGATTATAAAAATTGAATTGGATGTCGAATAAAAGCATCCACCCAAATAGGAACAAAAGCCCCACCAATAGCGGCAAGGCAGCGATGGTTGCCCAAAGGGGTGAGCGAAGGGATATCGACATAAAGATGAACACGAGAATGAAGGTCGCTATCACCATTTTTGGAGACTCTTCGCGCATGAGGTCTAACATTTGTGCTGCGACGATCGATGTGCTGGCAGCGTAATAGGTACGACCCTCTGACAACCCGACTTCACCAATTTCATCCTTGAAGGCGATGGATTTGCGACCATCCGCAATCGAGGAGGCTGGGTAGACAATGACAAACTTTCCAAGCTCACCCTCTTGGGTCATGAATCGTGTTTTCAAAAAATCGGGAAGCTCATCGTCTTGAAGGGCTTCCGTGGTTTGGGACCCCTGGCGGAGCAAATCTAGATTGTCATCTTGTCGATCTCGTAAAAATGGATCCTGAAGGCGTTGACGCACCTCGCTAATAAGGGATAATTTCCGCTCCTCTGCGGCTTCATTATGGGGGAAGCGCTCCGATAGTGCCTCTACATCTCCAATCATCGATTCTGGATTAGCCTGGCGTCTTGAGCGTAAGGAATCGACAATAGCAAAGACATCATCATGCGACGATGCCAAAATGTAGGCAGGGTTTCTTCGGCGATCCTCATCCACACCCGAGGCGAAGGTTCGGAAGGCACGATACTCTGGGAATTCAGGCTCTAATGTCCCAAAATCGTACTCAAAGCGAAGATTGGACGATTGAGAGAGGACTATCAACGCGATGAATGTCCCTGCGACCAACGTCGACATCGCGACCCATGATGGGCGTCCTAGTCGGTCTGAGCGTGTGATGGTGCGTTGCTGCCCAACACGATCATCGGCAAGCGAAGAGGTGGTGAACACCCACCCGAGTCGCTCAAAAACCATAAGAAATGCCGGCAAGAAAAACATCATCATCAGCAGCGCAAAAAGAATACCTATACCTGAAATGAGGCCAAATTCGGAGAACCCTCGAAAGTCTGCGATGATAAGTATAAACAGGGCAAACGCTGTGGTTAGAGCACTTGCGGTGATGGCGCCACCGGTCGTAGAAAACGTTTGAATGATAGCCTCCTTGGTCAAGGTCCCCGTGGACCGAAGCTCAATGTATCTTGCATAAAAATGGATCCCATAATCAATACCGAGCCCAAACAGGATCACAAACAATACGGCTGTCATCGTATTGAGGGTTTCCAAAAAGAGATGAGCAAGTCCAAAGGTCATCAACAGACTTAGTACAAGTGGCCCCCCAATGATCAATACCGCCACGGGGGAGCGAAGAAGTTGTATCAATACCGAGAAAGAGCGCGTCCCTGCACTTTTGCCACCCAATCCCGAGCGTCGTCTGGCGGAAAGTGTTTTGTTAAAAAAATAGAGCATTACCAAGACAATGACGGCTGAAATCCCTGAGGCAAAGCTTCTGATGACATCACTGGTGACCGATTCTAATTCATTGAGGTGACGTTTGAGCCGCCCACCCGACTGAACCTCCAAGGTCGCGTAGTCTGGATTGGACAGCAATTGCTCAATCAGAGTATCTACAGAGATAAAAAGGGTTTCTAGACCGTTTATATCGCTCTTGGACACGGTTGGGTAGAGCTCTAGAAGAAGTAATGTGCTATCCTCGTTGGTTGGATATTCGCTAGGAATAAGCTGGTCGTAGAGTTCCTGAAAATCTTCCAGCTCCTCGACTTGATCTGAGGATCTATTGTCTTGGGATCTATTGTCTGTGGATTGATTGTCTTGCGGGGAATCATCTGGTGAATCATCAAGCTCATCACCGAAATCGATAAAAAAGGGATTGGCCTCTTCCTTGGCTTGCTGGATCTCTTCATCAAGCATATCAAGAAGCTTTTGAAGCTCATTTTCGGTCGCGACATACAAAAAATTGTTTTCCAGCACCTTGGTATCTCGTCGAAAATCAACCCTAGAGATCAGATTTTGACCATTGCGCGGATCTTGGAGTTGCGAAACTTGCTCAATAAAGTCATCAGCAAATGTGACGTTTTGATCAAAATTTGGTGATTTTATTGCCACCTGAAGCGGGGTCTCCCCCCCTACAGTCTCCTTGAGCTCATTGAGTGCTACGACACTTGGATGACCTTCCGGCAATAGGTTCGCGAGATCGGTATCCACACGTAGATCTGTGGCATACCACCCAGCCAGCGCAGCGACTAGACCAATAAGGAGGATAGCACGCAGAGGTGCATCTAAAATCGCTCGCAAGAGAGGGAGCGCGAGGTTATGCATTCTCATAGCCTACTGAAAAGGGTTACTAGCCTCTTCACGACGGATTAGTTCAAAATCATCGTAATCTGCTGCGGCAGACGTTTGTGTGCTGTTTGCATCGCTCAAGATAAGCAGAGCTAAGGGCTTTTGGGGCACCTTGTCCCCAAATAGGGTTTTGTACAACGCTTCAAGATCCACTTCTTCCGTGACCCACTGCCCTAGCGAATCACGTCCCGATTCCTGCACAAATATCCATTGATTCCCATAGAGCTTATCGAAACCCTCTCCCACTCGAACGGAAGAGCTCCACGTAAATCGCACACTTTTTGGAACACGCTGAATCAGCACTTTGCCCATTTCATAGACAATGTAGACCGACGCCGCAGTGTCATTGAGCTTATCGTCACGCTCATTAGCCCCATTAGGAAGTTCATGCGCTCGCCATCTCCACCGTAGGATGGGGGTTTCGGTAAGGTCGAGATTTGGGCGATTCTTGAGTGGGAAATTGAGGTGCTTGGCGTTGGAGCCCATGAAGCGAAGGAATTGATTACCCTCTTCCTCTATAATCTCATATTGATACTCCTGGCGATCTTTGCCAGAATAGGTAGCTGGAATTCCATCCCCATCGCGATTGAGCCATGCGTAAGGCAAGGTTCCTGGCTCGTCGGATTCAAAATTTTCAAGTAAGAGACCCACCGTGGTTTCGGCTAATGGTACAGAGCTATGCTCTTTAATCGTCTGAGCCGAGGAGATACCCGCTATCATTTGAATGAATAGGAGTCCGGTAACAGTAAGATTTAGGGGAAGTTTGGTATTTTTCACAGTTGTTAAAATACACATTTTGCCATCCCTTCGTTTCCTCATTGTTGCTAGGCCAATCAAAAGTTTATGAATCAGAACTCCAATAGTTACAACTCCGATAGTTACAACTCCGAGAATCATAACGTCGAGAATCAAACACCGAACGCTAAGCAGTCTCGTCCAAGAACGACGTGGTTGTGGAGAATATTTTTACTCAATCTAGTCTTGGTGGGAGCACATCTTGGTGAATTTTGGCCCTTCAGTATTTTCCCGATGTTTTCGAAAGCGGGTCAACCATGGTCAAGAGCGATGGTTGTAGAGACACCCCTTGTTGACTCCGACGATCCTTCGACTGCACAGCAGTGGGAGCCAATTGACTGGGCGCCACAGGACATAGATATCCTCGATTTACAAGCAATTTCGCTAGATGAGAAGGGGATTGATAAAATTGATTTTTCAAATTATGTCGGCAAAACCGAGCAGTGGACGCCTGAGGTTGTCTCAGGCATTGCCAAAATGATTCCCGATCGACCCGAGCAGGGTAAAGCGTGGCTTGTCCTCAAAGTACGCGGGCGCATGGATGATGGCTCCGTAAGCGTTCAAGGTGAACCAATTGTTGCTATGACCGCTGATACCGTTGTCCTTTCTCCCAACTACGACAACCAATCAGACACTCCATGAATCGAGCAAAACAATGGATCAACGCCCTCGAGCGCTCCCTTTTTGATGATCAACCGATCTGCTCAGAGAATGAGAGGATTCGTTCTGGAGCCATAACACACTTTCGGTTATTTGAGCTTTTTGTAGCAGCTTGGGCCATCGCGTACGCTTGGACATGGGGTTTCTATACGTTTAAAAGCTCCGTCGTGGTCCTAGAGCTTGGCGTTGCAAACTACATACCCGTAGCCTCCCTGTTTGGTCTCCCTTCCATGATTATTGCGGCCGTAATGACCCTTGGCATTGCAGTGAGTATCACTCGATTGTGGCGATGGGGCTATCTCGTTGCAATCCTTGCTTTACACCTCCAATATGTGGTTCGCTTCTCCCAAGGAGAAATTCCTCATAGTTCGAACTTGATAGGATTTGCGTTACTTGCCCTTGGGGTAGGCTTTGCAACCCATAAAGATTCAGTGGCTCAAATACGGTTTACGTGGGGTTTTCTATGGTTTTTTGTGGGGCTGGGATACACATCTGCGGCCATCAGCAAGCTTGTGGGCACAGGGATCACATGGATTGATGGGCAACATTTGGTGTTATGGATCCATGAGAAAGCGATTGACTATGCATCCATGACGGGAGAATGGACTCCCAATGTATTGCAAACTGCGATTTTGGAGTCTGCCTGGGTTGGAACGCTCAGTCTTTTTATAGGGTGGTTTACCGAAGCGATTGGCGTGTTGATGTGGTCTCGGCGATTACGCCCCTGGGTCGTTTTGGTGACCATTGGGATGCACTTTGGGATCACGTGGACGATGAACATTGTCTTTGTAGCCTTTGTGATGCAACTCATTCTCACAGGATTCCCCTGGGTAGAATGGATCGTGGCGTTGCGGCAACGACTTAGTGTGAGCTCGTCAAACTCTGATAGCCTGACGCTTTAAAGCCAGAGTATCAAACAATTGATTATCAAACACCATCTAACAATAGATTATCAAACACCATCTAACAATAGATTATAAATCATAAACCTATGCTAAGCGCATTAAAGCAGTTGCAGATCAAGCACGCGGACCATCCCCTTTTATGGTGGGCTCTCATCATGGTATCCCTTTTTGCAGCGGTTGGAGCAGCGATAGCGCTGTGGCTTGGCTCCCCGAGTTGGGTTGGCGCACTACAAGGTGTCCTTCAAGCGGGGATTTTGATTCTACTCCTTACGCTGATTCATGTCTACCGTTCGTTGGAAGCGCGCCAGGAAATTCACCAAGGGAAGCAGCAAGCTTATGCTCAAATACTTCACTTGATCGCACCACGAGCCCCTTTACCCCCCATGACGCAGTGGGCGGCAACACCAGAACTAGCACTCGAGCTCATTCATCAAATCATGAGTCATCGCCCCAAATCAATTGTAGAATTTGGTAGTGGATGCTCAAGTTTGATTATGGGGTATATGTTGGAGCAACAAGCCGAACATGGCCATCTCATCTCCATCGATCATGATAAAGCCTATGCTCAAAAGACGCGTCGAGACGTGTCACTCCATGGACTGGATGCTCATATTACCGTATTGGATGCACCCCTAGAATCACAACCTTCGATAGGCCCCGTTGGACGTCAATCTACTTGGTACCAACTCGCAAATCTATCAATTCCAGACTCGATTGATCTGTTGGTTGTCGATGGCCCTCCTGAAAAGACTACCTCATGGGTTCGGTACCCGGCAGTGCCTGTGTTGGCAGACAAACTCTCCGACCATGCCGTCATCGTACTTCATGACACCCATCGTAAGGATGAGACAGCGATTGTACATGCATGGCAGAACCTGCTTCCAGGTTCGAGTGTTGAATGGCGTGACACGGATAAAGGGATTGCGATTCTACATAGAGGCCACAAATAATAAATATCACACCACGTAGGGTGAATGGATTAGGATGAGTCGATTAGGGTAAGTCTATTAGGATGAGCGGAAGAAGGTGAGCGAGATCCACCGCCTAAACTGTGCTTTATCGTCTTGTTTTATCACTCGTGTCCAGGAGCCAACAGCCCAGTATGTTGGCAAGAATAGCGCGGCGATCGTTAACAAACGCACAGGTGCCTGCATCCCAGGAAATCCCCATTGCTGGATGGCCATCATGACTGAACCAATCCCTAGACTGATTCCAAGGATGGATATATACCGTCTAAATGGTAACACTTTGTGAGCTGGTAGATCGAGATGACGACCTATGCGCCTCAAATAAAGCCACCAATTCACAATATTCGCCAGTAACGTGGACGCTGCAGTGCCTACAATCCCAAAAGCTAGAGTCGCTGGAATGGATAGCACAAGGTTTAGCGCCACCAATTGTAGACTCATCCGCAGTACTCCCCCGGAGTCTCCAAAGGCTTGCAACAGGCTACCATAATGGGTCACTCGGAGCAGGACGATTGCATTATAGATTTGAAAAGGCAACACTGCGCCACTATAATCTGCCTGATCACTCGAGGCGATCCAGGCAATAAGATCGGGGGCAATCACAATCGATAGCACTCCCAGAGGTAACACGAGCAAGGAGACCTTCTCTACGCCTCTGTACCATAATTCTAGTAGCTCTTGCTTCTTCCCATCAAGCTGAAAAGCCACAAAACGGGATATCAACACAGACCCAATCGCAAAGGGGATGACTCGGATAATGGGAACTTCTTGCGCCCCTAGTGTATAATCAGCCAGCGCAACGACGGGTAGCAGCACAGAGACGACCACCTTGTCGATGTTGCGATTCAGCTTGTTGACATAAGAGCTCAACCCCAGAGGTAGCGAAAAACGCAATTGCTCCATGAGGGAAATCGGCTCTGGCTTCCCATTCTCCAATTCTTGGATATGAGAGGCATCTTCATCGGAGGAGTGGGGTTGAACCAAGCGAGCTGTGACCCAAATGGCTGACCCTAAAGCACGAAGGGCAGCATAGCCAACCATGCCATAGACAGCACCCAAGACGCCAAAACCAAGAACAATGGGGATGACAATGGCCACAAAAAGGATCGCGGATGTGAGTGTTTCGTACCATGCAGCGTCTTTTTGGCGGTCCAAGGCGAGTAAAATATTCGAGGCAGGCCAGGTGGGGATTTCAAGTAATACCACAAGAGCAAGCCAAGGTAAGACGTTCTGAAGTTGGTCTATCGCCTCTGGGCTCCATTCAGTTAGGATGGAAGGAAGCAAGCTCGAAACGCCTAGAATCAAACCAGCAGCGGCGATTCCCGCAATCGATAACATCGCCACAGTTTGCCCAACAAACCTCGCTTTTTGGCGATATGTTATCCGTTCAAAAAAGTAGAAGATCGATTCAGGCAGACCAAGTGTTGCAAGATTTCTCGCCAACTCATGGATCATGAGAATATACCCCATGATCGCAAAATCCTGTTTTATGAGGAGTTGAATCGTGGTAATCGCAAGTGCTAAGTCAATGACTGTGGTCAAGACTCGGGCAAAGACCACAATGCCAGCCTTTTCCTCTAAGGAGCCTTTATTACTCATGACGCTCCATGTCCTTGGGCTCCTTAGAAAGCGTATCATGCATGGGGGGTGGGTCCAAGAGCGAGTCAAGCAAGGCACTGAGCTTGGATGTCATGGTCTTTGGATGGATTGAGTGTTTCCATTGTTGAGACAACGTCGATTGGTGGGCAGAATCTTGATACCCTGATCTCAAGCTCTCACGTCCGGCCAATATCCTATCCAACAACCATTGAGCCGCCTGCATACTTTCATCATCATGACGAGCATCAAACTGTACCCCTCGACCTGTGGCTTCAAGAATGCCACCTACATCCTCTGACGACCCCAAAGACAGAATCGGGGGCGATGCTGCTATATAATCCCACAATTTTGCTGGAATAATATCATCTCGATCTGGGTGTGTTGACAACAAAAGAACCGTTGCGTCATTCAACATAGAGACAGCGTGAGAGGGCTCTACTGTTGAAAAGGTTTGATGCTCGAGCCAAGATAATTCCTCGAAAGGTTCAACGGTTGCATTGGCTGAAATAACCTTAACCTTTGGCAATTCTACAGCTTTTTCTTGAGCGAGGTGAGACACGTGATGGAAGAGACTCCTCCAGGGTTCAATGGGTGATAAACGGCGGAATGAACCAAAAAACAGCAGTGTAATCTCTGATTTCACGTCCAAATGGGGTAAATCGACCTCTTTATCTACAATTCCTGAGCTATTATGAATCACACTCATTCGTGAGGCTTGCAAAGGATAAGCCTCCTGATATCTCTTGCATGCCGTTTCAGAGGTGAAGGTGAGGGCATCAGCCTTTTGGATCACTTTAGCTTCCCGATTCGCATCTGCGCTCAGCGCGCCTTTGGATCGAGCTCGAAGTGAAACTCGGCTCAGCGTCCACGGATCTCGAAAATCAGCCACCCAAGGGACACCCAGCACTGGGGCCACTTTGCTCGCGATCCAATGTGCCGACCATGGGTCACCTGTTGAGACCAGGCATTCCACTTGCGCCACGTCACGCAGCCATGCTATGATACGTCGCTCATTTAACCGAAATATTGGCCAAAAACCATCGTAAGGCACCCTAGAGTCAAGCCAAGAGCGTACGCCTCCAAAAGAAGGATCTCCTTTTCTCTCGCCAGAAGATTGTAGGTGATGTAATGAGTAGATCTGTCGAGAATCCAGGCTGCTTGGTTGTCCTCCTTCGCCAGGTGCAGCAAGCGTCACAACCCATGGCTCCCATCCGTAATCTGAGAGATATGTGGCCCATCGCCCAGGGCGCAAAGCCCCAACGCGCTGCAATGGAGGGAAAAACGGAGCAATAAGTCCTACTCGTTTCATGAGTCAGAGACAGCCACGGATGCTGTGTCCGATCCAGTAGGCCGTATTCGAGGTTGCGTGGGCACGATCCAGGCTTGTGGAGAGGTGGCTTTGATGGATTGTTGGAGGGCTCCCTTTAATTCGATCCAGGTGCGGTCGGCAAACTCAAAGAAGGGACGTTTTTGGTGCATCCATCCAAAATGGAGGACAAACGGGGTTACCCACATGTAATCACCCTTGCCAGGGATAATCCCAAAGAGTTTGGTTAACAGGCGGCGCAACCACCCCGATCTTAATCCCCGAAAACTGTAGGTAAAGGCATCGGAATAATACAGACACTCTACATGATGAAAATCTGGATCTGCTTTGGTGTAGCCATCAATGTAATCAAGCTGGGGAGACGATTGACCTTGCAACCATGGATAGACAGGAAGATTGAGCTTGGACATGGCCAGAGCTAGAGACCACTCGCATGACTCCTCACTGCGTCCATGCTCAAGGGTGCGACTTGTGAAGTGGGTCTCGTGACGTCGCTTGATCATCTCACTGGCCAGATGATTGACCCTCTGGGTTAACGCGCCATCTTGCGCATAAATCATACCACTTTGGACGCGACTCAAATAGGTAACGCCAAAGCGACGCATGGTTTGTTGGCGTTTGCGTGAGAGCACATCCCACAAGACACTTACATCCTTTGCCCCGCCAAAAAATGAGTCGGCAATTTTCATCCCCGTAATGGTGTAGCCATAGGTGGACGCGACCGTCCACAAAGGATCTGGCTTGCGACACCACACCATATCACTATCGAGGTAAAGATTCTTAGTAAATGGCATGTAATGATGGGTGTTATGCTTAAATCCTACGATGGAGGCATGTGCTTGGGCCAAAGGTTCAATCACATCAAACAACGATTCAACCCCTTCCTCCTTAAGAATCTCGATATGTGAAGCGTCACAAAATAATGCGATTGGTCGTGTGGTATCGTATCGACGAAGCGTGAAAACACTTGCCACCACGTGGCGTAGGTACTTCTCTTCACCATAACAGTGATACACGTACCCTTCATCGGCCAATTTTTGGGTAGAGAAAGAGCGCAACATAATGGCTTTGGTTTGGGTTAGATTCGGTCTGCCCGTCGTTGTAAACTCTCAAGCAATGGTTGAAATCCACGTCTTCTCATAATGCTCTGGAATTGTCGTCGATACGACTCCGCCGTATACACGTCATCGATCGACATATCCAATATTCTCCACGATGTATGATCAGCATGATCTGCATTATCACGCTCACCTTGCTCGGGATCATCTTTGGCCATAATGTATAACACTGGAGTCTCGACGTCCTCAAATTTTGCCTTCGTGTAGGCAACATACGTAATATCGTCCAACTCTACTGTAGGTCGCAATTGCTCTGTACGAGCCACCGACACCGAATCATACGTTATCTCCGCTCTGTATATATCAAGATTCGCGAGGGATTGATCGCGAAGGATGCGTGCAAAAAGGTCGACAAACTCCTGCCTATCCTCATCGGAAATGATGTCAAATGTATCCTGAAGTGCATAGGCCGCGAGTGCTTTCGCGTCGAGTAAATCAAAAACTAAGCGTCCGAGAGCGTCACGTTGGTCCCCTTCTATAGCCTCACTGTCCGCTGCAGGATCATCACCCAAGAGTTGTTTGATCTCTTGATCTCTTTGTTCAAGCTGTAAAACCAACGATTGCTTCACCTCAGTAGGCGCATTCCCAGGGACAGTTTGTGCATTAACCTCTACCGGGGTAAACAATACGGCGACCATCACGCCTGTCACGACGCTTGTCACTACGCCTGCCGCTAATGCCAATTTCGAAATAGAATGAGCGAGTACGTTCATAATTAGTAGGTCGTCGAAAGGGGGATTCCTAAGGCATGATTCAATCGGACACGAGCCATCTGCCAATCATACTTTGCACGCAAAACTGAGGCTTCGAGCTCAAGCTCTTTTTTGAGGGCATCCACAAGATTTTTTACGTCTCCAAAACCATAATCCATATTTAATTGCTCATGACGAACCCACTCTTTGGTCTTCACAAGTGCGCCAAGTAGTGATTGTAACTGAGCAAGTGCGGTTTCGGCTTCTTGAAGTCGCTGGACAACATCGAGTTGAATTTGTTGGCGCAAGAGCTGCTCTGTTTCCACAAGCTTGTCTTCTTGAATGGAAAACCGATCCCCTTTAAGTCGGATGGATTGCAAGTTTAAATTTTGAGAAATCCCTATACCGAATCGCGCGGAAGCAAAATTGGTACTATTGTTGATAAACGGATTGTCCTGTTTGGGGCGATTGGGCGTGATTGCACCACTGGCACTCAGCCCTAGATAAATGGTTGGATAGCGTTCGGCCAAGGTCGCTCGTTTACCAGCTTCAAGGGCTTGCTGTCCTGCCTGGACAGCTTTGAGCTCAGCACGCTGCTCAAATGCCAAGGCAAGTAACTCTGAAAAAGGTGGTAATGTCACACCCTCTACATCCATAAAGTCGGTTGCATCTGCTGGACGCCCGTCCAACGCCAAAGACCAAAGTCGATCCATTTGCGCTGCCACAGCTTTAATTTGAGCCCGTTGCCCTTCGTACTCCAGCTCAAACACCTCAAACTCAAAGTAATCCGATTCAGTGAGCTCCTCAGTGCCCTCTTCAAGTTGCTTGCGAATCTCCTCATTGGCTTCTGATATCAACTCATCGGCTTCATCAGAAACACGTTCGAGGGCATTGGACAGTTGCATGCCTATGTAAATTTCAGCGAGTTGAACTTCAAACGAGGCAGATTTGACGTCCGTCTCATACTCCACCCTTTCGGCATTAAACGTTGCTGCCTCAATGGCCGATGGGATGGCTCCCCAGGTAAAAAGAGGCTGTATAGCTTCAATTTGAGCACGTGTAAATAATGCCCAATTCTCCCAATCATTATCTAAATAGGGGTCTAAATAGAGCTGTCCGTCGGGAAAAGAGCTCGATTCTACCCCTGGCACAAGTCCATGTTGTGTTTCAAGTTGGATCCGAGGTAGAATTCGCTGCGAGCGTGCATTACGCACTTCCCATTGACTGAGTGCCACGTCTTTTTGGAGGACATCTACCGTCGATGTTGATTCTAGTCCTTGTTGGATAAACTCTTCCAGGGATAACACAGTCGAGTTAGTAGCAGAATTAGCAGCAGAATTCTGCCCATTAGCCTGTGATCCTACCAAATACATGAGGATGACCAACCACCATGTGAACGCTTTTGATAACTGTCTCATAATCTTAAAAATACGAAGAACCCAACGATTTGTTGCTCAAATGATGATTATACAGGCATCGGGCAAAAATCCTTTGTACTTTTCCATGCTTCAACCTCACAGCATTTATAACCCCGATCGTTGGGGCGCACAATGCCATAACCTTTGATTCACCCATAAGCATGTCAAAACTTCGTCTTTGTATTCAAAAAGGGGGGCGCTTAAGCGAGAAGTCGTTGCAGCTGTTGAACCAATGTGGTGTTTCTGTGGCCAATGGGGGGTCTTTAAAAACCGAAGCGCGCCATTATCCTATGGAAGTACTCTTCCTTCGCGATGATGACATCCCTCAAGCCGTTCAAGATGGCGTGGCCGATGCCGGAATTTTAGGGGAGAATGTGGTATTGGAGTCTGACAAAGATATTGAGATTGTCGAAAAACTTGGCTTTGGACGGTGTCGTTTAAGTCTGGCGGTCCGAAGAGAGGAGTCATATGGTGATGCAACATGGTTTGAGGGCAAGCGCATAGCGACAACGTATCCACGCATCGTAGGCGATTATTTAAAAGAAAAAGGGGTTTCAGCCGCGATTGAAAAAATTAATGGGAGTGTTGAGATTGCCCCATCCATCGGTTTAGCCGATGGCATATGTGATATTGTAAGTACGGGAAGCACGTTACTCTCGAATGGATTAAAAGAAGTTGAAACCATCATGAGAAGTGAAGCTGTCCTGGTGAAGCACAAAGACCTAGAACCGCAGCAAGCCGATTATTTGGAGAATCTTCTTTTTCGGATTCAATCTGTACTGAGGGCCTCAGAGTCAAAATATATCTTGCTGAATGCCCCCAATGACGCACTTGATGAGATTATGAAGGAACTCCCAGGAATGAATAGCCCCACCATTTTACCACTCGCCAAGGAAGGATGGAGTAGTCTTCATAGTGTGATCCGAGAAGATGATTTTTGGGAGCGAATAGGGCGACTCAAAGATCTTGGCGCTGAAGGTATTTTGGTCTGCCCTATTGAAAAGATGATTATTTAACACCCTTAGTTTACATTCATCAATCTAATTTAGCTTCATCACTCTCCCTTATGGTGAATTTTTCACCTTCTACTTGTCCGATTTTCGAGTTTCCTTCACACGAGGAATGGAGAGCCTTATGCCAAAGACCCACCCTAGAGACCTCTAAGGAGCTACAGCAGCGGGTGGAGGATATTTTACAGCGGGTTGCACGTGACGGAGATCAAGCCTTGATCGATCTTACGCAAGAGATTGATGGACTCACGTTGACAAAGCAACATGATTCTACCACAAACATCGCGACGCTAAAGCAAGCCGTTGGACAACCCATTGGGCAACCCGAAATCGAGGATGCACTGCGCCACTCCATAGATACGGCGATTGAGACCATTCGGACGTTCCATGAGGCACAAGCCACGACTTCAACCGTTGTGGAAACGGCTCCTGGTGTCCATTGTAGGCTTGAGACTAGGCCCATTCAAAGAGTAGGACTCTACATT
>JAVLBP010000011.1:0-48263 GCA_031581145.1 Balneolaceae bacterium
ACCCCCCTTTGGGCTAGCATATCAATAATTCGCTCCACTCGTTGTTTACGCCGGGTTCTTTGGGAAGCCATTAACCTCTTGACACCCTCCTTTTGTGGATCTAACCCATAGGCTAACAAATGAACACTCAAATCCTCATCTTTGGCGGTCATTTCAGCGCCCGGAATTAACGTGGGTATATCTCTTGACAACGGTCCATTGCCAATCACTGACTGACCCAACGCTGGCTTTTGTGTTGATCGCGTTTTTATCGGTGACTTTTCGGTCGGTAACTTTTCTGGCTGTGACTTTTCTGGCTGTGACTTTTCGGTCGGTGACTTTTCGGTCGGTGAGAGTTCACTATATGCTCGTACCGTGTCGTGATCTGTAATAGATACAACATCTAAGCCCTCTTTTTGAGCACGCTCAATGATTTCAAGCGGAGAGCTCTTCCCATCGGAGCACGTCGTATGTGTATGTAGATCGGCACGCATTTGCACGATGCCCAGATGCCCTTATTGAGGTATACGCAACACCTGGCCAGGATAAATCTTGGTGCCCCGCAACCCATTTTCCTGTTGAATGGATTGGACCGTCACGCCATAGGAATCTGCGATTTCGATCAATGTGTCACGATTTTTCACAGTGTAGGAGCTAGTCGATTCTTCGTTTTGATTCATCAGAGACTGACTCCCAGCCGAACCGGTTTGGGCTGATGCAATCGCCGTTCCCTCGAAGATATTTTCACCTGCTCGCTGTCTCTTTTCAATCGCTTGCTTTGCTCCAAAGTCAAGTTTATCCACGGTGCTGTAATACTCTTTTTTCGCGCTTGGGACATAGACTTGAACTTTTTGTCCCAGCCGAATGGTGTTTCCAATCCCGTTCCACCCCCGGATTTGGGAGGCCCTTACATCATACCATTCTGCAATATGGCCAATCGTATCATTGGCTTTGACGATGTAGGTCAAAGCGGTAGAATTGGCAGGAGCCGCTGCGCGTTGTCGAGATCTTGATGTCCTCTTCGATCTTGAGGAGGAGGTCATCGCTACGGTTTGATTGTATTGGGATTGGGCGATCGGAACCATGATTTTTTGCCCAGGATATATGGTGGATCGAAGTCCTTCATTGGATTCAAAAAGCGCCCGTACTGAGGTTCCATATTTTCGAGCAATCCACCCTAAGTTTTCACCCGAACGCACTTCGTGGACAGCCACGTCTTGAATTTGTTTCTCTTTGGGAATCTCGTTGTACGCAATCATAAAAACTCCACGCGTTCCCGACGGAATTTTCAGCTCATACGATTCCACAGGAGGTGTCGCCCATCGAAGAAGTTCTGGATTAAGATCTTTGAGCTCATCAGTCGTAATCCCTGCTGCCTCTGCTAAAACATCTAGTGGCATCAGTCCAGCAACATTCACCTCGTCATAACTGTACGGCTCCACGCCATACTCTTGTTCAAAACCAAACGCCTCTGGATTGGTTGCAATCATCGTTGCTGCGATAAACCCAGGAACATAGCCCCGAGTCTCACGAGGAAGGTATGGATACGCAGTCCAGTAATCTTCAACCCCTCCCGCAGCCCGGATCGCACGGTTGAGGCCACGTGGTGAAATGTTATAATTCGCCATGGCGAGGTGCCAGTCACCCCAAACTTGATATAGATCGCGCAGGTGTTGTGCGGCCGCACGAGTCGCCTTTTCGGGATCCCGTCGTTCATCGACCCACCATGTTACATCCAGTCCATACATTGATCCCGTCGCTTGAATAAATTGCCATAACCCAACCGCTGAGGCCCAACTTCGTGCTGTGGGTCTCAAGCCAGATTCAATCATTGAGAGGTGAATAAGTTCTTCGGGTGTTCCCTCCTCCCTGAAGATTTCACGCATCATGGGGAAATAGATCTCCGAACGCTGCAACCACGTGTCCATGACCTCTGGGCGGCGAATCGTGTAGTACATTAAATGTCGATTGACACGATTGTTCTGCACAAGGGGGACATCTGTTTTGTTGAGCGCTAGATCATCAGGCAAGTCGAGGGCCTCATTGGAAATCACCAGATCATCCTCCAAATAAAGTTCTTGCTGAACCTCGAAAACATCCCCTTCGACAAGTTGCTCTTCGGGTTCTATACCATAAAATTCTCTGTACTCTGTAGTGACCGTTCGCAAAAGCTCATTAAATCGGCGATTATCGAGCAGGGCCTCATCTTCTTGAATCATCGCCTGCATAGACTCAAGAGCAGACATAATGTGGGTTTCTGCTGCCAATAAATCTTGGTCTAACATAGCTCTCACAGCCTTAAGATGAAGTTCATACACATCAGCAATACTTGACAAAGACCCTTCATACGGCATGTCGGTCGGTGACTGCGGCACGGAATCCTTATCGGATGAGAAAAAGAATGCAGGCTGAACCTCTTTATACTCCACCGAGGCTGCCTCACTCCCAGAACTGTTTTGTCCATACACGAGCCCAAGGCCAAACACCACAGGGGATAATGTCACCAAAGCCGAGATTAGACAGAGCGTAGATACTAGGTGGGTACTGATGTGGCGTAAATCCATAAAGGAGAAGTTTGGTCGAATCAAATGGTTGTGAATTGATGGGCTAGTGGCCAGCGCCGTCCCAGGCCAAACGTTCTGGATTGCAATTTAAGTACAGGAGATGACTGGAAACGTTTGAATTCCATACGATGGAGTTGCTTAAAGACCCATATTGAGGTTTCTTCATGAAAGCCCCGTTCAATGCAACCTTTAACATCATCGCCATATTCAATCATTCGCTCTAAAATACGATCTAAAACGGAATAATCGGGCAAGGAGTCTTGATCAACTTGATCTGGTTTGAGTTCCGCACTTGGTGGCTTTGTAAAAATAGACTCCGGTATCGCTCCAGGATAAGGGCCATATTGATTGAGCCAGCTTGCTAATTCATACACTTGGGTTTTGTACAAGTCCCCAATTGGGGCTAGAGCCCCTGCCATATCACCGTAGAGTGTGGAGTACCCAACAGCCATTTCTGACTTGTTACTCGTCGCCAACAATAAAGCTCCCGAATGATTTGATAAGGCCATTAGCGTGAGTCCCCTCAAACGGCTTTGAATATTTTCTCGAGCAATCTCAGAGACGGGCTCCTCCACGATTGCTTCCAATGAACTTCCAGCCAATTCACGCATTTGTTCAATAGAGCAGGTCTTCCATCCAATACCAAGGCGCTCAGCCAAATCTTTGGAATCGGTAAGGCTCCCCTCGCTTGAGTATTGTGTTGGCATGCCAATGGCCATGACGTTCTCAGGACCCACTGCATGGGCAGCAAGCACGGCAATGAGTGCCGAGTCTATCCCGCCGCTTAAGCCAAAACAAATGGAGGGTTTAAGCTCCGATTTTCGACTATAGTCCCTGATTCCAAGGGTAATGGCTTGCAAAGCTTGTTCTTGCCATGGAGTCGATTGAGTAGGCAGGGTTTTTCGTGGAGGCTCCGCAGCTGAATCCATTGTTTTTGAACCCACTGTGGGGAATCGTCCATCGGCCCATCCCTCCTGAAACGAGCTCGCTTCGCCCATAAGGTCACCCAAATGATTTGAAACAAATGACCCTCCATCAAAAAGAAGTTCGGTGTTCCCCCCTACTTGATTTGCCAGGGCCAAAGGGCAACCTAGATGGTTTGTAACACGTTGCGTAGCTGTACGACGAAGAGCCTTTTTTTGCAGTGTGAATGGAGATGCCGAGGGAATCAAAACACATTCAACCCCTTTTTTTTGAAGATTCTCAACAGGAGAATAGGCATAATTTGATGCAGGCCATGGGTTCTCATTCTCGAATAAATCTTCACATATCAATACGCCGAATCGATGTCCACCCCATTTAACAGATTCAGCTAATGGCCCAGGCTCAAAATAACGGGCCTCATCAAACACATCATAGGTGGGCAAAAGTTGCTTGTGAACACGGGCTACCTCCTTGCCTTGATGTATCCATAAAGCGCTGTTGTACAGTGGTTTGCCTGGAAGTGGTTTGCCAGGATCTTCAGGGGGTCTACGTGTAATAGTGCCAAATACAAGCGCGCACGATTTTTTGGCAGAGGCTTCTTGCAAGGCTTTGTGAACATGTTCTACCTCGAGGGCAAACCAAGGGTGATCGAGCATATCCATCGGCGGGTATCCTGTAGTCACCAATTCTGGCAGCAACAACAACTCTACTGCATCTTGTTCGGCGCGGTCCCATGCTTGGAGAATTCGTTCTACATTTCCTGCTAAATCGCCTACTCTTACATTAAGTTGAGCAGCGCGTATCCTCATGGGCCAGAATTTTCTTGGCGATAGACATTCTCCCCTTCAATCCATGTTTGGAGTACCTGAATGTCATCAAGTTCAGAGGGTGGAATGTCGAACGGATCACGATCAATCAAGATAAAATCGGCTTTTTTGCCAGGCTCAAGGGAGCCATAAAGCGACTCGGATTTTGCCGCATAGGCAGCGTCCAACGTAAAGGCTCGCAGGGCCTCGCGAAGCGTCATCGCCTCATCGGAGCGCCACCCATTAGGTGGTTCATCCTTTCGATCTTGTCTCGTTACCGCGGCGTGTATGCCAAAAAATGGATTCACAGGCTCGACTGGAAAGTCGGATCCTGCCGCTATAAGGGTTCCTTGATCTAGAAACGTTCTCCAAGCGTAGGCACCCTCTAGGCGCTGCTCCCCAATGCGATCTTGCGCCATATTTTTGTCACTTGTGGCATGGGTTGGCTGCATGGAGGCAATCAACTTTAAGTCGGTAAATCGTGAAATATCCTCAAGAGCAACAACTTGAGCATGCTCTACACGGTGACGTTCTGATTCTGGGTAGGCTTGAGTAGCCTTCTCTATCGCGTCGAGTACCTGTCGATTTGCTGCATCTCCAATCGCGTGCACGTTCGCCTGAAAGCCATGTGATACCGCAGTTAACACTTGATCATCCATCTCTTGTTGATCATAAAAGAGAAGCCCTTTGTTTTCAGGCTCATCATTATAAGGTTCCAACATCGCTGCACCTCGGCTACCAAGTGCCCCATCGGAGTAAATTTTGACTCCAGTGAGCGATACTCGTGACGACACATTGGGCATCACAGGACCTTTCTCAATCCAAGGGCGCGTTTGCTCAGTTACACCCCCAATCATCGCATTGATATGAACCGTGAGCTCGTCACGGCGATCCAGTTGTTGATACAGCTCCCACACGTTTTTAGGGACACCAGCATCATGCACACCCGTGATCCCCAGCGATACCATCTCTTGTAACGCACGTTCAACAGCCTCCTCTAGTTGCTCTGGCGATTCTTGAGGGATATGCCGAGCCACGTAACTCTCAGCAGCGTCCACCAAGATTCCAGTCGGGTCACCTTCTGGATCACGGATCACACGTCCTCCAACAGGATCCTGCGTCTCCCGCGTAACATCGCCCACGTTTAATGCCACCGAATTCACCCACGCTGCATGGCCATCAATTCTGGACAAAAACACAGGTCTGTCATCCACAACTTGGTCCAAATCCTCAGCCTTGGGAAAGCTATTCTCCTGCCAAAGCTCCTGATTCCAGCCTCTTCCCACAATCCAAGGCGCATCAGGATTGGACGAAGCATAGGTTTCGACTCGCTCAAGGGCTTCATCCAGAGACGTAGAACCTGTCAAATCGACTTGGGTCAGTAGTTGCCCAAGCCCAACCACATGAGCATGTGCGTCAATCAGGCCAGGTAACATGACATGTCCACCGCCATCCACGACGTCGGCTTTAGGTGCTTGCGTTTCAAGATCCTCAGAGAGTCCAACAGCAACGACCTCTCCATTCTCAAAAAGTATGGACTCGAACGTAATCCATTCTCCATTACTCAGCGTATATCCCTGAACCGAGTCCACACGAATCGCGTCTGATTGTGGCGAAGCACAACCTGTAAGCAACAAAGCTGTCATGAACAGCCCCAAAAGCTGCAAGGAGTGCGTTACATTGGCTAAACGTACCATTCTTTTATGCTGTCATTAAGATGAGAGGGGTGCTTTAAGCGATGCATCTTCAGTAGATACATGCGTTTTGTCTTCACTAACTCGGCCGTTCTTGGACGTGGAGTATGCTAAAGAGGCAGACACGAAATCGACAAATAATGGGTGAGGTGCAGACACGGTACTCTTTAACTCTGGATGAAACTGAACCCCTACAAACCAAGGATGGTCTTGTAACTCCACGATCTCAACGAGATTTCTTGATGGATGCACGCCTGTTGGGCGTAAACCCACCTTTTCAAGCTCAGCTTTAAACGCATTATTAAACTCATATCGATGCCTATGGCGCTCTGTAATGTCTATTTTCCCATAAGCCTTGAAGGCGTGACTTCCCTTGGTAAGTTTACACTCATAGGATCCCAAACGCATCGTACCCCCTTTGTCCTCAATGTCTCGTTGCTCGGCCATGAGGTCAATCACAGGCTTGTCAGAGGCTTCATCAAATTCGGTACTGTGAGCTCCTTCCCATCCACAAAGATGTCTGGCCACTTCTACAACGCTGCATTGCATCCCCAAACAGATACCAAAAAATGGAATATTGTGCTCACGAGCATACATCACAGCGTCCAACTTGCCTTCAATGCCGCGGTCACCAAATCCTGGGGCCACTAATATCCCTGCACAATCGTTGAGTCGTTCGTGGACATTACGTGTCGTCAAAGACTCCGATTGCACCCATTTAATCACGACTTTTGTATCATTTTTGGCTCCTGCATGGACAAAAGCCTCAGAAATCGACTTGTATGCGTCGTGGTGCTCAACATACTTGCCAACCAAAGCGATTGTTACCTCATTAGAAGGCTCTTTAACAGCCTTCACAAACGCCTTCCACTCGTCTAAATCTAATGACTCCGTCTTTAAATCAAGCTTTTCGATGACCCGTTCATCCAATCCCTCCTCGCGCATCAGTAATGGCACTTCATAAATCGACTCTGCATCGAACGATGCAATTACATCCTGCATGTCTACATTACAAAACTGAGCAATTTTTTGCTTAATACTATTGTCGAGCGGGAATTCGGAGCGGCATGCAATAATATCTGGCCATAACCCACTCTCAGACAACATCTTCACAGAGTGTTGCGTAGGTTTTGTCTTGAGTTCACCTGCTGCCGCGAGATATGGCACCAGCGTCAAGTGGATAGAGCATGTGTCTTTTCGTCCCACCTCGTAGCGCATTTGACGAATCGCTTCAATGTAGGGTAAACTTTCGATATCACCGACCGTACCTCCCACCTCCACGATCACCACATCCACATCATCAGCATTGCCCAATGCATAAATATGAGACTTTATCTCATCGGTGATGTGTGGAATCACCTGCACCGTTTTGCCTAGATACGCCCCTTGTCGCTCCTTAGAAATCACATCATAGTAGATGCGACCTGTTGTCACATTATTGGTTTGAGAGGTTTCAATACCCAAAAATCGTTCATAATGCCCTAAATCAAGATCGGTCTCCGCCCCATCTTGCGTAACATACACCTCACCATGCTCATACGGATTCATCGTGCCGGGATCGACATTAATGTATGGATCGAGTTTTTGAATGGTGACACGAACTCCCCGAGAAGCGAGAAGGCGGCCTAATGAAGCACTCAGAATTCCTTTCCCGAGTGATGAGGCCACCCCGCCCGTCACAAAAATGTATTTACAAGACATGGGGAGCAGGCTAGATTGATGGATGTACAAGTTAGCGTGTCCACCGCTTGATTTCAACTTTAAATCACGTGGCTTTGACTCTAGTTTCGCACCCAATCATCCGTAATCTACCATTCAGTCCATCTTCTCAGTCCATCTTCTAGTCCAATAATGTAGAACGCTCAGCAGCAGCCACCTCGGCGAGTACGTCAGGGTAATCCGAAAAGATTCCACTCACACCTCGTTGAATCAATTCCGTCATTTTGTCTGCCTCATTGACTGTGTAAATTAATACCGGAACAGCGCTTGGCTCCAGGAGTTGCTGCCAATCTTCAGAGTATTGTCGCCATGAGCAATTAAACCCATCGGCTTGGAGCTCACTCACAATATCTAGTGGCCCTTTTCGTCCACTTTGAACGGCCTCATAAAGTACCGCTGCTGGGATGGTGGGTGCCAATTCCTGCAGGCGAGCCAGAATTCGGTAATCAAACGACGAAAATATCACCTGATCGGCCATGTCGTACTTCTCGACCAATGCAACGACTCTGGGCTCAACACTTTGCTCGACATCTTCTCTGTAGGCCTCGGTTTTAATCTCAATATTGAGGGTCATTTTATCCTGAGCCCATACAAGCAACTCTTCCAGTGTAGGGATTGTGGTACCGGCGTACTCTTCAGAGAACCATGATCCGGCATCCAAAGCTTGCAGTTCTTCCAGGGTAAACGATTTGAGTTGACCTTTTCCATCCGTGAGTTCATCTACTTTGGCATCATGAAACAACACAGGGACTCCGTCACGTGACAGCATCACATCCACCTCAATCATTTCAGCATTCATTTCATACGCCAACTCCATAGCTGGCATGGTGTTTTCTGGAGCATATCCGCTTGCACCGCGATGGGCAATCACCACAAAATCGTCCCCATTATCTAACATTAGCTCCGGAAACGGTGCCAGTTCATGATTTATATCTGTTGTGGTAAACCCTGATTGACACCCTAACATGGTTAGGAGTGCACAAGCTAAGAAAATTGCTTGGGGATGTTTTTTGGGATGTGTTAAAGAGTCTGTTGTGCTTGTGGAGTGGGAACCGTTCATGGCGTATGGTCAGGGTGTTCGTCAAGTTTTTTAAGTATGTGACGAAGTGACCTTATTTGCCAAGCGATTAACGAAAAGTTAATACCAAATACCAACAAAATGACCCACCACCAGGACACCTGAAGTTGGGAAATCCCTGTTGCCCATCCGTAGCCAAAGAAGGCAAGTATTGCCAGATTAAACGCAAGCTGAAACCACCTGCTTTTAAGTCGCCCGTCTACGGCTTTGCGTTTAGCTTCTAGAGATAATGTAGAAGGGTCTACTCCACGTAGAATAGGTTGGAGCCGCTCATTCAGGTCTTGATCGTATAAAGACTCCGTCATGAACTAGTTTCTGTCGTTAAGCATCCGTTCGATCGCTTGATCTCGCAACGTCCGATCGGTACGCTCTTGATGTCGTAGTACCCTCTTCATCCAATCAAAAAAAGCTAAGCCAATGGAGAAATTGGCAACGACAACCAAGATGGAGGCAAACCATAGAGGTTGGATCCATCCCATGATGGCCCCAAGGATGCTCAAAGCACCTAAGATCATGACCAAGGCGTCAGGAACGTACTCCACCCACGTCCACCGAGCTAGGATATCTAGTGGTGTGCGACTGCCGAACCGTGATCTCCCCTCTGAGAGGCTAGATTTCGATGTTCGTTTGGAGGAAGGCTTGGATTTAGAGCTCATGATTGAGTGGCAAAGCTTGTACCTTTGCGTAGGCAATTGTACTAAATATGAATGATCATGATAGGCAGATTCCTATGACCATGCCAACAGATTTTATCTACGGAAAGCACCCTGTGCTTGAATTTCTTGCTAATTCGCCAATGCGCGCAGAAAAGCTATATCTGCGAAAAGGATTGCCAGCGCAAGTATTTCAAGAGGCACGCAAAATCTGTGAGGCTCACTCGGTGCCGATACAATTTGTGCCAGAGCCAAAGTTAGCCTCCGTTGCGGGACGAAAAGCCAATCATCAAGGATTTGTATTAAAAATTGCCTCCGTGCCATACCTCTCACTCGAGGAGGGTCTTGCCCTAGCAACCCAATCAGAGCAAGGGTCTAGCAAGGAACAAGCAACTGAGAAGCAAGCCTCAGGAGACGCTAAGCCAACGACTTACCCAGCAATGTTGGTCCTAGAGGAGATAGAGGACCCACACAACCTAGGTGCGATGATTCGAACGGCCACAGCTGTGGGGGTGTCTGCTATTATCGTCTCAAGTTCTCGACAAGCGCCCCTTTCGGGTGCAGTGATGAAGGCATCTGCGGGGACGCTTGGGATGATTCCTATCATCCGTGTGGATGAGTTTTCAGAGGCATTGGAAGCTCTGAAGGACCGAGGTTTTCACCTCACAGGGCTAGCGATGAAAGGGAGCCATCGTCTATGGGACCTTGAACTCAATGAAGGCCCCATGGCATTTGTCATCGGGAATGAAGGGGCCGGATTACGCAAAAAAACGGCTGAGCAGTGCGATTTTCTTGTCCATATTCCAATGGACGCGCGCGTTGAATCCCTCAACGCGTCCGTCTCTGCATCCGTCATTTGCTACGAGTGGTCGCGTCAATCTAGGTTGGCGACAACCTCCGATTGAGAAAAGAAATACGCAGCCTCAATCGCTGCGTTTTCGTCTGAATCTGACCCGTGGATGATGTTTTCTCCTACGCTGTCTGCAAAGTCTGCGCGAATCGTGCCTGCATCCGCTTCTGCAGGGTTGGTCGCACCGATGAAGGCACGAAAATCAGCTACAGCGTTGTCTTTTTCTAAAATCATCGGGACGCAGGAACCGCTACTCATGAAATCAACGAGTTCTCCAAAGAATGGACGCTCACGGTGCACGTCATAAAAGCCACCTGCCGTCGCTTCTGTAAGGCGCGTCATTTTCATGGCGACTATGTTGAAGCCAGCTTCTTGAATGCGCTTGGTCACTTCGCCAATGAGACCTTTTCTTACGCAATCAGGTTTTAAAATGGTAAGCGTTCTATTGGTTGCCATAATACTTGAATCGAATTAAATGAGGGGATTTTGGGTGTATGCTATACTACCTGCACATTCAACAAAAAGCATTTTCCGAACTAGTTGTACGTCACATTTTTAAGCCAACTTCTTTAAACGGACTTCACTAATTCGCGAGCTAAAATACAGCGAAGCCATGTACTTCTTCAAAAAAAGGTTCTTGTTTGATTCCATGGAAATGAAGATTGTGTACAAAGGGTAAGGCAATGGGGTCTATCCCTTGGGGTTCTGGCAATGCGGTGGTACCCTTCAGTATCAGGTAGTCATTCTACTCGCGTAGTTAATCTTCCAGTGTCAGTCGGTTTCATAATGTCAGTCAGATTCAACGTGTCAATAGGTTCATAGTGTCAATAGTCTTGTATGTCGCTTAAAAACGTTCTTTCAGAGGCGTCTAGCCCCTATTTGCGTCAGCACGCCAACAATCCTGTGCATTGGCAACCCTGGGGCGAGGAGGCTTTTAGGCTCGCCAAAAAGCTCAACAGACCCTTCTTTTTATCGATTGGGTACTCCACATGTCACTGGTGTCATGTGATGGAGCGTGAGAGTTTTGAGGACCTCGAAGTGGCGTCACTGCTCAATGAGTATTTTGTTTCGATTAAAGTGGACCGAGAAGAGCGGCCAGACCTTGACTCCGTCTACATGACAGCGTGTCAAATTCTTAATGGACATGGTGGCTGGCCTTGCACATTATTTTTAACCCATGATTTGGAACCTTTTTTTGCAGGAACCTACATCCCTAAGCTTTCTCGTGGCCCTAAGCGTCCTGGTTTGATGGATTTGTTGCCCGCGCTCCATCAAGAATGGGTGCAAAACCCCAAAGAAGTGGCTTCCGTTGCCGGAGAGGTGCGTCATCGGGTTCAACAGTTTCACCAACACCCCTCTGAAAAGACCTTTGTTGAAGGGCTGGATGATGAGTGTGCCAATGCTTTTGTGGATGCCTATGATCCGATATATGGTGGGTTTGGACAGGCACCTAAATTCCCCACACCTCAAAATTTGATGTTTTTAATGGATTATGGGGAACAAAAAAAGGTGAAGGCAAGTCACAAAATGGTGAAAAAAACCCTCAAAGCAATGCGATGTGGAGGCATGTTCGATCATGTGGGCTTTGGATTTCATCGTTATAGCACCGATCGAAATTGGAAGGTGCCCCATTTTGAGAAAATGTTGAATGACCAAGCATTCTTGCTTTTGGCGTATAGCAAAGCACACGCTCATTATGGAACCGGCTTATTTGAACGAACCGCCTATGAACTGATTCAATTTGTCCATCGAGAACTCCGGACGTCGGATGGACTCAGTTATACCGCCATTGATGCTGATAGCGAAGGAGAAGAGGGACGCTTTTATACATGGACACATACCGAAATTCGACACCGTCTCTCTATGAAAACCTCCTCCGTCATCGAGGAAATATACCATCTCCGTCCAGAAGGAAATTATCTTGAGGAACACACTGGATACCCCAACGGTACCAATATTCTTTACATGGATGATGTGCCAAATGAGCATGCCGAGGTTTTGGGATTCAAAAAGAAAAAACTCCGTGCCTTGCTTGAAGAGGTTAGGCAAACACTCTATGAGATTCGCTCAAAGCGTCCACACCCATCGATAGACACAAAACGTATGACCGATTGGAATGCCCAGTGGGTTTACGCATTGAGTGAGGCTGGGCGCTGGCTTGACGATGAGGCGTTGATCACGAGCGCTGAAGAAACCTTTACCACGTTGGCACATCATGCCATTGCCAAAGAGCGCGTTAGCCCTTCCACAAAGAATTCATCCAAGCCTTCTTCAACGTCGTACGTGCGGTTTGTTCATACCCTGCCTGATGTGAACCCAAGTGGGCGCGCTGGCATCTCAGATCTAGCTGAGTCCACACCTTCGTTTGCCACAGATGCCCTATCGATGTGCTTGGCCGCGTGCTCACTTTTTGAAACCACATTTCGAGCAGAGTATCTAGAAAAGGCATTGACATGGTTTGATCATACCATGGAGGTGTTTGGAGACCCCATCCATGGAGGCCTAACTCTAGCCAGTCAAGACCAGCCTCCCACGCTGACCCATACCAAAGAGTGGATGGATACCGCTACTCCATCTCTGAATTCTCTTTTTGGTTGGATGGCCTTTAGATGTTGGCGCCTTACAGGCGTCACACGTTACAGGGACCTATTTGATCAAGCTTTGGATATAGCCCATCCAATGGGCGCAGAGTACCCCAATGCCGCACCATGGCTCATGCGAGCACACACTCTTGAAAGCACCCATCCGGTCGAAATCATTCTTGCAGGCCCCAAAGACCATCCTGTATTGTTTCAAATGATGGATATTGCCCGCAAATTTCGCGCAAAAGAGCCCACGATTTTAGTGATCCATGAGGACAATATTGAGACGATTCAATCCCTTTGTCCATTCACACAATCACTCACATTAACCGATGACGTCCAGGCCATGGTATGTCAACACCATCAGTGTACCGTGCCCGTTGGCGAAGCAAGTGAGTTTAATGACCTCTGCCAAAAAATCTATGAGGCAAAAGATTAGCCCTGAGCTTTGTACCTTCTCTCCAAACAGACGACTCTACCAAATATGACCATGAATCGTGACAAGAAAACGTCACAATGAAACGTGACAGCGAAACATAACAATGAAACGTGACCTTGAGCTTATTGTCCTCTCTGATGTCCATCTTGGGACAGTAGGATGTCATGCGCGTGAGTTGGTGGAGTATCTTGAGGGGGTGAATCCAAAGACGGTTGTGTTGAATGGCGATTTTATTGACGCCTGGAATTTTAGAAAATACTATTGGCCTGACAGCCACATGAAGGTGGTTAAGACACTCGTCTCAATGTTGGCAGAAGGCACACAAATCATTTATCTCACCGGAAATCATGACGAAGTACTACGGAAAGTCTCTGGCCTAGAATTAGGATTGTTACGCCTCAGAGACAGCGTGGATTTAGAGCTAGGGGGAGATAGGGTGTGGATCTTTCATGGCGATATTTTTGACATTACCATGAAACACAGCAAGTGGATTGCCAAATTAGGAGGTCAAGGGTACGATTTACTCATTCTATTCAATAAACTGGTCAACACCATACTCAAATGGTTTGGTCAACCGAAAATCTCGTTATCTAAGCGGGTAAAAGATAGCGTAAAAAAGGCTGTTAATTTTGTGGATGACTATGAGATGACTGCCATGGAGCTTGCCATTGACGAGGGGTACGACATCGTCATTTGCGGCCATATTCATAAGCCAAAGATTAGGACCTATAACAACCAGGATGGTCGAGTTTGCTACATGAATTCCGGTGACTGGGTGGAGAATCTTACCTCTCTAGAGTATGATGGGGCATCATGGACATTGTACCAACACCCTAATGTTGTTGGGAAACGCATTGAGCAAACGACCATCAAAACGTCTGAGGCTGCCATGCAGACAGAGCCCACCTCATAAACACACACCAGATGAAAATTCTTTATGGCATTCAGGGGACAGGACATGGTCATATCAGCCGAGCGAGAGAGTTATTGCCTGTATTTTCTGAGAAAGCTGAAATCGACGTCCTTATCAGTGGTTATAATATCAAGCTGAGTTTGGACGGGTATCATGTCATTCGAAAACGGGGGGTCAGTTTTAAATACGACTCCCAAGGGTATGTGGATGTGCTGGCCACAGCAATGGAGTTCAAACCCTTTACGCTGATGAAGGATATAGGAGACTTAGATCTCGATCAGTATGATATTGTGATATCGGATTTTGAACCGATCACGGCATGGGCATGCTCCATGCAATCTAAACCGTGTGTGGGTTTGAGTCACCAAGCAGCCTTCCATTCCAAAAAATGTCCACGCCCTGAAAAAGAAGATCTTGTGGCAGAAAAAGTGATGAAGTATTTCGCACCTTGTTCTTCTCAAATCGGCTTTCATTTCAAGAGGTATGACCATTTCATTGAGCCACCCATTATTCGGAAGGATATTCGTAATTTGAACCCTACGCAAGGTGAGCACATCACATGCTATCTCCCCGCGTTCCATCACGAGACGCTCATGGAGGCCTTTGCTCCCTTTAAGGATACCCAATGGCATATTTTCTCAGCCTACAGTGATGAGAGATATGAGCAAGGCAATGCTGTGATTCACCCGGTAAGTCATGAAGAGTTTTTGGCTAGTGTCGAAGGGTGTCGTGGAGTCGTTACAAGTGGTGGGTTTGAAACGTGTGCCGAGAGTATGTTTTTGAACAAAAAACTGATCGTCATGCCGATCCGTAATCAATATGAGCAACTCTGTAATGTGGCCGCTCTAAAGGAGATTGGCATCCCTGTCTTGTCCGAATGGGACAAGGAGGCGCAGCAAATTCTTGGTGAATGGCTACAGGATGATGATGTGGTGCATTTGCCAGAATATGCAGATTCTCTAAAGGTTGTGGACCACGTCATTGCAGAGGCCAATCTGTAGGTCGACCCCGACTTTGACGTCGAAATTTACTATATTTAGCCTCAAGTAAATCAAGTCAGTAAGGCTGTAAAAACAAGAGTTTGTGGAGCGAATGGACATTCACGTAGAGCCCATTATGGAGAGTCGTTTGACCGACTCAACCTTTGACTCCCTCCTATTTGGAGTTGAATTTTCGGACCATATGCTCCTTGCCCAGACAGAGCAAGGTGAATGGCATGATGCGACCATTCTCCCTTATGGTAATCTGTCGGTACCCCCATCAATGAGTGTGCTCCACTATGGACAAGCCGTATTTGAGGGGATGAAGGCGTTTTATGTCGATGAGTCTAAAGTACACCTATTCCGACTAGACGACCATTATGAGCGGCTGTCCAACTCTTGTGCGCGACTTAGCATCCCGGTTCCGCCAAAAGAGATGTTTATTGATGGGCTAAAAAAACTTGTCAGCTTAGATCGTGCTTGGGTTCCAAACAAAGAGAACCATTCGTTGTACATACGTCCAGTAGCTTTTGCCTCAGACCCAGTGATTGCTGCCAAAGCATCGACAGAATACACCTTTATGGTCATCTGTTCTCCTGTAGGCCCCTATTATCCTACTGGGGTAAAACCGCTCGATTTAAGCACATCTACAGAGTATGTCCGCGCTGTGGTGGGAGGAACAGGATATGCCAAAGCAGCAGGAAATTATGCCGCTAGTTTTCAACCAGCAAAAGAAGTACGTAAAGATGGCTTTGCCCAAATTCTTTGGCTGGATGCCATTGAGCATCGTTTTGTCGAAGAAGTGGGCACGATGAATATCTTTTTCAAGCTAAAAGACAGACTCCTTACACCTACGTTGACTGGATCGATTTTACCAGGCATTACACGTCGATCCGTGATTGCTCTCGCCCAAGAAATGGGTCTCAAGGTGTCTGAAGAACGTATTGATATCCACGACATGATCACTGCCTACAAAGGTGGGGAGCTTGAGGAGGTCTTTGGTGCAGGAACGGCTGCCGTCATTGCCCCCATCGGACGGATTCATCACCAAGGCGAGGATATTCAATTTGATATTGAAGGCAGAGGCCCCTTCGCGACGAAGGTTCACAAAGCGATCACAGATCTACAGTACGGTCGAGTCACGGATACCTATGGATGGGTGCATCCTGTTTGATAAGAGCCGATTGATAAAGATCAATTGATCGACATAACCCGTTGGTCTGTTTTGGTTCTCAAAACGCGTTCGGCTTCGTTTTGTTGTATCAACCACGCCTCGATGGCTTCTGGCGCGGTCCAGATAACCTCCACACCTGTTGAATCGGCGGTGTCAAGCATGTTTGCAAGACTTTGACGTGTCGTAGCAATTCTATACCTCTTTTGTGGGTCTAATACATCTCGTTGTATGAGCACGGATCCAACCTGAGGCGGTTCACTCAATAACACGGTGATCCGCATGCCACTTTGCCGAATCGCATTTTCAGCCAACGATGTTGCCAGCCACGTTCGTAATGTTGGCCCCATAACATCGGCAACGACCATCGTATCTTGAGCTCTAAAGCCACGTAAAAACTCACGGCGTGACAACACCCCCGCATTCCACTCCATGTCAAAAAAATGGGGGTCGACATAGGAGGCTGCCACATACGATTTTGTTTGCGCAAAGGCTTCCGCTCTTAAATCATCCATCACAACTGTACAAAAATCACAGGTAGCTTTGGATCCATCCACTGGGTTTTGCACCATAAAGACCCGTTCATCAAGATAAAGCTCTCTGAGTTCTTCCTCCGAGGGTGACCGATCTAAAGGTTCAACGTCTTGAATGGGTAGCCAGGCGCACCCTTGCGCGAGGATGGCTATCCAAAACAATCCCCAAAGCAAGATGCAACGTTGAGAGCGTGTTCTCATTCACCCTGCAGTGAACGCATCATAAATTCGGTGAGAGACATCACCCGGGCGTTTTCTAAGCGTGAGGAAGCTAGGTGCTGCTCATCGACACGGTTCTTTGTCAACTCTTTGACAACACATTCAAACAATACCTCCTCGTCCTCTTTCACGGTAAGTTCCAACACCAAGCCACGATTTTGCTCCAAAAAAGCAGGGCTAATCCCATTCAAAGAGATCGTAGAAAGCAAGGATGCGCTATGTTGCGCAACAAACCCCCAGTCCAAATCTACCCCTTTTACCATCCAGAGGTGTGTTTTGGCATTGTTTTTGTGACTCACAATCCATTCTTCTGCTTCATAGCCATGAAGTCGTTTGGTGTTGCCCGTTTTTTCCCATGTCGGCTCAAGATCAAACGAAGGGAGTGGTGAGCTATTCGATGGATTGACCTTCTTTGCGATGTCTGTGGTCGTCTTTGCTACACCCATCATTTGTTCCATCACAGATACGAAGGTGGAATACTCTGATTCAGTTATCCGAAGAGCCTCCCCTTTTTTGGTCTCGAGATACATTTCTCGGTCTTCATGGTTGATAAACACCCCTCCTTCATCAGGATCATTCAACGCCAAAAGGCCCGTTTCTGTGGGAGATGCAGCAAGAATGAGTTCTTTGAGTTTCGGGGCGTCATTGCTCTTAGGCTCACCCTCAGAACCGTAGTTCACCCATTGATAGGTTACAGTACCATTAAATGACGATTGACCCATCGTGATCTGAGGGGCAAGCGCCATTGAGAACCATGCGATAAGTCCTAGAGTGCAAACTGTGAAAAACCGTGTCATAAAGAGTGTTTACAAAGAGTATTGGATGAGTAACATTACGCCAAAAGCATGGAAATGTTGCATAAAAGCTGTGGGGTCAACATCACAGCAACAAATCATCCGATTCCAGTGACACCTTTCGAATCCACCCTCCGGCAAGAACATCATCACCGTCGTAGCACACAACGGCTTGTCCCGGTGTGATGGCTTCACGCCCTGCAGGGAAATGAACCTTAAATTCATCCGGACCTGTCGCTTGAATGGTCCCCTCCGCTCCAGCATCATTGTAGCGTATCTTACCTACGATTGGCACCTCTTCGCCTTCAGGCAGACTCCCCACCTTGACAAGGTTCATCTCCGCAGCGGTCAAAGTTGTTTGAATCAAATCCTCTTTGACCCCCACCATAACCTCGTTTGTGTCGGGGTTAATCGAGGTCACATACATCGGTTCTCCCATGGGTAAATGGAGCCCGCGCCGCTGTCCAATCGTAAAATTAGGGTAGCCAGCATGGGTTCCCACAATCTTGCCAAATTTATCCACAAAGACCCCTTCGCCAATTCTTTCGTCGTAATCTTCCACCTGCTCTTGAATAAACCGACGATAATTATCATCTGGGATGAAACATATTTCATACGAGTCGGGCTTGTTGGCCACCGACAAGAGTCCTTCTTCCTCTGCAAAGGCACGAATGGCCGACTTTCGGTACGACCCTACCGGAAAAATGGTTCGCTCGAGGTGCTCTTGACGAACCCCCCAAAGCGCGTAGCTTTGATCCTTGCCATGGTCAAGCCCTTTGGAAATCACAAAGCGCCCATCCTCTTCCCTGACATTGGCATAATGTCCTGTTGCGATAAACTCACAATCAAGCTGATCCGCTCGCCTCAACAGCGCAGCCCATTTGATATGTGTATTGCAAAGAACACAAGGGTTCGGCGTACGACCTGTCATATAATCGTCTACAAAGCGATCAATGACCCAGGTACCAAATTCATCACGAATATCGACGATAAAGTGCTTGAACCCACGATGCACAGCAATCGCGCGAGCATCATTCATCGACTCCACAGTACAGCACCCCGTTTCTTTCCCGTTTTTACCCCCACTACGGTGGTAATCCCAGGTTTTCATGGTAATGCCAATCACTTCGTAGCCTTGCTGGTGAAGCATTACCGCCGCTACGGAGGAATCAACACCCCCGCTCATTGCCACTAAGACGCGACCTTTTTTGCTCATGGTGAATTAACGTACCACGCTCGATAAACGTTTGTTGCCAAATATGGAGAGGAGAGTCCTCTACCTTACATATAAAGATACGGTTTCCACGTTTCCTCGACACCCCCCATTAGGTTGCGGAAGAAACTTATGTGGATCGGCTTGTATGGCACCGTTTTGAGGGGCATGTTGGCCTCGTCCGGCGTACGATTCCCCTTTTTGACATTACATTTGTTACATGCTGTGACAAGATTTTCCCACGTATCCTTGCCCCCTCGGCTTTTTGGCATAACATGGTCGAGTGTCAAATCTGATTTTGAGCCACAGTATTGGCATACACTCTGATCACGTTTCATGATGTTGCGTCGTGATAGCACGATGCGATGATACGGTAGCCGAATGTATCTCTTGAGCCGAATCACTGATGGATAATTGAATTCGGTTCGCGGCGTTTGAATCATTCTGCTCGGGTAATCGTGAAGAACCTCAGCCTTCTCAAGAAAGAGAAGTTTGATCGATCGCTGCACCGAACAGATCGTTAGGGGTTGATAATCTTGATTTAAAAGGAGTACAGAGGCTTCTAATGTGGACCCGCGCTGATCATTTGCGGTGAGGGGTTCAGAATTCATCTTACATGAACAAAGCTTTGATTTCTTCTAATATGCCTGGATTTATCAAAAGTGCAAGTGTAATCGAAACAGCTAACCCAATTAAGGCATTACGCGCGTCTTTTCCAATGACTTTAAATGCTCCTAAAATCGTTCGACCGTGGTCGTCGCGATTGAAGAGACTCATGGCAACTTCGCGCCCTCCAAGCAATCCAATGAAGACCCACGTCGTACTCATAGGGATCTGGCTCCGAATTTTGAGGTAGTACAAGATGATAGCGTATACAATGTCAATAATGGTTGCTGAGCGGACATCGGTCACAAATGATTTCTCAGTCACAATCTCTTGAATCCGATCACCGCGTAAATACAGCAGCACCCCTAATCCAGCAAAAATAAAACCCGCAAAGCCCGCAAACTCATAAATACTCAACGAGCGTGGCAGATACACTGCGATATTTGCTGCATCCTGCATAATCCAAACAGACCACAACGTCCCAGACGCAATCCACTGAACCGGAATCCATGCGGGGTGAGCCTCTCCTTTAAACAACCATTTCGAGATGCGCGCCACAAGGAACCATACAATAATGGCCGCCACAAACGCGAGGCCATAGCCCAACATACTTTTTTGAAGGACACCGGTAATGCCAGCCAAACTCGACGAGAAGCAACTTAGGATCAAAAAAGTCGTGGACACAGGCATTTTGAGCCGCGTCAGAATCAACAGGAATAATGGTGCCGCGACTTGTAGAAACGTAAACTCGGTTGGCGCTTCACTGAACCCCTTGGATGCCAATCGCTGGTAGGAGACATCCCCATTGTAGGTAATCCAACTATACGTAACCGTGACGAGGAATATCCCCCCAATAAACAACCAAAGAAGCCACCAAGGACGCTTTGCATTGGACGCAAGAAATGTACCGATGGTTTGAATACTATCGTTCGCGATCGCGGAGTAGCCCGCAAACAGGAACCCAATCCACATCGCGAGGTGAGGGATCTGAAACGTAGATCCAGCGATGATAAACAGGGCACCGATGAGCATCAGGAAGAATCGCTCTTGGCGAATCAACCCGAAAAAACTAAAAGGGAGAAGTTGCTCTACCCCACTTTTTGAATCCGAATGCTTTGGAGAGGGCGATGTGTCTGACATAAGGTCGTGTTGTATCTAAATTGAGGGAAATTAGTCAATTAGATGTTAACCCTATGTTAAACTGGCGCAGAAATCTGGGGCTTAGGCAACCTGCGCGTCAAGTTGTTTTTGGAGCGTTGATTTAGGCACCGCACCAACGACCTGGTCCACAACCTCGCCGTTTTTAAAGATCAAAAGTGTTGGAATGGAACGTATCCCATATTTCATAGATACCGATGGATTGTTATCAACATCGACTTTCCCCACTTTTACTTTCCCTTCGTATTCTCCAGCGAGCTCCTCAACGACTGGGCCAACCATACGGCAGGGGCCACACCATTCAGCCCAAAAATCGACCAGTACGGGTGTATCTGCGGATTCAACTTCAGTGGCGAAGTTGGTGTCATTAAATTCAATTGCTTTAGCCATAATTCTTTTTAGATAATTCTGTTACAACTGTTCAGTTACACTGGTTCAATGCACTATGCACGAACTTGTAGTTACATGTTAAGGTAAGAAAGAAATAACCTTTCCTCAAACATGAAACAACGATTACGACGCAACCGTTCTTAGCTCGATGGAATCCTCTCCTAGAATCTCTTCCAACGAGGATAAAACCTCATCGTTCGGATCAATAACCACATTGCGCGCACGCAATTGAAGGGGCTGTTCAGACGCCTTACTATACAATGAAAACTCTATTTGAGCCTCCCCTTTGTGTTTCTTTAGTAGCGTTTCCAACTCATCCAAAATGCCTATAGAGGCTCGATCCGTTTCCAACCGCGCTACAACACAAACTCGTTTTTGGTGCTTTTCACGGAGGTTTTCTGCCCGGTCCATAGACTCGGCCATTAACTGGGGTGCGCCACGATCGGTCCTCATGGTCCCTTTGATGTACAAGCAGTTATCCTCCTCGAGTAATCCTTGATAGTTGTCGTAGCACTCGCTAAAGACACTTACTTCGATAGCGCCATCCAAATCCTCCACCTTCAAAAACGCGATAGGGCGTTGTTTGGAATCTTTGAGCCGTCGAATGGAGGTCACAATACCTACGATCGACCCTGGCTCACGGTCACGGATGCGCGCGAGGGTGGTCTCTGAAAGTTTATGGGTCGCAAACAGGGATCGATCATGTCGGAATCGCTCGAGCGGATGCCCACTTAGATAAAAGCCAATTACCTCTCGTTCTCGCTTAAGTTGTTCAATCTGGCTCCACGGCAAACACTCTCGAAGCTTAGGCTCCATCGTCGCTTCTCCCCCTTGAGCACCGCCAAACAAGGACGTCTGGTTGAGGCGTGCCTCTTCAAACTTCCTGTGACCATACATCATAATCTCCTCGATTCCTTGCAGGAGTTGGGCTCGGTTGGGGTGGAGTTCATCAAAAGCACCTGCTTGAATTAAGCTTTCCACCACCCGTTTGTTGCATGTTTTGGAGTCTACTCTGCCGGCAAAATCAAAAATAGAGGTAAATGGCCCAGAAGCTTCACGCTCTTGGACAATTCCTTCAATGGCCGCAGCCCCAACACCTTTAATCGCATTGAGGCCAAACTGAATCCGTTGGTTGGCCACCGAAAACCGCCCAATCCCGGTATTGATGTTTGGGAAATCGACCGCGATATCCATTTTTTTACACTCATCAATAAAATAGGTCACTTTTTTGAGGTCTGACATGTTATGACTCATGACAGAAGCCATGTATTCGGCAGGATAATTTGCCTTGAAATACATGGTTTGGTACGCCAAAATGGAATAGGCCGCAGAGTGAGATTTGTTAAACCCATAGCCCGCAAACAGGGCCATTTTGTCAAAAATCTCTTTGGCTAAGCTGGGTTCAATCCCTTTTGCAGTGGCTCTGGACATAAACTTTTCCTCCTCCTGAGCCATCTGATCCACTTTCTTTTTGCCCATAATTCGCCGCAAAATATCGGCTTCACCCAGCGTATAATCCCCAATACGTTGGGCTACGACCATGATCTGCTCCTGATAAATCATGATGCCATAGGTGGGCTCAAGCACCTCCACAAGATCTTCATGAGGATAATCAACCTCCTCCTGACCATGCTTGCGGCGGATATAATCTGGGATAAACTGCATCGGACCAGGGCGATACAGTGCATTCATGGCAATCAGATCGTCGATCGTCGTGGGCTTGAGATCACGTAAGTGTTTACGCATGCCATCAGACTCAAACTGGAACGTCCCAACCGTCCCCCCTTTTTGGTAGAGGGCAAAGGTCTTTTCATCATCCAGTGGAATATCATCCAACGTCATCTCACGCCCATGGATAAGGTGGACCATCTCGATCACCGTTTTGAGAATGGACAACGTTTTGAGACCCAGGAAGTCCATTTTGAGCATACCCGCATCTTCAATCACCTTCCCATCAAACTGCGTGACCATCAATTCGGCATCTTTGGCTGTGCACACTGGTATGAGACTCAGCAAGTCATTAGGGGCAATAATCACCCCAGCAGCATGGATCCCTGTGTTGCGAATACTCCCTTCAAGCGTATGGGCGAGCTGTAGGGTTTTTCCAGCAAGAGTATCCGATTTCTTAATGTCCCTGAGCTCTGGTACCTCTTCGAAGGCTTTGTCAAGAGTGGTTCCCACATTTTCTGGTACCTTTTTGGCAAGTTGATCGGCCTCTTGGAGAGGGAGTTCCAACACGCGAGCCACATCGCGAACCGCAGATCGTGCAGCCATGGTCCCAAAGGTGATAATATGAGCTACCTGGTTGTAGCCATATTTTTCCACTACATAATCAATCACCTTTTGACGCCCATCATCATCAAAGTCAATATCCATATCGGGCATACTCACCCGCTCAGGATTAAGGAACCGCTCAAAGATGAGGTCGTATTTGAGTGGATCGACGTTGGTAATACCTATGGCATACGCGACGACGGATCCAGCAGCTGAGCCACGACCCGGCCCGACATACACACCGATCTCCTTGGCTGCGTCAATAAAGTCCTGAACAATCAAGAAATAGCCTGCAAACCCCATCGATTTGATAATCCCAAGCTCATGCTCAATCCTTTCAACAACCTTGGGCTCAAGCTTCCCTTCCGTTGTGGGATATTTTTGTTTGGCTCCCTCCAATGCATGGTGTTTGAGTGTCTCATCTTCAGTGTCAAACCCCTCTGGAAGTGTCGATGAAGGCAACAAAATATCTTGTTCAAGCTCAATTGGCTCGAGAGTGGATACCAACTCTTGAATATTGTGGATCGCCTCTGGAATGTCAGCAAACAACGCGGCCATCTCAGGGGATTTCTTGTAATAATACTCATGGTTGGGGAAGCCATACCGCGTGCCACGCCCTCGACCTATGGGCATGCTCACGGGGTTATTATCATCCACGCAAAGTAAGGCGTCGTGTGCTTGCCAATCTTTCTCCTCGATGTAATAGAGATCATGGGCAGCAAGCATCTTTACCCCATGGGTTCTAGCAAATGTTAGCAAGACGTCATTCACGCGGTCCTCCTCCTCCAATCCATGACGTTGGAGCGTCACATAAAAATCGTCACCAAAGATCTCCTTCCACCAAAGAAAAGCCTCTTCAGCAGCTTCTTCCCCCTGGTTCAAGATCAAATCAGGGACTTCACCACGCAACCCACCTGTTAAGGCGATGACCCCTCTGTGATGCTGTTCAATGAGTGCTTTGTCAATTCGAGGATACTTATAGTAGTACCCCTCGATATATCCCTTGGAGACCATCGAAGAGAGATTTTTGTATCCCTCAAGGTTTTTAACCAGAAACAGAGATTGTGTTCGATAATCTTTGAAATCTCGGGTGAATTTTTTTTGGTGACGATCTGCCACGAGATAACATTCACACCCTAGGATTGGCTGGATCCCTGCCTCTTTGGCAGCACGGGTAAAATGGAAGGCCCCAAACATATTTCCCAAATCGGTGCAAGCAACCGCGGGAGCCCCATCTTGTTTGGCCGCCTCAACCAAGGCTTTGACGCTTGCTGTACTGCGAAGTATGGAGAATTGAGAGTGGCAATGAAGGTGGATAAATGGCACCTCCACAGATGGGGACACTGCCTCAGCGTTGGCTGTTTTTGAAGACTCAACAGCAATTAGGTCTGAATCTGGGTCTGGGGCATCCTTTTGGGCTACCCTTTGGGCATCGTTTTGGGCTTCCCTTTGAGCTTCCCACTGTTTTTCCTGCTCAAGTTCATCTTGGTAATGGGACCGGTCGATCACATCGCTCAATGGTTTTGCCGGCCACTCAACTCCATCGGGTGGATCAAGTACGATATCCCCTCGCCTAGCCATTTCAAAAAAGGCTCTTGCTGTCGCCCGGACATCGGCAAAGGCGTCATGAGCCCCCTCAAAGCCCACATCAAACAGCGTGGTGTGTAGCTCAGCCAGTGTCGGCCACTTGAACCTACCTTGCCCTCCTGGAATCTTGCACACGTCTGTACCCGCATCTTTGGTATCAACCTGGATTTTGGACTCCAGTAGATTGGGGCGTTGTAGCCTGACGTACTCGGCTCCTAGAATGTTCCAATCGAAAATGAGGTTATGCCCAATCACAAATGTGGAGGCTTGCACCGCTTGCTCAAACGCTTCAAGCACCTCTACAAGTGGAGAGCCCTCTTTTTGTGCCCGCTCCGTGGAGATCCCATGAATCTTTTCTGAATTGAACGGAATCGTAAACCCGTCCGGTTGTACTATCCAGTTTCCTTCACTGATTTTTTTGCCTTCGATGTCGTGTACTTGCCATGCCAGTTGAACCAAGCGAGGCCAGTTGTCAGTATCGGTGACCGGTGCCTTAAAGTTTTTGGGTAAGCCAGTGGTTTCAGTATCGTATATAAGGAACATAAACGTGAGGCAATCGTCGATCTTTGTGCATAAACGTAACTCTTGACGCATAACAACATCGTGAAATCTTCGGGCTATTGCATGATTTCTTCAGGGGGGCACGGAATTTTTTTGAAAGATTTCGGTCTATCACTCGACAACAGTCATCCAGAGGCTGATGTCGTGTTTGTATCCCACGCGCATGCCGATCATTTACCGAGAAATCGGTCTTGTGCTGCGGTTTGCTCTGCCCCAACGTTGGCCTTCATGCAAAAGCGAGGATACAAAGGGGATGCCTACGTGTTAGACTGGCAAACACCCACCTCACTAGAGTCGATTCGTGAATATTTTGGGATACCGCATGGTGGGCAGAGCACGGCAAAGGGTCTGGAGAAGGGTCCAGAAAAACCTTCTACTCGTGATGCAACCCTGACGCTTTATCCTGCTGGCCATATTTTGGGATCTGCCATGATTCTCATTGAAAGTGAAGATGGGGCCTTGTTGTATACCGGCGACGTCAAATCGCCAGCCTCCCCTGCGACGGAGGGAGTGGTTTGGCCATCCAACGTGGATGAGCTCATTATAGAGGCGACGTTTGGCCTACCTATTTACAAATGGAGGCCGACCCACGAGATCCAGCAAGACATGCTAGCATTTGCCAAAGAAACGCTCGAGGCGGGGGAAACGCCGCTTTTTTTGGGGTATAATCTGGGCAAAGCTCAAGAAATTTTACACCTACTCGAGCCCATGGATCACCGCAAAATGATTCATGGAGGAGGATACCCATACTGCGAAGTGTACCAACAAGCCGGAATTTCGTTGGGCAACGTGGAGCCCTATGATCGAGCACATTGTGAAGGGGCTATTCTTGTGGGACCCACGTCGGTATTGGCCTCTGGATTTGCCTCAAATGTTGAGCGTCTGCGTGTGGCACAATGCTCAGGGTGGGCTGCGTTGGCAAGCAGGCGAACACAACTAAACTTGGATCGTGGGTTTGCCCTTTCAGACCATCTCGATTTTTTTGAGTTAATGGACGTCTGCGACGCTCTACAACCACGTACCATTCATATTACACACTCACCCACACCCGACGTCGTTGCCCACTTCCTAGAGCAACGGGGACACCATGCTCAATTTTTGAATCTAACGATGGAGCAAGAGGAGGAGCTTGATGGATGAGGTAGAACAGTTGAAGGCAAAAAAGCTTGAGGCAAAACACGTCGAAGCGGAAAAAGCCAAGAGCTACTCTTTTCGGACATACTGCGAGGTTCTAGACAAGGTGGAACAAACTCGTGGGACCAAAGCAAAACAGGCGCTTTTTGTAGAGTTACTACACGATATTCAAGCTCACGGGAGCTTGAATGATGCTGTGCTGGCGTGTCGGTTTGTAAGCGAAGGGGCATTTAATCCAACTTCGGGGCTTACGGGGAGATTGGGGGCAAGATCTCAAGGCTTATGGGTCTCAGAGTATTGTGAAATAGATTACGAGACGGTCTTCAAGCCATGCCGAACCGCAACTGGATCAGGCTCAGAGACCATTGAATTATTGTTGACAAATATGCCTCAGGCCATTGAAAAACGAGCTCAAACGTACGGCCGACCCACTTGGACGCTGCATAATATGGACGCATCGTTTGAGATGATGGCACAAGCAAAAAAAAGTGAGGAGAAACGAGCACTTTTTTTTCAGTGGTTGGATACACTCTCGCCACTAGAGATGAAAATGGCCCTTCGCATGCTTGGAGGTGGCTCTCTTCGCATTGGGTTTGAAGCTAGAAGCTTACTGCAGACACTGGCTATGGTAAGTGGGGCGTCATTGGAGGATATTCGCTACGCCCACATGGTACTAGGCAGTGTCTCTGAAACTGCACGTTTTGTCTTTGAAGAGCGCTTAGGGGAGGCTTCTTTTACCCTATTTCGGCCGATCGCTTTTATGCTGGCCTCTCCGGTCGATTCCTTGGATGCTACACCCTGGGCGAGCGTTAGGCTTGAGGAAAAACTGGATGGTATACGTTGTCAGGCTCATGCAACAAGCGATCGAGTGGAGCTTTTTTCGCGCGATTTAAACCCCCTTACCCAAACCTTTCCTGACGTTGTCGATGAGTTGGCAACATCGCAATCCATCCTGGGTTCTTCATTTGTCGTGGATGGTGAAGTCTTGGCTTTTGACCCTGAATCCCGAACCATTCTCCCATTTCTTGATCTGCAAAAACGACTTGGCGTCAAAAAGCCCTCTAGCAAGCTCATCCATGACGTACCGGTCATCTTTGTAGCCTATGACCTCTTGGTGTTGGACGAAGATGAAGCCTTCAGCCACCCCTTGAAACAACGACGGTCTCAATTAATCTCTCTTTGTGAGAAGGGCTCTATAGCCTATTCCCGTCAATTTGAGGTGGCAACAACACAACAGTGCCAACGTGCATTTGAGCAAGCGCTACGTCACGGGAATGAAGGGCTCATGATTAAGCAAACCGATAGCTCCTACGCTTTTGGACAACGCTCTCATCACTGGCAAAAGCTCAAGGAACCGGAAGGCGCGTTGGACACCATCATCATGTATGCCCATGCTGGGAGTGGAAAACGGGGTGGGATCTACTCTGATTTTACCCTTGGCGTGTCGGTTGAAAACGATGATCGTTTCTCAGAGTCCTACATACCGATTGGCAAAGCCTATGGTGGCTATACCAATGCTGAACTACGCACATTGAATCAGGAGCTCAAAAAGCTTGTTGTAGAAAAGTTTGGTCCCACACTTTCCCTACGGCCAGGCATCGTGGTAGAGCTGGAATTTGACTCTATTCAGGTCAATAAACGGACAAAAGCGGGTTATACCCTTCGATTTCCCCGTTTTCGGTCGATTCGGTGGGATCTTGGCCCCGAGGATGTCGATACACTGAACGATGTTGAGCGTCTAGCGCAAAAAAAATCGAGCGTGCAGCGCCCCTCCATGGATTCTCTTTCCGACAAAGCCCCCATTATTCTTCCAAATCGATAATATCCTCTAGCTATGGATTAAGATCCAGCGTTTCGCCATAGCCAATCCTGTTGCGAAGAAGCCATCCGTGTGGATCGAGCGTAATCTCTTGGACTTGTCTTGGAAGCTCAACAATCACCTCTCCCGTTTGAGCTGTTGGATCTGAATTTTGTACCCCCACCTCGACGACACGAATCTCTCCATTCACAGAGACCTCCACTGGCATGGAAAAACGAATTTCCTCGGGAACATTGGCCCAATGTAGCGTAAGTGAACGCCCCTCAACGTTAGACACCAATTCTGGGAGTTCGGCTTGCTTCAAGAAAAGCTCGAAGAAGGGTCCTAAATCTCGCTGAGTATACGATTGAGCCACCTGCATAACATCTTGTGTACTCACAAAACGGGTCTGAGTGCCGTCTGTAGCCTCTTTGGAGGTTTGTGTAGGATAGAGAAGCTCTCGCATAAAATTTGTGAAAGCCTCCTCGCCAAGGAGATAGCGAAGCATATGAAGTGTCCAGGCACCTTTGTAATAAATATCACCACCACGACCCGATCCATATTTTTGTTTGGTAGTTTGGAAAGCATCAGGAACCAACTCGTCATTGGAAACAATTCGCATCCGCAACAATCCCATTAAACTGTCGGCCGCGGCTTGACCAAGAACATCCTCTGTGTAGAGTGTCTGCATGTACGTTCCAAACCCCTCATGAATCCAAAAATCGCGCCAGTCCCACGCCGTAAGTTGATTTCCCCACCATTCATGAGCTAATTCGTGATGGTGTAAGTCGTCAAATCCCACAGCTTGGCCAAAGAGATTATTATCCTCAAAGCGTGGTCCATACGCGATAATCGTTTGGTGCTCCATCCCTAAAAACGGTGCATGGACCACACCATATTTCTCATTCCGAAATGGATACGGCCCTAAGAGCTCTTCAAACCAAACAAGCTGCTCCTTGAATTGAGGAAACCGCTCACGACCTTTGTCTTCAAACTCGGGGAGAACCCAAAAATGGAGTGGAATGGTGGATCCATCAACACTCTGCACGCTGTCTTTCAGCTCAACATAGGGTCCGGCATTGAGTGTTATGGTGTACGAATTAATAGGATTGAGGACCTCCCAACTCCAGCGGGTACGATCCCCAGTGGTTTGGGTCTGCCGTAGCACCCCATTGGACACCGCTGTGAGCCCTTCAGGGACAGTGTAATGAATCATGACTCCTTCATCGGGTTCATCAGATGGGTGATCTTTGTTGGGCCACCACAGCCACGCCCCATCTCCTTGACAAGCAACACCAATCCAGGGATCTCCTGAAGGGGTTTCGGCCCAAACAAATCCACCATCCCAGGGTGCGCGTACAGCAGGGCGAGGCTTTCCTTGGTAGGAAATCGAGACTGCTACCTCCTGGCCAGGCTGCAACGTTCCAGGAAATGATAGGTGAATAAATCGCTCATGGACCTGGGGATCAGCAAGATGAGGTCTATGCCAAGCCAATGATTGGCCTTGCCATTCGACCGATTGGATCTCAAAACGGGGACTCAACGCCATACGCCATGTGTCAGAGGCAATTTGTTGGACAGCCGATGTGGTAACGGTTGCTGCAATCGAAGAATCCTCAGGAAATACCTCCATGTCTAACTCAATATGTTGCACATCATACGCAGCTTGGTAGGGATGGATGGGGCCACCTGATTGCGCCACGACCGTCCATGGGGTGAGTCCTATCCAAAAGCCCACTATGAAGATGGTGAGTAGGGTACGTCTCGCGAGAGGTAGGTTGAGTAGGTTCATGCGGTGTACTTTAGATTCATCCAACGGTTGTTGCGGGGTTCGTATTCACCCCACTTTCAATTTCTTGTATCTTACGGCGGTACACGCACTAAACAAAACGGCACGCGGAGCTACGTCATGGCGGCACCTAAATTTCAATCCCACCTCGGAATGGTGGATCTCCTTCCTGAGCAAACACCCTTATGGCGTAGGATTGAGCAAACGTTTCATGAACAAGCCGCTTTGTTTGATTTTCATGAAATTCGCACACCTATGATGGAGCAAACGGAGCTCATTGTGCGTGGAATAGGTGCGACGAGTGATATTGTCAGTAAAGAGATCTTTGCTTTTGAGAAGGGAGACAGCCACTACATTCTACGCCCGGAGTGTACAGCCCCAGTGGTTCGAGCTTACATTGAACATCATCTTGGCCAACGTGGTGGTGCCCAAAAGCTCTACTACGTCGGACCCATGTTTCGAGCAGAACGACCCCAAAAAGGGCGGCTCAGACAGTTCCATCAGTTTGGTGTGGAGGTCCTGGGATCTGCCCACCCGATTGCTGACATTGAGACCATCCAATTCATGCTTGCGGTATTAGAAGCGCTTGGGCTGAGTGATTGGACGCTGAAGCTCAATTCTGTTGGAGACCGGCAGAGCCGTGAAGCCTACAAGCAGGTACTGATGGAGTATCTAGCCCCTTATGCCTCCCAACTCAGCGAAACGTCTCAGAAACGCTTAGAAACCAATCCAATGAGGATTTTGGACTCAAAGGATGCCAAAGATCAACAAATTATTGCAGAGGCTCCATCGATTTTGGAGTCACTTAATGAGGAGTGTCAGGCTCATTTTGCGCAGGTTCGTGACGGTTTAGACTCCCTTGGGATCCCCTATGAGCTAACTCCTCAGCTGGTTCGGGGTATGGATTATTATACCCAAACTGCGTTTGAAGTGACCAGCGCAGCGCTTGGATCACAAGATGCCATTGCAGGTGGGGGGCGGTACGATCTTTTGGTCGAGGAATTAGGTGGGGCACCAACGCCTGCGGTTGGATTTGCGATGGGTATAGAACGACTCATTTTGGCGATGCAAAGTATCAACCACCCGTGGACACACCAAGAATCAGCAAGTGTAGTCCCTCATGTCTATTTAGTAACACTTGGGGAGCAAGCACAAACGTGGGGCTTGGATGCGCTACAAACCTTGCGATCGAAGGGTATCTCTGCCACAACAGACATGCAAGGCCGCTCCATGAAAGCTCAAATGAAGGATGCCAATCGAAGCGGTGCGCACTACACGTTAATAGTGGGTGAACAAGAGCTCCAGCAAGGGAATTTTGTCCTTAGACACATGGCTGAAAGCTCGGAAGAGACCCTCTCTTTTGATGACGTGGTCCGACGCCTTCAGGCGGATATTGCAACCCACCGATCCTAGATGTGCTGAATGGCTAGCGTGAGCAACCTTCCAAAACCAGAAAAGGTCTTGATCCTTGGCTCGGGGTACAGCTGGTTTACCTCCCATCTGCAAGAGAGTCAACGCGTTGCCTACAGTGATATCCCGGGAATGAAACCCACGACAACCCCTGGACATTCCGGTGAGTTGGTTGCAGGACGGTTTGAGGGACACCCCATTTGGGTATTCAGCGGGCGGGCCCATGTGTATGAAGGGGCTACGTGGTCGCAAATCATCCGACCAGTGGAGCTAGCTTCAGAAGCTGGAGCCTCGGAGCTAGTTGTGACGAATGCCGCAGGAGGTATCCGCCCCGATATGAAGGTGGGGGATCTCATGATTATCGACGATGTTTTATCGATGACTCCGTTATTCAGGATGGGAACGAAGCCGTTAAATAATATGGGAACGAAGCCGTTAAATAATATGGGAACGAACCCATATGACGATTACGACTCTATTCATACGCCCATGAATCGACCCGTCAAACCCTTTAGACCTCACTATTCAGCTGAGCTTAAGCGGGCCCCCGACTCGACGCCTCATTTGCATGCTGGAACCTATTTATACGTCACAGGCCCCTCCTACGAGACCCCCGCAGAAATTCGTGCATTCCAGACAATGGGAGCCGATGCTGTGGGGATGAGTACAGCCCCTGAGCTCGTCACCGCATCAAAGCTTGGCCTACGTTGGAGCGGCGTATCCTTAATAACCAATCAAGCCTCAGGACTTGGTGAGGAGCCGTTGGATCATAGTGATATTGTGGATGTGGCGTCTATGTCGCAGCCAAGGCTTTTGGAGCTGTTCAAGATGATGGTGTCGGCATAAGAATGGACTCAGCGTCATCTCAAGCGAGATCTACACGACCTCTTACGACGCATACTCCATGAGGTAGCGATCCATACGCACCTTTTTGCGCGTATTATCGCTACTCATATAGCGAAGTTTCCCAAATATCTCTCGCTCCTGCCACGCGCGGTCAAAACGACCAAAACACCAAAAGATGCCAGAGTATGAATTGGGATTTCGCCCGTCGATAGCCCATTGATTATTCAATTCAATAAGCCAAGTTAAGGCGGTTTCCATATCAGGAGCCCACTCTATCACTTTCTTGCCCCAGAGCATCCGAAGGTAGTTATGAATCATCCCCTCCTGACGAAGTTGAATCTGAGCAGCATTCCAGACAGTGTCATGGGTTTGGCCACTCTCGAGCTGCTCAAACGTGTAAAGTTGGGGTCGAGCGTCTGAATGATGCTCATCAATGGTTGTCATGGCCCAATTTGGAAGGCTTTCGTAGTCGGCATAATCTGGTCTGTGGTGACAATAATGGTAGCCAACCTCGCGCCATGTGACAACCTCGTTCAAAAAGCTTTCAATATTAGGATCTCCATTAAAAAAACCTTCCGATTTGCCACCTACATAGGTGAGCTCATCCATGGACCAACCCGATGGCATCTTTGCAAGAGCTGCCTCCACCACTTCATGCGCCGATAAGACTCCATAATGCAGCCATGGGCTCAAACGTGACGTCTTATGTTCATCAGGATGGTTGCGTTTGTCATCATACTCTAGCAAATCAAATTGCATAAATCCATGCATCCGTTGAAGCGCCGCTTCGCGGGACCCACGCGTCTCAACTGGGGCAACATCATGGCGAATGGGAAGTCCCGCCATCCATGATTCTCGTTTCGCAAAGATCTCTCCACCATGGGGTGCAATAGAGGCTAAAGACACGGGAATGGCGCTCTGCACATCACTACCCGGGATGTGCAATGCAGCAAGTGGGTCCTCGGAAGGGATCACCTCCATCGCATCGTGGAATGATTTCTGAACAATTTTACGGAAGATATAGGCGCTGTAGGGGTCCTTGGTTGTTTGACCTAGAGGAATGAGACCATTTGCATCCACGAGTACATAGGGTGCCGTGACCTGCTTCGACCACTTTGCGTTGCGGTCTCGTGTGGGTCCAACAGGGAAATCATCCGTGATGATGATTGCCGCATGCTCTGCCAACGTCTCAAATCCCTTCTCTGCGGTTCCAGCCTGCTCCTCTAGATGAGGCCAATAATGCCACGCCCCTTGTTTTGCCTTCTTGTGTGATGTAGCATACGTCAGGTGCTCCTCCATAAAATCGAGCTCGAGTGCGTGGAAACGGTCACAGGCCCAAGGGTCGTCACAATGCATTGACTCATATACCACGACCGGTTTTTGGAGCTCATTCGCCCAAGCTACAGCGTATTCGAGGCCATGATGATAGGCAAAACGGTGGGCACTTTGCATCCAGACCAAAATATAGTCACCCGCTTCGTTCACAGGTGCATCGTTCAAAGATCGAACCCTTGCATGGTGGTAGGGTATCCAAGATAAGGTGTCTGGGAATAGGTGATTGCTTTGCATTATGAGGTAGAGTTTACTTGTTCCCAACCTGGTTCCAGTCGGGGTTGGGCGTCGATAAAGGTTTGGGCACTCTGGCGAATGGCTGATTTTTCCTCCTCTGACTTTTTGTCAAAGGAATTCACCATGAAATTCACCCGTCCATTTTGTGTGAATGTATCACGTTGTTGATCCACAAAATTCCAGTACAAATAGTTGAATGGGCATGCATTTGGTCCTGTTTTTTCCTTGACATTGTACGTACATCCAGAGCAGTAGTTAGACATCTTGTTGATGTACGACCCACCGCTCACATAGGGCTTGGACGCCAACACACCACCGTCGGCAAAGGTGCTCATCCCAAGCACGTTGGGTAATTCCACCCATTCATGTGCATCAGCATACGCAAGGAGGAACCACTTGTTAAGTTCACGAGGATCGGTTTGTATGAGATTTGAGAAACTACTCAGAATCATTAACCGGGGAATGTGATGGGACCACGCCTCATCAAGCACGGGCTTAAGGCTTTGACTCACACACTTACACGCATGCTCTCCCGTCCAATACGCCTCTGGCAGTCCATAGGTGAATCCAAAATGGTTCGCCTCACGAACCTCAGGCATCATCGCTTCATAATAAACTCGGATATATTCTCGCCACCCCAAGATTTGCCGAATAAATCCTTCAACACTTTGAATGGGCGCTTTGCCCTCTTGGTAGGCTTGCTGCGCCATGGTACATAAGTCCAGTGGGTTGACAAGCCCATTATTCATGTAAAGAGACAGCCTTGAATGGAACAGGATAGGCTCATCCAGGGCCATAGCGTCTTCATAGGGGCCAAAGCTTTCTAGCCGTTCATCGATGAATTCCTGTGCCAGCGCCATGGCTTGCGCGTGCGTCACAGCATAGGCAAACCCTTGAGTGTCGCCAAGGCCCCCAGGAAACCACTCGTCGACCATGGTCATCACCTCTTGGGTAATCGCATCAGGCTCGACTCGACCTGTTTCTGGGATTGGCAACCCTTTTGGAATCTTTTTGCGGTTATCTGCATCATAATTCCAGGTTCCCCCTTCAGGTTGGCCGTTATCATCCATTAAAAAACCTGATTCCTTACGTAAGGCTCTATAAAAAGTCTCCATCCGAAACCCAGGAGCGATTTTACCACGCCAATGCTCAGCGTCTGCGATAAATAAGGTATTTGGCTCGATCTCTACTTGGCCCTCATAGGTCTCCGCAAGCGTTTGAAACATTGCTCGTTCATCCCATTCTGAAGGCTCCATACATGTGAGTTTCCTGCCAGAATCTTGAGCCAGCCACACAGCAAGTGGGTCCACAAAGGTTTTGGTTGTCCCAACATAGACGACAGGTACATCGAGGGCTGCCAACTCGAGGGCAAAATGTCTTGCACTGGAGAGGATAAAGGTTGCCTTTTTTTTGTGATGGGCGATTTGATTTCCTTTTTCTTGAGATTCAACCATCACAAAGGCTGTTCTGTTCTCTTTTTGGGCGTGTCGACACTGCTCAATCCAAGGCTCCCATGCTTGCATTCTTAGCTGGTCCACATGGATATAGACAAGGTGGTCAAACTCTGAGAGTGGAATACGGGGGAGATGGCGGTCAAGTTCGTGGTAAAACGGTCGGGCGCCAAGATCCGTTTGGGAATCTGTGTGAGGCGTGTTTTGAGTGGTGCTTTGGGATGGAGTTTGAGCCATTTTAGGGAAATCGGGTTATGTCAAAGAAACGCGTAGCTGGGGGTGCTCATTCCCAGAGGCTATAATTCTTTTGGCGTGAAACCTTTGTCGCATTGCTTCGTACAGTGGGTAAAAGAACCCTTTACCAATTCTTTATAGGGATAGTTAACCCTTAGGATTTTTCTTTACTTATGCCATCTCTACGTGAACAACGACCTATGAATAGAGGTATGAACAATGGATTGTCTCGCTCAACACAGGACCGCATGATTGCAGGTGTTTGTGGCGGAATTGCTGACTTCTTGGGATGGAATTCGACAGCTGTTCGTGTTCTGTACCTGCTGTTTATCATTTTTTCTTTTGGCACTGCCATAATTGCCTATTTTATTTTAGCACTCGTGATGCCCAGATAAAGCTGTGCCTAAAATAACATAGACAAACCCTTGCCCCATGAAAGTCGCCATTATTGGAAAACCTGATAGAGCAGCGGCATGGGAAAATCACTTGCAAGGATTCCAGTCTGTTGAGGAAGTCTACATCTCTCAAAAAATTAAGCATCTGAAGGATATGGATGCCTGCTTGCTTGTTGACGATTCTGACAAGCGACTCAAACGACTGCTAAAAATATTGAAGCAGTCCTACCCAACCTTTTTGATCAGCAAAATATCCGATCAGTACGATGATCTTCAAGCGGTCCATGCTGTGAGTCAAGAGGCTGGCGTACCTGTGCAGTTTGCCCATTGGCCCACCTTTGCCGCGTCCTCACATTGGATGCGTCAACAAATGAAACGCCCCAGACGAATCCATGTCTTGAAGCATCTTGTCAGCGCCTCCTTCTCTGAGAATAAGGAGCAATTGACTCAACATTGGCTTGATGAAGTGGGGCTTTTTGTGAAATGGATGGATAGCGGTGTGCAAAAAGTGTCTGTCAGCGCGACCCGACTTTCTGGATGTTTAACAAGCCTGGACATGATGCTCCATTTTGACAGTGGAGCCACGGCCACCTTAACCTTCTCCCTAACAAGTGCCCATGCAACCCACATTCGTACTGTTGCGGATTCGAGTGTTGAGCTTGAGTGTGATGTAGCCACTCAGCAAGTACGCTCGATTGCCGTCGACGATGGGGGGTACTTGACGGTGAAAAAACTCAATTTTGACCCTTCTCAAACCGCCGAATTATCTGTGGGCAGGTTTTTGAAAGCGGTCCAACATGGCAAATCTGTCGCATTCTCTTCATTTGATGCGCTTCGAACAGCAGCCGCTGCGAAATTGGTCCAACAGCAGCTCGATATGCAGTGATGCAATGAGTTGCTTAGGGGGCAAGTTACCCTCGATAAAGCTGATCAATCACTTCCTGATATTTCTGCACAACAAAAGAGCGTTTCACTTTCAATGTTGGGGTGAGCTCGCCCGATTCAATAGAGAATGGCGCATCAAGAATGGCAAACTGTTTAATCGTTTCCCACGGGGAGAATCGATGGTTTGCTGTATCAATGAGCGACTGGACAAACTCCTGAATCTTTTCTCGTTCAATATGAGGTGATGGCAGTGTTGGCAAATGCCCTTCCGTGACCAATCGTTTTCGAATGGAGTCCAACGAAGGCACCACCAATGCCGAACAAAACTTGCGCTCATTACCCACAACCACAGCTTGTTCAATAAATCCAGTTTGGACCAGTGCATCTTCAATGGGTTGAGGTGCCACATATTTACCTGTTGAGAGCTTCAGGAGGGCTTTTTTACGGTCTGTAATAAAGAGGTTTCCTTCATCATCAAGGCGGCCAATATCTCCCGTTTTGAACCAACCATCTTCGGTAAACACGTCCGCAGTTTCTTCCGGTTGAGCATAGTACCCCGGCGTAATGCTCGGCGCTTTGGCCTGAACCTCGCCATCTTCTGCAATGCGAAGCTCCACATTATCCAGAGCTTTGCCTGTCGAACCCACTCGCATTCTGGTGGGATCTTGGATGGTGAGCACCGGTGAAGTTTCCGTGAGGCCATAGCCCTGGCCGCACCATAATCCAATCCCATTCATGAAACGGAATAACGTGGGCGATAATGCAGCGCCAGCAGAAACAATGCCAAACAACTTCCCACCAAAACGCTCTCGGATTTTTGCGTAGACCAAGCGATCCGCCAGCTTATGAGATAGTCCGGCAGGGCTGAAAGGCTTCGGTGGATGCTCTGGATCATAGGACTCCAACCTCGTCATCGCCCAATCAAAAATTTTACGTTGCGCCCCTGATAGATCGCGGCCACGCATGAGCACTGCCGCATGAAGCTTCTCGAGGAGTCGAGGCACAGAGGCAAACATAAACGGCGTCATATGTTGCAAATCAATAGGCATCTCTTTCACGTCCTCTACAAAATGAATTTTGGCATGAAACGAGAGATACAAGTAACAAATCATCCGCTCGAAAATATGGGTCAGCGGAAGATAGGAGAGTACGGTTTGGTCATACCCCTCCTCCATGGTGAAGGGAATTCGCTTGAGTGCTTCCCGAAGATTCGAGGCGACATTACGATGGGTAAGCATTACCCCTTTTGGCGTACCCGTGGTGCCAGATGTGTAGATGAGGGTTAGTAAATCGTCGGCTTTAACACGTTGAGTTGCTTCCTCCACAACGGTGGAATTGGTTTTGAGCGATTCTGCACCAAGCGTTTCAAGACCCTCTGTCGTGAGTGATACCTCTGCACCTGGACCCGCAAGCGCCTCAGCCTGATGGTGAATAGACATTCTTGATGAGAGGCAGATCACCGTTTGCAGGGACGCCACATCCTGAACGGTCTCACGAAACGAATCATTGGCAAAAGAGGGTGACACAATCATCGCTTTCACAGAAGCATGACGCAAAATATAGGCAATGCTATCAGCCGACATGGTTGTGTAGACCGGAACACTCACAGCCCCTATCGACTGAAGAGCTAGATCCGCGATAAGCCAATCCCAGCTATTTTCTATGTACAAAGCGACATGATCGCCATGGCCAATACCCATAGCGAGGAGCCCAGCGGCTTGATGCTGACGGCGCTGATGAAAGCGTTCGGCGGTTATGGGCTGCCATTCTCCAAAAACCTTTGTAGAGCCAAGGATTTTGTCCCCTTGACGTTGCATCACAGCTTCATTCAGCGCGAAAAATAGGGTCTCTTTGTCGTGTAGCGTCATACTAGTTGGCGAATTCAATTCCGCAAAAGATACAGGGATAAATGCTTCAAATCATAAAAAACAGTACTTTGGGCAGTGGAAAAACACCTGTTTCACGTTAATGAAGCCCAACGTATGAGCTCCCCATCTGAGAGAAAAGATCCCGCGTCAACACAAGCCAAAGACCCCTATATCGAAGAGGGGTTGTATGACCGCGCTCATATGCTCGTTGAATATTTTCCCGACAACATGGGAGGCAAACTCGGCATGGAGTTCACACATTTTGCCAAAGATCTTGTCATCGCTGAGATGCCTGTGGATCATCGGACCATTCAGCCATTTGGCCTACTCCACGGGGGTGCATCCGTTGCGTTAGCAGAATCCGTTGCAAGTGTAGGGGGATGGCTCAATGTGCCAGATGAATCGTACAGGGCCGTAGGACTTGAGATTAATGCCAATCATTTGCGCCCTGCCAAAATTGGAGAGCGTGTCGAAGGACGAGCGACCCCGATTCATATGGGTCGTCAAACACATGTTTGGGATGTAGAAATTCGCACCATGGGGCGTGAAAAGCTCGTGTGTAAGTCACGCTGCACCATTGCAATTATCAAAATGAGTTAGATGCGATGATCAAAATGAGTTAGGCCAAGGCTAAAGGCGTGACTCACGATTTCCACTTAATGTTACACCCTAAGCTTGGTACTTGTTCAGTACTAACGGCCTTCCCTTCTGCCACAGCGTCCATGGCCGCGCGTAGGTCTTTGCCTGTGACCATCACGCCGTTACCAGGGCGACTATCATCGAGTTGACCCCGATAAACCAATTTATCGTTCGCATCAAAAAGGAAAAAGTCAGGTGTACATGCTGCCTGAAAAGCCTTGGCTACCTCCTGCGTCTCATCGTATAGATAGGGAAACGCATAGCGCTGCTGTGCCATTTTTTCGGGAGAATCATCAGGGTAATTCACAACATCATTCGACATAATCGCGATGGTTTCAATCCCCCTGTGCTTGTAATCTGCATGCACTTGACGCAATTCTTCATCCACATGCTTGACATAAGGACAATGGTTGCAAATAAACATCACCAATGTCCCTTTTTCTCCTGTTGTGTCTGGATCCGGCGCTTGAACAGAGCTGCCATTCACATTTGGTAGGTCAAAAGAGGGCATGATTGTACCTAGTGGTAACATCGTGGAAGGGGTGCGGGCCATAGGATTAGGAACTAGAGTGGAGTTAACGGGCGTCAAATCCCTGGGTGGGATTCAGAAATTAAAGGCTCTTTAAAACGACACGCAAGACTTTCCGCTCACCAATTTGTACTTTAACGCTGTTAGCACAAGTTTAGCCATGTATCATGACACGAGTATCTATTGTCACAGGAGCCAGTCGAGGAATAGGGACATATATCGCCAAAGCGTTAGCGGAGGACTTTGGGCACCATGTGATTGTTACAGGCAGGCAAGAAGCGAAACTGGAGGCGCTGGCAGAAAATACAAGTGGCGCCATGACCGTAGCGCCAGCGGACCTTACCTCTGAAGAAGATCGTACTACATTGCAGCGAGTGGCTCAACAATGTTGCCAAAGCGAGGGTCACCATATGTTTGGGATTGTCCATAACGCTGGCCTCTTGATCCCGAAACCGTTTGAAGAGCTTGACCAAAACGATTGGACAAGAATGTGGGAGGTGAATGTGTTAGGCCCGGCGATGTTGACCAAAACCTTTACAAACATGCTTGGTGAATCTGTAGGTGATGGTCAAGGCAAAAAACACCTTTTAGCCATTAGTAGTATGGGGGGCTTCCAGGGGTCCAAAAAATTTCCATCACTGAGTGCGTATAGCGCGACCAAAGCAGCGATTGCCTCCTTAGCGGAGTGTTGGGCAGAAGAGTTGGGCCCTAGAGGCGTACATAGTAACGCTTTGTGCCTTGGTGCCGTACAAACCGATATGCTGGGTGAAGCCTTTCCAGGGCTTACCGTAGATATGCAACCTGAGCAGATGGGGCGTTGGATTGCGAACTTCTATTCGGAGCAGTATACTCTTTTTAATGGCAAGGTTTTACCTGTAGCAGGCCATGATCCAGGTTAACTTCAACTCCCTAGTGATGTCATTGATGATCCCCTTCCGTGCCTTTTCATGTTCTGTCTTGTCTTATCGCGTTTTTGCTATCCTCACTCTTTTATTTGCAGGTCTTTTGGGCGTCATGGATGTGCAGGCTCAGCTCGGCCCCGCGAATGAAGAACCTGCAATCTCACCAAATGCTGGATTTACCATTGCCGGTAACGTGGTCAATGCAACAACCACCGGTGCAGTCCTCGGTTTGGCCACTATGGCACTTGAAGATAGAACCGATTACCAGCGCCCTCTGAGTGTAGGTGTAGGTGTAGGGATGCTAGCGGGCGTTGGGTTGTCGATTTATGACCTTGCCTCTGTTTCACCTGGTGAGACGGTCATGCGACGTGGTCTTTTCGCCTCTGGCAGTAATACCTCCCTATTATTAGTCATGGACACGATATATGGTGCCACCCTTGGATCGATTGTTGGAACTGCCGTGATTTTAGTCTCTGGTGATGAACTTACCCATGGCTTACAATACGGTGCCGCAACAGGCGCTTTTGTAGGAGCCACATTCGGACTCATGGATGCCTTTTTACTCGATTTTGGGAAGTCTTTCGAACCAGGAGGTAGCGATAATGACATGCCCCCCTTGGTTGAGGCTTGGTCTCGTGGTGTGCAATTGCCTGATTTAACACTACGTGATATGCCACGGAGTGATTTGACACTGCGTTATACGCCACAGCGTGATTTAAGACCGCGTGATGGAATAGAGCATGTAGACCGTAGCAACCGCCGCACCCTTGCACAGACCCGCAGCACAAAAACCTCTCTCCATTTTCTTCAACCCACCATGAACACCTTTAAGTCGGTCGACGTTGCGCCAAACAGTGGACGAGGTGTTGGGACTCAGCGAGTATCCGTGGGGGTGGAACTCCTCTCAGTACGAGTCTCTTTATAGTGGGGTATCATAATTGTAGTGGGGTATCATAATGGTGAAGCTGGGGCGTCGCACCAGATTGCGTCGCGACATACCCAGCAAGCTTTGTGCCAAATGTAAGAGCACCCGCCATAGAGTTACCCTCTGCTTGCGCGGTCAAGAAGCCGGCCAAAAATGCATCCCCGGCACCAACGGTATCTACAGCATCAACAGCATCAGCATCCTGATGCCAAAACTCCCCATTGTTCCAACACGAAGCTCCCTTTGCCCCTAGAGTACACAAAATTTGAGGGCAGTCAAGAGCATGTGCAATCGCTTCAAGCGACGGCTGCAATGTATGCTCAGCCTTCACATGAATGCCCAATAAATCTTGTACCACCCTGAGCTCGTCCTCATTCACCTTGAGTGTTGTACACATACTCAAAAAGGGTTCAAAGATGTCTGGATGGTCAAATGGTGGCCTTAGATTGAGATCAAAAACCACCTCTCCATTACGTGACAAGGCATTCTCAATCGCGGCTTGAATGGTTTGCGCGGATCTAGGTGATCGTAACGCTAAGCTCCCATGAACAAGGGTATCACAAGCTGGAAACCCACCCTGTGGTATATGCACGTCGTCCCAAGCGACGTCTTCATGAATGATATATGAGGGAACTCCTTGATCTAACGTAACCTCCACCCAACCAGTATCATAGGTTGATTCTTGGACCCAAGAGGTATCCAACCCTCTGTTTTGAAGTCTTTTGCGAGCCAAATACCCCAACGTATCGACCCCAACGGCAGATACTAGGTTTACATGTTGACCTAATGCATGCAGGTCCAATGCCACATTAAGCGGGGCTCCACCTAAAAACAGCCCTTCAGGGTAGGCATCCCAAAGCGACTCACCAATACAGCAAAAGGTTGGCGTATGATGACTCATAACCTCGTGCAGGTATGAACCTTATAAAAAGGAGCGCCACCCCTTCATCGTCGCATAACTTTCGTCTTGAACAGCTACAGGGACAGGGGCTTGATGGTACCCCGTGAGGATTTGTTTAATTTCTGATTCCATCACATGAATGGTTTGCTGAATGCTATCCGAGGCAAACCCTTTGGCTCCCATCTCCACGGTCATATTCATCGTAATCAGACGACCAAGCGCCTGCCCCAAAGAGACTAATTTTCGCTGTGCCATTTGAGGATTCACCTCAAAGTCGAGACTCTGGCGAAGCCCCTCAGCCACTTTATTCGTCAATGGATGCTCTGCGCAAAAGTGATACAAATTTGTTTCTTTGGCGCCCCGCATGAGCTTGAGCACACTTTCGGTGATTTGTTGATACAAGATATCGTTTGATCCTTCAAAGATTTGAAAAGGGCGACTATCCACAACAGCACGACCAGCAATATGGTCAAGACGGTACCCTTTGGCACCCACAAGCTGCAAAAGATTTTGTGAGGCAGCTTGCATATAGTCTGTGCTCACCGACTTGACGGCATTGGCCTCGAGGTCCATTTTTGAGGTATCCATCGATAACGGCACATGTCGACTCACAAAAAAGGCCATCGCTGAACTCGCGGTGAAGTAGGACTGAAGTTTAGATAATCGACTCTTTACCTGGTCGTAGGTGAAGAGGCTAGATCCTCCCACGAATCGTTCTTTACAATGTGTCATACCTTCGTCGACCAATCTGCCTAAAAATCCAGTACTCATCCCAGGAAATTGTAATCGACTTCGATGAAGCACATCGAGCATCATTTTGATGCCAATCGTTTTTGGTTTGAGTTTATGAGAATCGGGTACGGAAATGTCAATTTGGTTTCGTCCGTACGGCAACATGTACAATCCCAAATTGTTAAACACCTCTTCAACTTCAATGCCACCATTTTCTGACGGATGCACAAAAAACGAGACATCTCGGCCTAATTCACCTTCCTCATTTTGAGGGCGTGCCGTAATTAACCAATAATCAGCTTCACCGGTGAGTCCTGCCCAATGTTTTGTCCCTTTCACTCGATAAGCCTGACCCTCGTCATGATAACTCGTTTGCATTCGTAGCGCGTCTGAGCCAAAGCCTGGCTCGGTAATCATTAACCCACCCATTTTTCTTTGCTCCAAGACCCCTTTAAAGATGGAGGATTTGGTAGCATCAGAGGCATAATTGGCTACAGGTTGCAAAAAAAGAGCTCCATTAATACCCATCATGAGCGATAATGGCAAGCTGTGATAAGAGCTGGCTTCTAGCATGGACAACGCCTCCGCTGAATCGCCACCTCGCCCACCATAGGCCTCAGGTATAAACACAGATAATGGTTTACATTCTAAGACATCGTTCATGAACTCTTTAGGAAACTGTCTTTGCAAGCCTAGTCTAGACTGTGTCTGCTTGGATGAAAACAAATCTGAGAGTCGTTGATGGTACCCTGTAATAAAGGTGTCAAATGTTGGGTTGATAGTCGTCACGTTAGATGTTGATTATAAATGGGTTACAAACATTGTGAATCGTTAATGCATTGACTGCAAACGTAAGGTATAAAAAAAAAGGGGCATCGCTGAGCGACTCCCCTTTAAAAAAAATAGATGAGGCAACAACCTACTCTCCCACAGTGCAGTACCATCGGCGCAACAGAGCTTAACGGCCGTGTTCGGGATGGGAACGGGTGTGACCTCTGCGCTTAATCACCTCATCAAACTTATAGAATTTGACGTTGATAGCGAGTGCAAGACTTGAATAGATCGTGCAAGTCATGACTGCAAGCTCATTGATAGCTCCAAATGGAGCCATCTCGGCTGTGCAAATCATGCGAGCAAAGCCACAAGAGTGATTAGTACGGCTCGGCTAAACATGTTACCATGCGTACACCTACCGCCTATCTACCTGGTAGTCTTCCAGGACTCTTAAGGAAACACTTATCTTGGAGCATGCTTCGCGCTTAGATGCGTTCAGCGGCTTATCACTTCCACACTTAGCTACCCTGCGATGCACTTGACAGCGCAACAGGTACACCAGCGGTGTGTCCAACCCGGTCCTCTCGTACTAGGGTCAGCCCTCCTCAGTGTTTCGACGCCCACAGCAGATAGAGACCGAACTGTCTCACGACGTTCTGAACCCAGCTCGCGTACCGCTTTAATTGGCGAACAGCCAAACCCTTGGGACCTTCTCCAGCCCCAGGATGCGATGAGCCGACATCGAGGTGCCAAACCTCCCCGTCGATGTGAACTCTTGGGGGAGATAAGCCTGTTATCCCCGGAGTACCTTTTATCCTTTGAGCGATGGCCCTTCCATTCGGAGCCACCGGATCACTAAACCCAACTTTCGTTCCTGCTCGACTTGTATGTCTCGCAGTCAAGCACCCTTTTGCTTTTACACTCTTAGTACGATTGCCGACCGTACCGAGGGTACCTTTGGGAGCCTCCGTTACAATTTAGGAGGCGACCGCCCCAGTCAAACTACCCACCATACACTGTCCCCGTCAGGGTTAGACACCAGCAATAACAAGGGCGGTATTTCAAGGGTGACTCCCCCCTAGCTGGCGCTAGAAGTTCGTAGTCTCCCGCCTATCCTACACATGTTATTACCGAAGCCAATGTAAAGTTGTAGTAAAGGTTCACGGGGTCTTTTCGTCCCGCTGCGGGTAATCGGCGTCATCACCGATACCACAATTTCACCGAGCTCATGGCCGAGACAGTGTTCAAGTCGTTACACCATTCGTGCAGGTCGGAACTTACCCGACAAGGAATTTCGCTACCTTAGGACCGTTATAGTTACGGCCGCCGTTTACTGGGGCTTCAGTCAAGAGCTTCGCCGAAGCTAACTCCCTTCTTTAACCTTCCAGCACCGGGCAGGTGTCAGTCCCTATACATCGCCTTGCGGCTTAGCAGAGACATGTGTTTTTGGTAAACAGTCGCTTGAACCTTTTCACTGCGCCCTACAATGTAGGGAATCCTTCTCCCGAAGTTACGGATTGAATTTGCCTAGTTCCTTAGCCATGATTCTCTCGAGCATCTTAGGATTCTCTCCTCACCCACCTGTGTCGGTTTGGGGTACGAGCATTTACAGCAAACTACGACGCTTTTCTTGGCAGCATGATTACCTCCACTATCCCTTCTGCCGAAGCTTCCGGGTACTGTCAGGGTTCAGCCTTAGAGAACGGATTTGCCTATTCTCCAGCCTAGCCCCTTTAACCTCGATTCGTCCCGAGGCGGGAGTTTCACTTCTGCGTCACGCCTTAGCTTAACGCTATAAACGGTACCGGAATATTTAACCGGTTGTCCATCGCCTTCACCATTTGGCTACGGCTTAGGTCTCGACTAACCCTGATCCGATGAACGTTGATCAGGAACCCTTGGGTTTTCGATGGACTAGATTTTCACTAGTCTTGTCGTTACTCATGCCTACATGGTCTCTTGTAGAAGTTCCACCAAAACTCACATTTCGGCTTCAACACCGCTACAATGCTCCCCTACCACTATTTCTAGTCTATGAATTCGGTAACTAGCTTATGCCCGCAAATTATCGACGCCGGATCACTCGACCAGTGAGCTATTACGCACTCTTTTAAGGAATGGCTGCTTCTAAGCCAACCTCCTGGTTGTCTAGGTAATCCAACTTTCTTTTATCAACTTAGCTAGTATTTAGGGACCTTATTCGATAGTCTGGGTTGTTTCCCTTTCGCAGCAGGACGTTATCACCCTGCCGCTGACTGCGCACGATTCCCAGTCGGAATTCGGAGTTTGTCAAGGTTTGGTACCCGGTGAAGGGCCCTAGCCTAATCAGTGCTCTACCTCCGACTGGTTCTAAGTGCACGCTATACCTAAATATATTTCGGGGAGAACGAGCTATCTCCGAGTTTGATTGGCCTTTCACCCCTATCCACAGCTCATCCCAAGACTTTTCAACGTCAACGGGTTCGGGCCTCCATCTCGTGTTACCGAAACTTCACCCTGGCCATGGATAGATCACTCGGTTTCGCGTCTGCCCCACTGTACTCTATTCGCCCTATTCAGACTCGCTTTCGCTTCGGCTCCGCCCCTTAGGGGCTTAACCAGCACAGTAGGTGCAACTCGTAGGCTCATTATGCAAAAGGCACGCCGTCACCTCCGAAGAGGCTCCGACCGCTTGTAAGCGTATGGTTTCAGGGACTATTTCACTCGCCGTCTCGGCGTTCTTTTCACCTTTCCCTCACGGTACTAGTTCACTATCGGTCATGTGTTTGTATTTAGCCTTACCGGATGGTGCCGGCTGGTTCACGCAGGATTTCACCGGTCCCGCGCTACTCAGGATACTCACATCGGCTTAATTAAGATTCGCCTACAGGTCTTTCACCTTCTGTGGAACTGCTTTCCAGACAGTTTCGACTTCCTAATTAAACTCGCTCGTGAGTCCTACTACCCCAAATCGGTGACCCGACTTGGTTTGGGCTGTTCCGCGTTCGCTCGCCACTACTTACGGAATCACTGTTGTTTTCTTTTCCTCCGCTTACTTAGATGTTTCAGTTCAGCGGGTTGGCCATCCTTGCGGATTTAAAGGGTTGCCCCATTCGGAGACCTACGGATCGAAGCTTTATTGCAGCTCCCCGTAGCTTTTCGCAGCTTTTCGCGTCCTTCATCGCCATCACATGCCAAGGCATCCACCATACGCCCTTTCCTACTTTAACTCGCATGATTTGCACACCCGCCAGCTCACTGAATGAGCTTGCAATTGTGCGTCATACGGAATCCTTGCTCGATCTATTACTCAATAAATCAATACTTATATGTTATGTCATTACACTCGCCAATACGTCAAAGAACAGTTCTTAATCGTGGAGCTAGTCGGATTCGAACCGACGACCCCCTGCTTGCAAAGCAGGTGCTCTAGCCAACTGAGCTATAGCCCCTTACAGGAGTCTTGCGTGGGCTTGGGAGGAGTTGAACCTCCGACCTCACGCTTATCAGGCGTGCGCTCTAACCACCTGAGCTACAAGCCCAGCCCAAAATGCCTACTCCACGGCAGAAGAAAACGTAGCAAATCGCTGTGCAAGTTAGTCGTCGATTGATTCTCCAGAAAGGAGGTGATCCAGCCGCACCTTCCGGTACGGCTACCTTGTTACGACTTAGCGCCAGTTATGAAGCTTACCCTAGGCACCTGCCTCCTTACGGTTGGCACGGCGACGTTAGGTACTCCTCACTTCCATCGCTTGACGGGCGGTGTGTACAAGGCCCGGGAACGTATTCACCGCGTCGTAGCTGATACGCGATTAC
>JAVLBP010000012.1:0-38699 GCA_031581145.1 Balneolaceae bacterium
ATAGTACTTTAGTAAATAATTTATTCCTGAAACTCCTTTTATTCTCTATTGCAAGTATGGTTAATTCTTTAACTTGCTCTTTTTCTGTATCACTCAACATAGTCATTTTTAATTAATTTGAAACATTTATGAATTATATGAGGGTTCTACCTGTAGGTATGTTTGAATATGAATACTTCTTAATATCATAACGATATCACTTTTCTATGCCATGGTTAGCATTTCATACAAAGAGCAGACACGAATTTAAAGCGCTGGATCAAATAAAGGCTCTAAACTCTACGCACCAAGTTTATTGTCCTTCTATCACTCAACAAACGAAATGGTCAGATCGGTGGAAAGAGGTAAAAAAACCTTTAATCCCTGGATACATCTTCGTTAATACAAGCCTAAAAGACAGAGTATCTTTACTTGAACTTCCCTCTATATCAAGGAGTGTTCTTACGTCTGAACGAAAAATTGCAACCATAAAAGAACAGGAAATAGATCAGATCAAACATATCCTTGATGAAATCGAGTCTGATTCCGTTCAAGTATTCAATCAAGGTGATACCGTCTATGTAGAATCTGGAATGTTTCAGCAAGCCTCAGGCACTGTGTTAAAACAAAAAAAGACACGAGTCATTGTCCATTTAACATCCCTAGATATGACGATTCAGGTGTCACTACATCCAAACCGGTTAAAAAAGGTGGCCAAGCCTTAACTCTCACCCCTGTTTGGCCGCAACATATTCGCCGCATTCGTACAGATCTTCGTGACGGTACATCCCATCGTTATGTCCATCACTCCATGTGATTCGAATGGCATGTCGCCCAACCGCTTTAAGACTTTTCATCCGAAGCTCTGCCATGAGCCCTGTAGGTTGAACAAAGAAAAGCTCTAGCTCGAATTGCCCCATTTTCTCATGACCTCCTCGACACGCGACACAGGGACAATTTTTACGGAGTCCAAAAAAAGGTAGCTCATGTGTCTTTCCATCTGGCCACTCTATATGAAGCAACTGCTTGGATTGAAAGACGTCTAATTTGGTTGGTTGCATACTCATTGGATTCGGGTTGCTAATGTGACTCCATCGCCAAACGGCAGAATTTGGGTGGATAGACGTGGGTCTTGAGCCAACATTTGGTTCATCTTATCAATGGCGACTGCCTTTTGTTTGTGCTTCACGTCACGCGTTGTGTGGGGCTGTCGAACGTCATCATTTGTGGCAAATGTATCGGAGTCACGTTTTTCGGTCGCTAGCGTTTCTGCATCGAGCACATGACCATACCATAGCACATTATCAATCACCAACACCCCTCCTACTCGTATCAATTCCACGACATACTCGATATACTCAGGATAATGTGCTTTGTCGCCATCCAAAAAGAGTAGATCCCATGGTTGAGTTGACGCAACTCTTGGATCGCCCGCTTTCAGCATCGCTAGGGCATCCCCTTCCACAGACTCGATAATCGACGCGTAAGGTTCTTGAGAAAATGGACCCTTCACCAACTCGATGTACCGTTTGTTTTTGTCTATGGTAAGTAGATGAGGTGTAAAATGATACGGGGTATTATGATGGGGCGTTTGAGGTGCGAAGGAGTCTTGGAAGCCTTGCACTTCATGCATTGCTTCGGCCATCACCATTGCCGAGGTTCCAATGAATGTGCCAATTTCTAAGACTCGTTGCGCCTTCATGGCACGTACCAAAAAACCAAGCAGACCTCGCATCATCGGGCCTGAAGCCATGTCGACATACGCCAAAGAGGCAGTCGCTTTGGCAACTTGAGCTCGCACCGCCTCGGACACTGGCGTGGACCACGCCATGGAATACGCCTCGAGCTGGCCCATTCGATCGAGGGGCAAGGTGTTGTTTTTGGTGCTTTCCATTACCTTTTAGGCATTCATCCTCCACGTTGAACCCAAATCATGCCGCATCATGCCGCAAAAAACATCTAGGTTTATTCCTGCCAAGGAAAATACCCTTTTTTTGAAGGTTTTTGGGACTTGGGTACGGTGGATGTTTCACCTTCGATTCCACGGAGTAGTGATACATCAAGCCTATCATCCACCACGCGATCGTGTTACCCTTTATTATGCGAACCACACATCCTGGTGGGACGCCCTGATTCCCCTTTTGCTCAACCAAACACGCTTCAAACAGCAAGCTCGAGCCATGATGGATCTCGAGCAGGTCCAAAATCACCTATTTTTCTCTTGGATTGGGGTGTTTTCTGTCGATTTGTCTCATCCAAGGGGCTCGATTCGTAGTCTTCGCTATGCCTTGGAGTCCTTTCATAGACCTCAAGCCTCATTATTCCTCTATCCGGAAGGAGAACTTAACCATCCCCTCTCTGAGCCCCGGATTCACCCGTTCAAGCCTGGGATGGAGTGGCTCATACGTCAAGCTCATCAAGAGGGAATCCTCTTTGATGTCGTTCCCATGACGATTCATATGCATACCATGGAATCTCAGCGCCCAGAATGCGTCATCCATGTGGGTCCAGCACTAGAAGCACCCGAAACATTGACTACAAAAGAGTTTGAACAGGTGTTGAAGCGGCAACTACTCGCTGATATCGATGCCAGATCAGGGACTGCTAGCCAATGACTAACATCATGAATTGGCTTCGCTGCCAGCTCCACTTGAAGCAGAGGCGCCATCCGTGACACTTTCCGCAAGAAGCGTGAGGGAATTATTGACCATTTCGACGAAGCCAACCTGCACATTAAACGAGGAGCGCGTACCTGCTGCGTCCACCACATGCACATCCCCGTGAACGAGCGTTGACAATATCGGGGCGTGACCATAAAGCACTTGGAAACGTCCTTTCTCTCCAGGGAGTGACACACTTTGTACGTCACCCTCAAACGCCTTACCCACAGGCGTCATAATTTTTGCAGAAAAGGTTTCGTTTGCCATGAGAACTTAGGTTTGACGTTAGGCTGCCTCAGCTTCGGCCAGAAGTTTTTCTCCTTTGGCAATAGCATCTTCAATGGTTCCAACGAGGTGGAAGGCGTTTTCAGGAAGGTGATCTAGCTCTCCCTCAAGAATCATCTTGAACCCACGAATCGTATCCTTGATTTGCACATATTTACCTTCTTGCCCTGTAAACTGTTCTGCCACAAAGAATGGCTGGCTCAAAAAGCGCTGCACACGACGCGCACGTGAGACTACCAACTTATCTTCATCAGACAGCTCGTCCATCCCAAGAATCGCAATGATATCTTGCAACTCCTTGTACTTCTGCAGAATCTCTTTCACCGCTTGGGCAGTACCGTAATGATCGTCTCCTACGACTTTCGGGTCATTAATCCGAGAAGTAGAATCGAGGGGATCCACCGCAGGGTAGATTCCAATCTGAGTCAAGGCACGACTCAATACTGTCGTGGCATCCAAGTGAGAGAACGTGGTTGCAGGGGCTGGATCGGTCAAGTCATCCGCAGGAACATAAATCGCCTGAACAGACGTAATCGATCCCTTCTTGGTTGAGGTGATACGCTCTTGAAGGTCCCCCATTTCTGTGGCAAGAGTGGGTTGATACCCTACCGCCGAAGGCATTCGTCCAAGAAGTGCAGATACCTCTGAGCCAGCCTGTGTGAATCGGAAGATGTTGTCAATAAATAACAAAATGTCGCGAGACACTTCATCACGGAAATACTCCGCAATGGTCAGTCCTGACAGGGCCACTCGCGCACGAGCTCCCGGAGGCTCGTTCATCTGACCAAACACAAGTGTTGCTTGGGATGTTTTCAAAGCTTCTGGATCAATTTTCGAAAGATCCCACTCCCCTTTCTCCATCGATTCCTTGAAAGCGTCGCCATAGTTGATCACGCCAGACTCGATAAATTCACGAAGAAGATCGTTTCCTTCACGGGTCCGCTCACCCACACCTGCAAACACCGAAAGCCCACCATGTTGCTTGGCGATGTTATTAATCAACTCCTGAATAAGAACCGTTTTTCCAACACCAGCCCCACCAAAAAGACCAATTTTACCCCCTTTTGCATAGGGACAAAGCAGGTCAATCACTTTAATACCGGTTTCCAACATCTCCGTGGATGTCGCAAGCTCTTCGTATGAAGGTGCAGGACGGTGAATAGGATAGCTCTCTTTACCTGATGGAGCAGGAATCCCATCAATAGGGGCACCTACCACATTAAACAGACGGCCACGAATCTCTTCACCAATTGGCATAGAGATAGGCTTGCCTGTGTCTACAACCTCAGCCTTCCGGACAAGTCCTTCCGTAGCGTCCATGGCAATGGTTCGCACACGGTTTTCGCCGAGATGTTGCGCCACTTCCAAGACCAGTGTGGAGCCATCATCTTTGGCAATGGTTAATGCGTTGAGTACTGCGGGTAATTCACCCTGAGAAAAATCAACATCAACGACAGGTCCAATCACCTGCGCTACAGTCCCTTTATTCATATGGAGGTTCCTTGTATGGTGGGGTTAAGTGGCAAAGTGCATCAAGAAGTGGATCCAACATTTAGACTTCATCTGCCTCAGTACAACAGTAGTTGTGGGGCGGCAGTAGTAAGAAGACAAATGTTACATAAAATTTTAGCTAGGAAAGGTAGCATGAGGCCTCTCAAAAATCAATCAAAGTTTCGAAATAGATCGCTTATGGTAGCATGAAGATGAAGGGTTGCGTATATTGACAGATTAATGTAGTTAGGAAATCTGCGGAGAAATCTATGCGATCTGTAATCTCTCTGCTAGACATGCTAACCCTTTTGAGCTGACCCTTAACACGATTTAGACGAGAACCCTGTGACATTAGACCCAACAGCACGCTCCGTAAGTGTCGACATGCTTATCGCATTCGATACTGAACAACAACTTGATTTCACGGCAGCTGATGACCTACCCTCCAGGGAGCGTTCACAGGTGCGTGAATACGTCCAAAGTGTCTTACGACGCCGTAGTTATCTCGATTTTCTCGTGGGTGAATTCTCGAGTATCTCTATGGAGGATATGACTGCTCCGCTAAAGAATATCTTACGTCTTTCGTTCTACGAGATGCTCTACATGGAGCACATTCCAGATTATGCCACCATTAATGAAGCAGTGGAGATCGCCAAGGCAGATTTAGGGTCTAAGACGGGTGATTTGGTCAATGCGATGCTTCGCCATCTCCAGCGGGATATGGCGACGCTTCCAAGGCCGGCATTTTCAGACCGGAAAAAATTGATTGCCGTCACCTACTCCCACCCTGAATGGTTGGTAGAGCGTTGGGTCGGACGGTATGGTGAGCGTGATGCTTTTGCGTTGATGCAGGCCAACAACCAACGCCCCGAGTATACCGTACGTGTGAACTCACAACGCACCTCTGCAAAAAACTTTGAGCTACGCTTGGAGAAAACTGAGGTTGGCTTCCAAGCCTCTGACTGGTTGCCTAACTATTATAAAGTATCCTCGCTGCAGCCTGTACTTCAAAAAGGGCTCTTAGAAAAAGGGCTTTGCCAAGTTCAAGATGTCGCAGCAGGTATGGCACCCACTGTGCTAGACGCACAACCTGGTGAGCAGGTGTATGACCTTTGTGCAGCGCCAGGCACCAAGTCGATTATGTTATCGGACATGATGAACGGAGAGGGGTCCATTCTAGCCGTGGATCAGGACTCCCATCGCTTGGAAAAGCTCGCTGAAAGTGCCTTGAATTATCATGCAGAGAACATTCGCATCCGGCGCGGGGATGTCACGGAGTTGGAGCTCCCTCCTGTGGATGGTGTGCTGCTAGATGCCCCTTGCACAGGGACTGGTGTGATCGGCAAACGTGCCGACCTTCGATGGAGACGTACGCCCCAAGAATTGGCAGACATTGTTGAGCTCCAATCCAACCTACTTGCCCAGGCTGCAACGATGGTCAAAAAAGGTGGGCGCCTTGTCTACAGCACGTGCTCTTTGGAACCAGAAGAGAATTGGGAGCAGGTTCAAACGTTTTTGGCGAACCATAAAGGGTTTGAGTTGGAGGGTTTATCTGACTATTTGCCTGAAGAGGTTCTCATTGAGGATGGCAAAGCGTACCAAACATTCCCACACAAGCATGGATGTGATGGCCATTTTGGAGTGAGACTCATCCGCAAAAGCTAACGGGGTGGTATGAATCAGGCGCCACCCAAGGGTATAAACCCAGAATCTATCGCCAAACATTTTGATCCAGGCGCGGCCGAATCTAGATGGAGCGCCTACTGGGACGCTCACAAATTCTTCCGATCTACGCCCGACGATCGAGAGCCCTACACCGTTGTGATCCCCCCTCCGAATGTGACGGGCGTGCTACACATGGGGCATATGCTCAACAATTCATTGCAAGACGTGCTTGTTCGTAAGGCGCGCATGGAGGGGTATAATACCTGCTGGGTGCCAGGGACGGACCACGCAAGTATCGCGACTGAGGCAAAAGTCGTACAAAAACTGCGGGCTGAGGGGATCAAGAAAAGCGACCTATCCCGGGACGAGTTTATGGAAAGAGCGTGGGAATGGACGCATGAGCATGGTGGCGTGATCCTGCAACAACTCAAGACGCTGGGCGCCTCCTGTGATTGGGATCGAACACGTTTTACCATGGATGAGGCGTTGAGTGAGGCTGTCATTGAAACTTTTGTAAAGCTATACGAGGATGGATACATCTACCGTGGCATGCGTATGGTGCATTGGGACCCTGTGGCTCAAACCGCCTTATCGGATGAGGAGGTGATCTACAAGGAGCAACAAGGACACCTCTATCATGTAAGATACGCCTTTGCCGATGACCCAACGTCGACGCTGACCATCGCTACCACACGTCCTGAGACGATTATGGCCGATGTGGCGATTGCCATTCACCCTGATGACCCTCGGGCGGCCACATGGGTGGGTAAGCAGGTTCATGTACCCCTCACAGATCGCACCATCCCGGTGATTGCCGATGAGTATGTTGATCCAGAGTTTGGGACGGGATGCCTAAAGATTACCCCGGCTCACGATCCGAATGATTATGAGATTGGCCAACGCCATGACCTTCCGATTCTAGATATCATCTCTGCAACAGGCCACATCGTCTTGGAAGGTTCTCCATTTGACGGGCTCGATCGATTTGAGGCTCGAAAAGCTGTGGCCGCAGCCCTTGAGGATGAGGGGGTTCTTGAAAAAACGGAAGAATTGGTGAATCAAGTTGGCACGTCTGAGCGAACCGGTGTTGTGATTGAGCCTCGACTCTCCTTACAATGGTTTTGTCGCATGGAGGAGTTCGCAAAGCCTGCAATCGAAGCGGTGAAAAAGGGCGACATTCGCTTCCATCCAGCCAAATTTGAGAACACCTACTTCCATTGGATGGAGAATATTCGTGATTGGTGTATTTCGAGACAGCTTTGGTGGGGTCATCGCATTCCGGCATGGAACGTGAAAGGCGACACTGAGTCGATGTTTGTGGCGCGCACTGCAGAAGAAGCCCTTGCAAAAGCCCAAGCATCACATCCTAGGGGTGGGTCGCTAACGTTGGGCGATCTGCAGCAGGATGAGGATGTCCTCGACACATGGTTCAGTTCGTGGTTGTGGCCAATGTCTGTGTTTGATGGAGTGACCAAGCCCGATAATGAAGACATCACCTACTATTATCCTACCCAACACCTAGTGACCGCTCCGGAGATTCTATTTTTTTGGGTCGCACGTATGATCATGGCTGGGTATTACTTCAGGGGCGAGGCTCCCTTCAAGGATGTTGTGCTTCATGGGATTGTCCGCGACAAAAAGCGGCAAAAAATGAGCAAATCGCTGGGAAATTCACCCGATCCATTGGAGCTGATTGCTCAATTTGGAGCAGACGGGACACGGTTTGGGATGATTTTTTCGACCCCCTCGGGTAATGACATCTTGTTTGATGAGGCCTTGTGTGAGCAAGGGCGTAATTTTGCCAATAAACTCTGGAATGCGTTCCGATTTTTGATGCTCAAGAGGCCTTCAGGTGGAGATGGCGCAGTTGCAGAAGGAGCAGTTGCAGATGGAGCGGATGCTGCCAGCGAAATATCCACAGGCGCTGCATCGCCTGCTATACAACTCGATCTTGAGCCAATAAGTCTGGTCGATCGGTACATGCTTGAACGACTACGTCAAACGGTCAAAAATACACACCAAGCCTTCCAAGACGCACGACTCAACGACGCATTGCACGAAATTTACACGTTATTGTGGGATGATTATTGTGATTGGTATATCGAGGTGCTCAAACCTGCCGATGTTGAGGCTTCCATTGAACCCGCGCAGTGGTCGCGCGCCATGGGCACATTTGAGGCGATGATTCGTTTGCTCCACCCCTTCATGCCATTCATTACCGAGGAGTTATGGCACACAATGCAAGAGCGCGTGGAAGGAGAAAGTTTAACGGTTGCGGCATTTCCTACGCTAAATGAGGTGGGTGAGCCTTCTGAAGCGCATGTCATCGGTGACTTTGGACGTGTTCAGGGGCTAATCACCTTTATACGCAACACCCGCGCCAGTCTTGGTCTATCGCCCAAACACCCACTTGAGGTGACGATTCAAGCAGCTGATGCGGATTCAGAATCCTTTTGGGGCCATCAAAAACCTCTTATCGAAAAGCTGGGCCATGAGTGCACTCTTACCGCAGCCATCGATGCAGCGAAGCCTGATGCGAGTCGAAGCACACTAGTTGGAGATGAGCGATGCTTTATCCCCTTGGAAGGACTTATTGATGTGGACGCGGAAGTCAGTCGCCTCCAAAAGGAAATTCAGCGCTTGGAAGGATTTCAAAAAGGGATTCAAAAAAAGCTCGAGAATCCAAAATTTGTGGCGTCTGCTCCTGAAGAGGTGGTCGCCAAAGAGCGCAAAAAATTAGAGGACTCTACGCAATCCTTGGATGCCTATCGAACCATGCTGGACGAGCTCCATGCTTGATCCACGCCAACGGAGCTCCTTGATATGACAACCCCTTCTGCTGGCCCTAATTTTTTGCACGAGCTCAATGAGCCTCAACGCGAGGCTGTCACACACACCGAAGGCCCCCTACTTATTATCGCAGGGGCCGGCAGCGGAAAAACGCGCGTTCTGACCTATCGCATTGCCTACATCTTGGAGCAAGAACTTGCCGCCCCTGAGCAAATTCTTGCCCTAACCTTCACCAACAAGGCCGCTCGAGAAATGCTCACAAGGATTTCGTCCTTGGTCCCACAACGCGCCACTCGACTTTGGATGGGAACATTTCACAGTATTTTTGCCAAAATCATGCGCTTTGAGGGGGAAGCGATTGGCTACACCAAACAGTTCACGATCTATGATAGCTCTGACTCTGAGGCGGTGGTCAAACGTATCCTCACCGAGCTCAAGCATGATCCTAAATTGGTTCGACCTCGAGCGATTCAACGACGGATTTCGGATGCCAAGAACCAACTCATCACCCCGGAAGTCTACCAACAAAAGCACGCCCGGAGCACCTTGGATGAGATTACCCAGCAAGTGTATGCACGCTATGAGCAACGGTTGTTGGCCGGGAATGCCATGGATTTTGATGATCTGTTGGTCAAACCCATTAAACTGTTCCAAGAGCGGGGAGATATCCTCGAGAAGTACAAAATGTTGTTTAAGTACATCTTGATTGATGAGTATCAGGATACCAATCATGCCCAGTACACGGTGACCAAGATGTTGGCTGGGCGGAAGGCGAATATCTGTGTCGTGGGCGATGACGCCCAAAGTATTTATGCATTTCGTGGGGCCGATATTCGCAATATTCTAGACTTCAAGAATGATTATGCCGAGGCGCATGAGATCCCGCTAGAGCAAAATTACCGCTCCACCAAGCACATCTTGTCGTGCGCCGATTCCATCATCAAGCATAACAAGAAGCAACTCTCCAAAACCCTTTGGACGGCGAATCAAGAGGGTGAATCGGTCGTGTTGATGGAGCATATGAACGAGCGTGAGGAGTCGATGCGGGTGGCTCAAAAGATTGAGGAACTCCATGCCCGATTTGGGTTTTCCTATAATGAGTTTGCCATTTTGTATCGCACCAATGCTCAATCGAGGGTCTTTGAGGAGTCGCTCCGCCGCCAAGGCCTCCCCTATCAACTGGTGGGTGGGTTATCGTTTTATCAGCGAAAAGAGATTAAGGATGTGGTGGCATATTTGACACTGCTTGTGAACCCGCGAGACGAGCAGTCGTTGTTGCGCATCATTAATGAGCCAAGCCGAGGGATTGGCGCTAAGACGTTGCAAGAGTTACTCAATCAAAGCCGATCCACGGGTGTGGCCCTATGGGATGTACTAGCACAGGTTGGCACACCTACCGGTCCTACCATTCCTAAACCTGCAATACCACGCATACAGACGTTTCGAGCAATGATTGTGGAATTACAGCAAGAGTTGGAAGAGGGCGTGCATTTGCTGGATGTCACACGTAAAATCTTAGAGAAAAGTGGCTACATCAAAGCTCTGATTGAGGAAGGATCCCATGAATCGCTAACACGACGCGATAATATCATCGAGCTTCAAAATGCGATGGCCTATTATCAAGAACAGAATCCGAATGGTTCCTTGGCGTCGTTCTTGCAGGAGATTTCGTTGATCACCGATACCGACAAGTATGACGAGAACAAACCTGCGATTACGCTGATGACAGTGCATGCGTCCAAGGGGCTGGAGTTTCCGGTAGTGTTCATTGTGGGGCTGGAAGAGGAGTTATTCCCAATGGGGGCTCGTGAGGGTGAGGAGCAAAACCTTGAGGAGGAGCGTCGGTTGTTTTATGTGGCGATCACTCGGGCGGAATCAAGGTTGTTTTTTAGCACCTGTCGCATGAGATACCGGTTTGGCGATGAAACCGTTCAGTTACGATCACGATTTTTGGATGAGGTGAATCCTGGGGTGGTGCAAACCGAGTCAGGGGCGACCATTAAACAGAAGAGGGATCGTTTTGATCTGACGGTGGAGCATGATGGAGCCGATGATGGAGCCGATGAAGGGGCTGGGTTTGGTGCTGGATCGGGTGTTGGCGGTGGATTTGGTACTGGATTGAGTGTTGGATCAGGCGCAGGATCGGGCCAAAAACGTCCATCCCTTGCGGATCTGCCCCCTGACCTGAGGGTTTCAGGAGCCAAACCGAAAACCGCTCGTACGCAAGGGCTTCACATCGAGTACGATGATACTGGTGGGGCGAATGGTAGTGGGGCAAGTGGTGCAAAGCGTGGTGGCGCGACATCCTCAACAAGCGGAGACGACCCCTTCTACGCAGGTGCTGTGGTGAAACATGCCGCCTTTGGCGTGGGCAAAATCCTATCACGAGACGGAACGGGTGCAGAAGCACGCGTCGTTGTGTTTTTCCAGCACAGAGGTCAAAAAACACTCCTCCTGCGAGCAGCCAAATTGACCTTGGTAGATGACGATATGTCATAGTGTCATGCCTTACGGTGCTTTGGCGTACCGTTTGCATTCCACTAGGGACAACCAATAAGATTATGATAGACATTAAAACCCCCTTGACCGTCCAACTGGACGGCTCTGAAGATGACTTTAACGATTTTGAGCAGGCTATTCCCCTCTTGAGCGAGGAAGAGGAGCGTGCCCTGTCCGAATCCAAGGTCCCAGAAAACCTGCCCATTCTTCCTCTGAAAAACACCGTGTTGTTCCCTGGTGTAGTGGTTCCCATTACCGTGGGACGTGATAAATCATTGGCCCTCGTGAAAGAGGCCTACGAGAGTGATAAGATTATCGGCGTGGTGTCTCAAAAGGATGAGAACAAGGAAGACCCCGCCGAGGACGACCTCTACCGCACGGGAACCGCGGCGCAAATTATGAAGCTCATCAAGATGCCCGACGGGTCCAAGAGCATTGTGATTCAAGGGACAAGTGTGATCCATCTGGACGCCATTACGCAGAAGGATCCCTATTATCGCGCAGATGTATCGAGTGTATCGCAGGAGATGGATTTAACGGGCTTGGAGCTTGATGCAGCCATCCGCTCGGTGAAAGAGGCTGCCACCAAGATTGTGAATTTATCGCCCAATATTCCCTCTGAGGCGGCTATTGCAATTAACAACATCTCAAGCCCCTCGTTTTTGCTCAATTTTATTTCGTCGAATCTCCAGGTGGGACTCGATGAGAAACAAGCGTTGCTAGAGCTCCCTTCATTCTCCAAGAGAATGGAAAAGGTGATGGAGCATCTCAACAAAGAGCTCCAAGTGTTGAGCCTAAGTGAGGAGATCCGAAGCAAAGTCAAAACCGAAATCGACGATCAGCAGCGCGACTTCTACTTGCGCCAACAACTCAAAGCGATTCAGGAGGCTTTGGGTGAGGATTCTGAGCAGCAGGAAGTGGTCAAGTTGCGTGAGAGGCTCAAGGAGAAGAAAGCCTTACCTGAGTCGGCACGAGAGATTGCTGAAAAGGAGCTTCAGCGCCTTGAGATGACACCCAGTGCCTCCCCCAATTACGGGGTCACGCACAATTATATTGAGTGGATTCTCGATTTACCATGGGGGGAGTATTCCAAAGACTCGATCGATCTGAAAAACTCCCAAAAGGTGTTGGACGAGGATCATTATGGCCTAGAGAAGGTCAAAAAGCGCATTATCGAGTATTTGGCGGTGCTCAAGCTCAAGCAGGATATGAAAGCGCCTATTTTGTGCTTTTACGGCCCTCCAGGTGTGGGGAAAACGTCTCTTGGTAAATCGATTGCACGCTCTTTGAACCGTGAATTTGAGCGTTTTTCATTGGGAGGCATTCATGATGAGGCCGAAATTAGAGGCCATCGCAAGACCTACATCGGCGCGATGCCTGGGCGTATCCTCCGCGCGATGAAAAAGGCTGGCAAAGGCAATCCAGTGTTGATGCTGGATGAGATTGATAAAGTGGGTGCTGATTTCCGAGGAGACCCAACCTCAGCCCTCCTTGAGGTCTTGGATCCGGAACAAAACGACACCTTTAACGATAATTACCTCGAGTTGGATTATGACTTGAGCAAGGTGATGTTCATTGCCACAGCCAACTCCTTAGACACCATTCCAGCACCACTTCGCGACCGAATGGAGATTATCCAGCTGAGTGGATACACACTGGAAGAAAAACTCGAAATTGCCAGGAAATATTTGATACCTAAGCAAATTGAGGAGAATGGACTCACCAAATCACAGATTAAGATTACCCCAGCAGCGGTAGGGCGAGTCATTGACCACTACACGCGTGAATCAGGGGTGCGTAATCTAGAGCGAGAGATGGGGTCGTTGTGCCGCCACGTAGCGTCCAAGATTGCCAGTGGCGAGATCCAAAAAATGACGGTCGGCATCAAGGAAGTTGGTGAGATTCTCGGCAAGCAAAAATACTTCTCCGATATCGCAGAGCGTACGCGGGTTCCTGGGGTTGCTACAGGGCTAGCGTGGACACCGTTTGGTGGGGATATTTTGTTTATTGAAGCGAGTGTGAGTCGAGGCAGTGGCAAACTCAACATTACGGGGCAGTTGGGCGATGTTATGAAGGAGTCGGCCATGCTAGCCCTCTCCTACCTTAAAGCCCATGCCGCCAAATTTAATATCCCCGAGCATGCCTTCACCAAATGGGATCTGCACATTCACGTTCCCGCTGGAGCGATTCCCAAAGATGGACCTTCGGCTGGTTTGGCCCTAATGAGTGCGATTGCCTCGATTTTCACCCAGCGTAAGGTGAAGGGGACCATTGCCATGACAGGTGAGATTACGCTGCGTGGTCTGGTACTTCCTGTCGGTGGGATCAAAGAGAAAGTATTGGCTGCAAAGCGTGCAGGGATTAAACATGTCTACCTGCCCAAGAAAAATGAAAAGGATGTTTCTGAGATTGAATCAGACGTGATTGGCGATCTCAACATTGACTATCTTGAGCGTATGGATCCTTTACTTGATCATGTGTTAGAGCAAAAGGCTGTTCAGGATCCAAAGGCTTTTTTCCATGTGGAGGAGACACCTGAGAAAAAGATAGCATAGCAAAACAAAGCATGGAAGATCTACATTCACAGGTGGGTCCGGAAGGGAAAACACCGTTCTCTGTTCCAGATACCAAGTTTGAACCAACCGAAGAGGGATTGCATAAGGGGCTTGTGGTTGAGTCGACAGGGATTTGGACGCAAGTGAAACTTGTGGATGATAACAACACTGTCTCAAACATTGTCTCAAGTCGATTACCCGGGAGGCAGCGGCTTGAGGACTCTGATTATGCCCACCCCATTGCGGTAGGAGATTGGGTGAAGGTCAGCCTCGAAGATGATGACAGCGGCATCATTCAATATATCTACCCACGCAAGAATGGACTGCCCCGTCAATCCACGCACACCAGACGACAATCTCAACTGTTGTTGGCCAATCTCGATTTTTTGTGGCTTGTGCAATCAGCGCGCCAACCTAGGGTCAATACACGCTTTATTGATCGCTGTCTTGTCGCGTGTGAGGCCTATGATATTCCTGTAGGGCTTATCATTAACAAATTGGATCTGGCTCGGCGAACCGACAAGGAGCATTTGCAGCGTGTCATCGATATTTATGCCGAAATCGACGTTCCCACCTATACATGCTCTGTGCTCCATGAAGATGGACTTGAGCCTATACAGGCGCAAATGGGTGGTAAAGTCTCTGCCTTTTTTGGTCCCTCAGGTGTGGGGAAGTCGAGTTTGCTGAATGCCGTGGATCCCACATTAGAACTCAATACCGCGCCAATTTCCTCTTCAACTGGCAAAGGGACCCATACCACAACGTATGCGGTGATGGTTGAGCCCCAAGGGTATCCCGAGGGGACGATGATTGCAGATACCCCAGGAATCCGTGAATTGGGTCTTGTGGGAATACCTGTGGAGGAGTTATCGCATTATTTCTCAGAAATGACGGAGCACCGTTCGCGATGTAAGTATAGCGATTGTAGCCATTTGCACGAGCCTGGATGTGGCGTCCAAGAGGCGGTAAAGCGCGGCAAGATTACGCAGGAGCGCTACGATAGCTACCAGGCCATTTATGACACCTTGAAAGTGCCTGAAGAGTATTAGTGGGTCGTGGTTGGTTAAGCGGTGGCCCAGTTAATGGGCCTCTAGGTATTAATGGGCCTCTAGCCAGGTATCGGCGATGCCCATCTCCACAGCAAGTGGAACAGAGAGCTCCATCGCGGATTCCATCGCTTCTTGAATCTTGGGAGGAACCGTCGCCATTTCAGACTCGTGAATCTCAAAGACGAGCTCATCGTGGACTTGCAAAAGCATTCTGGAAGTCCATTGCTCACGCTCAGCCATTGCCTGGATTTGAATCATCGCATGCTTAATGATATCGGCTGCAGTCCCCTGGATCGGCATATTGATGGCCGTGCGCTCAGCAAAGCCACGACGTGCAAAGTTCTTCGCATCAATATCTGGAATCCATCGCTTTCTCCCAGAGAGTGTTGTCACAAATCGATGCTCCTTGGCTTTGGCAATTGTCTCTTCCATGTAGGCTTTAATCCCTGGAAAACGCTCAAAATAGGTGTCAATCATCTCCTTGCCTTCCCCATTGGAAATCCCTAGCCGAGAAGCGAGTCCATAGGCACTTACCCCATAAGGGATCCCAAAATTAACCTCTTTGGCCTTGCGGCGCTGATCTCCGGTCACCTCGTCATCTGGACCCAGATCAAAAATTTCACGTGCGGTTCGTGCGTGGATGTCCTCCCCTTTTTGGAACGCATCGATCATCGCTTGATCTTGGGCAATCGAGGCAATCACACGCAGCTCCACTTGGGAGTAATCAGCCGCCAAGAGTTGATATCCTGGCGCTGCTGTGAAGGCTTTGCGAATCTCTCGACCCCGTTCGGTACGGATGGGGATATTTTGAAGATTTGGGCTCGAAGATGAAAGCCGTCCTGTGGCGGCGACAACCTGATTGTAACTGGTATGAATGCGCCCAGTTTCAGGGTGTTGAAGCTCAGGAAGTGCGTCGACGTAGGTCGACTTAAGCTTGGCTGTCGCTCGGTATTCGAGTACCTTTGCCGGGAGATCGTGCACACTGGCCAGCCCCACTAGGACCTCTTCAGAGGTGGAAACTTTGCCCGTTTTGGTTTTTTTGCCCACGGGGAGTCCTAAATCGGTAAACAGTACCTCACCAAGCTGCTTAGGAGACTGGATCGAAAACTCCCGTCCCGCTAGCGTGTAAATCTCGTTTTCCAATCGGGATAAATCGGACTCGAGCTCTTTGGCAAATGTAGATAACATCTCCATATCCACTTGAACTCCATGTTCTTCCATACGCCCAAGCACTTCAATAAGAGGGAAGTCCAACTCGTCAACAACGCTTGTGAGTCCTTCGCTTTGAAGGGCTTTGGAGAGTTCCATATAAAGCTGGAATGTAATATCAGCGTCTTCACAAGCATAGTCTGTAATCTCACTGGGGGACAGATCTGCCATCGATTTTTGGGACTTTCCCGTACCAATCAACGTCTCGATGGATATGGTGCTTACGCCCAAGTAGGTTTGAGCAAGAGCGTCCATGGATAGTTTTTGGCTCGAATCCAAGACATACGCAGCGATCATGGTGTCAAAGATGCGCCCTTTGCGCTGGATGCCAGCTCGGCGTAAGATGGTGTCGTCAAATTTGGCATTTTGAGCTATCCATAGTCTGTCGGGATCCTCAAATAGAGGGTGCACCCTGCCACGCACATCCTCCCATGATAGCCCTTCGGCAACATTCACAGGAATGTAAAAGGCCTCCCCCGGTTTGGCAGACAAGGAGATCCCAACCAGCATGGCTTGCATAGGATCGGCGCTACTGGTTTCAGTGTCGTAGCATAGCTCTTTGGCGCTGGAAAGCTCACCCACAAGCTCATCCAGCCTTTCCAACGAATCGATTAAGGTGTAGGACCGGGATGCTGTATCAAACAAATTGGATTGGGCACTAGTCTGAGTGCCAGCCTGGCCTCCTGCCTCACCACCTGGTTCTGTATCTGCTCCATACTTTGCTGACAGCGTCCGGAAATTCATGCGCTCAAAAAACTGCGCCAGGGCATCTTGATCTGTCACCCCATTATAGGAAAGCTCTTTCCATGATGGAATTCCTGGGACATCGAGATGAATGGTCACCATCTCTTGCGCGAGTTTGGCTTGTTCTGCATTTGCAAGCAGTCCCTCTCGAGCCCGTTTTGCTTTTACATGTTCTGCCTGCTCCAAGAGCGCGTCCAACGATCCATACTCGTTAATAAGTGCTGGGGCCCCCTTCTTTCCGATCCCTGGTACCCCTGGGATATTATCGCTTGTGTCGCCAATCAACGCCAACACATCAATCACTTTCTCTGGCTCCACCCCGAAATAATCGTGCACTCCCTGTCGATCAATTGTGACAAATCCTCCATTGGCGTTGTCTGGTTTGATCATCCAGATATGATCACGAACAAGTTGCATGTAATCCTTATCGGGGGTAACCAAATAGACATCCGCATCGGCCGCCTCAGCCTTTGAGGCGAGGGTCCCCAGAATATCATCGGCCTCGTAGCCGTCCAATTCTAGATTATGGACACCCCAAGCCGCCATCATCTCTTTGATTAAGGGGATGCCAACGCGCAACTCCTCCGGCTGAGGGGGTCGGTTGGCCTTGTATTCGGCGTCCATTTCGTGCCGAAACGTAGGTGCATGCGTATCCCAAGCCACAGCTAGGTGGCTAGGACTATGATCATTCATGAGTCGTTCTACCGTGTTGGCAAATCCCATGATAGGCCCTGTGGGAATCCCCTCACTATTGCGAAGATTCGCATTGATAAACGCAAAATGTGCGCGGTACGCAAGCGCCATTCCGTCGAGTAGATAGACAACCGCTCGACTCATACGCTCTTGGCTTGTTGTGTGGAGCGGTGAGAAAGTATCGCCTCGCTAATCGCCTCAGGTGTGAGCCCAAACTTGTCATACAGTACATCGGCCGGTGCAGATGCCCCGAAATGATCCAGTCCAAAAGAGAGTCCATCTTCTCCCACCCAGTTCTTCCATCCAAACGTCGATCCTGCCTCAATGGAGACAACTACATGGCCTTCTGCACGGGGGATCACAGAGTGTTGATAGGTTTTGGATTGCGCATCAAAAACCTCCCAACTAGGCATGCTCACCACACGAGTCGACACGTTTGCCTCTTCGAGTTTTGTGGCTACATCAACAGCGATTGAAAGCTCAGATCCTGTTGCACACACCGTCACATCAGGAACATCCACCCCTTGAGACGGTCTCTCCTGGGACCCCGGTTTGAGGATGTAGGCCCCTTTGGCCGTATGATTGGCTTGGGCAAGCTCTTCACGATCGAGTGTTGGGATGTTTTGGCGGGTCAATATTAACAACGTAGGGCCATCTTGGCGCTTTAGGGCCATTTTCCAGGCCTCGGCCACCTCATTGGCATCGCCTGGTCGCAATACCCATACATTTGGCATCGCACGGAGGCTTGCTAGGTGCTCAATCGGTTGGTGGGTAGGGCCATCTTCGCCAAGGCCAATACTATCATGGGTAAAGACATAAATCGCTGGGATATGTGACAAGGCAGCCAATCGAATCGCGGGTCGACAGTAATCAGAAAAGATTAGGAAGGTGCCCCCAAATGGACGCACACCACCATGCAAGGCCATGCCATTCATCGCTGCTCCCATGGCGTGCTCGCGGACGCCATAATGGATGTTACGTCCACTGTAATCAGAAGGCGAAAATATTCCAGCATCATCCATGGACGTATTATTGCTACCCGTTAAATCGGCCGATCCCCCTACCAATTCGGGCACAACATCTTTGAGTTGCTGCAAAACCACTCCAGACGATTTGCGTGACGCCATCCCTTTGGCGTCTGTTGCAAAGGGTTTGACAGCGCCATCAAGACTCTCATCCGTAGGTGCGTCCCCTGCCATGCGTCGCTCGAGCTCTTGGGCAAGGTCAGGAAAAGCCTCACGATAAGCATCCAGGCCATCGAGCCACGACTCATGCGCTTCGGTGCCGTCCTCCACGGCCTTGCCCATAGCGTCGGCAACCTCGACAGGGACATCAAATGTTTTTGCTGGATCGAGTCCCAAGGCTTTTTTGGTGGCTGCCACCTCTTCTTCACCCAATGGCGCCCCGTGAGAGGATTCAGAATCTTGTTTATTAGGACTGCCAAAGCCAATGTGAGTACGGCACACAATCAACGAAGGTTGATCCTGGGTGGATTTCGCCTGATCGATGGCTTGATCCACAGCTATGCGATCATGACCATCGCACTCAATCACATGCCATCCGTATGCCTCAAAACGTTTGGCAACATTTTCGGTGAATGACAAGTCCGTAGAACCATCAATGGAGATCTGATTGGCATCATACAAATAGACCAGCTTGCCAAGTTTCATGTGGCCTGCCATCGATGCCGCTTCGTGGGACACCCCCTCCATGAGATCTCCATCACTTACGATAGCATAGGTATGATGGTCAATCACATGATGTCCGTCACGATTGAATCGAGCGGCTAGGTGCGCTTCTGCCATGGCCATCCCAACACCCGTAGCAAAGCCTTGACCTAGTGGACCTGTCGTGGTTTCTACCCCTGCTGTGAGACCTACTTCTGGGTGCCCAGGGGTGATACTATCCCATTGACGAAATGCCTTGAGATCTTCTATCGAGACATCGTACCCCGTGAGGTGCAACAAACTATACAAGAGCATCGAGCCATGACCTGCGGAGAGGACAAAGCGATCACGATTGAACCATTGCGGTTGATGAGGATGGTGAATAAGGTGTTTTGTCCATAAAACATACGCTGCATCAGCCATTCCCATGGGCATACCGGGGTGGCCTGAATTCGCCTGTTGGACAGCATCCATACTCAGGGCACGGATGGTATTTACGCAGAGGTCGTCAACAGAAGAGGTCATACATCAGGGAGGTCAGAGAAAAAAGAGAGGTAAGAGCAATACAATATGCATCAAAAAAAACGACAGACCTGAGTGTCAAGTCTGCCGTTAAAGTACAAAAACCGTAGGTGAGTTAGGAACCCGAAGTGCCCGGACATTTTAACTCAAACTCCATTTTGTGATTGGCTGGATCACGGAAGTCTCCGTAGCTAGCGTTCTTCATGGCAGAGCATGCTGCATCCTTGTTGTTTTGCATTTGGTATGCAAACCCTAGCTCAAAATAAATTTTTGCCTTGTCCGCCACACCACCTGATTCTAACTCGAGGGCTCTTTGGGCATTGCTAATCGCTTCATCATAACGGCTACGTTTGTTGTAGGCCTCAGCCAAGCGGAAAAACACATCGGCTTCGTCGGTTTCGTACTCCGCGGCTCGGTTTAACAAGTCAATACCGTCTGTGATTTGGTTGTCCTGCACAGCTTGCGCGCCAGAGGAAAGCAATGTTTGGACAGCTTGATCCGTCGCTCGACTCGCCACTTGACCTTGGTCATACATCTCAGCGAGTGTGATGGCTTGATCAAACATGGACACAACATCGGCCGTCGCTTTGCCTTGCTTTCTCATGACAATAGCTTTCTGAAAGTAAGCTTGTGCATAATTGGCGTTGGCATCAATAGCGAGGTCAAGGGTGGCAGATGCCCCTTCCAGATCCTCTTGTCTAAACTGAACGAGGGATTTGACATAGTATAGTTGAGGAATATTGCCGGCCATTTGTGCAGCAATGGATGACTCACCATATTCTGTGGCTGCTTCTTCGGCTTCCTGAAAAGCTTCGATTGCGGCATCGATTGTTTCAAGCGACTGATTTGATTGAAACGTCTTGTAGGCTTCGCTCGCTTTGGCAGAGTAAATCCGTGGGAGCTGCCCAACCACCAGGTCTTGGATATCGGCTAAGCCAGCCTCTTCTGCGTCGTCATAGACGGCCTCAAACGCTTCGATGGCTTCTTCATAAGAACCTGCAGTAGCCTTCTCTTGGGCGGCATTATAGGCATTGGTGATTTCGGTTTGGGCATCTTGTGCAAAGGATACGGAGCCCGTGAGAAAGAGGATTATTAGTAGAGATGAAAGACCTTGAAGGGTTCGTTTCATGGGAAAGTTGATTTGATTCATGTTTTGCAAAGTTTACAATCTATTCAATCAAGAGGTTTTATCCTAAATGGAACTCGAAAAATTAACACATGCTATAAATTCAAGACCTATTAAATTCAAGACCTCTATAAATTCGTATGGACTTCCTGCTCATTGTAATATGAAAGGATATGATCCATAGCATCATCGACTGAGTCGGTAAGAAGGAACAATTCCATCCCTTTTGGACTAATCATCCCTAGGGCCAGCGTTTTTTCCTTCAACCAGTCAACTAGGCCTTGCCAATACTCCGTTCCCATCAAAACGATGGGAAGGTGTGGAATCTTTTGAGTAGATATAAGCGTCAAACATTCAAAGAGCTCATCTAGCGTACCAAACCCACCAGGAAAAACGACAAAGGCTTTGGCATATTTGATGAACATCAGCTTGCGGATAAAGAAGTACTCAAAGACAATTTCGTGTTCCTTTTGGACATATGGATTGGTGCCCTGTTCATGAGGAAGCTCTATCGATAAGCCCACAGACGCGCCACCGCCAGCTAGTGCGCCCTCATTTCCTGCTTCCATCACTCCAGGTCCCCCACCGGTGATGACACCGAAGCCACTTTCTGCAATTCTCTGGGCCATCTCTTTGGCCAAATCGACGTTTGGATGCTCTTTTGCCAGCCTAGATGAGCCAAAAAGGGATACGCATGGTCCAATTTTGGACATTTTGTTGTACCCCTCGACCAGTTCGCCCATAATTTTAAAGACACTCCATAAATCATCTGTTGGATTGTCATCAAATCGGAACGTTTCAGCAGGTGTATGATTGGACTTTGGGTGGGATGAGGCCATACGCGAGTTGTTGAGTTACTTGAAATGGAGTGTAAAGGTTAGCGAGGGGGTAGGTTGGGTAATTGGTTGTGAGGTGAGTGGATATTGGGTGGCCGTAGAGTGCTTGCTCAAGGTCATTTGTGTGGCCCGGTCATGTACATTGGAGGGGGCGTTTGGGGTGAATGTGGGAACGATCGAGGCTTGCAGGTTATCGCTCACATCGAATGTCGCCATATGTGCATAGACGTACGAATCAACCACATTTAAGCCCCACACCAACACGATGGACAATATGGCTAAGTCTCGCCGATTACGGGTTTGATCGCGCAACTGTTGCACTTGGCTAAGGTTTGCAGAGGCTGGAATTGAGCTCGGTGTCGGGCCAAATTTGAAGTCAGATTCCGCACCGTAAGCGATATTATAGGCAGCGGCTCGGTAATCGTGATAATCCTTGGTTAATTGGGATGTTAGCAGTGCTGTTCCAGTAAACAATCCTGCAAATAATGGGACTTTCCAGGTTTGTCCATTGGTCACTTGACCCCAACCTGGCAGGATCATGGAGCGACGCATCACCTGTTTAGGCGTAAGCTCTGTGGGTTCTGCTTTAAGGGCGTCAAAAGGGCTTGTCGTGTCTGACTGAACCGATTGGAGGGTGTGTTCTACGGTGGTGATGGGGGTGTGTTCTGCAGGGGTGGTGGTTGTATGGACGGTGTAGGCAAGAGACACGTTTGTGGAGAGGCCCAAGGCAATCCACACAAGCGCAACAGGTCGAGCGGTGCAGTTCAGTCGTACCCTGAAACGCCAAGATCTACCCATTAGGATGATTCGAATCGAAGCGCCTCAAGCATACGTTCGAGATCTTCGTCGTTGTAGTATTCAATGCGGACAACGCCTCCCTGTTTTTTGGGACGGAGTTTAACCCTGGTGCCAAACGCCGATGAGCATTTCTTTTCGAACTCTTGGGCAAACGGCGATAGCTTTGTGGCTTTTGTGGTAGGTTGAAGCTGACGTTTCTTCTCTTGCGTCTTTGCCCAGGCCTCCACGTCCCGTACAGACCATCCCTCTTCGGAAATTTTCTGGATTGCTGTAGCCATGATGGTCTCATTTTTGAGCAAAATTAACGCCCTTGCATGCCCCATTGAGACCTTCCCTTCTTTGAGCGCAGTCTGCACCACAGGTGGCAGCGACAACAAACGAAGCATGTTGGCAACGGCCGATCGAGATTTACCAACTTGGGTAGATACTTGTTCTTGAGTGAAGTCACACTCTTGCATTAGACGCTCGTAGCCTAAAGCCTCATCAATTGGGTTGAGCTGCTCCCGTTGGATATTCTCAACCAACGCCATCGCCATTCGCTGCTGGTCGTTAATTTCTCGAATGTAGGCTGGGATATCTGTCAAGCCAGCCAATTTACTTGCTCGAAGCCGGCGCTCTCCACTAATGAGCTCATACTTCTGCTCACCCAATGCGCGCACGGTGATGGGTTGGATTAACCCGTGCAACGTAATACTTGCCGCAAGGTCTGCCAACGAGTCTTCTGGAAAGTCTTGTCGTGGCTGATCTGGATTTGCTCGAATCGAGTTTAAGGGGACTTGCAAGACACGATGCACTCGATCGGCAGGCTCAATGGGAATCGCGGTTTTGGTATTAGCGGAGGTGGTATTACTCTGGGATTGCTTACGATTGCCACCAGAGTTATCACCGGAATTGTCACCAGAATTATCACCACGTTTGGCCTTGGACTCCCCCTGAGACCCTTGTCCGTTTGAGCCCTTCGCTTCATCCTCATACTCTGGGAAGAAGGCTCCTAATCCTCGTCCTAACGCTTTCTTCGCCATTATGCTTGTGTTGCGACTTGTTGAGTCTTTTTATGCTTTTTGAACCATTTCTTGTTGCGGTCGATGAGTTCATGAGCCAATGCAAGATAGGCCTGAGCCCCAGTGGAGGTAGCATCATAAAGCAAGGCTGGCTTGCCGAAACTTGGAGCCTCAGCTAAGCGTACATTACGCACCACGATGGTGTCAAATACACGGTCATCAAAATACTTTTTCACTTCTTCTGCAACCTGTGATGACAGGCGGGTCCGGTTGTCGAACATCGTCAGAACGACTCCTTCAATTTCGAGCCGCTCGTTGAGGTGTTGACGCACAATTTTGATCGTATTAAGCAGTTGGCCAAGCCCTTCTAGGGCAAAATATTCGCATTGAACAGGAATAATGACTGAGTCTGAACACGTCAGCGCATTAATCGTCAAAAGGCCCAATGAAGGGGGGCAGTCAATGATGATAAAATCATACTGGTGCTGAACCGAGGCTATGGCCTTGGAAAGAATGTGCTCACGGTCGGAACGGTCAACCATCTCAATCTCGGCTCCCACTAAGTTGATGTTGGCTGGAATCACATCCAAAAATGGGATTTCGGTCTCACGAATTGCTGCGGGTGCGTCAATGCCCCCTACAAGGACTTCATAAATCGAGTGGTCCACTGTTCGAGGTTCAATTCCTATGCCACTTGTTGAGTTACTCTGTGGATCAAAATCAATGAGCAGCGTTGAGTACTCTATGGCCGCCAGTGAGGCCGCTAAATTAATGCTTGAAGTCGTCTTACCGACCCCCCCTTTTTGATTCGCAAGTGCAATAATTTTGGCCATAGAGATCTTGGTTGGTCGTTTACTTCATTTGGCTGAAATATACTGCCAGGTCATGCTAGGTCAAAGAAGAACCTTTCCACATTCTAGGTTAGCAATTGTGAATAACCCCTAAAAAACGGCCTTTGCAAATTCTGCTGGTAAAATATTTAGGCAGAGTCTTTTAACAGAATCTTCTGGCAGATCCCTACGGTCTTCTAGCACCCACGAGCTGAACGGAATTGTTCATGCTTGGTGTCAATGGTGTCGATTGAACCCGTCTAAGCTTGTTGTAGCTGTCTTGGTAGAGCGAGTCAAAAAGTGGAGAGCCAGATGGATGGACATCTGGCGTGGCGAAAGCTGCCGCTTTTGGAGCCAAACTCCACGTCGATTGCCAAGGGATTACACGGTTTGGCGATTGAGGTTGATTCACCATTTGAATGGTGTTGGATTCGTTGAGCCATCCCTGTTGAGACGCATAAGCATCGGTTCTATTGGCGGCTTTGTTGGCTTGATTGGCTTGATTGGCGGATCCACTGAGTCCATCGGTACCTCCATCGGTACCTACACTTGCGCCGTTGACTCCACCGACGCTGCGAGTCTCATCTGCAATCGGTTCGACTGAGCTGGCGTCTGAATTCCCCCCATCCCATTGCCATGCAAGGTAGGATGCTGGAAGCACCGCCATGGCTAGGATAGCAGCTGCACGCATCCATAGGGCTTGACCTTTGGTTCTGCGTTTTTTCTGAGCTTGAAGAAACGCGAGGTGCTCAACATGGGCTTGCACATGGTCTGGCGCGTCCATCATTTTGGTCTTCGACAACCGCGCATAGGTTGCTTTCATGGATTCAAGCTCAATCTGTAGATCGGAGGATTGAGCAACTTCACGCTCGAAAGCCATTTTCTCAGAAGGATCCATCTCATCCATTAAATAACGAATACAAGACATTTGATCTGGCGTCATAGGTTAAGCCTCTTGGTCGGTAGAATGGGTAGATTGATAAGGGTTCGACTCTTGCGAAGTCTCCAAAGACTTTCGCAGGTTAATCAGCGCATAACGCATTCGTCCAAGCGCTGTGTTGATACTCACATCGGTCATTTCGGCAATATCTTTGAATGATAAATCATAAAAATGGCGCAACACCACAACCATCCGCTGCTCCTGTGGAAGCGAGGCTAGGTGCTCAAAAAGTTCATCAATATCCTCGCGCTGAGCCATCTTGTCATCGGCCGCCACCTGGTCGGGATCACTAAGGCGGTCAAAATAATCGCTAGATGATTCCTCATCCCCTGTGCCAGCGACGTCCACAAACCGCTTGTGTCTTCGGATAAAATCAATCGTCGCATTATGAGCAATGCGCATCACCCACGCAATCCATTTTCCTTGCTCGTTGTAAGAATCGCCCATCTTTTGAACGACTTTGGAGAAGGTTTCTTGGAAAAGATCATTGGCCTGATCCTCATCTTGAACCATGCTGAAGATGTAGGAATAGATCTTGGACTGGTGTCGACGAAAAAGCTCATTAAACGCTAAGTGGTCATGCTTTTTGCGATAAAGCGCCACCAACTCATTGTCGCTTAGCGATGAGCGTGATATGTCCGAGGATTGATGAAGTGAATGTAGTGCCATAGTCCAAATTACGAACCCTTAACGCTTTTGTTGCATCACTTCGTATACGCGACTACCCATTTTTTTTCCAATTGATTCTTGTAGTTCTGCAAGGGAGGCATGACGAACCGACTGGACCGATCCAAATGTGCGCAAAAGCTTCTTTGAGGTCGTTTCACCAATACCTGGGATGGTGGTTAGATCGGACTTCAAGGTCCGCTTGGTCCGTTTATCACGGTGAAATGTGATGGCAAAACGGTGAGCTTCATCGCGCAATTGCTGCAAAATTCGTAGCGAGGGTGACGTCTTGGGGATCAATATGGAGTCTTTCTTGTAAGGTAAAAAGACCTCTTCCAGACGTTTGGCTAGCCCAACGACCTCGATCGTCCCCATAAGATCAAGCTCTTCGAGAACCTCCACAGCTGCGCTAAGTTGCCCCTTACCACCATCCACGACGATCAAATCTGGCATGTGGGCTCCCTCCTTTTTTAACCGCCCATAACGTCGCCGCAGGATCTCTCTCATGGAGGCAAAGTCATCGGGCCCTACCACAGTTTTGATCGCATATTTTTTATACATCGACTTACGTGGTTTCCCATCAACAAAACAAACCATGGAGGCCACCGGATCAGAGCCTTGCATGTTGGAATTATCAAAACATTCCATGCGTCGTGGAAGTCGTCTCAACCCTAAATAGGTCTTGAGGTCTTCCAACGATTTGGGCGTTCGATCGCGATCGGCTTCGAGTTTTTCCAACTCCCGCTGCTTGAGCTGAAACTCTGCATTGGAGATCGCCATATTCACGAGCTGCTTTTTGCCCCCAATTTTGGGGTAAAGCCACTTTACTTTTTTGCCAAGCTCGTTGGAAAGATACTCTAATATGGGCTCTGGGTTTTCAATAGGCTCACTAAGCATCACCTCGTTTGGGATAATCTCTGCGTGCTGACCTGTGTAATAATCCTCCACAAACGACTGCATGATTTCTGCAGAGGTACGCTCCCCCAGGTTTTTCATAAATCGGTGAAATTTACCAATGAGTTTCCCTTCTCGGACGCGGAATAGCACCCCACACGCTTCGTCGATTTCTTGAGAGAGTGCGATAGCAAATAGATCTCGATTGACCGTAATATCTTCGACCAACTTCATCTTCTGGGAAAACACATCTAGCGACTGAATGGAATCTCTGATTTTGGCGGCAGATTCAAAATGAAGAGCGTCTGAGGCTGTTTCCATGGACTCATGAAGTTCTCGGCGGATCTGCTCTGTTTTTCCAGACAGGATTTTTTCGATGAGGCGAATGGCATCCTTGTACTCATCTTGAGGAAGCTCCACAGAACAATGGCCAAGATAGCCATCCAAGCATCGGCGCCATTTTGGTGCGCCACGTGATTTATCGACGGTTTTTATCGACACCGCACACGTGCACAAATGAAACATCTGCCTGAGCGTGTCCAAGGTTTTTTTCATATGCCCAACATGATCGTAGGGGCCTAGGTATCGACTCCCGTCTTGGACAGGGGTTCGAGTTGGATAAATACGTGGACGGTCATCGTTGGTGATACAGATGTAGGGATACGATTTATCATCCCTATACATGATATTATAGCGTGGCTGATGCGTCTTGATCATCGTATGTTCAAGCATTAAGGCTTCAGCTTCGGTATCTGTGACAATCACTTCAAGGTGACGAATTTTGGAAATCATCACCTGAATGCGTCGATCATGATGTTTGCTATCCTGAAAGTAAGAGCGCACACGCAGGCGTAGTTTTTTGGCCTTACCTACATAGAGCAGGTCTTTTTTTTCGTCAAAAAACTGATAAACGCCCGGTTTTAACGGTAAGGATGCTATTTTTTCTTGAATAGTCATGCGCTATGAGCTTCGTCCATGCTATGATTCATGGCCATAAGATACCACAACTCCAATGAGTGACCCACTAGTGAACGATGTACTGTTGTATGAACTGCTAATGATTGACCTGCTGATCCATGACCAACTGATGGACACCCTACGGAGATCCTCACAGCGCTTCAAGAGAACCGTTTGACTCATGCCATCATCTCAACACCAACCGACCTTTGTTGAGACCATTCATAAGCCATGGTCTTCACAACCTATTGGGATCCTGTATCAGGATAATCACTTGCTCGTAGTCCAGAAGCCGGCTGGCGTGCTCTCTCAAGAAGATGTTTCGGGCGATCCAGACATCATCCGAATATGCAAGGCGTGGCGCATTCACAAAGAACAAAAGTCGGGCAATGCCTTTGTGGGCTTGATTCATCGGTTAGATCGTAACGTCGAGGGGGTGATGGTCTTGGCAAAGACCTCGAAGGCAGCTTCACGGTTGTCGGAACAAATTCGCGCAAGGACCGTCCGTAAAGAATACCTCGCGTGGGTGCATGGAACACCCTCTGCAAAAGGCACATTAGAGGGGTTTATTCATAAAGATGGCAAGACCAATCGCTCGTCGGGAAAAGATGGCGGCGGAGACAAGACAAAACGTGCGCGACTCCATTACAAGCGACTTCTTGTGACTCAGGATATTGCACATCAGGATAAAAGTCTTCTTCGTGTCGAACTCGTTACGGGAAGAAGTCATCAAATTAGAGTCCAATTTGCCGAAGCTGGACATCCACTCTTAGGGGACATAAAGTATGGAGCCCCACGCTCGAGCACGCATCGCCGCTCAAGCAACCCAACTCAAGGTGCGTTGGCGCTTCTAGCATGGCGTTTTTCGTGCGATCACCCTACACAGGGTCATCATTTGATGTTTCAGTCGACGATGCCGAATCGCCATCCTTGGTCGACGTTATCAACGGAGCATCTTCCTGGCTAAAGCCTTCTGGCAACTCTTTTGACGAAGATACACCCAATTGTTTGAGCTGCTCCGCTTGCCACACGAGGTTCCCATGTCCATCTGATAACCGACCAAGGGCCTCATCGTAACTCGATCTAGCTTGGTCAAGGCGCTGACCAATCGACTTAAAACTATCTAGGTAATTGTAGAGTTTATCCAGAAGTTTGCCTCCTCGATCAGCAATTTTGAGTGCATTCTCCGTCTGGCGTTGTTGGCGCCACATCGTATCCACGGTCGCAAGTGTTGCCATTAATGTCGTAGGGCTCACAATGATAATGCGTTTGTCAAAACTATCAGTGTAAAGCGATTCCTCTCGAGAAAGTGCAACGGTATAGGCGGCCTCAATTGGAACAAACATCAAGACATAATCAGGGCTTTGTTGATCATGAATTTTGTCGTAGTCCTTTTTGCTTAGGCCAGAGACATGGTTTTTGAGTGACTGAACATGAGCTTTTAAATGACGCTCCTGCTCAGCTGGCTCATCCGTCGAAGCGTAGGCTTCATATGCGTTGAGCGACACCTTTGAATCAATGACGATAAATCGTTCTTGTGGTAGCCGTACGATCACGTCGGGGCGTAGTCGTTGGTCATCTTCCGTAGTGTACGAGCTTTGGGTTTCATACTCTTTACCTTCTCTTAGGCCTGATCGCTCTAGAATAGTTTGGAGGATCATCTCACCCCAAGCCCCTTGGGTTTGGACGTCTCCCTTTAGCGCGTTGGTGAGGTTTTTGGCCTCCTGCATCATACTTTCATTAAGCTTGCTTATTGATGCGAGTTGATGCTCTAGCTTCACATACTGTTTGGCATCTTCTTGATGTACCCGTTCCACTTTCTCCTTGAACTCCTTGATGCGGTCGTTGAGTGGGGTTAATACTTGCTCGATCTGAGTTTTGTTTTGTTTGCTGAATTTTTCCGATTTCTCCTCAAGAATCTTGGAGGCTAACTGTTCAAATTGCAGCTTGTTTTGCTCGTGAAGCTCCATGAGACGTTTGGACTCTTGCTCAAGGTCCTCGCGCAGGGAAGCAATGGTTTGATCTTTGAGTGCAATTTGAGTCTCTGCATCCGCAAGCTTTTGTTGAAGAGCCTCACGGTCTTGGTAATGTTGTTGGGTAAGCGCTGCTACCTGGTCTTGTGAGCCAACGTTGCCGCCACCGCGCCTTAGCGCCCAAACAAGCGTCGCGGTTAAAAGCACCATTACACCTACCATGAGGGTTAAAAGCAAGGTCATATTATCCATAATGTTCCATAGATCATTGAGTTTCAACACGTTTGATAAACACACTGAATCAAAATACAAACCATGAGTGACAGATCATGTCACCCTTGAATAATTGGTGAAACATGTCACCCTTGTAAAGTTGGTGAAACATGTCACCCTTGTGAAGTTGGTGAAAAAAAGTAAATTGAGAAGACATCGTGATTCGCACGGATGGAAAACGCATCCATCTGTGCCAGTAAGGGGACATGATTAAAGCAAAACCTGTCGTTGAGACAGAATCCATTTTTCAATTTGCGTCCACCGTTTGGATTGTTGTGGACTTTTCCGAAACAACGGATACCGCTCTTGATATGGGCTTTCGGTTGGCTAGCGCCATGGGTGCGTCGGTAAACCTCACCCATATTGTGAAACCACCGTATGAGTTTTCGGGGCGCAAAGAGTCACATATGGAGGCTGGAAAAGAGGGTGCACTGCACACCTTGTCGGTGATCAAGGAGGATTATGCAGCCCGCGAACCCTATCAACATATCCCCATCGAGATCCATGCCGTGGAGGGGTCGACGGTAGCCACGCTATTATCGTTGGTAAAATCGAACCCAAGCTCTTTGTTGGTCCTTGGATTCGAGGTCGATGAATCAGGCTCCAAGGGGTTATTTGGTAATATCACCAACCAACTCATTGTGGAAAGCCCCGTCCCAACGATCGCGATTTCATCCAATGAGACCTCCACATCCTGGGACCATATTGTCTATGCCACCGACTTTCGTGAGCAAGATCGGGTGTTATTAAAACGGGCCAAAACCTTTGCCAATGCGCTGGGTGCCGATTTTGAATGCATTCATATCAAAGTCCCGAAAGACAACATTCAAACGTTGCACAAGTCACGTATGACCCTGGAGAGTGAACTCAATTATGAGATTAGTGTGCAATTAATCCATTCTCAAGATTTTCTAGACGGCGTGGAGGGATATCTAGCTGACAAACCCAACACGTTGCTTATCCTCAGTAGAAATCGACTCTCCTTTTTTGAGTGGCTTCTTGCCAAGCCGGTCGCCGCAGAGTTTGCACGAATCCAAAAAATCCCTCTGATGATGATTCCTAGCTCGGCACAAACGACCGAAGCTGAGTAATCTCGTCAGCCCAGCGATCAGGCTCAGGCGTCTCCAGGATCATCGGCACATCTTGGATTTTCTCGTGCTGCATGATCCATTCGAATGTTCCCCACCCAATAAATCCATCCCCAAGGGGTGCATGGCGATCCACGCGGGAGGCGAGCTCTTTCTTGGAATCATTAAGATGGAGTCCTTTTAAGGCGTCAAAGCCGATCAATTCATCAAATTCAGCCCAAAACTCATCAAATCCTGACTTCTCATGGATGGCATAGCCAGCGGCAAACGCATGCGCTGTATCTATGCACACCCCCACACGTTCTTTCTGGTCGATCATCCCCATAATGGCTGCAAGATGCTCGAGCTTATATCCAAGGTTGCTCCCCTGCCCTGCCGTACACTCGAGCACGGCAACAGCTGTAGATGTCGCCTCTAGCGTACGGTTGACCGACTCACCAATCCGCTCAAGACACTCTTCTTCGGTAATTTGTTTGAGATGACTCCCCGGATGAAAATTTAATAACGTGATCCCCAACTGCTCTACACGCTCCATTTCCACCAAAAAGGCTTTTCGAGAGATCGCGAGCTTTTGAGCCTCTGGGTGACCTAGGTTAATGAGATAGCTGTCATGAGGCAACACATGGTTCGGATTGATGTCAGCGTTGGTAAGCTCTGCGCCAAAGCTCTCAATATCCTCCTCTTTGAGAGGTGGAGCTTTCCACTGCTTTTGGTTTTTGGTAAAAAAGGCAAAGGCATCTGCGCCAATGTCATGCGCATTGATGGGTGCATTGCCAACGCCTCCTGAGGCGCTCACGTGGGCTCCAAGGGGTTTAATCATGAGATTTGCTGCATTTTTTCGAGATGATCGTGCATTCGAAGGGACTTGATGATGTTGCGTAAGTCTCCCTTCATGATATCATCTAAGTTGTAGAGTGTTAACGAAATTCGATGGTCGGTCATTCGACCTTGTGGGAAATTATAGGTGCGAATTTTGGCAGAGCGATCGCCCGTCGAGACCTGAGATCGACGGTGGGCTTCACGCTGAGCACGCTGTTTCTCCAGCTCTTGCTCAAACATGCGACTTCGCAGCATAATAAGTGCTTTATCCTTGTTCTTGTGTTGCGATCGCTCCTCCTGACACTCGGCCACCATACCCGATGGAACGTGGGTGATGCGAATGGCAGAGTCGGTTTTGTTGACATGTTGTCCCCCCGCCCCACTTGAGCGAAACGTATCAATACGGAGATCCTTGGGGTCAATATGAACATCTACTTCATCGGCTTCTGGGAGCACAGCTACCGTGGCGGCAGAGGTATGGACTCGACCTTGAGATTCGGTTTCGGGAACACGCTGCACACGGTGGACGCCACTTTCATATTTCATTTGCCCAAACGCATCGCCCCCCTGCAGCGAAAAAACGACCTCTTTGAATCCTCCTTTCTCGGAGTAATTTAGAGACAAAATCGATTGGGACCATCCCATGTCATCGGCATACCGTCGATACATTTCGTACAAATCCCCTGTAAAGATTGCCGCCTCATCGCCTCCCGTGCCAGCACGTATCTCTACAATACAATTCTTTGAATCTTCTGGGTCTTTTGGAATGAGCTGTTCTTGCAAAGATTCCTCCAACGACGCTAACTCCGGCTTTAGCTCTTTGAGCTCCTCATGGGCAAGATCTGTGAGCTCAGGGTCTTCATTAGCTTCGATAAGCTCTTCGTGTTCCGTAATCGCGTTGTGCACGACGGACCAGCGATCAAATTCTTCAACCAAGTTCTTGAGTTGGGTATGCTCACGAGTTAACTCAGCATACGCTTTAGGGTCATCAAAGACCGATGGATCTGAGAGTTGCTGGTTTAGCTCTTCAAATCTTTGCTTTGTCTGTTGTAACTTCTGGTGGTAATCCATAGGCATTTAGTGCTGAGATAATATCAAACTTTACGCGATTCCATACCATGGGCAAATCACTAAACCTTCGAGCCGATTACGTCATTGGATTTCTTGGTTCCGGTCAGTTGGCAAAAATGTCGGCTCAAGAAGCGTTCCGATACGGATGGCGGGTAGCCAGTTATAGCGACCGACCCGCTGCGGAACCTCTGCAGTGGATGAGCCCACTAAGCCATACCGGATCTTTTGAGGATGTAGATGCATTGACAGCATTTGCCGAAACCTGCGATGTCATTACCCTAGAGAATGAATTTTTGTCCTCAGAGGTGCTTCATCAGGTTGTGGACCGCACGGGCGTGCCTATCTACCCAAGCCCGGCCAGTTTTGAGGCTGTAGAGTCAAAATGGAAGGAAAAATCGACCTTTCAAGCAGCTGGGATTCCCGTCGCGCCGTTTGAGATTGTGTCAACCCCACAAGACTTTGCCACTTTTGGGGAGACTCATGGTTGGCCTTTTGTCCTAAAATCCTCCAAAGGGGGGTATGACGGATATGGCAATCGTGTGGTGTCGTCCATGGAGGAAGCTCAGGAGGGATTCCTGTCCTTGGGTGGGGATGCCGGAGGTGAAGGGCATGAAATCCTTGCTGAGGCGATGGTTCCGTTCGTGAAGGAATTAGCAGTTCAAGTGGCTCGACATGAGTACGGGATGGTTGTCTATCCTTGTTGCGAAACCATTCAAACGGGACAGATTTGTACAGCCGTTCTTGCGCCTGCACCGGTTGAGGCATCGATTCAATCTAAAGCGCAAGAGCTAGCGATGGCCGCTATGGAAGCCATTGATGGCGTGGGGCTGTTCGCCTTTGAGTTCTTTTTAACAGACTCAGGAGAGCTCTTGTTGAATGAGTCTGCTCCACGACCCCACAACTCAGGGCATTACACGATTGAGGCGTGCGAGAGTTCGCAGTTTGATAATCATATGCGGGCTGTCACCTCTACCCCGCTTGGATCCACCGACATGAGGGTCCCTGCGGCGGTTATGATCAATATTTTAGGCACCGAGGAGCGTCCCGCACAGCTAGATGGCGCGGTTGATCTGCTTGAACACAACGCAAAGCTTCATCTTTATGGGAAGGCGCAGAGCAAACCTGGTCGAAAGATGGGACACCTAACCCTTTTGGGCGATGATGTGGATACGCTCTTCAAACAAGGGAAATCCTGGGTGGATGGATTGCGGTTGTAGTCCACCAGCGTGTGTTTGGGTAAAAAAACGTTATGTTGAAGGTATTATGAGTAAAACTTCACAATCATCAGGCGCTGTTGAATACAGCGACACGACAAACGAAGCCACGACAAATACACAGTCTACAAACGAAACCACAACAACCGTGATATCTTCGTATCCATTGGTTGGGATAGTGATGGGTAGTGATTCGGATTGGCCCGTCATGAAAGAGGCTGCGGAGATATTGAAGCAATTTGGTGTACCGTTTGAGACGAAGGTTGTCTCGGCACACCGCACCCCAGATGACATGGCAGATTATGCGAAAAAAGCGGGAGGTCGGGGCCTCGTCACCATTATCGCAGGGGCTGGTGGTGCTGCCCATTTGCCGGGGATGCTGGCGTCTCACACAACACTTCCTGTGATTGGTGTCCCGGTTGCAACGAAAGACTTAGGTGGTGAGGATAGTTTGTACTCAATTGTTCAGATGCCTAACGGCATTCCAGTAGCCACAGTAGGTATTGGCAAGGCTAAAAATGCAGGACTGCTTGCGATTCGGATGTTAACATCCCATCGGTCCGATTTGACCGATCTGTTGACGCAATACCACGCGGATATGGCTGACGAAAGTCGAGCCAAATCTCAAAATTTGAGGATGGAGTAGGAAGCTTTGTCTTCTCCCCTCTTGGGCGCTCGTCAATCGCCCACCCAGAGCTCCCTACTGAAACACATCCTTTACCCTTGAGAAAAATCCTTTGCCATCCTGCTCCTTATGTTTTGGGTCAAAGGAGTCAGAGTCGGCGTGCTTCGAAAACCAGGCTTTCTCATCAGATGTTAAGCTTTCGGGAATAAAGACATTCACGCGGATGATTTGATCCCCAGTCCCCGATTGATTGAGCCCTTGGATCCCCTTCTCTTTCATGCGGAGCAGTTTCCCTGGCTGGGTGCCAGCATCAATTTTAACCTTTGCTTTTCCCTTGAGTGTGGGCACTTCAATCTCGGTACCTAAAACAGCATCCGGGATCGATAGATCGAGGTCGTAAATAATGTTGTTGCCATCACGCTCGAACGATTCGTGCTCTTTTTCTTGGATCAAAACAATGAGATCTCCCGGGGGGCCGCCTCGAGCCCCAGCATTTCCACTTCCCCGCAGCGTAATATAATTGCCATTGCTCACGCCAGCTGGGATGGTCACTTTAATGGTCTCCTCCCCTTTGACACGCCCTTCGCCATTACATTCAGCACATTTATTCTTGATAATGCGCCCTTCCCCTTGGCATGTTGGACACGGTTGAACGTTGACAAACTGACCAAACATGGTGCGTGATACCTGACGAACCTCGCCTATTCCGTCACATGTCGAACAAGTTTGGTAATCCGAATCGGTCTTGGCGCCTGTCCCATTACAACTTGAGCAGGTGGTTTGTTTACGTATTTTGAGCGTTTTTTCGGCACCAAGGGCAATTTCTTCAAGCGTAAGGGCCACATTGATTTTTAGATCGGATCCCGGTTGACCCGTTGAACGGCTACGACGGCTTCCTCCCGCTCGACCACCGCCAAAGGCGTCTCCACCGAACATATCGCTGCCAAAGATGTCGCTGAATCGGCTAAAAATGTCTTCAAAGGGGACATCATCAAAGCCCGCTCCGCCACTAAAGCCACCGGCTCCAGCCGCTGCATGTCCAAATTGATCGTATTGTTGACGTTTGGCTGGGTCACGAAGCACCTCGTAGGCTTCGGAGGCCTCTTTGAATTTCTTCGCCGCCTCATCATCCCCTTTGTTGCGATCAGGATGGTACTTCATGGCGAGTTTGCGGTACGCTTTCTTTAGCTCCGCCTCGGACGCCCCTTTTGCAACTCCTAATACCTCGTAATAATCTCGTTTACTCACTAACAATCACTTTTGCGTGGCGAATGACTCGCTCACCTAGTTTATATCCATTTTCGAGTACTTCCAGCACCTGATCTGACGGTACACCCTCTTGGGCAGGTTGTCTCATGAGCGCTTCATGAAGATTCACATCAAAGGGGACCCCTATTTCTGTGATCGCTTCCACCCCATATTTCTCCAACACCCCTTGGAACTTGCCGGCCACAAGCTCGATCCCTTCCTGGATTGCTTTGGTCTCTTCGGACGGCTCAATGGCTTGAAGTGTGCGAAGAAGATCGTCATTCACCGGTAAAAAGGCCTCAATCGCAGCGGCTTGTGCCTGCTCAAACACGATAATGCGCTCTTTCTGCTGACGCTTACGCATGTTGTCCATTTCTGCATTTTTGCGAAGTAACTGATCTTTCAGAGATGCGATTTGTTCCTCAGGTGTGGGCTCAGGTGTTGACTCTTCTGAAGAATCATCTTGCGCATCTGTGTGCGATGTATCTGTTTCTTGCGCATCTGTGTGCGCAGTAGAGTCCGTCGAACCTTCGTCTACATGCTCGGAATGCTCGGAGTGCTCGTCGTTGTGATCCTGGTGTTGTTCAGATTGGGCTTCTTCGGGGGTCAACTCTTCACTCATGGATTCGTTTACTCACAGGTTGGTTTTAGTAATTGGGTATTAAATTCTTGATGTCATAACCGATGACATTGTTGATAAGTGGCAAAAGTCATGCCAAAGGTATAACACAGGTTGGTGCGTTTTTGGAGTATGACAAAGATACAGTTCTGCACGTTTACACGTCACCAACGCCAAGCCATTTCTTGTTTAACGACACAACGTGAGCCAAACCTACCCACGGGCACATTATTTTGACCTTGTAGCGTATTCCTTTTCACTAAAAAACTCAATCATATTTCCATCAGGGTCTGTGATGAAGAAAAACCGTCCATGCTTTCGATTTGCGGGTCCGCTAACAGGACGAATTCCCTCTTCTTGGAGCTTTTCAGCAAGCTCATCCACTTGCTCTGGGGTGTCAAGGTAAAACCCAAAATGATCCATCCGAAAGTCCCTTGATTCCGCATCATAAGACGTTTCGGCTTCGACCAAAACTAATGTATCCTGCTCTCCTATGCGGAATACACTCATGCTTTGACCCATTTTTCTCACTAACTCAAAGCCCAAAACACGTTGATAAAAATCATCCGCTTCTTTGATTCGATTGACTCGTAAGGTTAGGTGATGGATCCCTGAAGGTTGGAAAGAGTTCATGCTTGCAAATGGTTAACGTTATATTGTGTTGAAATTACCACTTTTTAGTCACTCCGTTTATGACGGTTGAACCTTCCACACTTTATCTGGTCGCAACACCTATTGGTAACCTCGGCGATATCTCTGCACGAGCTATAGAGATCTTACGCAGTGTAACCGCCGTTGGCTGTGAAGACACCCGTACAAGTAAGCGATTGATGGAAGCTCATGGCATCTCCACTCCCTTGTTTTCGATGCATCAACATAATGAGCATCGACGTGTGGAAGGGGTTCTTGAGCGACTACTGCGGGGGGAGTCGATTGCGGTGATTACCGATGCAGGAACCCCTGGGATTTCTGATCCTGGATTTTTGCTCGCAAGAGCTGTGCATCAGCGACGAGTTATGGATCGCTCGTTGCGCGTGCGTGCCATTCCCGGCGCCGACGCCTTGACCACTGCACTAGTAAGCAGTGGCTTGCCTAGCGAGCAGTTCCACTTTGAGGGGTTTTTACCCCATAAAAAAGGGCGAGCGACCCGACTTTCACAACTTGCCGATCGAGACGTTACCACGGTTGTCTATGAAAGCCCACATCGAATTGAGCGATTGGTGAAGGAATTGCATGAAGTCGCAGGACCCTCGCGGTGGTTATGTGTGTGTAGAGAGCTGACCAAGCAGTTTGAGGAACAGCTTCGGGGTCGTGTTGAGGATGTGCAGGACATGTTGCAAGAGACCAAAATCAAAGGGGAGTTTGTGGTGGTGGTCGCTCCAAAGGGGTACACTGAAGAGCCAAGAGAGTCAAGAGAGCCAATAGACACAAAAGACTCAAAAGACACAAATAAGACCACAAACGCATGAGTTCAGGCAAAATAACAACTCCTCTACGGATGATGATTCAAGAATGGTGGTCTGGGTCACCACACTGGATTGCTGTGCGAGCGGGTGTCTTCTTGGCAATCTCGTTTCCGCCCATCGATTTGCCCTTTATGCTTTTTTTGGGATGGCTTGACCTTCAGGTTTTACTATTTAGTACAAATCCACGAATTGCGCAGAAATGTCGATTATGGGTCTTTTTGGCATGCTTGATTTGGAATGCATTGACTACCTATTGGTTGATGATGGCCACATTGGGTGGCGGCTTGGCAGCGATTATAGCTAATTCTGGGCTCATGACCTTGACATTGTTGGTGGCTCGAGCCGTAGTGCAAACCGTTGAGCAGAGTATCGGCTCACAACAAGGAAATAGGCAACAGTGGCACAAACAACAAGGGAATAGACTAGCTCGCTGGATTCGACCCACGA
>JAVLBP010000013.1:0-32583 GCA_031581145.1 Balneolaceae bacterium
CTGTGGTTAACTCCTCTCTGCCTTCGGGGACAAGTGTGCAAAGTGAGGGCTCGAGATCGATACACAGGTCAACCATTTCTTGCGTGGCAGCCATTTCAAAATCAAGCGTGCCTTTTACCATGGCCTTGAGAGCTGGAAGATCTTCATCACGAATGTGCCGGCGATCACCTCGCAAATGGAACACAATGCCATCGGCACCCGCCGCCTCACAAATTCCAGCAGCCCGAGCGGGGTCTGGGAACCCTTCGCCACGAGCATTTCGAAGGGTCGCGACGTGATCGATATTCACAAGTAATTTTGGGTGCGTATTCATGGTCATAAGCCTAGGTCAATCAGTTACAGATGAGAAGTCCACGAGCTGCATTTGTCATTACTGCATATCATCGCTGTTGGATTACCGTGGAGTTTTGGTGACAGGCTTAGGCTCCAAAGCGTGTGTTTTTGACAATTGAGCACGCTTGCGGGTATTGACCAACCATACACCTGCCAAAATCATCAACATCCCTGCAATTTCTACCCACCCAATTTGCTCACCATCCAAAAACCCCCAAAAAAGAGCAACAACGGGAATCGCATAGGTTACACTAGATGAAAACAGTGATCCAGTCGTTCGGATAAGGTGGTTAAATGCAAAATTTGCCATGGAGGTTCCAGCAATACCTAATATAGCGACATACCCTAATGACTGCCATCCTACCGGTGATGCCATCATCACACCGACCGTGTCCGTCGCAAAGAGGACGATTAATGCGGGCCCCATCGCAAAAGCGAGGCTACATGTCGTAACCTCTAAAGGATGCATCTCTTTTAAGTATCGGTTCACGGTATTAACCCCAATGGCATAGCCTACACCCGCAATCACCGGAAGAAGGCCAAACAGCACAAAGGCAGCCTCGATTTCCACACCAGGGATCAAGAGCCATACCGCTCCGGCTAATCCCAAACCAATTCCCAGGACAGCTCGCCAGGTCACAGTCGTACGAAACCAAATCACGCCAATTAGTAATGTAAATAGAGGTACAAGGGAGTTTAAGATGCCAACAAGTCCACTATCAATTTTCGTCACAGCCATGGGGAACATCATGTAGGGGAAAAAGACAGAGATAATGCCTACAACGGCCAATGGCAGAGCATTCTTCCGATTTAATGCGCCGAGTCGTTTAAAGGAGGTAAGTAGCAAGAAACCACCCGCCAACGTCACACGTAACATCCCCACTTGGACGGGTGAGAAGGTGAGGAGCCCACGTTTCATCAAGATGAAAGAGCTTCCCCAAGTGAATGCAATGACAATAAATAACGCCCAAGACAGCCAGGTTACTCCCTCTTTCGATGAATCACTCATGAGGATGATCTATTCTGCTGGCCTTTGTAAAGGGAAAGCATATGAGCCTTGTAGACTTCTTGTGTTTCAACACCACGCCGGCTCATCATACGCTCCATATCCACAATGGCTTTGTCAATATCATACGTCGTGGATTCATTGGGTTTACTGGCATCCATCCAAGCAAACGAAGGGATAAACTTTGGTGGAAATCCACTGCCAAAAATAAAGGCGGATACCCCAGTGACGGTTCCTGTATTTAGCATTGTATTAATAGAGGTTTTGGTATGGTCTCCTAAAAAGCAACCTGCATATTGCTGCTTTGATTCAATCCAATCCATGGCAGCCATATTCCATATACGTACGAATCCGTAATTGTTTTTAAGATTGCTCGTATTGGTATCAGCCCCTAGATTAACCCATTGACCCACCACCGAATTCCCTAAATACCCTTCGTGCCCCTTATTGCTGTAGGAGTGGAAAATCGAATTCTTTACCTCTCCACCTACTTTACACCAAGGTCCAATTGTGGTGTTTCCATAGAGCTTCGATCCCATACTAATTGACGTGTGGTGCCCAATTACCAAAGGACCACGCAACATACTTCCAGCCTTTACATGAGCACCGTCCATTACAATAATAGGTCCTTCAGTGGTAATACAAACCGTTCCTGGTTCGATGACAGCATACGGGTGAAGCCATAACCCACTAGGATTATCACATACGACCCCGCGAGGTAGCTTAGAAGCTTTGGCCGTTTTAAGTCCTAGGGCTTCTGGGACCCTATCATTGGTAATATCGGCTTGGATCTCATCACCATTGTGTACAAATAAATCCCATAGATGGTGGAGTATTCGTCCTTCTACCTGTTGAGACAATTCATGTTGGGGTTGTTCACCCTTACGTGTGTCATCGAGTGCACCGTTCAATATTGCTTTGACAGACTGAGTCGCCACCATAGAATCGCTAGCTTTGACTCCCAACACCTGGTTATCTACCAAAAGATTGTTTTGGTCCTGGCTTGATTCCTGGAGCGCCCATTCTAAGATATCTTTGGAGGGAAGTACACGAGAGTCAAGAATAATCCATTCATGTTTAGAGGTGTCCTCGGCTCTTGCACCCACGAAGGCCTCAACATTGTTTTCACACACGCCGTCAAAAAGTCCTTTCAGTGGTTCTGGCACAATACCCACCACAGACCCTTGAGCTCCAAACAGCCATTGCCACTTTTCAAGAAGTGTTCCAAGCCCTATTCTCAAATCCCAGCCCGGCCTTGTGAGTGTGAAAGGCTGGAAATCCTGCCTCATGGCCAATGAGTCAGCAATCAATACCGTGTAGGTTTTCGACATAGAGGACAATATAAACTCATTTTTCTTGTTTGAGTAACACGAAGAAGCGTACTTTGAACAGCACAAGAGTTGTAATCCGTTCTAGTGTTTAAAATCAGCCAAATCTAGCACCAACCCCAGCAACAATGTGTGGAATCGTAGGATATATTGGTCACCAGGAAGCCTCACCCATTCTCACTCAGGGACTCAAAAGGCTTGAATACCGTGGGTATGACTCGGCTGGGGTCGTGATACTCAATGGGAAGCTCGAGCTAGTCAAAGGGAAGGGTAAGGTGGATGCTTTAGCCAAAAAACTGGAGACAACCTCACCCAAGGGTACATTAGGCATTGGCCATACGAGATGGGCAACTCATGGTGAGCCGAATGATGGTAACTCACATCCGCATTCTAGCCAAAATGGACGAATTTCACTGGTTCATAATGGCATTATCGAAAATTACCATGCACTAAAAACATCCCTCCAGGAGAAAGGTTACACCTTCCAAAGTGAGACCGATACGGAGGTCGTGGTCAATCTTATCGAGGAGATTTACAATGACGGTGCAGTGAATTTTGAAGGTGCGATTCAATTGGCCCTACAGCAAATTGTTGGGACTTATGGACTCGCCATCGTCAACCTTGATGAGCCCGATCGGATTTATGTGGCGCGAAAGGGATCCCCTTTGCTGCTCGGCCTAGGAGATGGGGAGATGTTTATTGCCTCGGATGCCTCGCCCATGATAGAGCATACATCCAAAGTGATTTATCTTGACGATGGTGAGATGGCCATTGTGCGTCACGATGGGTACGAGATCAAAACCATTACAGACGAGCCAATTACGAAAGAAGTGCATGAGCTGGCGATGAGTCTTGAGGCGATTGAGAAAGACAACTACCCCCATTTCATGCTCAAGGAAATTTTTGAGCAACCGAGAGTGATCATGGACTGCTTGCGTGGCCGCGTCCAATTTGATGAACACACGATTCAGCTAGGTGGATTAACAGATGTGATGGATGAATTGCTCTCGGTGAAACGATTGACGATTGCCGCTTGCGGAACCTCATGGCACGCCGCGCTTGTCGGAGAATATCTCTTCGAGCACCTCGCTAAAATCCCCACCGAAGTGGAGTACGCATCAGAGTTTCGATATAACGAACCGCTGATGGGGGAAGGGGACGTGTTGATTGCTATTTCCCAAAGTGGGGAAACGGCTGATACTCTTGCAGCCCTTCGAGAAGCTCAAAGCCGAGGCGCAACAGCCCTTGGGATTTGTAATGTGGTGGGTTCTACGATTGCCCGTGAAACCGATGCTGGAGTTTTTACTCACGCAGGCCCAGAAATTGGCGTAGCCTCTACCAAAGCCTTTACCTCGCAAGTCGTCGTGCTCACGACAATGGCATTGATGCTTGCACGTCGCCGCCAGACGATCACAGATGAGCGTTATGCCGAATACATCGACGAATTGGCTCGCATTCCTAGCAAAATCGAGCAAATTTTGGCTCAGGCTGATCAAATCCAAGAGATGGCGAAGCATTTTACCTATGCGCCAAACGTTTTATATCTCGGCCGAACGCTCAATTTCCCGATCGCACTGGAGGGAGCTTTGAAACTCAAGGAGATTTCCTACATCCATGCTGAGGGGTATCCAGCAGCTGAGATGAAACATGGGCCTATTGCATTGATTGATCAACTAATGCCGGTTGTGGTGATTGCTGCAACAGATCATACAAATGACAAGATGATCTCTAACATCGAGGAAGTTCGCGCTCGAAAAGGACGGGTGATTGCGGTGACCAATCCGGGCAACGAAGAGGTCAAGAATCTTGCTGAGTTTACTATCGAGATACCCTCCACAGAAGACGTCCTAAGTCCACTGCTTACAGTGATTCCACTGCAGTTAATATCTTACTATATCGCAGTCAATCGTGGGTGTGATGTGGATCAGCCGCGGAATCTTGCCAAGTCAGTGACGGTTGAGTAGTTGCAAGGTTCATGATAGAAGTAAGCAAAGGTGCATGACAGATATATGCCATTGATTCCGAGTAAACGATGTAGTAGCAACGTTGTCTGTAGCATACTGATTTGCGTGTTTGGGCTCGCTCAGTGTGATCGTGAACCAGAGAGATCCAGAGATGTCCTTGCTGGAGTGGGTAACTATGATATCACGACAACAGAATTCACAAACACATTTAATGAAGCCTATTTTAAAACTGGGCAGGCTTTGGTTCCCGATGCTCGCACCCGTCGTGCACTTTTAATGAATGATTTGAGCAGGTATATCCTTGCGAATCATGCGAAGGAACAAGGACTGCATCAAACAGAAGAAGGACAAAGAAGGCTAAAGCGTGTAAGAAGGAGAGTGATCAACGAAGAAGTTCGGGAAAGATTTATTGTTGCTGATGTAGAAGTGCTTGAAGAAGACCTAAATGAAGCGTTCTTAAGATTTAATACCAAAATCAAAGCTTCACATCTTATTGCATCCTCAAGGGATGGAGCAATAGCATTAAAAAAGAGATTGGCACAAGGAGAGTCATTTGAGTCCTTAGCCAGAGAGGTGTTCAAAAACCCAACTCTAGCCTCAAATGGTGGAGATCTTGGATATTTCTCGATTGATGAAATGGACGTTGGATTTGAGGACGTCGCCTACAGGCTATCTGTCGGTGAAGTATCCTCTCCCGTTCGAACAGCTCAGGGGTATAGCATCATAAAAGTGACAGATCGTGTACAAACACCCATCCTAACACAGCAACAGTTTGCTCGTGCGAAGCCTCAAATCTACAGTTATGTGAAGGGGAAAAAAGAAGAACTTCTAGAAAGAGCACATCTTCAATCGTTTCTTGACTCATCAGAGGTGGCTGTGAACAAAGTCAATAAACTATTTGAAATGCAAGAGTCGCAAGTAAACATTGGTGATTTGAACCAAGAAGACAATACGTATTTACTTAGGTATAAGGACTTTCAATTTTCAATGTCCGATTTTGCTAATGAGTTTGGCTTGAACCCCGAGAGAGAATCAATATTTTTGTCCACTAAAAGCGCTTTTAATAAACTTATAAAAGCCTTAGCATATCGTCACTACTTGTATGAAATGGGGCTGCGCAATGGACTTGACAATGAACCGGAGATTACAGCATCAATCGAAGAAACATTCGCAATGGAACTTGAATCGTTGGCCTTAAAACAAATAGATGAATCGTTTACCCCTAGTGAGGATGCGATTATTGATGAATATCAGACAAACAGAAATCAGTATATCGATCCTCTTAAAGTGAAATTGAGGCGTCTAAAGGTAGAGGATAAAAACCTTGCAAATATGCTTCATAAAGAATTAGAGAATGGAGCCAGCATGGTAGACCTTATCACAAAGCATAGCTCTGATCCACAAGATCGCCTTCTAAAGGGAGTTTTAGGTTACAAGCCTATTAATTCCTTTGGTACGCAAGCCCAACAAATTGCCAGACTTGAGGTAGGAGACAACTCTTCAGTTTTGGAATATTCATCCAACGAATACCATATATATCAATGTCTTGACCGAAAAGAGCCCAGGCAGTTAAGCTTCGTTGAAGCCTACAGTAAAGTTGAAGAGCGATTAAGGCAAAAGCACCGACAAAGAAAAAAGGCTTCTCTTGTAGAGGAAGCATTGCAAAGTCAGCATGCATTTATCAACGAAGCTCTACTCGATACATTTGAAATAGAGATTTATAATTAGGCAGCCTAAAATGAAACTGTTACTACTTACACTTGGATGGATAACAATCCCTTTTTTGGCGTTTGCTCAATCGGGTAAAATTACTGGAACCATCACTGATGCCGAGACCGATGAACCTCTATTTGGGGCGACGGTTTCGATAAAAGGGACGACCATAGGTGCATCGGCAGATTTGGATGGTGAATACCTAATCTTAAATGTTGCCCCAGGAACGTATGAATTAGAAATCCGTTACATTGGATATCAACCCGTGACGGTGCAAAATGTGGTTGTACGTACCGATCTGACGACTCAACAAGACATAGCGCTACGGTCTGGTGTAGTTGAAGGGGATGAATTAGTTGTTGTTGCCGAACGGCAGGCTGTGATCAAAGATATTACAAGTTCGGAAGCTAGGGTAAGTAGTGAGGAAATTGAGAAATTGCCTGTGCAAGAAGTCAATGACATCATTCAGCTCCAGGCAGGGGTCAATGTTGGGAATAATGGCGCCATTCATATTCGCGGTGGGCGCGCATCCGAGGTCTCTTATGTTGTTGATGGAATTCGCGTGACAGACGACTACGATGGAAGCTCTGGGCTGCGTATTGAAAATGAGTCCATCCAAGAGCTCCAAGTTATATCAGGGTCATTCAACGCAGAGCATGGCCAAGCATTGTCTGGGATCGTGAACGTTGTTACAAAATCTGGCGACAATGATTTTGAGGGCTCGGTGCGTGCCTGGAGTGGTGGGTATCTCGCGACCAATAAATCCCAACTATATGATGGGATTGGCACGTCCCTAACTTCAGTGGACCCCCTCCGAATGCATAATGAAACCATCTCTCTTTCGGGTCCCATTGTTGAAGATAAACTCACATTCTTCGTCACAGCTCGAAACTTCGAAAACCAGGGATGGCTCAATGGTCGCAACACGTACACACCTCAAGGGAAATATGTAGACCGTGTCCCTGTTGACACCGATTTGTCAACATACCGAACGCTATACAATCAAGAGGTTGACCTGAGCCTTCCATGGTATTCCGTAGACACCGTGGTTGTTAGCGGTATGCCCATGCTAGAAATCCGGGATAATGGTACCAGAGATAGTTCACTGGTAAATATGAACAAATATCAATCTCAGAGTGTCCAAGGAAATCTTGAATTTAAGCCGTCAAACAAATTAAAGTTCAACCTCATTGGGACTCTTGCAAATGAAACGAGCCGAGGCTTCAGCTTCTCTAACAAGTTTGTGCCAGGTGGGCAAAACACGACCTACAGAGATAATTATTCGCTAAACTTTAAAACGACGTACACACCCTCCAATAATACATTTATCACCCTCAATTTAGCCAATCGTTACAACGCATTTGCCTCCAGGCTATTTGATGACCCGTGGGATCCTCGTTATTTCAACTACGAAAATTTGTCCGATCCACTTTTTGGAACAGACAATGTGCTTTATGGGAACCAAATTCCCAATGCGGGTCAGTTTAGCACCTATGGGACGAACAATTCTCGTTTTTTCCGCTCCACCAATACATGGATCGCAAAGGTTGAGATCTCCAGTCAGGTTACCGATAGACATTTTGTAAAGGCAGGGTTCTCAGCGCAATATGATGAATTAACATACCATAGCTACTCTCTAGTCCCACTCACACAAGAGGGGGTAACCGTCCCCGAGGGCACTCCTGATGAGTTATTACCCTACGTTGAACTAGGTATCCCTGAGGTTAATACACCAGGGCATCAAAAATACACTGAAAACCCTCTCAACCTATCTGGGTACATCCAGGATAAAATGGAGTATGATGACCTGATAGTGAATATTGGCCTTCGACTCGACTATTTTGATCCCAATACACTTATACCTAGTGACCCAGAAGATCCCGATATCTTTTTGCCTACAAAAGCTGTCAATCAATATGACGATGCAAATGGTAATGGTGAGCAAGATGAGTATGAGCGTACACTCACTGTAGAAGATCGTGAAGAGTACTGGTGGACTCAAGCATCAATTAAATACCAACTTTCCCCAAGGCTTGGAATCGCATACTCAATCAATGAAGGTGGAGTCGTCTATTTCTCGTACGGCTATTTTTTTCAAATGCCATCGTATGACAGGATGTACACCAATAGCCAGATTCTGCTGAATCAAAGTGGCTCAAACCAATCTCTTTTCGGAAATCCAGATTTAAAACCGGAGAAATCTATACAATACGAGCTCGGATACAAACAGGAGATTTTCGACGGCACGGCGATTGAATTGGCCGGGTATTATAAAGACACTAGGGATTATGTCTCAAGTAGACCCCAAGTAACGGGCTCATCATCCATTATATACGGGACATACATCAACAGAGACTTTTCTCGCTCCATTGGCTTGACATTTTCATTCAATCAATACGTCAGTTCAAGATTCAACTTCGGGCTAGATTACACATTTAGTACGGTGGAGGGAAGTAACTCTGATCCAGCATCGGAGTTTTTTGCCATTATAGCCCAAGGCGGTAAAATTGATGAAACAACGCAATCCCAGGCCTTAACCAAAGTCGTTCAGCCATTGGATTGGGATCGGGCTCATATCCTTAATGGTTCCATGTTTTACTCAGGGCCTTCATGGGGTGTTAACCTTCTAGGTCGTTTTAGCACAGGAACTCCATACACGCCAGCACGTGACATTCCAGGCGTTAGTGTCGGGGAGGTTGCAACAAACAGGGATTTGAGGAATACAGCAAGACTTCCAGCAAGGCTTACATTTGATATCAATGCGTTTAAGCGGTTTGATGTTTCTGGAGTATCTATTGAGCTCTTTGGTAATATCTATAACATCTTTGATAGCAAACTAATTAATGCGGTTTACAACGATAGCGGCCTAGCGACTCGACCGTTACCTGCTCGAATTATTCCTGATGCGCATCCAGACTTTTACCAAAACCCTACATTCTACGGGGAGCCTAGGAGAGTGCAATTTGGTGTGCAACTAGCTTTTTAACAGAGTAAGAACATGACGAAACATAACCATCCCCACAAAGGCTCTCTTTCTCTATTCATAGGCACATTGTGTCTTACGTTGCCTCTGTGTGTGTCAGCTCAGAATCAAGACTATGAGCCAAGTAATGAAAGGTCATCTTTTGATCAAAGAAAAGTCTCCGTGATGGATGGTAATCGACTTCGAGCCAGCTATCACAACACCGGACATGCAGGTCGTAGGTCATCAGACAACCTGAGTGAGTTGATTTTTGAATTTCCCAAAAACACAAACAGAGAATACATCTACTTTATCAGCACCATGTTTGGCACAGAAGTGCCTGATATGAGTACGCCTGAGGAAGATGAGTTCCCTATCGTAAGCGTAGCCTCATACAAATCGAGTCGCGACGGCCGAACAAATTGGTCGTTGAACCCGATTAAGGGGTACGCACGTGACGATTCAGACGAAATTGCTCGTAGTGACCGCGGCCCCTCAAGCCCTTTGGGCAACACGTGGCCTAACACATGGCCGGACAAATTCAGTGATGGTGGAGATGGATGGGCAAATTCATGGAATGGATTTTTTGGCCGAGATCAGTTTAACGCCGACGTAGAGTTCTATTACAAAGCTGGAGATGATACCTATACACGGTATAACAATACCCGCTTTGCACCCGACGAAACAGACCCGTCGCGTGGTGGCCTAGGGATCATCATGGACACTCGGATTTTGGCTTGGTCTCAAACACTCGTGAATGCCACACACTTTAATATTTTTGAGATTAAAAATGATGCGAGCTATGATTATCCTAGAATGGCCTTTGGCCTCTGGATCGCTGATTTTGTGGCTGGGGGTGGTCCACTCGATACCCCAGAGTTTGATAATATTCGATCGATTGCATACATCACAGATCAAGACAGACAAAGTGGTGGAAATGTGTTTGACGGTGGGCTTATTGGTCAAATGGGGCTCAAGTTTTTAGAAACCCCTGGTAATGCCATTGATGGAATCGATAATGATGCAGACAGCGACTACTACAACCTGGCTAATACAGAACTATATGACGACGAAAACGTCGATTTATATCAATCGCTAACGACGTCAGGAGGAGGTTTTTACAGCTATGAAGCCCTTGTGGACTCTGTCATCCCAAGCTTTACGGAAGCTAACTTCGAAGAGCGAGTGATCCAGCCTGGTGATAAGATTGTCAGGATATTGGAAGATCAATCAAGAGTGGTAGATGTCTATAATGGGTCAACAATAGAGTCACAGGGACGCATATGGGAGTTTGATGGTCCCATTACCGTTACAGAGGACGTGCTTTCCCCTGAAGACCCTAATTTTGGGAATCATATTGACGGGTTTGATAATGATTTCGACGGACTCATTGATGAAAATAAGCCAAACCACCTACTAAAAAGCACCTTCATCACGTCGACGAATACCTTTGAGCCTAGACCCGTTCGTTTTATTAATTATCTCTTTTTTGAGCCTGGTGATACCCTTGATCGTGGCCTCATTGTCCCAAGGGCAAAAATCACCGAATCTACAGGGGAGGATGACCTGCGCTCATCCATAAACGCTCGCCAAGGATATCATACCTCAGCTCCCATGATTGATGAAGGAAGAGAGGACGGTTTCGATAATGATAAAGATTGGACAGCTGGATTAGATGATGTGGGCGTCGAAGGGGATCCAGATCGCCCAAGTGATGGACAAGGCGATGGAGCACCAACAAGTGGAGCTGGAACGTCTTTTCCAGGAGAACCCAACATTGACAAAACAGATGTGAGTGAAACCGATTTAATAGGTGTCACACGAGTTAGGATTTTTGACGCAGGGGCTTTGCAGGTGAGTCAAGATGCCGACATCTGGCTTAATTACCTGATTCCTGGGGAATTTGAAGAGAAGCAAGGAACAGACTCTGACATCTTTGTCTCATCTGGGTTGTTTCCATTGCTCCAAGGCACATCTGAGCGTTTTGCGCTAGCTATCACAGCAGCACAAGAGAATGGTACTCCCCAACAAGATCGGGATCGAGTAAACCTAAGGCTAGAAGATGCTACCAGAGCCTATGAATCAGATTACCAGTTTGCCGTTGCTCCAAGCCCACCGATTCTACAAGCTGTTGCTGGAGACGGTAAAGTGACGCTTTACTGGGATGACTCTGCTGAGCGATCGTTTGACCGCTACATCAATATCCAGACGGGTGACGGTAACGACTTTGAGGGTTACAAGGTTTACAGAACAACAGACGTCTCGTTTGAGGAAATCTTAACGATCACCGATGGATTTGGCTCTGGTACTTACCTTAGCCCACTTGCAATTTACGATAAGCAAAATGGTCTTAGTGGCTTTCATCCCGTTGCTGATAATGGGCTACAGTTCAATCTAGGAAATGACTCTGGTCTGAAACGAATTTTTGAGGATACAGATGTCGTAAATGGGCGCACATATTATTATGCCGTTACGTCATTTGACCGTGGATTTGAGGAGGCAGGAATTTCACCATCAGAATCACCTGTACAGGTCTCACTCAACCCCGATGGAACGGTCATTTTAGGTCAAAATGTCGTCAAAATACGCCCATCAAGGGATCGAGCAGGATATATCACTCCGGATAACCCACAAGCAGAGTTAGTTTCTGGGTCTCCGGGTGGACAAGTTGAGGTGCAAGTTGTTGATCCGTCTGCAGTCGTTCCAGACAACGTTTATGATGTTGTTTTTGAGGATACACTCGTGGAGGTCGATGGTGCACCTAATGAGATACGTACCAAAAATTTCTCACTTCGAGAGATTAGTTCTGGAGCCCCGAAGGTTTTGATTGACCAATCTGAAGACTTAAAGGGCCAATTTAGCAAGGTCATGGATGGTTTTATGGTATCTGTCACGAACGAAGAGGGTTCGGGGGTTGACGACGGGAGAACACAATGGTCTAGCACTGAAGCAGGGACACCTCATAATTATGAAATTGTCGTTCAAGGCCCACCGGTTGTCAAAGATTATGAGTTGGTCGTAGGGGACGCGGTGGGATTTGGAACCTCCACTGCTGCCACTGTCGAGACGTTTCCTGGCAATTTCAGGGACCTACCTTCTATGTCAACCAATTTCATCATTCGTGACAAACAAACAAATGAGCCTGTCAAATTTGCGTTCCAAGATTTAAATAATCCGAATTCGTCCCAACAGCGATGCAATCCAACGTTTTTCCCACCTGCCAACTATGAGCAAGTGGAGCCAGGGCAACTCTCTGCTGTGGCCGGGTTTAGTGGGCGATGTTCTGATGTGATTTATCTCATTGAGGATTATCGAGGTCAAGAAGATGTCATTACCTATAGGATTAGCATGAGTGCCTTCTTTTCCGAAGGCGGATTGCTGACTCGTCACCCGAAATCTGGAGATACACTATCCGTCTATACCAAAAAACCTTTTATCGAGGGGAATAGATTCCAATTCATGATGGACCAGGATAATATTCCACAAATCAATCCTGATACGCTACGAAGTGATTTGGATGACGTGCTTGTGATCCCTAATCCTTATAAGGTATCAAGTGTATTTGAGCCCCAAGTGACTAGCACAAACTTTCAGCAAAACCGAGAGTTGCATTTCACGGGTGTACCTGCTCCATCTACACTCAGAATCTTCACAGCATCGGGCACCTTGATTCGAAAAATTGATATCACCGAGTCCAGTCTTACGAGTGAGTATGGTGGAACCTACATTTGGAATATGCTCACCAAGGATAATCTGGAAATATCTTACGGAGTCTATCTCTACCACATATCGACACCTGAAGGGGCTGAGAAGACAGGTAAATTTGCAGTCATTAAATAAGAGGAATCCAAATGAAGACACATTACACTCGTATTGCATTCCTATTTGTGATTGCCTCACTCACTGGGCTTATCGAGAGTCAAGCACAGCTGTCAAAAGTTGGAACAACAGCCGCAGATTTTATGAATATGCCTCTAGGTGCGCGCTCTTCGAGCATGTCGGCATACACGGCCACTGTGAATGATCCAACAGCAACCTTGTTGAATCCCGCTGGTTTAATGGCTATGGATCGTAATGCACTTCTTTTGGAGCACACAGACTGGTTTATGGATATGAATCACTCATTTCTTGGCGCTGCTATACCGGCAGGGAAAGGAGTTTGGGGGCTTCACATTCTGGCCATGAACTATGGTGAGTTTGAAGAGACAACAGCAGCGGCACAAGGGAAGACAGGCCGTACGTTCAATGCATATTCCGCTAGTTTTGGCTTGAGTTATGCTCGGTCTCTTTCCAAAAATTTGAGCCTTGGGGCCACCGTACGACGTATCCATGAACAAATATGGAATAGTTCTGCTTCTACAACTCTTTTCGATGTTGGCACGCTATACAAAACACCGATTCCCGATATCACATTTGGCGTAAGCGTGTCGAATGTTGGGGGCAAGCTTCAAATGACCGGTAATGATTTAATCATTGGATCGGATCCAGATGATTCTCAAGAGGGTAATTACAACCCAGATGCACTCTTGTTTACAGATAAATATGCTGCTCCACTTGTCTTGCGAGTAGGTCTTGAATGGGCCAAAAAAGAATTGTTCGGCAATCCATCCACAAACTTGACCCTTACAGCTGACGGAGTCGCTCCCTCTAGTAATCTACAGAGTATAAGTGTTGGGGGTGAACTCTCACTTCTGAATGAAGTAGTATTTGTGCGTGGGGGACTGCCTTCGATAGGTCTGGAGGATGCTACCCAAACATTTAACTTCGGTTTAGCGATACAAGCACCTGAAAATCTTATGCCTTTCTCACTTCAAATAGGATATGCTTACCATGGATATGACTACTTGCCAAGGGTAAGCAAGTTAAGTGTACTAATGGAATTTTAGTGTTTACAGGCACTTAATTATTTATTAACATCAACGTAACTGCAATTTTAATTAAACAATTCTTATGAAAATACAGTTTACTATGAAAGCGCTTCTTTCTACGTTGGTAGCGCTTTTCTTATTCTCTTTCTCGGCACAAGCTCAAGATGCTGTGGATGTCACGTTTAAAGTGAATACCGCAACAGCTCTTGACACTATAAACTCAAATCATGCGATTCAAATTCGTGGAACGAGTCCTACAAACACCGAGCTCGATTCTATCATAACGTGGGACGCAGCGTCCCTAAAAATGACCAACGAAGGTGGTGATTATTGGTCAACTACGGTCCAAATGAATCCTGGTGATACCCTTGAGTACAAATTTTGGGCAGGTACCGACACAGAAAATGGTCTAGTAGGAAATGGTGGTTGGGAAACAACTGACAACAAAAAATTTGCCCTTCCTGCTGACGCTACTGGTGACACAACCTTGCCACTACACTTTTTCAACAAGACTGAAGCACCCTTTGAGTCTAAGGATGATTCTGTAGCCGTATGGTTTAGAGTCAATGTGGGTTATCCTGTTGCATTGGGTGATTTCTCTCCTGACACTACAACCGTGGCAGTTCGAGGGTCCCAAGCACCGTTGGACTGGGGTGAAAATGCTCCCACCATTGCTTACGAAGGTAATAACGGAGCTAATGAATTCTACTCAGGGGTCGTCTATTTTGCCAAGTCAGACCTTGCGGAGAAATCTGATTTTGAGTATAAGTTCTACATCAACGGTGCGAATGGTTATGAAGGAACTCCGAACCGTGTACTTGATCTAGCCTCTTTGTCAGACACGACTGTTTTTTTCGCTTACTACAATAATCAAATGCCACCAACGTCCAAAATTGTCAATACAGCACTGAATTTTGATGTTAACGTTGGGATTCTTGAGGGTCTAGGATATTTCAATTCCTCTATTGATGAGGTGTATGTCAGGGGAGAGTTTAATAGTTGGGGCGAAGACAACCAAATGTCCTTCAATAATGATGCTGGAACATACAACGCTTTGAATATTCCATTTACTTCCTCTGCTGGTGCAAAGCTTCCTTATAAATTCTACGTACGATGGGATGACTCACGTGATGACGAAGCAAGTGATTTTTACCTACCTATTTCGGCTGAAGGAGATGGATGGGAAGAGCCTGGTGTGACAGGTGGTGGAAATAGGATACTTGAGATCCAGGATGCTGAGTCTCAAACTGCGGCTACGCAGTTTTACAACGGTGTTGCCCCACAAGCACTCATGACTTCAGCCAATGTCGAAGGGGGCGCAATTACAGTGACCTTTAGTATTGACATGTCACCTGCAGTTGACAATGAATCTCAACCGTTCAAACCAGCATCAGATTCTGTGTATTTAATTGTTGATACACCATTTTTTGCCTTGACTCAAGATATTAAGGAACCCGGTGATGAGTTAGAGCAATTTATTGCTAACTACACTGATGAGGACAGAGCACGTCTTCAATTTACCGACGAAGATGGCGACATGGTCTATGAACTTGAATATGATATGACACTTCCTACACTCAATCATATCGGATTCAGAGTTGCATATGGTGAGCCAACATCTGAGGATGGGTCATTGTTTGTACACGGTGGTGGATTTGATGCGGGTCGTCGCCATTACCAATACGTCCAGCCTATCATTACAGAAGATGGTGATGACGCAAACAATCTCCCAGATGTATCTTGGCCTTCAACCTATACGTTCCCTACGCTAACATGGAAAAAGTCAGACTTGGATTGGGAAACCCCACCAAGCTACACTCAGGTTGGGACGTCTGTTGAAGATGTGGATCAACTGCCAAACACATATAAGTTGAACCAGAATTACCCAAATCCATTTAACCCAACGACAACCATTGCATTTGAATTGCCAACCACATCAAATGTAAAACTCGATGTGTATAATTCGATTGGGCAGCACGTTGCTACGCTTGTGAATGGCAAGCCAATGTCGGCAGGTGTGCATGCTGTTGGGTTTAATGCATCAGGATTAGCTTCGGGTCTGTATATCTATCGTCTTAAGGCTGGTGACTTCATGCAGACACGCTCAATGATGCTTGTCAAATAAACTGAACATATATTGTTCGTTTTTATCGAGTAAGTGTAAACGCAGCTACGATCTTGTAGCTGCGTTTTTTTTTATCCCTCATCCCATCAATCATCTCATCCCATCAGTTATTTAACCCAATCAATTATTTAACCCAATCAACCAATCGTGCGCTTTCCTCTTTTACTCATGCTGATTACCCTGATCTGTGTTCCTACCGAGGTGTCAGCGCAATTAACATGGTCCCCTGTATTCTTTTCCGAAGATGACTCACTTACAATTACTTTTGGTGCGTCTGCTGGAAATGGTGATTTAGAAGGGTTTCAAGGAGATGTTTATCTCTACACAGGTGTTATAACATCAGCATCAAGCTCTGATACAGATTGGAAATACGTCAAACCAAGTGGGTCCAACGGTTGGAGCACGTTTCCTGCCAGCTTGAAAATGAACGCTACTGGAAGTGATCAATGGTCATTTTCATTTACCCCATCCATTCGTGAATTTTTTGACGTTCCTGATTCCGAAACCATCGAAAAAATTGCCCTTTTATTTAGGGGTGAGCAAGGTGGTGAATCGGTAGAGGTGGGACGTATGGCGGATGGCTCGGACTGGTTTATACCTATCCAAGAGTCGGGTCTCACACTTACGCGTGTGTCACCAGCTCGTGATTTCACGTTCTGTAACGGCCCTTGCCCTCTGGATATAGAAATGCATTTGAGCACGACTCAGCCAGATTCCTCGCGCTCCATTCGCCTGCTAAGGCAATCACCACAAGGGGTGTATTCTGACACGCTCGCCGTAACCTTAGGGGACACCCTACGTACGACACAAACGTTTAGTGAGCCTCAGGTCCATAAACTACTGGCCATAGGATCAAGCGCAGGCCTTCAAGACTCTTCGTTTTTTGACGTGATGGTCTCAGAAGCACCTAAAAATCAAAAACGACCCGATGGTTTAAAAGATGGGATCACAGAGCACCAAGATGGATCGGTCTCATTTTCACTCTTTGCCCCCAACAAAAGCATTGTACACTTGATTGGTGATTTCAATGATTGGAACCCAACCCAAGAGTTTGTATTAAAACGTGACTCTTTAAACCCAGATAGTACATGGTTTTGGACGACACTGACAGGGCTAGAAACGGAAAAAGCATACCGATTTCAGTATCTCGTGGATGGAGAGATTCGCATTGCTGATCCCTACAGTGAATTAATTTTAGATCCGAACGACGATCGTTGGATTCCAGCGTCTATTAACGCTAGCTTTCCCAACTATCCAGTGGATAAAACGGAATTTCATGTTGGGGTTTTTGAGTTAGATGAGCCTGAATTTGAGTGGTCAGACCAAACGTTCACACCTCCCCCAAAAGAAGAGTTAGTGATTTATGAATTACTACTCAGAGATTTTGTAGAAAGCCACACATTTGAGACGTTAATTGACACCCTCGATTATCTAGAGCGACTAGGCGTAAATGCCATTGAGTTAATGCCCGTTAACGAATTTGAAGGCAACAGTTCGTGGGGCTACAACCCTTCACACTATTTTGCAGTTGATAAATATTATGGGACCAAAGAGCAACTTAAGCGCTTTGTGAATGAGTCTCATCGGCGCGGAATTGCGGTGATTCTTGATATGGTGCTGAATCACTCTTTTGGGCAGAGTCCTATGGTTCGACTTTATGCTGAAGGTGATTATGGTCCACCAACGGAAGAAAACCCTTGGTTTAATCCTACAGCTAAGCATGATTTCAATGTAGGGTATGATATGAATCATGAGCGGAAGGCCACACAGTATTTTGTCGACCGAGTGACGCAATTTTGGTTGGAAGAGTTTCACATTGATGGATTTCGCTTTGACTTATCTAAGGGCTTTACTCAACGCAATACGCTCGGGGATGTTGGAGCTTGGGGTCAATATGATGCGTCAAGAATCCGTCTTTTAAAGCGAATGGCAGACCATATGTGGTCTATTAACCCTGATTCTTACGTAATTTTGGAACACTTTGCAGAGTATAGAGAAGAGCGTGAGCTAGCGTCTTATGGTGCTTTGCTGTGGCGAAACATGAATTATGCATATGGTCAAGCCACAATGGGATTTGCCAGTGGGTCAGATTTTAGTGGCGTTCATCACTCAGCTGCTGGGTTTCCAAATGCCAATTTAATAGGGTATATGGAGAGCCATGATGAACAGTGGTTGATGTATAAAAATGTTAATTATGGAAACTCAAGTGGTGACTATTCTGTCAGGGATTTTCGTACGGCTCTTTCTCGTCAGCCATTAACGGGTGCTTTTTTCTTTTTGTGGCCAGGCCCCAAAATGATCTGGCAATTTGGCGAGCTTGGCTATGGTGGCGGGCAAGGAGAGTGTCTCAAAGGTCATGATAATGAACAATGTTTACCAAGTGACCCAGGCCGGACAGCACCTAAGCCAATTCGGTGGACCTACCGTGACAATCCACTTCGCTATGCTATTTATGAGCAGTGGAGTGCAATGATTTCGTTACGCAAACAAGATCCTTTATTTACAAGCGCATCAACTGAGGTCAAACACTACCTCAATGTCGACCAAAAATGGATGTACATGGAAGGGCCTTCTTCAGACACCAAAGCCCTCATTGTGGGAAATTTTGGTGTGAAGCCCCAGAGTAGGGATTTCAAAGTGAGCAATTTTACCGATGAAACGACTTGGTTTGATTATTTCTCAGGAGATACCCTAGTCGTTGATGACCAAGGCATACTAACCTTTGATCAACAGCCAGGTGAATTTTCCATCTTAACGACAAAATCGTTTGCAACACCTGAAGTTTCTGTAAGTATAGAAGACGATAAGTCAGGGATGGGGGTTCCTAATTCATTTGAACTCTCCCCAGTGTATCCAAATCCTTTCAATCCTGAAGCAAGATTTGAGATAGATATCGCCAAACCATCCAATGTCTCTGTTCATGTCATTGATATTCTTGGGCGCATTGTTCAGACATTGCAACCCAATCAAAGGATGGTAGCAGGGCAATACACATTTACCTTGCAAGCAACGCAACTCTCAAGTGGAACCTATTTTGTCTCAGTCCGATCAGATGAGAATGGACTTCGAATAACCCCCTTTACTGTGCTAAAATAGACTGTTGTGGACTATCGAGTTTTGGCCTATCGATTGGAGTGTAATGCGTATGTTGTGATCAAGACTCTATCCACCGATACGTCCTTAGGTCAAAGTAGTCTTCTTGGTCCCAGTCGGTATTGATCTCGATGCCTCCAACCAAGACGACCTGAATCCCAGGATAATCAGGTAACGCTTGGTCAAGGATACGCTCGAGTTTTTGTTCGATAGCCTCAAAGGCTCGATCCGTGGCTGCTTTGATCGGATGAACGGCTTCAAGGATATCGTCCCTGTGAGTATGCAGATGCTCGATCACCCGAGTTTGTTGATAGTCCAATGGGTCATCTTGCACGCCCGATGCATGAACTCGAATAGAGTCGACTGCCGCAGTAATAGACCCACAACATGTGCTATGGCCATCCCGATTTTTTCGGTTCACCTTGCCTAGTTCTCCCTCTTTCGTCATACCAATATGAGGTCCATAGACAATCATGGCCTTCCCACCAGTTGGTACATGGCTCAAAAACGCTTTCATCCCCGTCACGCCAGCAAAGGGTAATCCCGAGATGCCCCCAAGAATAAAGGGACCTGGCCCCGCCATCTTCTGCGTGAAATAATGGAAACTGTTGGTCACTTCATCACTACACAGAGAGGTTGCCCAAATGGTATGGTCCCCATCACCCCCTTCCTCGCGAACTTTATCACATACATTGTGTTGCAGTGACGACATCGCTACAGCTTCGGGGTAATAATATTCACGAATAGAGTTCATTATGTAGCAACCTGTATGGCTTGTATTGTTTTGAATTTACAACCTTTTATGCGAATGTTCAATCAGTTGCCTATCTTTATAGCCTAAAACAACCTATGGACGCTCTCCTTTCAAATTTTGCTTCACCCGTTGTTTTAGCCTTTGCCCTTGGAATTATTGCAAGATTGATTCGCAGTGATCTTGAGCTCCCCCGACCCATTTACCAAGGTTTATCAATATATCTACTTCTTGCCATCGGTCTCAAAGGTGGCGTTGCACTGAGCCAGACGCCACTATCACAATTTGCACTCCCAGGATTGGCTACCCTTGCTCTTGGTGTGCTTACTCCACTAACATCTTACACCATACTTCGATATGTAGGCAAAATTGATCGCATTAATGCGTCGGCCATTGCTGCTCATTATGGATCTGTGTCAGCGGTAACATTTATCGCGTCCATATCCTATCTCAATGCGATGGGACAGACTGCTGAGGGATTTATGCCTACATTGGTTGCCATACTAGAAGTTCCAGGCATCATTGTGGCGCTGATGATTCCCTACCGATCAAACAAAGGGAAAGGGTCAATCAAAAAGGCTTTGCATGAAGTCATGACAGGAAGTAGCATTGTCCTTCTTGTAGGAGGGGTGATCATTGGAGCCATTGCAGGCGAAGCTCAGTTTGAGTCTGTATCACCCTTTTTTGTGGCGGGTTTTCAGGGAGCATTGGTGTTGTTTCTATTAGAACTTGGCATGACGACAGCCAAACGACTGGGCGATTTAAAACAGGTTGGGCCGTTTTTGATTGCCTTCGGAATACTGGTGCCTGTGATCCATGGAGTGCTTGCGGCATGGGTAGGGTTGCAAGTAGGGTTATCAGTGGCAGGAGCCTCAGTGCTTGCGGCGATGGTGTCTAGTGGATCCTATATCGCTGCACCGGCTGCAGTACGGATTGCACTACCACAAGCCAATCCAACGTACTACCTTACCGCTTCACTAGGCATTACATTTCCTTTTAATATTACCCTTGGTATTCCTTTATATGTCGAAGTGGCGACACGGCTTGCGGCATATATGTAATCCCTTAGCATAGATAAAAATTTTTGGCGGTATCACTCGTTAATCACACATAAACACCCCACATATCAATCTTCTTTACTCTCATGGCCACCGAATTTCATTGCATTACGGTTATTTCTGAACGCTTGCTTAAGGATGATCTTGTCCAGCTGATGAAGAAAGAGGGAGCAAAAGGGTTTTCTATTACCGATTCAGAGGGTGAGGGTTCAAGAGGAGTCAACGCAAGTGATTGGGAAGGGCGGAATGTAAAAATTGAGTCTATTGTGCATGGCGACACGGCACGACGACTCATGGAGCTGATCTCAGATCAATATTTTGAGGATTATGCTGTCATCGCTTACTCTTATCCAGTCACAGTCGTGCGGGAAGACAAATTTAAGTAGGGCTTAGTATTTGAAAGCCAGTGAATACATCATCTACATCTGCTTGCCGATAACGAACTATTGTGTGGATAACGAACTTTCCAAATGTTCTTTTGAAATGAGTGAGTTGCTCTGGGCACCTTATCTATCAGTAAAAACAAGTAGATATGCCCAAGTCACGGTGTGAGTTACCGGCCCGTGATCATTAAAAATGATGTGGAAAACTTGTGGATATACTCAAGATTGTGCTTATTTCAATAAAAGGTAGTGGACACAAGTAGACGTGTCACGCTTAGCAATCTCCATCACCGTTCTCCCACATCAAATGAAACGTTTGAAAGGTTTCCTATTTAAGTTATCCGTAGTCGGATTTATTGTTGCTGCGTTGTTGACAGGGTAAATAATCAACGTTGTTATGACTCGTGCTTCGTGCGGATCATATCCACATGTAGGATATTTTCATACATGTAATCAGGCCCTACCCGTTCAAACCCAAATTTGTTGTAGAATTCTTCCAGATAGGACTGGGCTTGCAGTTGAATTACTTGCGATGCATATAGCTCTTCAACACATGCGATAGATTCATGCATTAAGTCGATACCTATACCCCGACCTCTATGAGTTGACTTGGTCACAACTCGGCCGATTGAAGCATGCTCTGTCTTCAATCCAGGGGGTAATAATCGGGTGTAGCCAACGATGTCATCTTCGTCCAAGGCCATAAGATGGTGGCACCCCGGATCATATCCATCGACATCTTCATAAATAGAGTTTTGCTCCACGACAAATACATATTGACGTAGACGATAAATACCCATGAGCTCAAGTAATGAGAGCTCCTCAAACGGTTTACAAAACATTTGAATTCGCATGAAGCGAACATACCCATTTTCAAGGGATTTTGTAAGTTTCACTATGATTGAAAAGATGGTTACAGTGGGCTTTGCAGCGGGGCTTCATGCAAGGCCTTCAGCCGCACTCGTTCGGGAAGCCTCAAAATTTGAGGCAGAATTGACATTAGAGCTGTACGGCTTTGAGGTGAATGGTAAAAGTATTCTTGGCATCATGACCTTGGCTGCTGAAGAGGGTGCCGAGATCAAGCTCATTTGTGAGGGGACCGATGAGCAAGCGATGTTGGATCACCTCGTGGATCAATTTGAGCGCAACTTTTATTTAGAGGAAGAGTAATGGCGTTTTTTAAAGGCATTCCAGCAGCTCAAGGTGTGGGACGTGGCCCCTTATTTGTGTTGGAGACCACGTCTCTTGATGTGCCCGACAAACGACTTGCCAAAGGCACGTCTCAAGCGGAATGGGACCGAATCTGCCAAGCTCATGAGCACTTAGTCCAAGACCTTACAGATTTATCGGAGCGTCAAGAACATCCAGATGTGCAGGAGCTGGCTGTCGTCCAACTGATGATGCTCCAAGATCCAGACTTAATGGAGCGAATTCGCAAGTTTGTAAGGCGTGATCGACTACCCGCCACAACAGCCGTGCCGAAAGCATTTAATGATACCATTCAGCTCTTAAAAAGTCGCAATGTAGCGTGGGCATCTGAAAGGATTGCAGACATTGCGGCAGTTCGCGACCAATGGATCCGAGTGATTCAACAGTCAAACGTATTTGTCGACATCCCAAAAGGATCCATTTTGTATGCTGATGAGCTTTCCATGGGGGAGCTGCTTCATTACAAAGAGATGATAGCGGGCCTTCTCCTTCAATCCAATGGCCCCACCTCTCATGCGGTGATCATTGCTCAAGCACTTGGCATCCCAACGGTGACCAATCTGCGCTTTTCTCCCTCTGCCTCGATCCAAAAGGGGCATGAACTTTGGATGGATGGTTCCACGGGTAATGTCATTCTAGACCCAACTCCTGAGGACGAACAGGTGATCGAAGATGCCCTGCAAGCCTATCGAGTCTCAAATGAGGCCCTCGAAACGATTCGCTCTCAACCATCCAAGACCTCGTGTGGAATGCAATTTACGCTCCGTATGAATATGGAGCTTGTGGAGGAATTGGGGGCTTATGATCCCGGACTTGCAGATGGGGTAGGGTTATACCGTACCGAAGCTCTTGCCATGACTCCATCAAAGCGAACGCTTGAGGCACAGATCGAGTCATATCGAGCGATATTTCACACGACTAATCAGTCCAAAGTCACGATTCGACTCTTTGATGTGGGGTCTGATAAAGCATTACCAGGTGCGCCAAAAGAGACCAACCCCGCTCTGGGATGGAGGGGATTGCGATTTTTGGAAGATGAAGGTGTGTTATTACAAACGCAGCTTGAGGCGCTGTCAACAGTGGCAAAGGAGTTTCCTGGCAGGTGTAGAGTAATGATCCCTATGTTGAGCGATGTTGGGGAGTTGTTTCGTCTTAAAGACCGTATAGAGGACGATACGTTTGAGTGGGGTGTGATGGTCGAAACCCCATCGGCTGTTTGGATGGTGCCTGAGCTCGCCGAGCACGTTTCCTTTTTGAGTATTGGAACCAACGATCTAATCCAATACACCCTTGCGGTGGACCGGACCAATCGTCGAGTGTCCAAACATTTTACACCCTCGCATCCCGCATTATGGCGTGCACTTTCTTGGGTTGTAGAGAAGGCGAGTGGCTCGGAGGTTTCATTATCTGTTTGTGGTGAAATGGCTGCACACCCTGTGTATGCACAAGCCTTTCTTGGACTTGGGTTTGGTGAGCTGAGCATGCAACCCTCAGCCCTTGCAAAAATAAAACAAACACTCTGTGCGACGACTCAAGAATCGGTGCACCATGTCGCGCAGCAACTTGTCCAAGCTCAAACCGTTGAAGAATCGATGGCCGTTGTTGATTCATTATTGGACACAAGTCAAGGGTAACCGACGCGTGAGTGCAAACCCTACCCTTTACCCCCCACTAGATGTTTCACAGCTCAACAAATTGGTCTCCATCCCGGTACTCTACCGTCAGGAATTACCCTCGACCAACGACTTCATGATGGGGCTTCAGGCTCCCAGTCAAGGCTTATCACTTGCTGTGACAGATCACCAGACAAAAGGAAAAGGGCAAGCAGGTCGTTCATGGGTAAGCGAGGCGAGTGCGAACCTTCTTTTCTCCATATTGTATCTCCCAAAGACACCAATCAAGGCATCTCAGCAAGCCATAGAACACTTTACATTGGAGATGGTGCGTGCCCTAGCCATTGCTTTAGGTGGGTTTTTAGCAGGATCTTTTGACCTTAAGCCTCCGAATGATTTACATCTAAATGGGAAGAAGGTTTGTGGAATTCTCAGTGAAGTTTCTAGACAAGGAACCCACGTCCATCGACTGGTTGTGGGTGTTGGCCTGAATGTAAATCAACGACAATTTCCAGAGGATTTACGTCATCCAGCAACTTCTTTAGCTATCGAATCTGGCTGCACTTGGAATCGAGAGCGTCTTTTAGGCCAGGTTATTGAAGCCATAACACCCTGCTTTGAAACGTTGGAGACGTTATGAGTTCCCAAAGTATTCAAACACTTGAGTCTAGTGTCGACTCGCTCCTTCGAGTCCATGCCCCTCAAGTGTGGCAAGGGCAAGGATTGGTGGTTGGTGTGAGTGGTGGAGTCGACTCCATGGTCTTGCTTGAAGCAATCACACGGTGGCACCAACAACAGAATGGTGTTGGCCCCATCCATATTGCTCATGTGAACTATGGATTGAGGGGTAAGGAATCTGACGGGGATGAGGAGTTTGTAAAAGAGACGGCAATTCGGCTAGGTTTGAAGATGCACATCCATCGTGCGGTTCAAAGCCAAGAGACATCAACCAAAAAAGACCAACTTAAGCCCCTTGATTCATCCCAAGGGAACCTACAGGCATGGGCAAGAGATGTCCGACTCTCCTTTTTTGGCGAGATTGCCAAAGAACATGACATAGCGTGTGTTTTACTAGCCCATCATCAAGACGACCAACTTGAAACGATTCTTCAACGCATATTCCGTGGAGCAGGTTTGGAGGCATGGAAAGGTTTGCAGCCTATGACCTCACTGCCAAGCTACGGCTTAACTACGGTGTTACGGCCCTGTCTGGAATATTCCAAGGATCAACTTCTTGGGTTTGCTGAAGAGTTTGGTATCACCTACCGTGAGGACTCAACCAACGCCACCGAACAGTATGCCCGCAATGTTCTTCGGCACTCCTGGATTCCCACGATGGATGATATATTTCCCGGATGGCGTAAGAATATCTCAAGATTGGAGTCTGTCTCCCAAACAGCCCGTGCACTTGCAGATGTGGTGATAAGTCAGGTCGTAGATCGTGGCGAGTTGCAACGTGCTAATTGGTTAGGCCTTCCTGCAGACATACAACCCTTTGTCTTACACCGGTGGCTTACGTCGCACGATGGTTCACCCACACAACACGCTATTGCCATGTTGATGGAGTCACTGCCTTCTAGTACCCCAGGCAGTGTCTATAGCTTAGGGTCCTTTTCGAGTCTTGAGGTTACCAAAAAAGGGTTTAGGGTAATCAAAACAACAGAAGACACAGAGGACATCGACAACTTTGCACCAGAGAGGTGGTCTATCGAGCTCTTGGATGCATTAAGCCTGCCAAATTACAAGGACCCAGCGTCTCTATTTGGGTGGCTAGACACGAAAGAAGAGCTCGATTCTTTACGCATTCGCTCGATTCAAGCAGGGGATCACTTTCGACCCTTTGGTATGGAAGTGGGCCATCAGGCAGTTTCTGACTTCTTAGCCAATCGAGGGATTACGGGGTCATCGAAAAAGCATGCAGCTGTAGTCGTTGACTCAAAAGAAGAGATTCTCGCGGTCTTATACCCTGTTCAAGAGAATACCCACCTGGGTGCGATCGGAGAAATTTCCAACACTCGACGCGTACCCGATCCATTGAGTAAAACCCACTTGAGTAAAACCAACAGAATCTTCAGAATTCAACCGACTCCAAGCGATCCATGGACAGATGCCCGTACGGCATCAGAGCAACATATTACGATGGCAGGGATGACGTTTCGCCCATTGATTATGGAGGATGAACTATCGCGTCGCATTCAAGCATTGGCCTCAGAGATTCGCCAGGATGCATTAAAGTGGGGGGTGAGTCAAGAGAACCCTTTACATATCATCACCGTTTTGCAAGGTGCTGTTCCGTTTTCCAGGGATCTATCGAGAGAATTACAGCTCCCTTGTGTGTTTGATACGGTTCATCTGAGTAGTTATAAAGGAGGGTTGTCTTCAACAGGAGAGATTGAGCGTAAATCGTGGTTAACCTCACCCATTCGAGGGCAACATGTGCTGGTTGTCGAGGATATCGTAGACACGGGGCACACACTCGAGATGTTTACACAAGAGTTGGCAAAGGAGGGCCCGGCAAGTATTAAAATTGCTGCAATGTGTAGAAAAAAGGAGGCGATGGAGGTAGAGCTTCCCGTCGATTATGTGGGCTTTGATATTGCCCCTGACTTTGTCCTAGGGTATGGGATGGACGTGAACGAATTGGGCCGAAATCTGCCCCATATTTATGTGAAAAAGGCGTAGCAGCTAAACCCAATCTTACTTCGCCAGAGTCATCGATATTTGCTGGGTTCGATCGTTGGCTCGCAGCTCAACAACGTACATTCCACTCGCAAAAGCTGATCCATCAAATCCAATCTCGTGAGTGCCCGCCTGTATAAACCCATTGTGGAGAGTGCTGATTTTTTTACCACTCAAATCATAGACAGAGAGTGCAATTTGAGTCGACTCCATCAGCTCGAACGTAATGCGCGTCTCAGGATTGAATGGATTGGGTGTATTTTGGAATAAGGTGAATCCTTTTGAGAGAACCGATTCTTCCTCTGTGTGTTGATTGGAGGTCTGCATGGGCACCGTTATCGTGTAGAATGAGATAGAACCGGTGCTTTCTTGACTCACCACCATCACCCATTTTCCAACAGGGTGATCCTTTGGGGCTATCAACGTAATCTTTTCGGGGCCCGATTCGCCCACAGCTTCAAGATCTGCCGCACGTTGATCGTCTTCCCCAAAGGCCACGTCGAAATTCCTCCCATTCACATAGCCAACATACATAGCGGTATCGGGTTGGCTGACATCATAGATCATGACCCCACCAACACGCTCCAAAGCAAGAAAGGCTAAGGCACGCCCTCCAATTGTGGCAACACTCACAGCCTCAGGTTCAGGTCCCTTGGCATCACTGCGAGCATCAAAGGAGTCATTTTCGGCATTATCGCTATTGAACGAATTGGGCAACAATTCGGCGATGGTTTCTTCTATATGAGACCCCGTGTCATGGAGTAATGTTCCGCCTTCATCCCAGATACTCATGCTCCGTGTTCCAAATGCAAACACTTGCTGAACCTCACTGGCGTTGTTGGTATGCCTTGGATCAAAAGGTCTCATCACCTGCAGGCGACCAAGGCCTTCATCCGTCATTATGTTAGGTGGAAAAATGGAGGCGTCTAGCGGTAAATCCTCCATTCGGACTTCATCAGAATAATCCCCAAATTCTCTCGAATCCCCCTCATTAGCGGTAAGTAGATACGTTTGCCCATCCACGTCAAAGGTGGCAATCCCATCGGGCATGTAAAGCCCGTTCACAGGCCACGTCTCGATAGAGATGGTATTATCGCGGTCGGATACGTCCAACGCATTGGCAGGAAGACGATGGTCCTTGGCACCCAAGGCAACAATATCGGTCACGCTGGCCGTGGCAAGGTCGACAATGGCCATCGCATTATTCTCCTGAAGTGTGACATAGGCTTTCGACCCATCAGGGCTAACTGCAATGTATTCTGGTTCCAGATCCTTAGCAGCCTCATCCACATCGACGGAGATCCGAACATCTTTTGACTTTAGCTCAGCGACCGTAAACGCTTCAAATCCTGCATGAACTACCTCAGCTTGCGCTGGATCCACAGCGTTTCGAATGATCGACACTGAGCCGGGTGGATCAAGGGTGTAATCGGTACTGGGTTGCCCTTCATTCGCCGTTAAAAGGGTTCCATCTTCTGTGAATACCAACATATCTGGTAGTGGACCCACGGGTAACTGATGGCTGTAGGTAAGATCGTCTGTATGAAAAAGGACGACCCTCCCTGAATCGGTCTGCACCTCGCCTTCCACAGCAATAGCCACCCATCGGTCATATACATCGACTGAATTGACCCCCCCGCCGTACGGGGTGGCATCCACGGTGCCTACAACGGTAGGTGATTCGAGCGATGATAGTTCTAACGCAACGAGTTGATTGTTGGAGGCATTGATAAAAAATAGTCTTTGAGTCACCGGATCATAGGCCGTGATCTCGGCAGCCCCTTCATCATAGATTCCTGTATGAAACGTTGAGTGGTATTGGATTGAAAGTCCCTGAGCCTGACTGGATAGGTCAATCAAAGGTTGCGCTTTTGATAGTTGAACAGACATCATGCAAGCGATCCATACACACCATAAAAAGGTCCTCGCACCCATTGGAGACCATTGCAGATCGTTAGACTCGGAAAGTGTGGGAAAGCGGAAAGTCATAAGGGCCTTTTTGATTGACGGTTTGTTCATCACGGATGCACATCGTTGACAGCAAATCCTTGACAGCAATCACAACGTCAGTATGGCGAGTTGAAAAGAAGAACGCCATTATGCTTTCGTTAAATTTGTTCAATGTGAGACAAACAGACGCTTTAAATGGATGTAAAAATACCCGAGCGTCCTATCTTTTAATGTATGATAAACTTCTTCACTGTTCTAAAGACGCTGTTTGCAGTACTGACCGCAGTATTGATAAATGCATCAGCACTCTTTTTGCCCATCATGGCGTCTGCACAGACCATTCAGTTGGATGAGTTGTACGAGGATTGGGCGCAGATTGACCCTTTATTTGACCAAGATAGGTCACGTTCAGGGCTCAAAACCCTCAAGTTGACCAATGATGATCGCTATTTGTATCTCTACATGGAGTTTGCGGAAGAGTTGATTCTGCAAGATGGCCATGACTATGTATGGTTGATTGACGCAGATGCCAATGCCCAGACGGGACGCCCATGGTCCTCCGGGGGGAATACATTGGGTGCTGAGCTGATGGTAGCGTCTGGGGATCGTGAGATTACAGCCTATTTGAGTAACGCGACAGAAGAAGTGTCTTCCTATGACATGGGAATGGTCAACGCCCCTACCGTATCGTCGAGGGAATTCGAAGTGGTCGTGGATCGGCGAGTCATCTTAGAGGATACCCCTTGGCTTGATGGGAGTAATATACGTGTAGGGATCGCAGAAGGGGCGACACTGCGGGAGGAAACTGGGGTCCTATCCTACACAATGAGCGACCAAGTGTATGAACCAGCTCCGTTTAGCTTTGACAAAGAAGACGCGAGCGACATGCGCGTGGTTAGCTACAATGTGTATAGGGACAACCCTTTTGATGCACTTGTAAACCCACGATTTGGCCGACTCTTTAAAGCGCTTGACCCCGATATTGTAGGTGTCCAAGAGGTGTACGATCACTCCAGCGCACAATTGGCCACACTTTTTGAACAGTGGCTGCCCTCCACGGGCGGTGAGGCCTGGTATCATAGTGGTCACAACGCTGGAGATGGAGATACGCACCTAGTTTCTCGATATCCGGTGGTTGCTTCCGATCAAATTGACAAAGAGAGCACCGTCTATATGGTGGACATAGATGGGCAGCTTTCAATGGTGATTTCTTCTCACCCCCCATGCTGCAACAATGATGAAGATCGCCGAGTTGCGTTTAACAATATGATGCAGTTTATCGATCGAGCCAAAAACGGGGAGGGACCAGCGGCGTTTCATCTTGAGGAGGGTACACCGATCATTATCACGGGAGATATGAATTTGGTTCGTGACGCCGATCAACAACGCACACTTTTGCATGGTGAGTACACAGATCCTAGCTATGGCCCTGATATGACACCTGATTGGGATGGATCCTCCTTTGAAGACAGTAAGCCTGCAAACCCATTTATGCCGACAAGTTTTACTTGGTACAGTCCGCGCTCTTCGTTTGGGGCAGGTCGACTCGACTATATCGTCTATTCCGGATCCGTTTTGACACAAAAAAATGCCTTTACTCTTCATACACCAAGTTTTCCTGACGAGGCGTTTGCTCCAGGTGGGGTTGCAGAAGGTCTTGAAAAACGTGACACCCAAGAAGCCTCGGACCACTTGCCTGTGGTGGTTGATTTAGCCTTTCCAAACGCTACATCGACGGAAGAGCTTCCTTCAGACCGTCCAACTGACATTACGTTAGATGCACACCCAAACCCATTCAATCCAGACATGCAATTGGATGTCCATCTTCCAGATGGTGGGCCAGTGACCATTGATGTGGTAAACATATTGGGTCAACGCGTCAAATCGTACGATTTAGGGGTGCAATCTCAAGGGGTATTCCAACAATCCATTTCGTTGGAGGGATACCCAACAGGGTTTTATCTCATTTTATTAAAAACGAACCAAGAGATGGCCACTCTGCCTGTCACGATGTTGTCGTAATGATGTTGCCATAAGCTTATATACCATGTCTACCCAAGCCAAAGCCGTCATATTTACAGCCCCAGAGGCCCCACTCAATCTAGAGCAGGTTGAACTACCACCACTCCAAAACGGGGAAGTTCTTGTTCAAAATACCTTCTCGTCGATCTGTAAAAGTGATGTAAATACATACTTAGGCAAGCGGAAGGAAAAAACACCCACCATTCTAGGTCATGAGACGATTGGGGTAGTCGTGGACGTGCCTAAGGAAAGGATAGATGACGTATTTGGGCGACAAGTCCAAAAAGGGGATCGCATTACGTGGGGTATTTTTGCAAGTGACCCTAGCGATCCAATGTCTTCAAAGGGAATCCCCCAAAAAGCAGCAAGCCTTTTCAAGTATGGGCATGAACAGATCACCCCAACGAGTCATTTGCATGGGGGGTTTGCCACACATACCATTGTGCGAAAACATACCCCGATTGCGGTTTTGGAAGATCAGGTGCCCGATGCTGTGGCCTCGATCATTAATTGCTCTGTTTGTACGGTTGCAGGATCGCTACGTTTAGCTGAATCCTTAGCAGGCAAGCGGGTTGGGGTGATTGGTGCCGGAATGCTTGGGTGCGTTGCCGTGGCCATGGCCAAAGCAAGTGGAGCGGTTGAAATTCACGTGATGGACATTGCAGACGAGCGTTTAAAAACGGCTCAGTCATTTGGTGCGACTCATCTTCACGACGTATCCGCTTTAGATGAAAACCCACAACAAAAAGGCTCATTAGCTAAATCATTGGATGTCGTCTTGGAATATAGTGGCGTCGCATCATCGATGGAATGGGGCTTAGATTTACTTGACGTTGGTGGTACAGCGGTTTGGGTTGGGGGGACATTTCCTCAAAGAGCTGTTGAGCTAGACTCTGAGCAGGTCATTCGAAAATGTCTCACCTTTAAGGGACTGCACAATTATAATGTTGAAGACTTCAAAGCAGGAGTACGCTTCATTACAGAGCATTACCATGAATTCCCCTTTGAAGACCACGTATTTGACGCTGGCAATCTTGACCGTATGACGGAAGCGTTTGACCTTGCATCGTCGTCTCGCTATTTGCGAGTCGGTGTGCGACCTTCTTAAATCCTTCCTTTATGGATGTCAAAGATTATGATTCAACATTTATCATAGTAGAGAGCCTTTGAACCATTTTTCACTTTAATTAATCCAAAACCAAGAACGAAACAAACACATGATTAAACTAGCCATTTTTGACCTTTCGGGAACGACTGTAGAAGACGATAACGCAGTTGCCAAATGTCTTTACGAGGCAGCAAAAGAGTTTAAACTAGATGTATCCCTTCAAGACTTTGAAAGAACGATCGGGACGAACAAAATCCATTTGTATCAATTTTTCCTGGCTAAGACCAAAGGGATGGATGTAAAGTTTGAGGACTTGGAGAAACAACACCTTCCAGAGCTAGAGGATGAAGCGATGACCATTTTTCACCGCTATACGGAAATCATGATTCAATATTATGAGGAACATGTTACGGCGATG
>JAVLBP010000014.1:0-31283 GCA_031581145.1 Balneolaceae bacterium
AAAACGGTCGTATCACGCCCATTGCCAAAAAACTTGAACCCAAGGGAAGGCAGCAAGGTATCCTGGATCCCAAAATATTGGAACCTTACCACAATACTATCTTGACGAGCCTCTTGCCGAAACTGTTTCACATCGATAACCTCGAGCGCTGCAAAACCTTCCGACTCAGACCCAAGATCCTCCGGCAAATCCACCTCTGGATACGCCGCTGTCCCGCGTACAACGTATTGCACATCAAATTGATCCCCGACACGTACGGTGTCTACTGTAGGGCGTGTCTCCACTGTAGGGCGAGTCTCCACAGATTGTGCCTGGATTGCGATGGGCCCAGCGACCCAACACAACATCACACCAAGCAGCGCTGCCCAAGGAAGCATCCGAGTCATACGCCTCAATATATCTACGCCGCGCCCATTCATCCTCGGTGGATCCTCCGTTGAAAAAAGCTCACCAAGGGCTTTACATACGATTCATTGGTGTTAATGCGGATGGTGTCGAGCTTCATTTTAAGAAACATCGTCTCTAGTTCATGCTGTGCCTTCGCATGCGACGCCTCATGTTCCGCGCGTACCCTCTTCGACGAGGTGTCCAGCCATTGGGTCTCACCTGTTTCAGGGTGCTTCACGGGGAGTAATCCCAAATCAGGGAGAGTTTTTTCGGCTTTATCTTCAATTTGAAGACAGACTAAATCGTGCATTCCACGCGTCATTCGGAGTTCTTTTTGGTAGCCTTGATCCTGAAAATCTGAGGCGACCACGACGATGGATCGACGATTAAGTAAGCGGTTCACATAATGAAGTGCTTCTCGAATATTGGTCCCTTTGCCGGTTGGGTGGGCGTTCAATACATCGCGGATAATGCGCAGCACATGAGAGCGACCCTTCTTGGGTGGAATGACGGCTTCGACATGATCACTAAATAAGAGCAATCCAACCTTATCATTATTTTGAATGGCACTGAACGCCAGCACAGCACACACTTCTGAGGCAACATCCATTTTGGATTGGGACTGTGTGCCAAAAAACCCACTGGGTGAGATGTCTACACAGAGCATGAGGGTTTGTTCACGCTCCTCTTCAAAAATCTTGATAAATGGAGAGCCTGTTCGAGCCGTCACGTTCCAATCAATCTGACGAACATCATCACCAAAGGTGTACTCGCGAACCTCACTAAAGGCCATACCACGCCCCTTGAATGCCGACTGGTATTCACCGCCCATCACCGAATTGACGAGACCTTTGGTCCGAATCTCAATCTTTCGAACCTTTTTGAGTAGCTCTTTCGAGTCCATTAGCTAAATATACACGAGTACATCTGCGAAATATACAAAGGTTGCTAGAGTGTGGCTTGACCCAAATTCTAACGCTGTACCTTTCAAAAGATTTTCTATTTTTAAATCGATCAGCAAAGGAGAGCTACAAAGTTGCCTCCCAACACAGTAAGTCAGAACAGCATATCAGCACACAGGCAAATCATTTTGCCGTATTAATACAACACAGGCATCATAGCTTGCCGTATTAATACAACACAGGCATCATAGCTTGCCGTATTAATACAACACAGGCATCATAGCTTGCCGTAAACGAGAAAAAATTCCTCATGGGAGTTGACCCAAAAGTTCAAGAACATTGCGCGCAGATTATGCGCGTTGCCCACAAACGTTACCACAAGACCGAGAAAAAGCGGGTAAGTGTGGATCGCATCAACAAAAAACTTGCGCTTCCAAAACAAGATTTACGCCAAGCGCTAGAACTCCTTGCAGAAAAAGGTCTCCTTTCGTTGGAAACCATCGGTGGTCCCTGGCTGTATGGCCACATTAAGTTGACCAAAAAAGGGGTGGAATACGTTCAAAAAATTGAGAAAAAGAAGGCTTAAACTCCCTAATTTAGGCTGTTCGGACAAACAGCTTAGCCTTCAGATTCTATGAATATTGGCGTACCAAAAGAGATTAAAACCCACGAAAACCGTGTATCTGTCACCCCCGGTGGGGTGCAGCAAATGACCCTTGAAGGGCATCAAGTCTTTGTGGAACAAGGCGCTGGCCTTGGATCTGATTTTTTAGACGCACAATATGTTGAGGCAGGGGCTCATATGATGTCTACAGCCAAGGAGGTATGGGAGGCCGCCGAGATGATCATGAAGGTCAAAGAACCCATCGCTCAAGAATACCCACTGATGCGTGAAGGGCAGATTCTGTTTACCTACCTCCATTTCGCTGCGAGCAAGGAGCTTACCGATGCAGTGGTCGCCTCCAAATGTGTCGCAATTGCCTACGAAACTGTTGAAGCGGCCGATCGGAGTCTTCCCTTGTTGATTCCCATGAGTGAAGTGGCTGGGCGTATGTCGGTACAACAAGGGGCCAAATTCTTAGAGAAAGCACAAGGGGGACGGGGTGTCTTACTTGGTGGGATCCCAGGCGTTAAACCCGCTAATGTTTTGGTGTTAGGCGGTGGAATTGTTGGGGTGAATGCTGCCAAAATGGCCTCAGGACTCGGCGCTGTAACAACAATCATGGATGTCTCATTACCCAGATTGCGCTATTTAGACGATGTGATGCCTGCCAATGTCCAAACCAGGGTATCCAACGAGGCGTCGATCCGTGAAATGCTACCCGAGACCGACGTGGTCATTGGCGCGGTGCTCAAGCCAGGTGCCAAAGCTCCACATTTGCTCACGCGTGAGATGCTGTCATTGCTCAACCCTGGCTCCGTTATCGTGGATGTTGCCATCGATCAGGGGGGATGTTTCGAAACCTCCAAAGCCACCACGCATGACGATCCTGTGTATGTCGTCGATGATATTATCCATTATTGTGTGGCCAACATGCCAGGGGCTGTACCTTTTACTTCGACCATGGGATTGACGAATGTGACGCTGCCTTATGCGCTTCAGATTGCCAACAAAGGATGGAAAAAGGCGTTGGCTGATTCGCCTGAGCTAGCCAAGGGGTTGAATGTGTCGCACGGCCATGTGACCTACAAAGATGTGGCCGAGCTGTTTGGCTACCCTGTTACGACGCTCGAATCCCAAATTTCTGCTTAAGGGCAACTTTGGCGGCTAAATGACCGCTCATGCCATGAACGCCACCCCCGGGAGGTGTAGAACTTGAGCAGAAATAGTGCCCATCCAACGGCGCTTGGTAGGGACGCGACCATGACAAAGGTCGCTTGAAAAGCTGCGCTAGATGTTGCTTGCCACTATTAATATCGCCACCCACATAATTTGGGTTGTACTCCTGGAGATTCATGGGACCTATGACATGCTTATCAATAATGATGTCTCGGAACCCAGGGGCAAAACGCTCGATTTGGCCAATCAAGTGCTCTGTCGCATCACCTGTATACCCATTAGGCGCATGAGCATAGGACCATAAGACTTCATCCGACCCTTGGGTGCGACTCCGATCAAAAAGACTTTGTTGGGCTACCAATACAAAGGGATTCTCCGGCATAATCCCTTCATGGACCTCACGCTCGGCTTGTCTCATCTCCTCAAACGTGCCACCCAGATGAAGGGTGCCTGCTTTTTTGGCCTCTTCGTAGGCCCACGGAACAGGCTCTGAGAGGATAAAGTCGACTTTGTAGGCAGCAGCACCATATTCAAACGACTCGAGGGCACGCTTTGGACCTGGGGAGAGGCGATGGCCTGCATACGCCACAAAGGAGCGAGGCGCTGTGTCATGGATGACAATGGACGCATCGGGTAATGCATCAATATTGGTAAGCTCAGCATTAGTGATCACCTTTCCGTCATGCGCTTCGAAAAGCTTGATCATCGCTGCAATGAGCTGGTCTGTCCCACCTTTGGGGAATGGCCATCCCACGCCATGTCCTGAGGCTGCCAAGACCAATCCAAACGCGGTGGTTCCAGGCTCTTCAAACGGGAGAATGGAATGAGCAGACATCCCTCCAACAAGTGCTTTTGCCTTGGCCGAAGTAAATTGTTTCACAAACTGCGCCACTGGTTGCAAGCCTCGCAACCCAAATTGCGCCATCAACAATGGATTATTCGGCCAGCCCAGGGGAGTGAGAATATCGTGTGTTAACGCAATCCAATTCTTAGAAAATGGTTCCAGTAAACGGTTGTACTTGCCTCCATCCTTACCTAATGTTCGGACGGTCTCTTTTAACTCTCGGTGTAGGGACACGCCGTCCCCTCCATCCAAAGGGTGCACACAAGGGATATCGGGTTGAATCCACTCAAGGCCGTAGTTTTCCAATCCCAGCGTCATAAAATAGGGGGAGGAATACGCCGTGGGATGGATCGCCGAGCATACATCATGCCTGTATCCAGGTCGAATCAACTCCTCCGTTCGTGCTCCGCCACCTGGGGTGTCATTGCGTTCCAAGACGACCACCTCAAGTCCAGATTGAGCCATCGTTATGGCTGCGGCAAGACCGTTGGGGCCTGCACCAATCACATAAGCGTCTGCTTTGGGATAGTCGGAACTCATACAGGGGACTTCAATGGAGTTAGCTTTGCCAAGAGTTCGTTCTCCCGGAGCCGAATGGCTGTGGATTCTGGATCAGCAGTTTCTAGGTGGGCAGCCTCTAGATCTGCAGTCTCTGAATCAGCAGTCTCTTTATCATCAATCCAACCACATAAATGGAGCATGGAGTGGATCACCACACGCGCAAATTCATGATCAGCCGAGACGCCATACGCTTGAGCTTGGGTCAATATCTGGGGGGTACACAGCACAATCGATCCTTCAAGTGGTTTGTCATCACCATCATGGTATGGGAAGGTCATCGTATCCGTCAGTGAGCCATCTTGGAAGTGGTCCAAATGAAGATTCATGCAACGGGTTTCATCCACCAGCATCACCTCGATCTCGTGAATATGCTTTGACTCAGCCTCCGCAACGCCTCGACAAAGTTGCTCAATGTGTGCATTTGACAAGGGGGCATCCGGCCCAGAATCATGAAGGATCTCTACCACAGAACTAGCATCCACCGCAGACCTAGTATCTGCCGCATTAGCCACGACATCATCCTCATCATCTAACATCGACAAGGCAAGGCTACTCATCATCAACTCCTCGGGAAGACTTGTAAAATCGGTTCGCAACAACGCTTCTGACACCCCAGCATAATGGGTTACACCAGCGGGTTGCTCCAAAATGGTCGCTGTCACCACACCCGCAGCCCGATCAAATAACACAACTTGTTGCAGCGCTTCAGAGATCACCACATGGGTGCAACGGTGGCTTTGAATCACCACGCCAGGGGCAAACACCGTCACCAAGGCGCCAAGTACCTCCGCAGAGTCTACCTCAAATTGGCAATCCACCACAATCGTTCTTGCCTGTTCCTTCGATTCGAGGACCAACCGCCATGCCCCTTGGCCTTGATCACTAACCTCACCCCCTAGTGTGGTGCCAATCTCAGCAAGCGTGGAAGAATCAAAGTGTTGAATCATTCGTGTGCCCTAGATCCCAAGATTGAAGCCACGAACTTGCGCGTTACTCTGCTCAATGGAGGAGGGGAGCCCAAGTTGGCCACCAAACTCCGCATTCATCCGGTCGATCATCCCTTGCGCTTTTTGGGAGGCCTCTTGTTTCAAGGTCTCGTCTTGAGCCTGTTGCCCCACCACGTAGTACACATTTTGCACAATTGAAATCACCGAGTTGTTATACACCAAGCTTTCACGTTTTGAATCAACCTGCCCTTCAACAGACTGTTTCTCAGCTGAATACTCCCGTTGCTTGTTAATTTGAGCCTTCATACGCGCCTCATTGGCCTGATCTTCAAGCTCAATCACACGGTCTTGCAACGCCAACCAATCTTCATAATCGTAGCCAAGCAACGTAAAGAGCTCCTCCTCAGCCTGCTGAGCCAGCGCATATGCCGCATCGTAGGCCTCTGCACGTAGCAATCGGTAGGTATACAAGGTCATCGTTAAGGATTGATCCTCGCTGTCTCGGAATGGAATCTTCTCCAATCCTTTTACCAACCATTCACGCGCCTTCTCAATTTCACCCGAACGCATGTAGTAATCCGATAACTCGGTGAAGGCAAAGCGATAATTGCCCATCATACGACGGATATTCTCGTTGTAATACACGTCCGTATTGTTGAACTCGGTAAATTTGAATGTATTCAGTCGCTCCTCATGAACCTCTGGATCGAGGGTGCCAAAACTACCTCCTGGACGACGCTTGGGGACCACACGGAACGCCTTTCCTTCGTATTGGAAGTAATCACGCAAGCCAAGCTGGGATTGTCCACTTACGGTATTGGCAAAGTAGACGGGTCGTAACCACTGATTATTTTGCAAGATGTCCAAAATCATAATGTCTTGCGTTTGCAAGAAGTAGCGATCATTGCCTTGACCATCTTTTCCAGCAAATCGACCCTGAAGGTTCCAGGTTACCTCATCGTCGAGCTCCTCAACGGGAAGTGAGTAGGGGACAGCGCTTTGGACTTGATGCTCAAAATTGGCCGTGGTTGAATTGACCCCTGTCCATTCTTGAGGTTGTGCCTCTGGCTCTTGAGTAAAGACCCGATTGAGTAAGCTTTTATCCACTGGAATACTCACCTGACCTGGTTGATGCAGACTCAACTGACCTGTCACTTGTTCGAGTTGAATATCGTCGTAGCTAATCGGTAACGGTCGCGACTCATGAGAGAACAAATCGCGCATTTGCTTGATATACCACTCGGTATTAAGCAAGCTCAAACAAACAATCCGCACATCCGTCCGGACCCCCTCGACTTCTTGTAGGTACCATAATGGGAAGGTGTCATTATCCCCATTGGTAAACAAAATGGCATTTGGCTCCACCGATTGAAGCAAATTCCATGCATAATCACGAGCCACATAGTTCCCTGATCGGTCATGGCTTTCCCAATTTTGGAAGCCCATCCACACAGGACTCGCAAGAAATAGCAATGCGGCCAGGCCATATTTTGCGGGAGCTCCTTTGACTGCTTGCCCCAGCGCTTGGAGTAGACCAGCGGCCCCCATGCCAATCCAAATGGCAAACGCAAAGTATGAGCCGACATAAGCATAATCTCGCTCCCTGGGTTCATAAGGGGACTGATTGAGGTAGACGATGATGGCAAGCCCTGTCAAGATGAACAGGGCAAACACCGAGAAGGCCCGTTTGGGATCTCGCCTCGCATGGAAGGTCATCCCCATGAGTCCCAGTGCTAAGGGAATAAAGAAATAGGCGGTATGGGCAGGATTTTCCTCATGCCTGGAGCTGGTAAAGCCGGTATTCCACCCTGCATCTTGCACATCATGGTCTCGACCAATAAAGTTCCATGCAAAATAGCGCCAATACATATGATTGATCTGGTACTTAATGAAGTACTCTAGATCGCTGTCAAACTGAGCATAATACTCCAAGTGACGCGCTTGCGAAGAGTGGCGTCGAGGGAAGACCACCTCTTTGGATTGATCAATTTGTCCGGTGGCATTGTTGTAACTATATCCGCGAATCAACGGCGCGCTTCCATATTGCTCACGCTTCAAAAACGAGACCATAGCCGATGGCGTCGAAGGGTCATTCTCGTTAATTGGAGGGTCGGCTTGCGCGCGAATAAATATTAGGAAGTAGGTACTAAACCCAACCAAAATGAGTGCATAGCAAATGATGGCAAGGTTGGCCAAGCTGTACTTTTTCTTGTGGGTGTACCATATGCCAAATCCGACCAAAGACAGTACTAGGGCGATGTAGAGCCCTGGCCCAATAAGTCCAAGGGTAAGATTGCCGATGTTGTCGATGAGGTCGGTCAGATTAAACATCGTGATGGGGTAAATCGAGATAAACGCTGCGGCTGCAACCCCTACCATAGCCAAGAAGCTGACGATGCTAAACTCATATTTTCTGAAATAAATGATCAACGCCACAAAAAACAGCGTAAGTAGGTTTAACAAGTGAACCCCCAGGGCAAGGCCAAACATGTAAGCGATCAGCAAGATCCAACGGTTGGCATACTCAGTGTCTGCATCCTCACTCCAACGCAGCGCTAACCACACCACGATGCCGGTAAAGAACATGGATGGGGCGTAGACTTCGGCCTCCACCGCATTAAACCAAAACGTATCGGTCACTGCAAAGGTGGCAGCACCAATTAAGGCGCCCAGCATACTAATGAGCGTGGGATTATGCGAGTTTATGCCAGCACGATCATCGTCAGCACTGTTGCCGCCAGCACTACCACCGCCAGCAACATCACCGTCAAATCCTTCCGCAACACCTGGCAGGGATGGCACAAACATGTCGAGCAAACGAACCGTTACCCAATACAGAAACAATATGGTAAGCGCCGAGGAGAGCACGCTAATCATATTGATACTCAAGGCGACATAGGGGAGAGGAATCGCCATGGAAAAAATTCGCCCTACGAGGGAGTAAAACGGGGCTCCGGGCGGGTGATTGACCTGCAAGCCGTGGGCTACAGCGATGAATTCTCCAGGATCCCAGAAACTAGTGGTTGGAGCAACCGTCAAAGTGTACACGATAAAGGATCCCAAGAAGGCAATCCCCCCAAAAAGTTTATGAAGCGTTGAGTTTGTCAAGGATTCTCTGAAGTTATTGTTATGTTAAGTGTGCGAATTCGATGATAAACAGTGTAAAATCGATAATCTAACGACGAAATGGAAAGGTTATTTTCCAACGAGAGCTCTACAAGATTTCGGTCACGATTAGGATTGATACTAAGCGTGCTCGGTATCGCCGTCGGTACGGGCAATATATGGCGTTTTCCCCGTATTGTGGCACAAAACTCGACGGTTGAGGGTGGTGGAGGGTTCCTCATTGCGTGGCTGCTGTGCCTATTTTTGTGGTCTATTCCATTGATGATTGCCGAATATGGCCTTGGCAAATCGGGTCGCATGGGTGTAATTGGCTCCATTCAAAAAGCGATGGGTGGTCATCATGGCTGGCTTGGTGGTTTCGTCGCATTTGTTGCCACCGCGATTCTCTTTTATTACAGTGTCGTAACGGCATGGTGTCTGTATTATGTTAGTCAATTGACGTTCGTTGGGCTACCACCCACCATGGATGCGGCGATGCAGCAGTGGGACGGGTTTCAAGCGTCCAACTGGCCGGTGGTCTTGCATGGAGTCATTATTGCGGCAGGAAGCTGGATTGTCTTTAAGGGGATCGGGACGATTGAACGGGTGAACAAGGTGCTCATCCCCAGTTTATTGCTCATTATTCTGATTGCACTGGTAAGAGCTCTGAGCTTACCCAATGCTGGTGAGGGAATTGCCTTTTTGTTTACGCCCGATTTGAGCGTACTCAAAGAGCCAACATTATGGTTGGAAGCGCTCACCCAAAATGCGTGGGATACGGGTGCTGCTTGGGGGCTCATTCTCACATACGCAGCCTACATGAGAAGCCAGGACTCGGTGGTTCAGTCGGCGTTTATCACCGGAATTGGGAATAATATTGTCTCGCTTGTGGCTGCAGGACTCATCTTTTCGACGGTTTTTGGAACGCTTTCCGCGACCCAGACCCACGCCGAAATTGTTGACATCATGAAAACCTCCGGACCTGCCTCCACAGGACTCACATTCATTTGGATGCCTCAACTCTTCGAAAAAATGGTGGGGGGACGCTGGTTGGGGTCACTGTTCTTTCTCGGGCTAACGATGGCTGCGTTTTCTTCGCTGATTTCCATGATCGCTTTGGCGCAACGCGTTTTCAAAGATGTGGGAGCAAAAGCCTCACATGCAGCCTGGGGCGTCGGCCTTGCAGCGTTTGCCTTTGGTATTCCCTCTGCGGTAAACCTAACCATTTTCGAAAACCAAGATTTTGTGTGGGGGGTTGGCTTAATGGTCTCTGGGGCGATCATTGCGTTTGCTGTGAATCGCCAATCAGCCAAGGAATTCTATGACCAGCATGTCCATATATCGGGCAGATCACGCCTGCGAAGGATATGGGTGTTTTTTATCAAATGGGTCATCCCCATCGAAATCGCCACCCTTCTTATTTGGTGGCTAACCCGGACGATTTTTGTCTATGCCCCCGATACGTGGTACAACCCTCTGGACCCATTCTCCTTAGCCACAGTGCTGGGACAGTGGGCCGTCGCGGCATGTTTGCTCTATTTATTCCGTCGTCGGCTTGAACCCAAGAGCCGCGGAGTTGATGCAGAAGCGTGACCCTGTGGGGGCGGGTCCGTCTGGGAAGACATGCCCCAAATGGCCGTTGCATGACGCGCAGGTAACCTCCACACGAACCATTCCGTGCGACGTATCGGTGTGTTGCTCGATTTTGGCGGGGTCTACGGCATCCCAAAAAGCGGGCCAGCCAGATCCTGAATCATACTTGGTTTCACTGCTAAAAAGCTCCTCACCGCAGCCGGCGCAGACGTACGTCCCATTGTCTTTATGGTGAACGTAGGCATTTCGATGGGGTGGTTCTGTGCCAGCTTTCCGCAGGATTCGATATTGCTCAGGGGTCAGATGCTCACGCCATTCGGCGTCTGTCATCGATTTGGGATCTTTTGGGGGGCTCTGGTCTTTTTGGCGACTCATATCTTTTGTTGACTCATATCTTTTTGGAGGTCCTATATTCGGAATTAGGTGCTTATTGCCATCTTACTGCTGTGATTTTACTGTTGGAATGTACCCGCTGCAACATTACTGCTGAAAGCGCAATGTCGCGGTGGGATCGACCTTTGAGGCAATGGTTGCTGGAATCCAACTTGCGAGCATCGATAAACCCAACGTCGAGACAATAACAATCACACCATCCAAAACCGTGGGAACAAGAGGCATCGTTTCCATGTAATAGCTTTCTACGGGAAGTGTAATGATCCCCGTCGACCATTGAATTCCATGAATAACGGCAGTCAGCACCGCCGCCCCTGCAAGTCCTAGCAATGCCACGCGAAGCCCCTCTGTAATAAAGTAGACTCGCAACTGCGCTTGAGGCATTCCCAAAACTCTGAGTACAGCGATAGCCTGAGTGCGTTCTAGGACCATCATCATGACGGCACCCACCAAATTAAACGCAGCAATCAAAACCAAAAACGTGATCACCAAAGGAATGGTTTGCTCTTGGAGCTCAATCCATGCAAACAACGATCGCCACCGTTGGTAGACACTTTCCACAACAAACGTATAGGGTAGAGCCCCCAAAATGGCGTCTTGCAAACTGGAGAGATCTTCTGGCGAAGCACGCTCGATATTAAGGGCAAGTCCTGTCCCTGTGAGGTCCGAAGCCCCCACAAACGCTTGGGTTGCATCCAGTGGCGCCATGATCAATCCATCATCAAGAGGTGCTATACCCGTAGATAAGACCCCACAAAGCCGGAACACTCCAATAGTGGGTAAATCTTGCCCAACGGAGGCCATGTCAAGCCGCAAAAGACGACCCGTTTGCCCTGTGATGATACCTAATTCTTGGGCTAAGCCTTGGCCGAGCCATACCGGTAGGGGTCGTTGTTGGGTTGTCGTTGCTGAGCGTTGTTGTACCGTTTGCTTTATTTGCTCTACTCGCTCTATTCGCTCAGCATCATTCCCTCTAGCTTCATTCCCTCTAGCTTCATTCCCTTTAGCTTTATTTCCTCTAGCTTCATTCCCACTAGCTTTATTCCACGCTACCTCACCACACCTCTCGTCCTGGACAAAGGGGAGTAATGGGTCAAACTGCTCCCTTTCAACCCCTCGCAACAATCCCCCGGTGACTTGTCCTTGATGCTGAATCATCACCTGTTCGTCTAGTATGACCGACAGGCTCGACATGGAGTCGGTCAGATGTGTTGTTTGCCTCCCTGAATCACTCCACTGATCCCCTGCCACGGTCCTTATCCTCTGGAGCAGGGTGTCTGATCGGGTGAATGTTTCCCCACTAGCCAATGAAATTGTCAATTCAGGGGCAAACTCGACGGTTTTTTCCGAGATTACCGTCGAAAACCCACGCACAACAGATAACGTAATCCACAAGGCTGTAGCCCCCACCAGAATCCCCAAGACAGCGGTCCCTTTAACAAAGGAGCCAAACCCACGTCCCTGATTCAACCGAGAGGATAAAAACGTGTACAGCGCCCAAGCATTCGATGGTTTGCGCTGCGGCATGATTACTCAGGCCTCATTTGAGGAAAAAACAGCACATCGCGAATCGATTCTGAATCGGTCAGTATCATCGCAAGTCGGTCAATTCCCACCCCGAGACCCGCTGTTGGAGGCATGCCGTACTCAAGTGCCCGTAAGAAATCTTCATCGATTTGCATCGCCTCCTCGTTGCCGGCTGTACGTTGACGCGCTTGTTCTTCGAGCCGTTCACTCTGGTCGATGGGGTCATTGAGCTCAGAAAACGCATTGGCAATCTCTTTACCGTTGCAAATGGCCTCAAACCGCTCCACAAGGGCAGGATTATCGGGGTGACGCTTGGCCAATGGACTCATTTCGACAGGATAATCGGTTATGAATGTCGGTTGAAAAAGCCCTGGCTCGATAAGCTCACCAAACAATTCATCCAACACTGTCGCTCGGCTGTCATCTGCCTCCACGGAGACCCCTTTTGACTTGGCAAGGGCGACCAGCGCCGCATCATCCATGGTGGAGACGTCCTCGCCTACAGCCTCAGCAATGGCCGTAAGCATAGGGATGCGTTTCCATGGTCGTGTAAAATCGATGATTCCTGCCTTGGTTTGTACCTTCGGCGAGCCATGCAGCGCAATCGCTACCGCTTCAATCATCTCTTCGGTAAACTCCATCATCCAATGGTAGTCTTTGTAGGCGACGTACAACTCCACCTGCGTAAACTCAGGATTATGGAATCTACTCAATCCCTCATTGCGAAAATCCTTCGAAAACTCATACACACCGTCAAATCCACCCACAATTAACCGCTTGAGATACAGCTCATTGGCGATACGTAAATATAAATCCATATCGAGCGTGTTGTGATGGGTCACAAAAGGACGAGCAGAGGCACCTCCATACACAGGTTGCAAAATGGGCGTCTCGACCTCTAGATAATCCCGTTGGTTCATGAATTCTCGCATCACTTGGACCATCTGTGTACGCTTGCGGAACACCTCTCGGACGTCAGGATTCACGATTAAATCGACATAGCGTTGTCTGTAGCGCAATTCTTTGTCGCTAAAGGCATCATACACCACTTTTTGACCATCCTCTTGCTCCACTTCTTTGGCAATGGGAATCGTGCGAACAGCCTTGGATAGCATCTCAAAGTGAAGTGCATGGACAGTGAGCTCACCCATCTTTGTCCGGAAAACAAAGCCTTCAATCCCAACGATATCACCGATATCGGTAAGCTTCTTAAATACCTCATTAAACTGCCCCTCGGGGAGGTCATCACGCCGGATGTAAACTTGAAGAACACCCGTGGAGTCTTGAAGATTGAAAAAAGCCGCTTTACCCATAATGCGTCGCGTCATCACACGCCCCGCAATGCGTACTTTTTGCCCCTCTTCTACGGGCTCTGCAATCATCGAATCGCCAGCCTCATGAATGGCATGTGTTTGATGCGTCACCTCAAATGACGTTGGGTAAGGATTGACCCCTTGCTCGCGTAATTGCGATACCTTATCGATTCGAATGGCACGCAACTCCTGTTGACTCGTGCCCTCTTGAGGTTGAGAGGAGGATCCGTCAGCTGGTTTGTTGTACAGTAGTTGATTGGATGTTGAACCCATAGAAAGTTTTGAGGTAAAACTGAGCGATTAATAAGCAAAATATGCATTTTCAAACTCTAGAATGAGTTCGATCCACACATCCATGAAAACAGACGAGCCAATGACGATTTCGATAGTCGGCAAAGGGGCTGTGGGAACAGCACTGGCTAATCAGTGCGCATCAAAAGGAGTCGAGGTACGTTTTGTGCGAATCCTTGGGGAACCGGTCAATGAGGCATCAAAACAGTGGTCATCAAACCAGGCGGGACCAAACCAGGAGGCATTAAACCAACACTCGTCCAAACACGACGTACCTACAGAATATTCACTTGATGCTTGGCTCAACGATCTTTCTCAACAGAGACCGCAAAAGCATTGGGTCATCCTTGCAGTGCCTGATGACGCGATAATGCCAACAGTGGACAGGATCCTAAAAGGCTGGCAATCCATCTCAGACGAGCCCTTAACATCAGCTATGGATGCCATCGCTCATACTTCAGGGGGGCGTTCAAGTGAAGATTTCCAACATTTTCAGGATCAGGGGATCTTCACAGCATCTATGCACCCCATTCAGACGTTCCATAAATCGGCCGAAGAACCGAATCTTCATCCTGGATTCCATGAACAGGTCAATCCCTTTGACTCCATCAATATTACACTCGAAGGGGATGCTCCATTTCTGCCACAGCTTACACACTTTTGCCAGCAGATTCTTGATGCACACCCGATCGACGTTACCCGTACCCAGAAGCAGCAAATCCATGCAGCGGCGGTGCTGGCATCCAACTATTTATTTCCCAACCTATCCTTAGCCTCGACATACCTTCAAGATGCCGGGCTTTCGCCTACGTTACTCGAACCATTAGCGTCACAAACGGTTCAAGCGGCCCTTCATCAAGGACTAGCCGCGATATCAGGTCCTGTGGCTCGACTCGATTACCAGACGATTCGGCGTAATATGGACGTCCTGAGCTCACATTCAGCTACCAAGCAACGATACATTGACGAGTCAATAATTCTGGTGAACCAACTCCTTGAATCTGGGCATTATGACGGTAAACGTGAACAAGCTCAAGACTTGCTCAAGATGCTTCATGCTGAGCGTTGAGTTTTATTTTTAAAATCCCATCATGCCAGCTATATCGGATACCTACGAGCGAATCTACCGTCTTGTGCAACAAGTCCCTAGTGGGAATGTGACGACGTATGGCGCGATTGCTAGGCGCGTAGGAGCAGTATCAAAGGCCAGGCTCGTGGGGTATGCACTCAACAAATTGCTTACCATGCCCCCAGGATCCACATTCACAGATTTAACTGTGCCAGCGCATCGAGTGGTGAACCGTTTAGGGCAATGTACTGGTCGTCGATTTTTTCCTGGCGATTCCATGATTGAGCGACTGCAGCAGGAAGGGGTTACCTTCGTCCAGGAAGATAAAGTGGATTTTGAAAATCATTATTGGGACGACTTTCGAGAAGGCTAGCCGTAACACAATCAACACCACTACCTCGCAATCCAGCAATTCACAGCCCAACTATTCATTCTGTGAAGAATCCGACGTACCTTTAGACCTACTAATAGTCCGACTAAAATTATTAGCTCATGCCGACCTGGACTCTACATACCGTTTTCACCTTTGATGCCGCTCATTACATAGAGGGGTATGACGGAAAATGTGCCAACATGCATGGCCACACTTACAAGGTGCAAATGTCTGCAAAGAGTTCAACGTTACACCCTTCCAAATACCTTCCTACAGCCGATATGGTGTGTGATTTTAAAGAGTTGAAATGGCCTGCCACGGGCACCGAGAAAGGAGGGTTTGATCATGGGCTGCTAAATGATCTAATGGAAAGCGCCACGACCGCTGAGAGGCTTGCTGAACTCATTCACTCGCGTACTATGGAACGGATTCCATCATCCATTCACCTTACTGTCACTGTATGGGAAACACCCACAAGTTGGGTTGAATATACCGATGAGTAAGCTATCGCATACCTACCCCGTGATGGAGCATTTCTACACCATCCAAGGCGAAGGTGCTCACACGGGAAAAGCAGCTTATTTTATAAGATTAGCCGGTTGTGATGTGGGTTGCCCTTGGTGTGATGTGAAAGAGAGTTGGCAAGAAGAGGGTCACCCAATCTTGACTATTCAGACACTGGTGGACGCGGTTGTGGATTCAGGGGCAACCATGGTTGTGATTACTGGTGGCGAACCACTCCTGCATGACCTAGATCCCCTCACAGAGGCTTTACAGGCATGCAATGTCTCCTTACATATCGAAACCAGCGGCTCATCTCCCTTTTCTGGCACGTTTGACTGGATTACGTTATCCCCAAAGAAGTTTAAACATCCAGTGCCAGACGTATACCCCAACGTTGCAGAACTCAAGGTCGTTGTAGTGAATCAAAAGGACTTTCAATGGGCAGAACAGCATGCTGCGATGTGTCCTGAATCGACCCAACTCTATCTTCAGCCAGAATGGGAAACCCCAAAGGCGATGGGTTGGATTGTGAACTATGTCAAAGAACATCCACATTGGAATATAAGCCTCCAAACCCATAAGTATCTTGACGTTCCCTGACTTACATTCATCACGTAGACCTGATATCTCGGGTACTCTAGCAGGGGAGACGGTTGTTATTAGTGGCGCCAGCCAAGGCATTGGTCGTGTGGTCGCTCAATGGTTCTCTCGAAGTGATGCCTCGCTTCTTTTGGTCGCTCGAAATCAGGAGAAACTGGAAGAAACTCGTGCACTTTGCTTGCCAGAGGCTCAATCGCGCATCGAACTCTTGCCCCATGATCTCGCTGCAGCGCAAATCTACCCAGGAACACTTCAAGAGCCTTTTGCAACACCCTCGATTCTTGTCTCTGTGGCAGGGAGTTTTCTGTACAAGACGCTTGAAAACACCACAACTGAGGAGTTTCAGCAACAACTGGACGTAAATCTTTTTACCTGTGTCAACCTAGTCAAATCCTTTTTGCCAAGCCTAAAAACTCTACAGCACAGACGTATTCTGGCCGTTGATTCCATTGCCGCGACTGTGGGCCTTGGCGATAGTGGTGCTTATGCATCCTCAAAACATGCATTACTTGGATATTTGCGCTCCTTAAGGGAAGAATTACGCCATGAACCCACCCCTGTAACGTCTATTCATTTGGGTCAGACGTACTCTACCTCATGGGCATCCTCTGATATGGATCCAGGCAAGTTGATCAACCCCTGGGATGTCGCCCAAACCATCCACAGTTTAGCATGTCTCTCGCCACAAACCTCAGTGGATGAACTTACGGTGATGCCCTCTGGTGGCCCCGTAGCACCGTTTTAGCTTGTGCATATCGCTATCGCAAGCAGCGAAACTGCCATCGCAAGCTGAGAAACTGCTATCGCTACGCTACCTCAGAAAATAGCTCAGCAAGCCGTTCATTGAGCCCTTCGGTGGATTCAGGCTCAAAGCTCAACCCTGTCATGCGTTCAAAGACTTCTGCGTAGCGTTCAAACACATGGACACGGAATTCATTCGGTAGATCTGGCAAGGTTTGCCCGTCGAGACCTTGGAAGCCATGTTCTATGAGCCATTCCCTTAGAAACTCCTTTGAAAGTTGCTTTTGGCTAGCCCCCTCAGCTTGTCTTGTTTCATACCCGTCGAGGTAGAAAAATCTAGAGGAATCGGTCGTATGGATCTCATCAATAAGGGTTAATTCCCCTTCAAAGAGTCCAAATTCATACTTGGTGTCTGCCAACAGCAACCCCTGCTTCGCAGCAACCTCTTGACCACGAGCAAACAACCGAAATGCCGTCTCACGAACGTGCTCCCACAGGCTAGGATCCACAACGCCTCGAGCTAAAATCTCCGCTTCAGAAATATCCTCATCATGCCCTTCGGCCGCCTTGGTCGCGGGTGTCAATATTGGGGTCTCAAACCGCTGATGTTCTTTCATATCTTCAGGAAGTCTCACCCCGCACAGCTCACGCCCTCCATCGCGATAAACTCTCCACGCATGACCGGTCAACGTGCCACGCATCACCACTTCAATAGGAATGGGATCGCACCGTTTTCCAATCATTACATTGGCATGAGGGACCGACTCCACAAAGGTTGGCACGAGATCGCTCACCTGGTCAAATCCAAAGGAAGCCAATTGGTTAAGGATCTGTCCTTTGTAGGGGATAGGTTGCTTCATAATATGATCAAACGCCGAAATTCGGTCTGTGACTACAATGGCGAGCGTTCTCTCATTAAGCGTGTAGACATCGCGAACCTTTCCATGATAGGGAGTCGGCCAACCAGCAACAGACGTGCTCCGTACTGAGGGATCGGCTGAGGTCAACGATGTTGATGTAAGGATAGGGGAGGAATGTGGCATCTACCTATCATTTAATGATATCGAGTTGATGAACGCTCAATCACTTCTGGCTCTTCCACGATCTGCACCTTCTCAACGTTTGATCCATTCAGCTCCTTCATGAGTTGCTGAGTCGCTTGTTCTCCAATCGTGACCATATGCTGGTCAATCGTCGTCAAGTCCAAGTACTTCGAAAGCTTCAGATTGTCGTAGCCAATGAGCCCAAGTTCACCTGGAATATCTACCCCAGCACGCCGAAAGGCATGAATGGCACCAATTGCCTGAGAGTCACTTGTGCAAAAGAGTCCATCAGGACCTTCATCATTTCCTGTCATCAAGCCAAGGATTTTTTCGGCAGCTTCGTAGCCATTCTCCTCCGTAAAACCAGCATGTTTTGCACTCATACCACTCACAATGTGGGAGGGTGACACAGAAAGGTTTGCTTCGTGAATTTCATCAATAAATCCCCTCATACGCTCCTCAGCAGCTAGGGCAGGTGTTTTTGGGACAATCATCCCAGGCCGAGTGTAGCCTCGTTCAGCAAAATGTCGTGCAGCCAGCCGCCCCCCTCTATAATTGTCAAGATAGAAATAAGAATAATCGGGATGTTTGGCACCGATCAACACCGTTGGAATCCCAGAGCTCGATATCTGAGCGTGCAGTGCGTCGGAAAGTGGGATAGAAAGCATCAGAACAGCATCGGCAGTGCCTCGATCAAAGAAATTTTCAGCGGCAGCTTTTGGGTCTTTTGAGCCTGTGTTGTACAACATAATGTCCATCTCATGACTAGACATGACGTTTTTAATCCCTTTGAGAATCTCATTATAAAAAGGAGTGGTGAATGAGGGCACGGCAACCGCCATCATTTGAGGTTGCTGACTTGCTAAGCGCCTGGCACTTGTTTGAGGACGGAAGTTTAAGTCTCGAATTGCCCGTTCCACCCGCTGGCGAGTCCGTTCTGAAACGTTTTCCGATCCATTCATGACTCGAGAGACGGTAGAAATCGCTACGTCGGCTTCTTTTGCAACGGCGTATATGGTTGTTTTTTTGGCTTGTTGTTTCATGGACATGCTCAAAAATAATGGAATCAGCGCTAAAAATGATCTAATACGGGAACATTCTCGAAGAATGTGTACGTTGGAGGATAGATAGATTTAAGAATGTGACCAACCTACTCCGTCTTCCATACGATATCATGCGTCCTCTTTACGAAATGACCTCGATTCATCGGGCGGTCATTTCTGAGATAAACGACCCTAAGCTGCAAGAGTCGTACAGTCTTTGCCGCGCAATCACACGCGACCATGCAAAGACGTTTTATCTGTCCACCCGATTCTTACCCAATCACAAGCAACGAAGTATTTTTGCCATTTATGCACTATGCCGTTATGTGGACGATTTGGTGGATGAGGCCGAGGATTGTGCGGATCAGTCCGCCCTAGAAATCCATTCTCTTGAGCAAAAGCTGGAGACATTTGAATATGACCTTCATCAGGCGTACCAAACGGGCTCGTCTGAGCACCCCATTCTCAGAGCCTTTGCCGATACATTGCAACGCTTTGAGATCCCCAAAGATTACCCTTTACTACTTATGAAAGGGGTTGGCCAAGACTTGACCATCGATCGAATTCAAACCTTTCAGGAGATGTATGATTATTCCTATAAAGTAGCCTCCGTGGTTGGGTTGATGACATCTGAGGTCTTTGGGTATGATTCTGCTGATGCATTGACCCACGCTGTTGATTTGGGCATTGCAATGCAGCTCACCAATATTTTGCGTGACGTTGGTGAGGATTTAGAAAAGGGTCGAATTTATCTACCTGCAGACGAACTTCGCCAATTTGGCGTCACCGAAGAGGCGCTCTTTGCTCAACAACGCACTTCTGAATTCCAAGCATTGATGCAATTTCAGATCGAGCGAGCACGTTCCTACTACGATAGTGCCAAAAAAGGTATATCGATGTTAAGTGCCGACAGTCGCCTCCCAGTTTGCTTGGCATTAGAGAATTACAGTCGCATCTTGGATAAAATTGAGCAAAACGATTATGACGTGTTTTCTCATAGGGCACACCTAACGCTGAGCCAGAAGCTTGAAATCCTCCCAAGAGTCTACCAACGAATCAAAGAGAGGCCTCAAAAGAGTACCTCACAAAGTGCTCAAGGGCTCCCCTCGAAAGAATCTAGTGTGGACTGCTAGCCGTACGCAAGTCGCTCGCCGTGATTATTGGCTTCGATTCCTAGGCTCGTTGTGCATTGTGTTAGTGTTGGTGCTGGCATCTATTCATACCCCTTTCTACACGAGTGACCCCAACCTCAGCGCCACAGAGGTCGAAGCGTTGGACACCGTCATTTTTGAGGATGCACCCATTCCCATTGTTTCGCAGCAGTCTGTCGTACCCAATGCGCCAGCCAAGCCAAGGTTGTTATTTCAAATCGACGACGTCGATCCTGAGGAGATCATGGAGATTGACTTGCAAGGGCTAGATGTTGACCCAGCACAGTTTCAGGGTCGAATCGTGCGCCGACCCGATACGCCGGTGAGGGTGCTAACCATTGTCGAACCCACGTTTGATAGCATCGCACTCCCTAAAGCTTGGCGTGGAGAAACGGTTCAGGTGCGCATTCTGATTGGACGTAATGGAGACGTGCGGTATGCTGAAATCCTACCCGAATCTCTTCCAAATGTCGAGGGTAAGACGTCGATGATCAACACGTTACAGGACAAAATTGACGCTGCATTAACAGAATGGGCTTTTCGACCAGCCAACCATGATGGACAAGACGTATTGAGTTACACGGTGCAAACCTTCCGTTTGTAGCCTTTAGACAGTGATTTTCTTTTTAAGTTTATTTTGCATCTCCGTAATAATTAGTTAACGTTCGAAATAATAGCGGATTTAACACATCGTTAATATCTGTACTCTTTCATCTTATCCAATAAATCTAATCGGTGGTTCAATGAGTAAATCAATACGCGTTTTGTTCATCGGAATGTTTGTCTTTGCCTCTGCGGCTTTTGCACAATCAGGTACTATCTCAGGTACAGTTTCTGATCAACAAACTACAGATCCAGTCCCTTCAGCTAACGTTTTTGTCGTTGAGCTCTTGAAAGGGGATGCAGCTGATCTTAACGGTCAGTACGAAATCACAGACGTTCCGTACGGTGAGTACACGATTCGTGTCAGCTCCGTAGGATACGTTACACGTGAACAAACTTTTGTTGTCGATAAACCCTCCTCAACATTCAATATTGCCCTCTCGGCCGATCTTGCTGAGTTGGATGATGTTGTTGTTACAGCCTTTGGTGTTTCTCGTGAGGAGAAATCCGTTGGGTACAACGTACAATCCATCAGTGGCGATGCGGTAAGTAAAGTTGATAATCCTAATATTGTCTCAGCGCTTGCGGGGAAAGTGGCAGGTATTCAAGTCATTGGCACCCCAGGGTCAAATATTGGTGGTTCTGAGAAGATTCGTATCCGTGGATCTAATGGTCTAAGTGATGGTCAGCCACTGTTCGTTGTAGATGGAACACCGATATCAAATGCTAACCTTTCTGTGTCTGGTCGTGGGCGTGACTACGGTAACCTTGCGCAGGACTTAAACCTCAATAATGTTGAGAGTATCTCAGTCCTTAAAGGTGCCGCCGCTTCTGCTCTGTACGGTAATCGAGCTTCCAATGGCGTTATTCTCGTGACAACGGCCAAAGGTCAAATGGGTGAGCAGCCGATTAGCGTGGACTACTCCAACAGAACTACTTTTGAAACCGTTACTAACCTACCGGAGTACCAAAATCAGTACGCCGGTGGATATAACCTGGACTTTATCCAATGTACGGATCCGCAGGATGGTCAAACGTACAACTGTTTGAACTATGCTGCCGATGAGTCACGTGGTCCACGTATTGATGGAACAATGTATCGCCCTTGGTGGTCTTGGTTTGACGCTGATTTTGACGGCGATGGTCAAAGTGACTATGGTAAAGAAATTCCGTTGACAGCCAGCCCAGACAATGTGCGTGACTTCTATGATACAGGTTCAAGAATCACGAATAACATTGCGATTACAGGAGGTTCTTCCAATCTATCTTACAGGGTAGCTTTGAGTAATTCCCAAGTGAATGGTGTGATGCCAAATTCTGAGCTAGGAACGACAAAGCTAGGCTTTAATGGTTCACTCAGCCACAATGACCGCTTCACATCGTCTATTTCTTTCAATTACGCGAACACGCAAGCTGAAAATAGACCAGCACAGGGTTACTCACCTGTCGATGGTAACTCATCGCAGTCTTTTAATCAGTGGTTCCAACGACAGCTTGATATAGACAAGTTGAAGACGTATAAAACTCCTCAAGGCATGGCGTCTTGGAATATCCGTTCTCATACCGATTTGAGACCACTCTACTGGGATTCACCTTATTTCACTGTCAACGAGAACTTCTCAAATGATGACCGTGATCGCGTTTTTGGTAACTACTCACTTTCGTATGATGTGATGGATAACCTCAATGTTGTAGCTCGTGTTGGCCTTGATACTTACGACATGACCATCGAAGGGGGACGTGGCTCAGGTGGTCTTGAGTTGGATAACTACTCTATATCACAAAGAACGTTCAGAGAGATGAACTATGAGCTAACGGCCAACTATGAAGAGAACTTTGGAGATATTTCTGTTCGTGGTTTAGCCGGTGGTAACATTAGGCAAGAGAAATTTAGCCGTGTATCTCAGTCAACCTCTGGTGGGCTTTCTACCCCTAATTACTTCAATATTGCAGCGTCTGTTGATAGACCAAACACCAGCTCTTACACGTACGAGAAGCAAGTAAACTCTGTGTACGGTAACGCGACTCTTGGCTACCAAGATATTGTCTATATCGACGCTACGGCTAGAAATGACTGGTCCTCTGCACTTCCAGAAGACAACAATTCCTATTTCTACTGGTCAACCTCTGCTAGTTTAGTGTTTACGGAGTTTGATGTCTTTGACGAGTTAAGTTTCCTATCCTTTGGTAAGCTTAGAGCTTCTTATGGTCAGGTAGGTGCAGATTTGTCACCATACCAAATCTTTACAACGTACGGTACAGGAACACCATATGGTTCAACACCAACACAGTTTGTTCCTAACAGTCTTCGTAATCCTAATCTTGAAGCAGCGATTAAGTCGACCATCGAGTTTGGTCTTGACTTGCGTTTCTTAGACGGTCGAGTCCGCACGGACATCAACTACTATGAAGAAGTGGATGAGGATCAAATTCTTTCACTTAATGTACCTGGCTCAAGTGGCTTTAGCGCTGCAACAGTCAACGCAGGTAAATTCACCACATCAGGCTGGGAAGTAGTGGTAGGTGGTACACCCGTCCAAACCCAAGACTGGAATGTTGATTTAACCGTCAATTTCCACGCGTATGAAGCTATGGTTGATGAGCTTGCTGAAGGGTTAAACGCATATGAGCTTGAAGATGCGTACTTCGGACTAGACCTCTTTGCTGTAGAAGGGGAAGAGTGGGGTCAGCTCAGAACGGATGGATACTACGGATTCCAGCGCGTGAATGGCGAGAGAGTTGTCGGCTCGAACGGTACATGGGCACTCGAGTCAAATGCTGACTTTGGTTCTATTAGCCCTGACTGGACAGGTGGTTTCATTGCAGATGTGAGCTTCAAAAACTTTGCTCTATCTGCGGCCATCGACTTCCAAAAAGGTGGACTCTTCCACTCCATTTCCAAACAGTTTGCTAACTACTCTGGTCTAGGAACTGCTACTGTTGGAACGAACAGCCTTGGAAACCGTTACCGCGATCCAATCCTCGACAAAGATGGAAACCAAGTCGGTGCGGTTCTCATTGAGAATGCTGCTGCTAATTCTGGTGGATTGAACGTTAAAGGTGTGGACGCTGATGGAAATCCTGTTGAGTATTTAACAGATCAACACACTCACTTCCTTTATGAGTTCTACGTGAAAGAAGCCAACATTTTTGATGCAAGTTACATCAAGCTTCGTGAAGTGAAAGTGTCGTACAACTTGCCAACAGATGTACTTTCAGCAACACCTATTAAGAGAGCAACCGTATCGGTTGATTTTATCAACCCATTGCTTCTCTACGCATCCACGAGTGGAATTGATCCATCAAATGTCCAAAACGGTACAGGTGGATTCTCTTTCTGGGAAGGTGGTGCTACACCGAACACGCGTGGCGTAGGATTTAACGTAAATCTGAGCTTCTAAATCCGAATTGAATACTTAATTCTAAATTCTCTAAGAAATGAAAAATAGAATCAAACAAATTAGTCTCGTTCTTTTCGGAGTCGTCGTTGCCGCTGGGTGTAACGACTTCGGAGATATGAACGTAGATCCAAATAACCCATCAAGTGCACAAACAGACCTGCTACTTACAAATGCTCAAAAAAGTATTAGTTCTGTCGTGGGTTCTGTAACTCCTGCACTCTACGTACAGTATTTTGCTGAGACACAATATGATGAAAGCTCTCGTTACCAAACTGTACAGTTCAACTTCAATGGTTGGTACACAGGGGTGCTTAAAGATCTAAATGAGATCATTGAACTCAACGAAACCAATCCTGAAGCGTACATTGGAGGTGGTGATACGGCAAATCAAATTGCTGTAGCACGAATCCTTAAGGTGTATTTCATGCAAATGATGGTAGACCGTTGGGGTCCACTTCCATACAGTGAAGCACTACAAGGCAACGAAAACTATAAGCCTAGTTATGACTCTGCAGATGCGATCTATGCTGATCTAATCAATGAGCTCAAAGCGGCAGCTTCTCAAATCAATACGTCAGCAACCGGTGTCAAAGGTGATATCATCTTTAGTGGTGACATGACACAATGGGTTAAGTTTGCACACACCATACGAGCTCGTCTCGCCTTGCGTCTAGCCGAAACCTCACCTTCCACAGCACAATCCGAGTTTGAAAGTGTTGCTGGGAACCTTCTAGAGGGTGATGTTTTCTATCCATACCTGGCGGAGTCTTCGAATCAAAATCCATGGTATAGCCGATTCATGACCCGTACAGATTATGCGATCAGTGACGTTATGGATAACTACATGACTCCAAAGGGAGACATGAGACTCACCAAGTATGCGAATCCAGCTCCATTACAAGATAATGGTGATGGTGTTACCCAAATGGAGGAAGTTGTTGGACACCCATATTCAACTGAAGAAGCTGGTGATATACCAAATGCCGAGGTTAGCTTTCCTGGTGCAGCGATTGGAGCAGGTGGACCTGGTGTGGGGCAACAAGATGCGCCACTACCGATTGTAACACTTGCGGAGATTCATTTTATGCTGGCTGAAGCTGCGGCTCGCGGCTGGAGTGTTACAGGTGATGCTCCTACACACTATGGACTCGCTATCAAAGCTTCTTGGGAACAATGGGGTGTTTACGATGAAGCTGCGTATAATGCTTATATGTCACATGCTGATGTAGCGTATGACGCTAGCAACTATAAAAAATCGATTGGTGATCAGAAGTGGGTTGCATTATTTCCACAAGGATATGAGGCATGGGCTGAGTGGAGAAGATTAGGCTACCCAGAGCTTGAAGCTCATGACTACCCATTAAATCCAAGTGGCCAAATCCCACTTCGTCATGCATATCCAGCATCTGAGCTTACATTGAACTCAGCGAGCTATGAAGCCGCACTTGGACTTCTAGGTGGTCCAGATGATGAGACAACACCCATTTTCTGGGATGTTGACTAGGCCAAGCCATAACAACTATTGTTGGCCGAGGGTACTGCCAACATTTGTTGTAGGTTTTGACGCGCTCAAATTTCTATAAAAAAAAGCCCCTTCAGCAATGGAGGGGCTTTTTTTTGGTCTGTATATCAAAAATCTAGGCGAAACAATTCGATCAATAATGCCTTTCTTGAACGCTATATGGGCGAAATATCGCAGATAAACTTGGTGTAACGTTGACAATCCAGATTTATTGTTTTGACAATTGATTACAATAAGTTAATATCAAATTATTGGTGCAACGACAAGTACTGGGCACCAAACCCTTCATTGAAACATTTAAACTACCTATCAAATGAAAAAATTTACTTTTCTACTTGGTGCCCTATTTGTGTTTACTGGATTAGCAGTAGCGCAAACAGCAACCATACGAGGTACAGTCTCAGATGTAGAGTCTGGGGAAGGAGTTCCACAAGCTAACGTCTTTATTGTCGAGTTGCTCAAAGGTAGTGCAGCTGACTTTGACGGAGGTTATGTCATTAATGACGTGCCATATGGAGACTACACACTTCGTGTAAGTTCTGTAGGATATGTAACATACGAGCAATCTCTCACGGTAGATGCCTCACTTGAAGTGATTGATGTATCTCTCCAACCAGATTTAGCGTCTCTTGGAGATGTCGTTGTTACAGGTTACGGGGCAATCGAAAAAAGAGAGCTAACTGGTTCCATTTCGTCGGTTAGGACGCAAGATATTGAAGGTGTCACCCTTCAAAGTACTGAGGCGTTACTTCAAGGTCGTGCTGCAGGTGTTACGGTGTCGACAACATCGGGTAACCCTGGTGGGGCGTTCAAAGTTAACATTCGTGGTAACGGTTCTATCAATGCGGCTACGCGACCCCTATACATTGTAGATGGTGTTCAGATCTCCTTTGCACAGCAATCCAGTAACACATCCACAACACCTCTTAACTCAATCAACCCAAATGACATTGAGTCAATTGAAGTTCTCAAAGATGCTGCAGCCTCTGCCATTTATGGTGCACAAGCAGCGGCAGGTGTCGTACTTATTACAACGAAGAAGGGACGTGCCGGAGCCGTGCAAATTGATGCTAATGTAGAACGTGGCGTTAGAAATATTGCCAACAGCGTAGACTACATCAGCTCTGATGAATACGTCCAATATATGGCCGAAGGGTTTGCCTTTAATTCTGGTGCCACAGCCATTGATGGGTCATTTGATCTACAGCCCTATGTTGATGTTTACAAAAACTTCTTCCTAAGCTTTTTTGGCGCAGATCCATCGTCTGAAGATGGGTCTCAATTGGCTAACACAAACTGGCAAGATTTCATCTTTAGTGAAGGTGTTACCCAGAAATATAATATCTCTTTGAGTGGTGGAAATGCGGGAACAGTGTTTTACATCTCCACGGGCTACGAAGATACAGAAGGAACAGCTTTTGGTTCTGACTTTACTCGATTGAGCCTTCGCACCAATGTTGATCAACAAATTGGTGATAAAGTGAATGCTTCGATTGCACTTAATCTCGCTCAATCTACTCAGTTTGGTGTTTGTCAAGATGGTAACTATATCAATTGTCCACCATCTCAGGCGATGTTTGAAGCACCTATGAGTTACCCATTAAATTCTGATGGTTCATACAATGCAAACACGCGTTTTGGATTGAATACGAATCCTGCCGTTGTAGAGAATGAAGTTGACCGTAATGTTACCGTTGGTTTCCTAACGGGACGCTTTAGCTTAAACTACAACCCATTCAGCTGGATGAGCGTCACAGGCCTCGTGGGTGTTGACTACAGAAATACACAAGACGAACAATACCGCTCTCCAGTCGCGGCTCCTGGGCAAAGTGGTTTCTTGTCTTATGCCAACAGAAATGTATACAACTTCAATACCAGTGTAGTCGTCAACGCGCAACAGACCTTCAATGATGTCCATAATGTTGAGGCACTGATTGGAGGAGAGTATCGCCGCGATTATTCTGAATCCTATGGTACGCGTGGGGATGGATTTACAGGAAACTTTTTTACCGTCTTAAGTGCTACGGCTGAGCCAGTAAGTGCATTTGGTGTGAACAACGAGTGGCGTCTAGGTGGATATTTCATCAATGCAAAGTACAATTATGACGAGAAGTACTTCTTGTCTTTTGTAGGTCGTTATGACGGTCACTCTCGATTTGGTGCCGACAATCGTTGGGGCTTCTTCCCCTCGATATCTGGTGCTTGGAGAATTTCAGAGGAAGACTTTTTTAATGCCGATTTCGTTGACGAGCTGAAAGTTCGTGCTAGTTATGGAACAACGGGTAACTCAGCTATTGGTAATTATGCCTCAAGAGGACTCTTCTCTGTCTCTGGATCATACAGAGGTGCTTCAGGTATTACACCTAACCAGCTTGCAAACGGACTCTTGGGTTGGGAGCAAGCTTCTGAGATCAACATTGGTCTAGACTATGAATTGCTGGACGGGCGTATTTTCGGTGCATTTGATGTGTACAGAAAGCAAAACTCAGATCTGCTCTTTGGACGCCCGCTTCCTGGCGATAGTGGGTTTGGAAGTATTACAGAAAACATTGGAAAGGTGGAAAACCGCGGATTTGAGGCAGAATTTAACTCCATTAATGTCTCTACACGTGATTTCGCGTGGTCGACCCGTTTCAATTTTGCGCTAAGTGCAAATGAAATTCTAGAGCTACCCGATGGAGAAAACATCAGAGAAGCGTCTCAATTTTCTTCTCTTCAAATCGGAGAGCCTATGGGCTTAATTCAAGTCGCTAGATGGGCGGGTGTGAACCCTGCTGACGGCCGTCCAATGTGGTATGATGGTGACGGCAATATCACCTACAGACCACAAGCCTCATCAGATGCTATAGACTACAAAGATGGGCACGCTGAATTTGTTGGTGGTTTTGGCTCAACGGTCTCCTACAAGGGACTAAGTGTAGATGCATTCTTCCAGTTTTCCTTCGGACAGTGGGCTCATGCTGGTACAGATTTCTACTTCACCAGAACACCTGATTTCTTAATGAACTTGAACACTGAGGTGTTAGACCGTTGGAAGCAACCAGGCGACATTACGTACTATCCAAGAGCGATGGAGGGGGGAGCTGATTTCCCAGAAACTGCGAACTATAGGGTGACTGAAAGTACGCAAGGTATCTACAACACAAGTTACATCCGGTTGAAAAACCTTAATGTGACGTATGATATCCCAACATCTATCACAGATGTGATTGGGGTTCGTGGTATGTCTGTCTATGCAGCAGGTGTGAACTTATTCACATGGACGGCGTGGCCATGGTACGACCCTGAAGTTGCAGGAAGTACTACGGATATCTACGGTAATCAAATCTACGCGTCATACCCAACCGAGAAGACATTCTACGGCGGTATTCGTCTACAATTCTAAGTATGAACGTATTAAAACAAAGCGAGCATAACATGAAAAAATTATTCATAGCACTTCTTTCAGTTGGATTCCTTGCTTCATGTACGGAAGTACTTGAGGATGTGGAACCTTCAACGTCAGTCTCTTTTGAAGCTGCCTTGACATCCCCCGAAGCTGTCGATGCTATTCGCGCATCGATGTATTCTAAGATGAGAGGGAGTTTCGATTTTACCACAGAATACTTTATTGGCCCAGCAGCGCTTGCGGATTTAACATCTAATCGCCCTGGATCATCACGCTTCCAAGGATTAAATGAAGCCGTGGGAACAAATGGCACGACCCACATTGGATCTTTCGGTGGGTATGAAGTAATTCAAGAGGCGAACTTGTTAATTAATGGTATTGCCGATGGTGTCCTAGACCAAGCAACGCTTGATCGTTACCGAGGTGAAGCCTATGCCATCCGAGCCTTTGTGAATCACCGTATGGCTGCGACTTATGGTTACGAGCCGGGGACAGCTGCTGCTTCATCATGGGATTTAAGCATCATCCTACGACAAGAGGCTACACTTGATCTTGCTCAGGCTGAACCACTCCCACGTAGCACGATCAGCGAGGTATATGCGGCGATCAAAAGTGATATTGCACAAGCCAAAACTCTTCTTGCTGGCGTAAATGGAGATAATGGGTATGCTACCGAAGCGTTTGTTGAGGGTGTTGCTGCACGAGTACACCTCTATGCTGGTGAGTACTCTCAAGCTGCGGCAGCAGCTGAGGCGGCGATTTCCAAAAGTGGTCGAGCGCTAGTGGCAACGGAAGAGGGTGTTGCATCCATGTTCCGTGGGAAGAACCCAGAGGCACTCTTAGAATTAGTTATAGACCCAAATACAGAGCCTATCGCGGGATCAAATACAAACAGCGGTCCAGTTGCTTACACATCCGATCAGTGGGTGGCACAAGTTCCAACCAACCAATTGGTCACCAAGTATGAAGCTGGAGACTGGCGAGTTGCTGGTTGGCATGGTGACTGCATTACTGAGCAAAGTGTGGGTGCTACAGCCAATGGGTGCGAAACGGTAAACGATTTGGGTGTTTCCATTACCAAGTTTAATGGCTGGAAGGGTAACCTATCTCAAGACTTAACGTACATGCGAATAGGAGAAATGTATTTGATCCTTGCTGAAGCCACTGCAAAGGCATCAAATAATCCATCTGCAGGAGTTCCATACCTAGAGGAACTACGTACAGCTCGTGGGGCAGGAGCAGTCCCGGCTGAAGCAACCGCGAATATGAAGGCTTTTGAGGATTTTATCCTTGACGAAAGAGTTCGTGAACTATCTGTTGAAGGACATCGCTTCTTCGACTTAAAGCGTCTTGAGCGTGATATTCCAAATTCTGATGGCGGCATTAAAATGAGAAAAGATTCCTACAGATTACTATCACCGTTTGGAATTGGTGCTCAGAATGTAAACCCACTTCTAGTTGAGAACCCAGGCTACGATGTAGCTGAATAATCTTAAAGGACATTAATCATGAAAAACTTATCTCTAACTCTAGTTGCATTTGTCTTATTGTTCACCTCTTGTGACAGCTTATTTGACAATGGCGACAACGAAAAAGTGTATAATGGACCAGATGTCGTTGGGTTCTTTCCACTAGAGCAAACCATATCTGCATCGACTACGAGTGGTACATCAGTTGAGGTGCAGCTGATCGGAGAGCAAAAGACATCTGATGTGTCGGTCTCTTATGCTGTTCACTCTTCTACGACAGCTACATCAGGAACGCACTATACGGTTTCTGGAACAAGTGTAACCATTCCAGCAAATTCATCTACAGCTGATATCAACGTTGGGTTGTCACCTGGTGATCTGACGCCTGGACAGGAGGTAAAGCTCGTACTTGAACTTCAAGGTGGATCGGGTCTACAGGCCTCTGAAAACCTTAAGCTTGCTACAATATTTATCCGTCCATGATGGTGTAATTCTATTGTTAATAAAAAGCCTACTTCCAACGAAGTGGGCTTTTTTTATATGAGGTGATTCATTAATCTATAATTATGAAAACAACACTTCCATCTACTCCTTGGTTTTTACTCCTGATCACTGTGACAATGACTGTGTCTATGTCAGTGTCATTGCCCATGCCATTAATGGGACAAAACAGCGCTTTTTTTGAAACCATTGAGTCTCCAAAGGTGCCACAATCCGAGCTCCAAACCGACGA
>JAVLBP010000015.1:0-30348 GCA_031581145.1 Balneolaceae bacterium
TCTATCCACAGATTTTTACCGAATCAGAAATGCAGGTGATCTAGCCCTGAAGGAAATGTCAAAGACTAGAATGGAACAGTATTCTTTGCTTGCCGACGCATACAGCTCTGCTAATCCAATAGGCCAATTTCAGAACCTTCCACCTACAGCCGATATTACACACCAACAAAAGCTGGCAGCTGTTTTCGAAGTGATGGCTCTATTCAAGAACCGTCATCCCTCCGAACACATACGAATTGATTTAGAATCAGGCCAAATTAACAGACTAAATTGAAACGATGCGGATCTTGGTGGTTGACACCAAACTGGCTGGAGTGATCAAACACTTTCCCTTTGGTCTATTACCGCGCTTATCAATCTTGTGCCCTGGACTGGATTCGAACCAGCACGCCGTTGCCAGCACTACCCCCTCAAGATAGCGTGTCTACCAATTTCACCACCAGGGCAAGATGCAAAAGATACGATGTTTCCCCCATTCATAGAAGCGTTGGGAGAATCCAATCGCTCTGATTACCCCTCTAGCTGCTTGCGGGCGTAAGCGTGATCTGGGTTCATAGTGAGCGCCTGCTCATAAAATCCTCGTGCCTTCTCTTCTTGGCCACCTTTTTTCATGATGTCACCCATCAGCACCCAATGTTCCACCTCTTTGGGGTTGTTGCGGATTTGCTCGACTAGATAATCTAGCGCTTGAGTACCACGCTCTTCGATAATGAGGCAAAGCACCACATTGCGATGACCCACAGGGCTATCATCAATTTCGATGGCTGCATCAAAGTCTTCTCGAGCATTTTCTGTATCCCCCGTTTGCATCAAGGCATACCCTCGCAAGTTGAGTAGGCGAGAGGTCTCTCCAATCATCTCCATCGCTTTGGCCACCATCTTGAGGGAGGGATCCCATTGGGTGAGTTTTTGCATCACCTCTGCCTCCATGATAAATCCTTCGGCTTCGTCTGGATTTTCTTTTTGGACTTCACGTGCAGCATCCAGGGCTTGATCAAGATCCCCTTCGGCTAAAAGTTCATATCCACGTTTGATGAGTTCTTCGAGTTCCATGTCTTTGGGATAGGTTAGGTGTGTGAGTTGGACGAATCATGAATCATGCAGGGATGGCACTCCTTGATGGTTTTTACGTCTTGTCTTGTTGCGTTTGGTCGGGATCTACTTCTTCAAAGTCTGCCTCTTCAATGCTGTGGAGCCGATCTTTGACCGATGTTGAGCGTTGCTGTCCCGCCCGATTGCGCGCCTGGCTTTGTGCCCGATTGCGAGCTTGTCTTTGCGCATGTTTCTGCGCCTCTTTCTGAACAGTGGATATAAATATCATCCCCCGAATCATACGGTAGAGCATATAAATCAATAAACCAATAAGAAGCCAACGTATCATAGTTGGAAGTTCTCACATCATGGAGCGATATGCAATTGTGTATATGCTCGAATTGGCTTTTCGAAGATTTGCTCTTCGATGTAGGCAAGATGGTCTGGATTACCCACGAAATCGATCTCAGTGCTGTTAATGATCATTAATGGGGTCTGTGTATAATGGTAGAAGTAGTGGTTGTAGGCTTCGCTCACCTCTCTTAGGTACGCCTCACTGAGGTTGCGCTCAAAGTCTCGCCCACGAATCTGAATGTTTTGCATGAGTCGCTCTACCGAGCTTTGAAGATAAATCACCAAATCGGGCTTGGCTGAAATGCTGAGCATCAGCTGAAAAATGGAGTCATACAAACCAAGTTCATCCTCATCAAGATTAAGCCGAGCAAAAATGCGGTCTTTTTCGAAGATATAATCTGAAATCACAAAGTCGTGAAAGAGATCTTGGGTATGGATTTGCTGTTGTTGCTTGAAGCGACTGGCCAAGAACGCTAACTGCGTCTGAAACGCATACCGCTTTCGGTCTTTGTAAAAGCGTTCGAGAAAAGGATTCTCCTCAAATTCCTCCAAAATCATCCGTGCCTGGTGGCGCTCACTCATAAGATTGGCCAATGCAGTTTTCCCTGCGCCAATCACCCCCTCAATCGCAATAAACTGAAACTGATTCGCCATGCATTATGGAGTTGAATTGTGAGGGTTGGCAGGATGGGATGGCGCTCTTTTATCAGACGACCCTTGGCGAGAAGGCCACTCATCAGACGACCCTCCAAAGAAGTAGGATGTCTTCGTGCAAGATAGCGAAGGCGCTTGACGAATCCAGTGGTCAATTCCTTGTCCATGCACAGGGTCTGTCCAACCAGGCTCAACCTCTTGAAGCGGTAGCAGGACGAATAATCTCTGGGTCATCTCTTTGTGGGGAAGGTGAAGCTCGGGATAGTCTAAAGGCTCGTGGCCCACCATTAAAATGTCGATATCGATCTCGCGGGCACTCCAGCGTGGGGCGTTTAAATCACGCCCCCTTGAGGCTTCGTACTGTTTGATCGCGCCGAGCCACTCAAGCGGAGAGTGATTGGTTGTGGCTTTGATCACTCCGTTTAGATAAGGCGTCTCCGAAGGGCCAACGGGGTCTGTTTCCCACAAGCTCGAGGTGTGAATCTTGCCTGGATCGCTGGCCTGACTGGCAACGAACAGGAGCGCCTGCTCACACTCCTCCACACGGTTACCCACATTGGAGCCAATCGCCAAGAGAATGGATTGAGAAGTGCTACTGGGTGAAGGTACGGTAGGTGTACGCTGGATAGATGTAGGCAGGCTGGACTTATCCATCGACAATCTCCCAACTCATTTGAATCTCAGCGTATGCCGAGGGGGTCTCAATTGGCGGAGGGACTTTTCGCACGCGGACGCTCAAGGATTTGGATCCAGCAGGCATCTTGGATTTGAGACATTCACCGATTTGTTCGCAGATCGTCTCAATGAGGTCGATCGAGCGCCCCTCCATGATGGAGCGAATCTCCTTGTCCATCGCCTCATAATCGGCCACCTGATCCAGCTGGGACACCCCCCGAAACGCCCCATGAACTTCCACGTCCACTTCAAAGTGATTGCCATCAATTTTTTCCTGGTCATACCACCCATGTTTGCCGTGGTATTGAAGCCCTTGGATGGTAAGGCGATCCATCATTGCCACCTCGTGGGGTTACAGCGTTGCGAGTTCGATCTTCTGCTCTAATTCCCGAAGAATACGCTGATGCTTGGGGCTCGTGGAGGCACGCTCTTCAATCGCGGTAATGGCGTGAATCACCGTGGAATGGTCACGTCCACCAAAATGAAGTCCAATGGTTTTGAGGCTCGATTTGGTGAACTTCTTGGACAGATACATTGCAATCTGACGCGCTTCCACAACCTCTTGTTTCCGTGTTTTTTCCCTCACACGGTTGGACTCAATGCCAAAGTAATCGCATACATAATTTTGGATGGATTCAATCGAAATCTGCGTGTTAGAGCTTCGCACCATGTCTTTGAGGACATTTTTGGCGATTTGCGTGTCGATTTCGTCCACTTGTTTGAGCGACGCCGTGGCAAGGAGTTTGATAATGGCCCCTTCCAGGTCACGGACATTGGATTTGAAATTGTGAGCCACAAACTCCAGCACTTTAGGATCAATGGTAATGCCATTATCGGCGGCTTTCCGCTCAAGAATGGCATACCGTGTCTCAAACTCAGGGATTTGAAGATCTGCACTCAAGCCCCAGCTAAACCGTGAAATGAGTCGCTCTTCAATGTCTGGCACATCTTTGGGCGCACGGTCACTCGACAAAATAATTTGTTTGCCCTCTTGATGAAGCGCATTAAAGATGTGGAAAAACTCCTCTTGCGTTTTCTCCTTGCCGCTGAAAAACTGAATATCATCAACAACCAACACATCAATGGTGCGGTAGAAGGTTGAGAATTCACTTGCGCGGTTGTTACGAATGGCTTGAACAAACTCATTGGTGAAGGTTTCCGAGCTCACATAAAGAATGGAGAGGTCATCCCCGTGCTCTTTTTTGATGCGGTTGCCAATACTTTGGACAAGGTGGGTCTTGCCCAGCCCTGTCGTACCATAGACAAAAAACGGGTTAAAGGAGTTTTTGCCCGGGTTTTCTGAAATCGCCATCGCAGCAGAGCGTGCTAGGCGGTTACAATCCCCTTCGATGAAGCGATCAAAGACATAATTGGGATTGAGATTGGAATCGACCTGTGTCTTTCGAATGCCTGGGATGACAAAAGGATTTTCAATGCGCCCGGGTGAATAGTCGGTATAGGCATAGCTCATCTCTTGTGGCTTGGTCGGCGGCATGGGGCGTTGAGGCAAGAAGACGCTACGCTGTTCCATGAGGTCCTCTGCTTTTTCGACAACTACGCTATACTCGAGCTTTCCTTCTGGCCCTAAGACCTTGGCGACGGTAGAGCGGAGGATGGTGTAATAATGCTCCTCTAGCCACTCGTACCAAAACTGGCTCGGCACTTGAATGGTGAGCGTATCAAGTTCGTAGTGTAAAGGGACAATGGGTTCAAACCAGGACTTATATTTTTGGTAGCTAATGTTGTCTTTGATGACGTCAAGACATTCTTCCCAATATTGTTCTGCTTTTGTAATTGTGTTCCCCATTCTCGTAAGTCAAACGTGCTGACTAAGTTATCCTTTGTTGGTGTTGATAGTGAATTGTGTTTAGCGAGTTATCAACACTCTTTCTTTTCATTATCCTTTCATATCTATGGAGTGAAGTTTGCAAAACTTTGCATCAACTCAAAGTCTTCAACAGGGTGGATAAAAAAGTTATCCACAAAATGAAGAATTGATAGAAACGTTGAGTGCCAACGAGTTAAGATGTACAATAAAAATCAAGACCACTAGTGCAAGAAATGTAAAGATGCACTACATCCACGTGATATGGATGAAAAAGACGATTGCATGAAGGCGCCCAACTATTTTTCCACAAGTTATCCACATCTATTTTAATGAAAAATGTCTTGACATTATGAGCCGTGCTTTAACGCGCCCGTTGAGCAAAAATGAAGCGCTCATGGCCTTGCATATCAGCCACGATCTCCCCCTCAAAACCGAGGTTCACTCCCGCATCAAGCACCTCGCGGATGGTAGATGGATTGCATTCGAATCCAAGCCTGCCCGTTGGCTTCAAGACAGACGAGGCTAAGGTCCATAATTGATTATAAATCCCAAGTGGATCGTCCGTGAATAAGGCTTGAGCGGGTTCCCAGTCTTTGACTTGAGTATCCATTGATGGTGCTTCTTCGGGATGAATGTAGGGTGGATTGCTAAGCATGACGTCTATGCTATGGGCTTTCGCCCATGGAGCGTCTTGGGTTGGCCCTGCCAACGATCCATGATGCCACGCTACAGGTAGCCCTAGGTCGTCGCTGTTGCGCCTGCATACGGCAAGGGCGTCTTCTGAAAGCTCAAGCCCATGTACGGTGGACTCAGGCAACGCCGACTTCATCGCTAAGGCAATGCAGCCAGACCCTGAACCAACATCCAACACGGTTGGAGATTGCAGACCTTTCGCCGACTGGGACAATGCATGGGATAAGGCATGCTCCACCAATTCTTCCGTTTCAGGTCTTGGGATTAGTACATGCTCGTTTAGCTGAATCTCCAGACCCATGAAGGAGGTGGACCCTGTTATGTACTGTAAAGGTTTATGACTGGCTCGAGCCTTGACCCCCTCACGCAATGCGTCGCGCTCAGTGTTGCTAAGGGGTCTGTCAAAGTGCAGGTAGAGCTGAAGTCGAGGCATGTCCAGGACATCGGCCAGGAGCCACTCGATACTTAACCGAGGTTGATCTACCTGTTTGGAGTCAAAGTAGGCTGTTGCCCACTCCATCATCGATAGCACCGTCCACTCCTGTGGAGTTGGCGGGACAGGGGTTGAGGCCATGCAGGATTTTTCTGTGATTACACGTCAGTTTATTCGTCAGCTTATTCTTCAGTGTCGTCTGCAGACGTGTCTTTTTGCATAGAGCATCCATGTCGGTCGGCAAAGTCCATTACAAACTCAAGAAAGCCAGACTCGATGTTTTGCTCTTCCCGAATCGATGATCCTCGAAACCCAATGCGACCGCCGGCCTTTTTGAGCTGAACACGCACGAACTTTGAATTTTTCTCAATCACGGTTGTCAAGGTGACTGTTGAATTGCTCGAACGTTCATATTCCTCATACACGGAAACGACAACAATATCTCCCGTTGTTTGTGAGTTATATTCGTAGGAGAACTTCGGCTTCACAGCCTCCAATACTTTGGCCGGCATTTGGGCTAAGGCAGTATCCGGCCCGAAAATGACGTATCGATGAACTGTGCTCATAATGGATCTTTGGATTAAACTGATTGAGTTTAATGAAAAAAGATATCAATTTACAACAATGACTAAACCCGCAAATTCCTTTAGTATTACCCATCCGAAAAATGGTACCAGCCTAGCGCAAACCTCGGTTTGGACGGCATTATTGTGGTCATTTTGGGCAGGGGTCATTGCGGTAGGGTTGATGGGGATGAATCCTACGGTTGCGGGTGCGCAGTCTACGTCCTACACAGATACGACGCAGCAACAAGGATTTTCCGAGCCATCTACGGTGCAAGACCAAGCGCGACTCATTCAAGAGCCATCTGTCTTGGAAGAGAGCCGAATTGGCGGTCCATATACAGAAGGATTCAGACGGAGCTTCTCGGCAAGTATCATAGCCAACAACTATGGATTTGGGCTACGTGGGCGCTACGATAAACTTTTGAATCCGCGCTGGAGCCTGTTTTCGCATGTGACGCTTACCGGTTTGCGAGATGTTTCGGAGCAAACCTACACTGACATCTTTTTTGGCACACAGGTTGTGCCCAACAAATACAAGCGTGGCCTGTCGATTCCTTTGCAGGCTGGGGCACGCTACCGTCTATTTGCCGATCGCATTGATGAGAGTTACCGGTTCTTTGTCTCAGGTGCGGCAGGTCCCGTTTTTGCCTTCACCTATCCTTATTTTAATGACGCCGATGGGAGTGGGTATCGTGAGCGGTTTATCGATTACTTTGAGCAAACCAATGATGTCCTCAGTGGGTGGGGTGATGGATCCTGGACTGTGGGTGCGGTGAGTGAATTCTCGCTTGGACTCGATTTTGGTGAGGACATCTCCCGCGTTGGACGCGTCGAATTCTCGGTGATGATGTACTATTTCCCTGAGGCTGTCCAAATGATGATGCCGAATCAGCCAGCCATCAATGAATTTGCAGCCCCCGGAGATTTTCCCTACCAGGTCGACGATAGTGGAGCTCTCGTCTATGAGCCCTTCTTTGACTCACAATCCTTCTTTGTGACGCCGATGCTCTCCTTTAGCTTTGGTGTACGGCGGTAAGTACGTGATTGGCACTCTGTATTAAGCCTCATGTGTGCTTAACATAAGGTTTGTATCTTCCGGCAAACCTGAACGAAAATCCCTTTCCCATGAGCTTGATTGAAGCCGTTTTAGCACGACAAATTTTAGATTCACGCGGTAATCCCACATTAGAGGCAGAAGTCCTGACCGAGGATGGTCTTGTAGGTCGAGCCGCGGTCCCGTCGGGCGCATCGACAGGCGAGCATGAAGCTGTTGAGCTGCGTGATGGAGACAAAGCCGCGTATATGGGTAAAGGGGTATTGAAAGCGGTGAATCATGTCAATACGACCATCCAAGAGGCACTCATCGGGCAATCTGTCTTTGAGCAAACCTCTATTGATGAACTTTTGCTGGATCTTGATGGAACCGACAACAAAGCCAATTTTGGAGCGAATGCCATTCTCGGGGTCTCCATGGCGGTATGCAAAGCAGCGGCTAACACCACAGGGTTGCCATTATGGCGCTATATGGGCGGAGTGAATGCCAAGACGTTGCCTGTGCCAATGATGAACATCATTAACGGGGGGTCTCACGCCGATAACAATGTGGATCTGCAAGAGTTTATGATTGTCCCCGTGGGGGCGGAGCAGTTCTCGGATGCACTGCGAATGGGTGCCGAAATTTTCCATACGCTCAAAAAGGTGTTGTCAGAAAAAGGGCTAAACACATCGGTGGGAGATGAAGGGGGTTTTGCACCCAACCTCAAATCGAATGAGGAAGCCGTCGAGGTCATTTTGCAAGCCATCGAAAAAGCAGGATACAAGCCTCAAGAGGATGTATTGCTTGCGCTGGACCCTGCGAGCTCGGAGTTTTATAACACAGAGACCGGACTGTATGAGTTCAAGTGGAGTGATGGCTCAAAACGTAGCTCGGATGAAATGGTCGATTATTGGTCTGAATGGATTGATAAATACCCCATTATCTCGATAGAAGATGGTATGCAAGAAGATGACTGGGATGGGTGGATGACGCTGACCGATACTCTCGGTGAGCGTGTGCAATTGGTGGGGGATGATTTGTTTGTAACCAACACCGATCGACTAGCCCGTGGCATCGAGGAGGGCGTCGGGAATTCGATTCTTGTCAAAGTGAACCAAATTGGCACCGTTACAGAAACACTGGACGCCATTGAGCTTGCTCACAAAAATGCTTTCACGACCGTGATTTCTCACCGTTCGGGGGAGACCGAGGATACCACCATTGCTGACTTGGCAGTTGCGGTGAACTCTGGACAGATAAAAACAGGGTCCTTGAGTCGTACAGATCGCATGGCAAAATACAATCAACTCCTTCGCATTGAGGAACAACTTGGCGAGCGAGCTGTCTATTTGGGTGCGGATGTCTTCGGACTATGAAGCTCCATTCCCTCAAACTCTCCAACATTCGAATACATCAAGAGTTTGAGCTCACCCCTCATCCCCAATTCACGATCCTCACAGGACCCAATGGGGTAGGCAAAACCAGCGTGGTGGATGCCATTCATATGGTATGCATGTCTCGGAGCTTTGTGACCAAAACGGATCGATGGTTGGCGCGCAAGCCTGGAGCGACATTTCATATTGAGGCCTCGTTTTCCTCATCTCAGCGCTCTGAGATGACGCTGGAATGTCGGTATGATGGATCGGCAAAGCCCCCAAAACGGTTCTATGTGAACGACTCCCCTTTGGATAAGCTTCACCATTTGATTGGTCGCGTGCCGGTGGTGGTGATTTCGAGTGAAGACCATGAATTGAGCCACGAAGGGCCTGTGTTTCGGCGATCATTCTTGGATGGGTTTTTGGCTCAGTTGTCGCCGGCGTATCTAGAGTCGTTGTTGCGGTTTCGTCAAGTGAGGCGACAGCGTAATGCGCTTTTGGGGCAGTTTGCTCAGTCTGGGCGTGGTGGGTCGGCTCAAGATGGTTCAAAAAGCGGCTCTCAAGGCCACACTCAAGGGTATTCCGCAAGTGAATCCGCCTTGAAGCAAGCGCTCGAGCCTTGGAATGAGCCATATGCCAAGGCTGCAGTCGACATTATACGAGCCCGGTTGAGCCTCGTTGAAGAGCTTGAAAACGGATTACAGACGCAGTTTAGCGCACTGGGAGTGCAATCGGATGGGCAAAAAGGAGCTCAATCGAGCGCCGAACAAAGCGCCCAACCAGGCACTCAACCGACGCTCGAGTACAAAACCTTTATGCCGCAAGCATCCCCTTCAACGCCTCCCACCGTGGAGGATGCACTGGCTGCGATGGAGGCTGCTTTTGATCGTGAAAAAGACAGGGGATTGTCTTTGGTAGGCCCCCATCGAGATGAATTGGCGTTTGGACTCAATGGATTACCCCTGCGCCAATATGGATCCCAAGGGCAACACCGGATGTTTGTGCTGGCACTCAAGCTTGCCGAGGCGGTCTATTTCCATGAGCATCACGAGGAGCCACCCATATTGATTTTAGATGACGTTTTTGGCAATCTTGATGATGCGAACCGCGCCAATGTCTGCGCTCTTTTAGACAGCTTGGGATTGCAGGTATTCATCACGTCCGCCACGACCACGTTATTCGATTCGTGCTCAGCACTCACGGACCAAAACACGTTGTATGTCTCCCTCTAAACCTCCACGCAAACCTCAGGGTCTGGGATCACTTCTGACCACCTTCTTTGAGGATCACCCTGAGAAGGAAAAAGTGTTGCGAGGACGTATCTTATCGGTATGGCAAGAGGCGCTGGGCCCTCTGTTAGCAGAACGGGTGTCTCGGGTCCATTTTGAACGAGAGGTGCTCATCTTTACGGTGCCTGATGCAGCATGGCGCCACGAAATCCACATGAATCAAGTGATGATTAAGCAAAAGCTAAATGAATTGGCTGGTCAGGATGTCGTGGAGCAGATACGAGTGAGAGGGTAATGCACTGAGCGTATGAAAGAAAAACTATGGACATGGTTGGTGCGTGCAGGCCTCGCTGAAGACGACTCGCGGGCTCAGGCAGGCAAAACGCGGGGTACTCAAACCCGTACGCAACGACTCATTGCCATGGGGATTTCGCTTGGGATTGCCGTTATCCTGTGGATGCTTGTCAATTTAAATAATACCTACACGACGGAATTGGAGGTCGCTTTGCGATTGGCAGAGCTTCCAGAAAACGAGGTGTTGATCTCGCAATGGCCAAACGTCGCAACCGCTGAAGTGACGGCAGAGGGGTGGCAATTGGTATCGATGGCAACGAATCGCCCTGTTGTCAATGTGGTCCTGGATGAGGCACCTTCCCAACTTAATGTACAAGCCCTGGTAAACACAGAATTATCCTCCTTTCCAGGCGTATCGATTCAAGAAATTTCTCCAGTCTCCTTAGCGCTGGAGTACGAACCAAAAGTGACCAAAAAAGTACCTATTCGCCCGGTGATTCAGTTGAGCTATGAGCAACAACATGGACCGTTTGGCCCTTGGAGTGTGCAACCCGAAAGTGTCCTTGTCACAGGTGGGCTAAGTGCAGTGGAGGCCTTAGATTCTTGGTCAACGGTGGAGTTGAGTCTAGAGGATGTGCGTCGTACGGTGACGCGAGCAATCCCCATGGCCTCAGCGCAGAATGGTCTTGAATTGGATGTCGATGCGGTCCAGTTTGAGCAACCCGTCAAACAGTTTACCGAAGGTGAGCTGACATTACCCATTGAGATTCTAGGAGCGCCGTTGGGGAAAGAGTATACGCTCGATCCCGCAAACGTGACGGTTCGTTTTCTGGTCCCTGTGGATCAATATCAGGAGGTGATGCAACGACGACCGGTACGCGCTGTGTTAGCCTATGATGCGTTAGAAGCTGACCAGACAGGGTTTGTCCAGCCTGAGATTCAAAAAACGTCTGAGGCCTTCGTGCTAGATTGGCTAGGCGTGTCGCCCGTTCAGGTAGCCTATTATGATGTGATTGATCCTTGATAGGGTGCCATGACCTCGTCCAGGGGTGTGCAACCTAGCTGAAAGGGGTCGTCAAACCATTCCAAGAGCTTGAGCAAGACCTCATCGACCAAGACATCCGGGCAAGAAGCTCCAGAATTGAGCGCAATACGAAGGGGGCGAGAGTGGGTAGCATAGTGATCGTCTAGGATGCCGTCCAACCAATGATCGGTTGTGAGCCTCTGCTTCATCCACTGATTAAAGTGGTGAATCAGTTGGGGGGACTCCATTTCGCCGGCGTCACGCACATGGAAGGTTGGGCAAACATGCTCCAAGATTTCGACGAGGTGCATGGTGTTGGACGAATTATACCCACCGACCACAAGCGCGAGATCAGGCTCAGCCTTGGCAAGCGCTAAGGTTGCGGACTGATTCTCATTGGTGGCATAACAAAGCGTGTCGTTGGTATCGGCAAAATCGATGGGATCCTCCACGTGTGTTGCCAAGGATTCGGACGCTTTCTTCAAGATCTCCATGACCTGTTGCGTCTCTGTGGCAAGCATGGTGGTTTGATTGATCACCCCAAATTGCTTCAGGTCCTTATGTGGGTCAAATCCTGGGGTCGCCTTGTGGCGAAACAGAGGTTCAAAATCCTCTTTGGGACGTTCACCCGTCATAATATCGGCCAATTGTTGGGCTTCTTCGGGATTGAGAACCACAACAGTGGGTGAGTGGGATGCGCTGTGGGAAAACGTGGCCCGAGTTTCTTCGTGCCGATGCTTGCCGTGGATGACCAAGGAATACCCTTTTTTGCCAAGTTGATGCCCTCGCTTCCATACTTTTTCGACAAACGGGCAGGTCGTATTGTAGGAGTAAGGATCAATTCCAATCTCTTTGAGGGACGCTTCGATCTCCAGGGTCGTCCCAAAGGCAGGAACCACGACAATATCTTCAGCGGTCAACTCACTCATGGGAATCCGAACCGAGCCGTCGGTTTCATACAAAAATTGCACACCACGTCGCTCAAGATCTTCGTTCACCGTGGGGTTGTGAATCATTTCACTGAGGAAGTAGACACGTTTGCCAGGATTTTCTTCCAATGTGCGGTAGGCAATGTCGATGGCATTTTCCACACCGTAGCAAAACCCAAAATGGCGTGGGATAAGTACATCCACCGGGCCAAAATGAAGCACAGTTGGCTCCAGCTCTTTCTTTCGTGGGTCAGTCACAGCCGTGGCATCCTTGATCGTCTTGATGATCGAGGCGTGGTACATGGAGGGTATGTCGAATGTCTTTCTGGCCATGCTATGGTTGTGACGTTGTTATCTAAGGCAAGTTTTCCAGCGCAAGGGTTTCCAGCAAAAAGCTTTCCAGGGCAAGGATTGCTGCCGTTGGCTAGGCATCCATATCACCAAGTTGTACCCCCACCAATCGACTCACACCGGTTTCTGGCATCGTGACTCCATACATCATCTCCGCCTTTGCCATCGTTTTTTTGTTGTGCGTAATGAGTATGAACTGCGTTTCCTCAGCAAAACTGCGGATCATCGAGGCAAATCGCTCAATGTTGGCATCGTCCAAGGGTGCATCCACCTCATCTAGCACACAAAAAGGAGAGGGTTTCACCTGATATATTGCAAACAACAACGCAATGGCGGTCAGCGTTTTTTCTCCACCCGAGAGTTGGCTAATGCCAGAGGGTCTTTTCCCCGATGGATTGGCAAGAATATGGATTTTCGCCTCCAATGGATCCTCTGCCTCCTCATCCAACAAGACATCACAGGTGTCACTTTCCTTGAATAATGTGGCAAATACCCGTTTGAAGTTCTCACGTATCTCACCAAACACCTTCTCAAAGCGTTCTGTGGCTTCCCGGTTAATGTCTTCAATGGTCTGGGTTAACTCTTTTTCCGCCTTTTGAAGGTCCACAATTTGCCCCTCCATAAAGTCAAGACGCTCCTTTTCCTGCTCAAATTCTTCGACCGCTAATGGGTTAATGTCCCCCGCTCGGTGGAGCTTTTGACGTAGATCTGCGATTTGCTTGCGTGTCTCATCGGGGTCAAAATCTTCAGGGACCTCAACCTCGATTTGGTCCATAACAAGACTGTAGGTCTCCCAGATATGGTCTGTGTAGCTCTTGCGAGCAAACTCTTTTTTCTCCAGCGTTAACTGTTGGAGGTGGAGTAATTCTGTGTTGTTCTCTTTTCGCTTACGTAGGTCACGTAGTTCTGTATCAAGGGCGTTCATCGATCCTCGCGCTTCAGCCGAGGCTTTTTCGCAAGCTTGTTGGTGTTGCTTCGCAGTGGCTAGCTCGTCGTTGAGTTCATCAACTCGCTTGGCATGTTGCGCCATCGTGGCTTGTAGATTCTCGATCGTCTGACGGCTCTGCGAGATGGTTGTTTTTCGCTCCTCAAGTCGACGAGTATACGTCTTGATATTCTCCGTTGCCCTGCGACGATCACTTTCGACCGTCTCCACACGGTTTTTCACATCATTATGACGCAGTTGGGCATTATTAAATCGATTTTGCTGCACAGAGCGGTCCTTGTCGAGCTCTTCAAGCGTGTTCTTTAACGAATCTAATTGCTCTCGTTGCGTCTTAATCGAGGTTTCTAGAGAGGTTTGTTTTGGCTCAAGATCGGTTAATTCGGTTTGAGAGGCATCTTCTTTTGTGCTGAGTTGGGCTTGTTGCTCTTCTAATTCTTGTTGGCGCCGTTGTACCCACTGACGTCGTTGGCTCAAGCTATGGAGCTCACGTTGATGTGTATTGGAATGCTCATGTGCTTTTTGGAGTGCTTGCTCAAGGGTGTCAAGAGCGAGTGCATCAAGTGAGGCTTGGGCTTTTTCAACGTCTTGGTTGGCTTGATGCAAGACCTTTTCCTGTGTCTGGATATCCGTGTCGAGTCGTTGGAGGGTTTCGGTGAGTCCAAGTCGAATTCCTGCGGCACTGGATGCATCTGATGAGCCTGCCTCCACAGCCACATTCCCATACAACCGTTCACCCTGATGTGTGACGACCCACCCATCGTGACCCAAGCCTTTGGCCTCTTTGAGGGTTGGCGCAATCAACACTTGACCCAAGAGAAAGTCGACCAAGGGCTTCAACTCCGCGTCACAACGAACATGATGTGCGATGGAGGAGGTATGGACGGTTGATGAAGGTAGAGACGGGAGTACCGATTCGTCAATAAAATGGGCACGCCCTTTTTGATGGGTATCTAGAAAAGAAATCGCCTCGCCAATAGCATCTGCATTGGGTAACAACACGGCAAATTGTAAAGCGCCAAGTGCTGCAGCAAGGGCAGAGGCATGTTCTGGGTCTGTTTGCACCGCCTCCGAAAGGGTTCTCATCGTGCTAGGCGCAGCAGACCAAGACTCGAATAAGTCCGAGACACTTTGAGGATCTTGCTCACGCGATTCGGCTAGGGCTTGCACCAACTCTTTTTGTTTTTGCAACGCCTCACGCTCCGATGTCGCTTTTTGTACGTGGTTGCGAGCCTCAGCCAACGCCTCAGAGGCAACATCCCGATCATTTTGGGCTTTTTGATAGGCGGCTTTGGCTTTTTCTACCTTTTTGGCAGCGTCGTTGGCCTCTTTTTGACGCTCACCCATCTCTTTTTGAAGGTCTGTAGCCTGTGTTTGGATCTGCGTGATCTCTTCATGGACTCGATCCCGATCGCCCGTCGCGCTCTCAATCTTAGATTCGAGGCGAACCCGAGTGTTTTGAACCTCACGCAGATCATTTTCTAATCGGCTCAATGCGATTTCTGCTTCCATCACGGCAGTGCGCGTCTGTGAATAGGACTGCTGTACCGCCCGAAACGCCTCTCGTGAGGCTTCAAGTTCTTCTGTGGAGCCATTGAGCTCTTTGTCAAGTTCGCTAATGGAAGCCTCTGAGGTGTCCTTTACCTTTTTGAGCGTTTCGATGTCAGCGCTGCTTTGCGTGACGTCCTCTTCATACTGCTTAATTAAGGACTCCTCGCCAAGCACTTTCTCTTTGGCCACGGCAATCGCACTTTGCAATTCTTGGAGTTGTTGCTCCACGTGTCGGGTCGCCTGCGCAGCCTTGGCTTCGGCTTGCTCTGCCTTGATCACATGTTGTTGCCCAGCCGCCTCCTTTGCCTCCAGATCGCCTAGCGCCGCCTGGATCTTCTCTTTTTCGTCTTCCAGTTCGCCTATGGCCTCGCGCAACGGCCCCAGCTCAGCATCCAATTTCTCCACCTCAAAACGGTGCAATTGTTGATCCAGGCGCTCCAAGCTCGACGTCCATTCCTTCGACTTCATCGCCCGTTGCGACTGCAATTCCAGCGAGCGCACATTTTTTTGAACTTCGCGCAATACATCCTCGACCCTCTGTAAGTCTGCCAATGTATCATCTAGTCGTCTGCGGGTTTGCTTGCGGCGATCCTTATACCGTGTGATCCCAGCAGCCTCCTCAAACAAACGGCGTCGCTCCTGGTTTTTATCGCTGAGGATCTCTTCCACCATCTTGAGCTCAATCACCGAATAGGCGTCGGCGCCCATGCCGGTATCCATGAACAGATTCATAATGTCTTTGAGACGAACCGGCTGATTGTTCAGAAGGTATTCACTCTGTCCTGAGCGGTAGAGGCGACGGGTAATGGTCACATCGGAGTACTCAGTCGGCAAGACACCTTTGTTGTTGAGTAGTGTCAAGGAGACCTCAGCCATTCCCAGAGACTTTCGCGAGGATGTGCCATTAAACACAACATCATTCATGCTGCTCGAGCGCAGCATAGAGACTCGCTGTTCACCCAACACCCATCGAAGGGCGTCCACGATGTTGGATTTGCCACATCCATTGGGGCCGACGATCGCCGTGATCCCCGTATCAAATTGCACCCTGGTTTTTTGGGCAAAGCTCTTAAATCCTTGTAGCTCAAGCGTAGAAATTAACATCGTCGTACCCGAGCCTGATCCTGAGCAATTTGCATGGCCTTATACCGTCATGATATCCTTCTCTTTCGCCTCGAGTAGAGAATCTACGGTTGCGGTAAAGTCATCTGTAAGCTTTTGGACTTCTGCTTCGCCGTCAAACTTGGCATTTTCCGGCAGGGATGCTTCAGAGACAGTTTTTTTGATTTGTTCGTTGGCATCGCGGCGAGCATTGCGGATACTCACGCGACATTGCTCAGCCACATCTTTAGCTAGTTTTACGAGCTCGCGACGACGCTCCTCGGAGAGCATTGGGAATGGAATCCGAATTTTATCGCCATCATTACTGGGATTTAGCCCTAACGATGAGGCTTGAATCGCTTTTTCAATGTCGGGAATCACCGTCTTGTCATAAGGCTGAACCACAAGCAAACGGGCTTCGGGTGCACTCACATTGGCAAGCTGTTGCAAAGGCGTTTGTGCACCATAATACTCCACTTTGATGGAGTCGAGCAGTGCTGGACTCGCTTTTCCAGCACGGATAAGGGAGAACTCTTTTTTGCAATAGTCAATAGCCTCCTCCATGCTGAGACTTGTCATATCAATGATTTCCTGTAACTCTTCAAATTGCATAGTGATCACCTAAATTTTCATCCAATGCGAACTGCTGGGCCTTAATCTGTCCATGTTACCGTTGAGCCAACGTTAGACTCTCCTTGAAGGACTCGAAGAAGATTTCCTTCTTGATTCATGTTAAACACGACAATTGGGGTTTGGTTATCACGGCATAGGGTTAATGCCGTCAAATCCATCACCGATAGCCGATCCTGTAGAACTTGGTCCCCTGTGATGGTCTCATATTTCTTTGCGTGGGCGTCTTTTTCAGGATCAGCGCTGTAGATACCATCGACGCGTGTCCCTTTTAGAATCACATCGGCCTCAATTTCGATAGCTCTCAACGAGGCTGCCGTGTCGGTGGTGAAGTAAGGGTTGCCTGTGCCCGCGCCAAAAATGACCACGCGTCCTTTTTCGAGATGACGAATGGCTCTGCGTCGGATGTAGGGCTCGGCGATTTCTTCCATGCGAATAGCGGACATAAGTCGTGTTTGAACGCCCAGCCGCTCTAGTGCATCTTGTAGCGCCATGGCGTTAATGAGTGTCGCAAGCATGCCCATATAATCCCCTTGCACACGTTCCATCCCTTCCGTCGCACCCTTCACCCCACGGAAGATATTGCCCCCGCCAATGACGATGTTGACCTCAACTCCCTGAAGGTGGGCCTCTTTGATGTCTTTAGAAAAGCGTGAGAGGACGTCGCTGTCGATGCCGTGCCCTTGTTCACCCAGGAGTGCTTCACCACTCAATTTGAGAAGGATACGCTTGTATTTCATAGTTGAATGATAGACAAAAAAAAGGCTACCATGAAAAATCAAGGTAGCCTAAAGTGACTGTAGATTACGACTCGTTTGCTTCTCCGATTTGGAGTCGGTGAAATGCTGTGACAAGAGGTGTGCCGTTTTGCTCAAGATACTCTTTGACACTGATGCCATTGTCCTTGACAAATTTTTGCTCAAGGAGGACTTGCTCTTCATAAAAACGACGAAGCTTTCCTTGGGCCGCTTTTTCGGCGATTTCAGCAGGTTTGCCTTCATTGATAAGCTGATCCTTCGCAATTTCGAGCTCTTTTTCAATGATATCGCTGTCCACACTATCACGATTGACCGCGATTGGATTCATGGCGGCAACCTGCATGGCTACATCACGGGCAACATCGGTGTTGTTGATAGTCCCGTCAAACTCAGCGAGGACACCAAGCTGAGCACCAGGGTGAATATAGTCGATAAAGCCACCCTCAGTGGTTGTGTAGAGTGCTCGAGCGATTTCGATTTTTTCGCCAATGGATCCAGTCATATCGGTGAGGGTGTCAGCAACCGTTCGATCTTCGTAGGCTTTGGTAAGTAGATCGTCAGCACTAGAGACTTTCTCTTCAAACGCGATTGATAGGAATGCTTGCGCTTTGGCCTGGAAGTCTTCGTTTCGGGCCACAAAATCGGTCTCGCAATTGATTTCGATGGCGGCCGCTTGCTTGTGATCCTCAGAGATATGAATCATGATGAGGCCTTGATTTGCTTCCCGATCGGCACGCTTTTCGGAGACTTGTTGTCCTTTTTTGCGCAGGAATTCTACCGCTGCATCCATGTCACCGTTCGATTCGGCAAGGGCTTTTTTACAATCCATCATGCCAGCGCCAGTCATATCGCGCAATTTGGCTACGTCTTTTGCAGAAATACTCATGAGTTTGCTCTTCGTATGGGGTTCAATGTTTTATAGAGGAAAGTTACGCTTCTTTCGCTGAATCTGTGTCAGCATCTTTCCCTTTAGGCGCTTCTTTTGCAGCGTCTGCAGTTTTCGCGGCAGCCTTTGGTTTGGCTGCAGGGGCTGGTTTTGCTGCCGCTGGTTTAGCCGCTGTGGATGGCTTGGATGCACCTTTAGCACTTTCAGGCTTACGCGTACGACGCTTGCGGGTTTTTGCTGCTGGAGACTCTTTGGCGTCGGCTTCTACTTTGCTTTGACTCTCTAACAAGGATTGCTCGGCTAGCTCTTCTTCCTCACGTGCTTGGCGCTCGACCATTCCCTCGAGGATCGCATCGGCAATATTTGAGGTGATTAATTGAATCGTCCGAGCAGAGTCATCATTGCAAGGGATAATAAAGTCAGGGATATCGGGGTCACTGTTGGTATCGGCTAGTGCAATAATCGGGATGTTCAACTTTACAGCCTCATTCACCGCAATACTTTCCTTCACGGTATCAACGACAAAAACTGCACCGGGAATACGATTCATCGTTGCGATCCCGCCAAGCGTCGCCTCTAGTTTCGTATACTCACGCTCACGCATGAGGCGCTCTTTTTTCGTCAAGTTTTCAAACGTACCATCATTGCGCTGGGACTCAATATCCTGCATACGTCCGATACTTCGCTTGACCGTCTCAAAGTTTGTCAACATTCCACCCAACCAGCGGTTTGTCACAAAAGGCATACCACAACGGATCGCTTCGGTTTTGATAATCTCACGGGATTGTTTTTTTGTCCCTACAAATAAAATGGTTTTCCCTGATGCGGTAAGATTTCGGACCTGCTCCAGAGCATCTTTTAAAAATGTTTCGGTCTTTTTGAGGTCAATAATGTGGATCCCATTGCGCTGCATGAAGATAAATTCCTTCATTTTTGGATTCCAGCGGCGGGTAAGGTGTCCGAAATGGGCTCCGGACTTGAGTAGTTCGTCGACTGACGCGTGCTTTTGCATGATATGTTGGTTTTGAGTTAGGCCTCTACCTGGATCATCCATTGTGCAAACCCAAGCACTTGCTCAGGCACTCAGCACGCAGTCACCAAGTATGTGTGGTTTGATTGATTATCGCTTGGAGAATTGGAAACGTTTACGCGCTTTGGGTCGCCCGTATTTTTTCCGCTCGACCATGCGATCATCGCGTGTTAAAAGTTCTTTTTGTTTTAGCTGTGTATGGAATTCACCTTCGGTTACGCTATCCACGGCGCGTGCAAGTGCATGTTGGATGGCTCCTGCTTGACTGCTTACGCCGCCACCTTTCACATTCACTTTGATGTCGTATTTACTCTCTGTTTCCGTCAAACGAAGGGCCAAGAGAGCCACATTCACATTAGCTTGAGTGAGCAAATACTCTTCAGGGGATTTGCCATTAATGACAATAGAGCCCTTGCCATCTTTGATGTAGAGGCGGGCTGTGGAGGTCTTACGTCTTCCGACGAATGATTGTTGTTCCATTCAGAGATTAGTTTTCAGCTTTCTTTGGTTGCTGCGCTGTGTGTGGGTGAACGCTTCCAGCGTACACACGAACATTGGTCATAAGCTTGCGCCCTAAGCGATTTTTTGGAAGCATCCCTTTAACCGCTTTCATGATAATTGCAGACGGATCTTTCTCCATCAACTCAGATGCTTTCGTCGAGCGATCTCCACCTGGATACCCAGTGTGGCGGAAATATTCTTTTTGAGTAAGCTTATTACCCGTGAGTACAACCTTATCGGCGTTGATCACGACCACATTATCGCCAACATCCATGTGAGGCGTATACTCAGGTTTATTCTTCCCTTTGAGAATGGAAGCAATTTCTGTTGAGACTCTCCCTAAGGGCTTCTCCGCGGCATCTACAATAACCCATTCTTTTTCAATGTCTGATGGCTTTGCAGAAAACGTTTTGTTTGAAATGGTATTCACTGACACAGGGCTTTAATTTCGTGGTAAACACTATGTAAACCACAGCTTTTCAACGACTATATTGAGCTTCAATAGTTAGCTTTTGAAGATAGCCAACAAAAGTAGACGTTTTTGAGGCAAACATCAACACTCAAGTTGCTCAATATCTATTTGGTGTCACGAAAAGTATAAAAAGTCTAAAGGTGCAGAGGTCTTTGATTTCTCTTATTTTAGTAGCCTATTAAGATTTGTACTGAACTCTTTACTAAGCTCTTTGAGTCAAGAGTTTGACATCAGTAGTTTAACATTAAAAGTTTTACATCATTTGTGAAACTTTGCATCCTCGGGATTTGAGCCTGTATCTATGCCAGTTAATCATATGCCTAAAACACACCCTTTTTCCTCGGTCTCTCAAACACTTCCCTCGTCAGGTGCCACATATTATAGTGTCCCAGCACTCAAAGAACATGGTTTTGAGCACGTCGACCGGCTGCCATTCTCTATCAAGGTACTCCTAGAATCTGTGCTCAGAGAATATGACGGGTTCGAGGTCACTGAATCCGATATTCGTAGGTTGGCGACCTACAATGCAGCCTCACCTGAGGGGGAAATCCCTTTCAAGCCATCTCGCGTCGTGCTCCAAGATTTTACGGGAGTACCTGCAGTGGTCGACCTTGCAGCTCTTCGGTCAGCACTTGAGCGCATGGGTGGTGATCCAGAAAAAATCAATCCGAAAGTCCCAGTCGATTTGGTGATTGATCACTCCGTACAGGTCGACACGTTTGGTCAAGAATATGCTCTCATGCATAATGTTGAGAAAGAAATGGAGCGTAACCGCGAGCGGTATGAGTTTCTAAAGTGGGGGCAAAAAGCATTTGAGAACTTCCGTGTTGTGCCTCCCGGACGAGGCATCGTGCACCAAGTGAACCTCGAATTTTTGGCCAAAGGGGTGTTCACTAAAGATGGCGAAGAGGGCTCTGTCGCGTATCCAGATACCTTGGTCGGGACCGATTCACACACAACCATGATTAATGGATTAGGGGTTCTTGGTTGGGGTGTCGGTGGCATCGAAGCCGAGGCAGCGATGCTCGGACAGCCAATCTATATGCTTGTTCCTGAAGTCATTGGGGTGAAGTTAACGGGCTCCCTCAAAGAAGGGATTACCGCGACCGATTTGACACTCACGATTACACAAATGTTACGACGCCATGGTGTGGTAGGAAAATTTGTGGAGTTTTATGGCTCGGGTCTGAGTTCCATGTCGCTTCCAGATCGCGCTACCATTGCCAATATGGCTCCTGAGTATGGCGCTACGATGGGCTTCTTCCCTATCGATGATGAGACGATTCGCTACATGGAACGTACAGGGCGTGACAACCAAAACACGGAGTTGGTACGTGAGTACATGAAGGCTCAAGGATTATACCGCACCGATGACACGCCAGATCCGGTCTTTACCGAAACACTTGAGCTCGATCTGGGCACGGTTAAGACCTCGTTGGCAGGTCCGAAGCGACCGCAGGACCGAATCGTGTTATCTCACCTCAAAGAGACCTTCCAAAACTCATTGACGAGTGATGATCAAACGATGGGTTTCAACCTGACGCAGGAGAAACTCGCAAATATAGGGCTTGTCAAAAATGGTACGACACAAGAGCTAAAGCACGGTGATGTGGTGATTGCCGCCATTACAAGTTGTACCAACACCTCCAACCCATCGGTGATGTTGGGTGCGGGTCTGGTTGCCAAACATGCGGTGGAGAAAGGGCTTAAAGTCCCATCGTACGTCAAGACCTCACTTGCCCCAGGCTCTCGCGTTGTGACGGATTATTTAGAGGAAGCTGGCCTGACACCCTATTTAGACCAGCTAGGGTTTAACCTTGTGGGGTATGGCTGCACAACCTGTATTGGAAATTCAGGACCATTACCTGCACCCGTAGAGACGGCCATTCGAGAAGGCGATCTTGTTGTTGCGGGTGTTCTTTCTGGTAACCGGAACTTTGAAGGGCGTATCCATCCATGGGTCAAAGCCAACTTCCTTGCTTCGCCGCCACTCGTGGTAGCCTATGCGATCGCAGGTCGTGTGGATATTGACTTGGAGTATGAGCCGTTGGGTCAAGACAAAGATGGCAACGATGTCTATTTGAAAGATCTATGGCCATCCTCAGCTGAAATTCGAGAAATGATGGATGAAGCCATTCGCCCTGATGTTTTTAACCGCCTGTATGGAGATGTGTTTGATTCTGAGGCGTGGGACACGATTCCAGTCTCGGGCGGGCAGTTGTACGAATGGAAGGAGGAGTCGACCTACATTCAAGAACCCCCATTCTTTACAGGCCTGACGCAAGATGTCAACCCCATTACGCCGATTGAGGGAGCCAGAGTGTTGGTTCACGCAGGTGACTCCATCACCACAGATCATGTGTCTCCAGCTGGAAACATTAAAACCGATAGCCCGGCTGGGCAGTACCTCACAGATGCAGGCGTAGCGGTTTCGGAATTCAATTCCTATGGGTCACGTCGCGGGAATGACCGCGTGATGACGCGAGGCACCTTTGCCAATGTGCGATTCAAGAATCGTCTGGGCCAAGGGCAAGAGGGTGGATACACTACGTATCATCCGACAGGGGAGGTAACCTCCATTTATGAGGCCTCCATGAAGTATCAGGAGGCTGGCACCCCATTGATTGCCCTCGCGGGAACAGAATACGGAACGGGCTCATCTCGAGATTGGGCAGCAAAAGGGACGCTTTTGCTTGGCGTTAAAGCGGTCATCGCGACTTCATTCGAGCGCATTCACCGCTCTAATCTCGTGGGTATGGGTGTCCTACCGCTTCAATTTGCCGAAGGAGAATCCTCCGACGCATTGGGTCTAGATGGATCAGAAACCTTTACGATTCATGTGGATGAGTCACTCACCCCTCGATCAAGCGTCAAAGTTGATGCCGTCCACCCGAGTGGGAAAACAACGTCCTTTGAGACGCTTTGCCGTATCGATACCCCTGTAGAGATTGAGTATTATCGCAACGGAGGTATCCTGCACAAGGTACTTCGCGACGTCGCTGCAGAAGCGTAATAGTCGAGAATTATCCCAGTAGCTCAGCGGTTGTGGTAATCTCCGCATCATAGATTCCTTTGAGATAATCCAGCGCTGCTTGCTTGCGCACCTCAACAGGTACTTCGGATAATGGCTCAAACACGGTCGTAGCATCTGAGGGGACGACCACCTCAAGTCCGCGAACAAACGCGTCGTAGCTCGAGTGTCTTACACAGCAATCTGTGTGCTGACCTACAATAACCAACCGTTGCAATCCATACACTTTGCAAACGGAATCCATATCGGTTTCAGTGAAGACTGAATAATATCTCTTGTTGATAATCTCATCCCCTTCAGCTGGCGCTAAATCATCGATCACGTCTGCGGCTTTAGTTCCTGCAAGGGCGTGCTCTCCAAAGACGCTGAACTCTAAATCGCCTGGTTTGTGGGCATCATTACCATAAATCACCACCCAGTCATCGTCTTTGCGTGCTTTGTCAATCAATTGTTGAATAGGTTTGACGATGTCGTTGGCTGCAGTATTGCCAAGCACGCCGTCTTGAAAGTCATTGAGCATGTCAATAATGACGAGACCTGTTTTCATATGTTACTCCGTTTGTTGGTTTCACTAAAGGGCTTAAGGATAACTTTTTTTCCTACGCCATGCTGGTATCTTTTTTGCGCATCGTCGACATGGTGAGGTGGTGAAACCGCGTCACATGGACAATGGCTGCGACGGTTAAGCCAATCACAAGGCCCGTCCACATCCCTTGACCGCCGTAGCCGAGGGTAATGCCAAGGTAGATGCTTAGTGGAATGCCGGTTAGTCCATACGCAATCAGATTAAAGACCATGGGGATTTGTGTGTCTTTCATCCCCCTAAGTGCCCCAATCGCACTAATTTGAACCCCATCGGATAATTGGAAAATAGCCGCGATGCCCAAAAGCTTTAGCGCCCCTTCTACCACCTTGGGATCATCGGTGTAAATGGCGATAATCCATTCGGGGAAAAGCAACATAAATGCGGCAAATACAGCCATACAAGAGGTGCTAACCACCACACCCATCCACCCTCTAAATCGAGCTTCGCGCACTTGGCCACGACCCATGGATTGGCCAATTCGTGCAGTCTGAGCGATGGACAGTCCAAAAGGGATCATGAAGGTGAGTGATGCAAAATTGATGGCCACTTGGTGCGAGGCAACCGCAATCGTACCTAACGTCCCCATCATTAGGCTGACAAGGGCAAACATCGTCACCTCAAGAGAGCCACTAATACCGATTGGCACACCCAATGAGAGCATCTCTTTAATGGATTTCGGATCGGGTAGCCGGAAAGTGCTAAAGATGGCGAAGCGTTTGTAAGGTTTGAAGGTTCCCGTAAAAATCATCATACCAAGCCACATGGAGGTGTAGACAATCGCGCTTGCATATCCGGTGCCAATGGCACCAAGACCAGGCACAGGGCCGAGGCCAAACATTAAGACGTAGTTGGCAGGAATATTGAGCAAAGCTCCTGCTAGAGCAATAAACATTGCCGGTCTTACATTCGATAGTCCTTCATTGAAACTCCGGTAACAAACATAAGCATAGAGTGGAAATACCCCCCAAGAAATGGCTTTGAGATACCCCATCGCTAGCGGGATAATTTCAGCCTCCACATTCATCCATTGCATCACAAAATCGAGGTTTCGGATGATGAAAAAACTCACGAGTGCAAAGATTTGGCTCAGCCAGAGGGCTTGGCGGAGATTTTTGCCGATAAAATGAAATTTCCGTGCGCCAAGATTATGAGCCACGATAGGGTTGACCACAATCAATGTTCCCATGGATATCACCATTAACGGGAGAAAGGAGCTAGCACCCACAGCAATCGCACCGAGATCTAGCGGTGATATACGTCCCGCCATGACCGTATCAACGAAACTCATCGACATTTGCAGGAGTTGTGTAGCAATTACGGGCGCGCCGAAAAGGAGAGTACGCCTCGCTTCTGTCCACATGGACGTAGGCGTCCAGTAGCTAGCTATCATGAAGAACCTTCAAAAAAATGGTGAAAGAATCGCGGGGTAGTGAACCGCAGACTTAGGGGGTAATCTCAAATCGCTCTGCGTCGTTCCACATGCGTTCGATCCCGTAATAGTGTCTTTTCTCTTCTGTAAAGATATGGACTACAATGTTAATGTAATCTAAAATAATCCATGTCCTACCTGCGACCCCCTCTTTCTTCCATGCTTTCTCATCTGTTTTCTTGCGTACGTCCTCTTGGACATGGTCAGCAAGTGCTTTGACTTGGGTGTCAGACGTTCCATGACACACCACAAGGGTGTCCGACACTTCAGAGAGCCCCTTTAGATTGAGGACCACAATATCCCTACCTTTTTTGTCTTCTAGTGCATCAACGATGGCTTGTGTGAGAGAATCTAGGGTCATTAAGGACGTTCAAGGGTAAGGGATTCATAGTCTCGGCCTACAAGCACCGTTACATCAAGGTAATAATCTGCGGACTCTTCTATCAAAACTCGATCGTCGGAAAGACCAAGGCCTCTTGCAACACGCTCTGCACTCTCTACATCCCCTCCGTCTCGAGCGAGCACAACGGTTTGTTCTACATCGAAGACATCAAAATTTCCAATTTCAACGACATCAAAACCAAGGTGCCTAAGAGATGTGGTGACGGTATTGGCAGCCCCTTCGATTCCCCCTCCATTGAGCACTTCCACTTGGATGACATTGCCAATGAGCGCCTTTTCTGAGCGTTTCGCTCGTTCCACGTCAATACGAGGAACTAAAAAACGGAGCACCAGTGCGCTTAATAATACGACAAACAGAAATGTGAAGACCGTGAGTCCGACAGTGACCCATGGAGATGATGCCTCGGGAGATGTACGTTTTTCGCTCATTCAGCGCTTTTGCTGCACAGCTCTAATCTCTGGCTGTGATGACACAGCCTTATTGACTGGCCATGATGGCACAGCTCTAATCTCTGGCCGTGATGACACAGCTCTAATCTCTGGCCGTGATGACACAGCCAAGTTACCACCAAGGGTGTACGGCCCGGTCAGATCCAAAACCACGATCAAGTGAAGACCCTGTGCCAAGTCCATAGGGACTTGCACCATACCCTGCACCAAAGGTAGACCCGTAACCGTAAGGACCATACGCGTTGTAAGGTCGTTGAGAGAATTCTACAGAGATCGTTGCCTTGTCAGAAATTTGATAATTCAGTCTTGCATAATCGACTTGAAAACGACCGTTGAGGCCATCGCTTTGTTGTCCACTAGCAAATGGACTCATCCCAAAAGGGGAATGCAAGAATGAGAGTGACATCTCCCCTGTAAACCGGTCTGAAAATTGAAACTGGGTCTTGTTCGTGTACGCGTTGAGGTTCATGGTTCGTCCGCCAAACGTACCAAAACTTGCAGAGTAGGAGTGTGACATCGTCATGGGAATCAGATTCATCCAGCTACCCACCGAGCCAAGAGGTTTAGATGTGGTTGATGCTTCGATATTCGTGACTTGAGGTGGAGCCATGAGATCTGCACGAAGTTGTGCGTAGCCACTCGAACTTATGAGCATGGCCAACATCGCCACGCTAAAAAGCTTCAGAGTTTTGGTGAAAAACATTCTTGTGGATTTGTTCATATCGTTCTTTGCTAACAAAGTGAAGTGACCTAAGAGTAATCTGTAAGTATCCTACTGAAGTGTAGTAAATAATTTGATGCACAAATAAAGCAGTGAACTACAACGATCGTGCCGTGATTAGTCGGGACGCACACCATAGCGCGCACTAGTGTTAACTTGCAGTCAGGACGTTTATTGTGTACCTTCCCAGGCTAAATCGTGCAATTTTTCGCCATTATCTCTACTGAATGAAACTTACTGATTTCCGTTATGATTTGGAAAGCATCATTGTGCCTGAGGTTCCAGTAACCCCTCGCGATGCATCCAAACTTATGGTCTTGAATCGTAAAGACCAGTCCATTAAACATGCAAAATTCTCTGATTTACCCAAATACCTTTCACCAGAGGATATGATCGTGTTTAATAACACGAAGGTGTTCCCAGCGCGTCTTAACGGAACAAAGGAAAAGACCGAAGCCGACATCGAGGTTTTTTTGCTCCGTGAGCTAATGCCCGAGAATAAACTTTGGGACGTGTTAGTGGAGCCAGCTCGAAAAATTAGGATTGGTAACAAACTCTACTTTGGTGATGAGCTCATGGCTGAGGTTGTCGATAATACAACGTCTAGAGGTCGCACCATTCGATTCTTATTCAATGGACCCAATGAAGAATTGTACGAGAAGTTAGACGAAATCGGCGCGATGCCTTTGCCTCCCTACATTGAGCGAGACCCGGTCGAGGAAGATAAAGAGCGCTATCAAACCATTTTTGCGACAGAACGGGGCGCGGTTGCCGCACCTACTGCAGCTATGCACTTCACACCAAAGCTGGTAAAATCAATCGAGAAAAAAGGGGTCGAGATGCATCCCATTACCCTTCACATCGGTTGGGGTACCTATCGTCAGGTTGAAGTTGAGGATTTGACCAAGCATCGGATGGATTCAGAGAATTATTTCCTCAGCAAAGAGACTTCTGCCGCTGTAAATGACACCAAGCGCAAACGTGATGGTCGCGTGATTGCGTGTGGATCCACAGTTGTCCGCACGATTGAAACGAGCGTTATGGCCAGTGGCATGTCAAAGCCTGGGACAGGGTGGACCGATAAATTCATTTATCCCCCCTATGATTTCAAACTTACCGAAGGTCTTATTACCAATTTCCATGCGCCAGAGTCTACCTTATTGATGATGTCTGCTGCATTTGCTGGGTACGACTTTTTGATGGAAGCCTATGAAGAGGCGAAGAAAAAGGATTATCGCTTCCTATCCTTTGGTGATGCCATGTTGATCCTTTAAACAGTGCGGCATGGGTTCTGAGTCGAATCGTTCACGGTTTGCACTGATCCTCCCTGCAGCCGGAAGTGGGGAACGGTTGGGCGAGTCGATTCCGAAGCCTTTTTTATCGATCGCGGGTCGCACCATTTTAGAGCATACGATTCAACCTTTCGTAGATTCGGGGTCTCTTGTGCATGTGGTGATTCCAACAGAAAAAAACTATATCAACACGGCGCGAGAACGGGTCAAAGCCTCTTTTCCATTTCTCTCCGTCGATGTGATCGAAGGCGGATCGGAGCGTCAGTACTCCATCGAAAAAGGGTTGGATGCCATGAAAGCCACTGGAATTGAGGCGCGTTGGGTGGCTGTTCACGATGCTGTTCGACCCTTTATAACAACACATGAGATTCAGCGATGTCTCAATTCAGCAGTTAAGCACGGAGCGGCTATTGTCGCGGTCCCGGCGAAAGACACCATTAAAGTGGTCGATTTGGATGAGCTTGAAGGCCTTGGCGATGATTCCAACAACCAAAAATCGTATCGAATTAAACATACTCCCAACCGTGCGAGTTGTTGGCAGGCTCAAACCCCACAAATCTTTGATTCAACCCTTCTGAAAAAAGCCTATGAATTGGCTCGTGAAACTTCAACGGTAGGTACCGATGATGCATCGCTCGTTGAGGCGTTGGGCCATGATGTTTATATCGTAGAGGGTAGGCGTGAAAATTTTAAGATTACCTATCCCATCGATTTAACTCTTACGCGCTGGCTCATGGAGGGTGAAAATGCATAATCAGTCACCACGTATTGGTTTTGGGTACGATGTCCATCGTTTTGTTGAAGGGCGTCCTTGCATTCTGGGTGGCATCGAAATCCCCCACACAAAAGGGCTACTGGGCCATTCCGATGCGGATGCATTATTACACGCTATTACGGATGCCATTTTGGGTGCATTAGCTTTGGGTGATATTGGTACTCATTTCCCAGACACAGATCCTGCCTGGAAGGACGCTGATAGCAAAGAGTTACTTCGACGCGTGATGACCATGGTTCGTGAGAAGGGATGGGAGGTTGGCAATGTTGACGCAACGGTTGTGACAGAAGAGCCAAAGTTGAACCCATGGTTGGCTGAGATACGTGCATCGATTGCTGATGTGTTGACGTGTTCGCTTGATCAGATTTCTGTTAAAGCAACGACGCAAGAAAAGATGGGTTTTGTTGGTGATGGCCAAGGGTTGGCTGTGCACGCAGTTGCGTTGCTGACTGATTGATTTTGTCTGCGTTTCCTACGTTGACTTTCTCCTTTCTGAACGCTATTTTAACTGTCTTTCGCTTTATGTGAAATTTTGTGCGCCAGTGTAGCTCAGTTGGTAGAGCAGCGGTTTTGTAAACCGCCGGTCGTCGGTTCAAGTCCGGCCACTGGCTCCATTATGGAGTTCTTTGACATTGGGGGGGATACCAAAGTGGCCAACTGGGGCAGACTGTAAATCTGTTGGCGTATGCCTTCGTAGGTTCGAATCCTGCTCCCCCCACTGTGATTCAAGCGCAAGCGGGCGTAACTCAATTGGTAGAGTGTCAGCCTTCCAAGCTGAATGTTGCCGGTTCGAACCCGGTCGCCCGCTCAGAGCACAAGAGGTTTGATGCCGATATAGCTCAGTGGTAGAGCACTTCCATGGTAAGGAAGGGGTCGTCGGTTCAATCCCGACTATCGGCTCACAAAATGGATCATAGAGCGAAAAAGAATGACTGTAGGTAGGATGTATTGAAGTAGGTATGATGTATTGAAGATGTGTTTTTGATGTATTTATGGAAATTGAAGTATCACTGTTAAAGAAATACCCCTGTTATAAACGATAACTGAATTTAGATAATCATGGCAAAAGAGACTTTCCAACGCACCAAGCCCCACGTAAATGTGGGCACGATTGGCCACGTAGACCACGGCAAGACGACGTTGACGGCGGCGATTTCGACCGTGATGGCGAAGACGTATGGTGGCGATGCGAGCCGATTTGACGAGATTGACAACGCCCCTGAAGAGAAGGAGCGTGGCATTACGATTGCCACGGCACACATTGAGTACGAGAGTGACCAGCGTCACTACGCTCACGTGGACTGCCCGGGTCACGC
>JAVLBP010000016.1:0-28129 GCA_031581145.1 Balneolaceae bacterium
AAGTGAATGGACCGAGACCGAGAGTTGATCTTCATTAAAACCATGTTTAAGACCCGTTTCTTTGTATAAATCGACTAGCGGGCGGAAACGATGGGTCTCCCCTCCAATAATCGCCAGCATTAGTGGGAGACCAAGTTTCCCCGCTCGAACAACAGATTGAGGAGTTCCACCAACACCAACATAGATGGGAAGTGGTGATTGATAAGGTCGGGGATACACCGCTTGATGCGTTAACGCTGGACGGAATCGACCTTCCCACGTGATGGTTTCGTTATCACGAAGGGCCAAGAGAAGCTCTAATTTTTCTTCATATAGGGCGTCATAATCCTGAAAATTGAGACCAAATAAAGGAAATGCCTCCGAAAACGAGCCTCGCCCAGCCACAAGCCCTGCTCGACCCTTGGACAACAAGTCCAAGGTGGCCAGCTGCTGATACACCCGCACCGGATCGGCGGCGCTGAGCACGGTCACAGCGCTGAGCAACCGAATCTTGGACGTTCGAGCGGCAGCAGCGGCCAGAATCGTCAGCGGGGACGCATCGAGATATTCCTTGCGGTGGTGCTCTCCAAGGCCGAAGGTGTCAAGGCCCGCCTCTTCCATCGCGACGATTCTGTCGAGCAGGTGTTCCAGGGCTTGAGCGCGGTCTTGGGGCGTACTGGTGGCGGCGCTGTCATAGGGCACAGCCGCAAAACTATCAATACCTAATTTCATAGTAATTAACGTGAGTATTTGGGAGAGACTACTGGGAGGGACTGCAAAAATAAAGGCCGTGTATTAACGCTCAGCAGCAAAAGAACATTTCCTGACACAATGACAGAGTTTTTCGTGGATAAACAGGCTTTCTAGTCAAATATTCGTAATTTTAGTACCCGTGAGGAAATCTGAGGCATAACAAACCAAGCATGGAATTTACCATAGGCAACATCGAGAATAATAAACGTTTCTATATCGAGACGTACGGCTGTCAGATGAATTTCGCAGACACCGAAGTGGTCAATGCCATCTTGCTGGAATCGGGTCTTCGCCCAGTTGATTCAGCGGAGGAAGCCGATGTCGTGCTCCTGAATACCTGCGCCATCCGAGAAAATGCAGAAACCAAAATTTGGAATCGCCTGAAAGAACTCCGAGGCGTGAAGAAGCAGAATCGATCCATGACTGTGGGGGTTCTAGGGTGCATGGCAGAGCGAATCAAAGAGAAAGTGATTGAACGTGAACATTTGGTCGATCTTGTAGTGGGGCCAGATGCCTATCGTGACATTCCCAATCTTATTGCTGAAATTGAAGACGGACGCAAAGCTGTCAATGTCTTGTTATCGCTGGAAGAGACCTATGCAGATATTACCCCTGTACGAACGTCTGGAAATGGCGTGACTGCGTTTGTCTCCATTATGCGTGGATGTGATAATATGTGTGCGTTTTGCGTGGTTCCTTTTACCCGAGGCCGCGAGCGAAGCCGCCCCGTGGAGAGTATTCTCCATGAGATTCAACAACTAAGTGATGAGGGCTACAAAGAGATCACGCTGTTGGGGCAAAATGTAAATTCTTACAAGTTTGAAGAGACCGATTTTACTCGGCTCATGGATCTCGCCAGTCAGGTGAATCCTGAAGTACGTTTCCGTTTTACCTCCCCCCATCCCAAAGATTTCCCAGAGCCTCTCCTCCATTTGATTGCTGAGCGGCCCAACCTCTGCAACTTCATTCATATTCCCGCACAGTCTGGAAGTACAAGCATGCTTGAGCGGATGAAACGTCCTTACACACGGGAAGAATACATCGATCTTATTGCCAAAATGAAGTCTATTATTCCTGGATTAACGCTTTCAACTGATATGATTGCAGGCTTCTGTGGAGAGACTCAGCAAGAACATGAGGATACCCTCTCCCTCATGCGTGAGGTGAAATATGAGCTTGCGTATATGTTTGCTTATTCAGAACGCGAGCGCACCTATGCCCATCGCAAAATGGAGGATGATGTTCCAGAGGATGTAAAAAAAGCCCGTTTGACAGAGATCATCAATCAACAAATGGCGATTCAGGCAGAAATTAACCTTGAGGAAGTGGGGCAACGTCATCTCGTGTTGGTTGAACAGGAGTCACGACGCTCCTCTGAACAATGGTCAGGGCGAACCGACACCAACAAAATGGTGGTCTTTGATAAAATGGATGGCGTTGGACCTGGGCATTATGTAGAGGTTGAGATCACATCGACCACATCAGCTACGCTCATGGGGCGGCCACTAGCGAAATCCTCCATTCAGGAGTTTACCGCGCGTGAGTTTACCACACGTGAAGAAGAGCCCCACGCATTCGCGACATCTTGATTTTAGCGTCATGAAACCAACATCCAAATCAACCTTTGGGATTTTGGGTGAATCACCTGCTATTCAAACGGTGATTCGGCAGATTGAACAAGTCGCCCCAACGGACATCTCTGTGCTCTTGCAAGGGGAAAGTGGTGTTGGAAAAGATGTCACAGCCAAGGCGATTCACTCACAGAGCCAAAGAAAAGATGGCCCCCTTGTGATCGTGAATTGTGGCGCTATCCCAGAAGGTATTATTGAGAGTGAACTCTTTGGTCACGAAAAAGGAGCTTTCACCGGGGCACATGAAGCTCGTTTGGGGTATTTCGAGAAGGCGAATGGAGGCACCATCTTTCTAGATGAAATTGGTGACACACCCAAAAATGTGCAGGTCAAGCTCCTTCGTGTCCTCGAAACGGGTGATTTTTTCCGTGTTGGCTCCTCGAAGGCTAGCCAAAGCGATGTCCGTGTGATTGCTGCAAGCCATCGAGACTTATGGACTATGGTTGGAGAGGGCACGTTTCGAGAGGATCTGTACTACCGTTTGGACACCGTGAAAATCAAACTCCCTGCGCTACGTGAACGGACCGAAGATATTTTGCCTCTGTTTCGGACTTTTGCAAGTGAATTTGCCGCAAAATACGATATGAGTTTTCGGGGGTTTACAGACGATGCAGAAGAGTTGTTACTATCGTATCGTTGGCCCGGAAATATTCGAGAGCTCAAAAATGTAGCCGAACAACTGATTGTCTTGGAGAAGTCGCAAACCGTGGACAAGGTGCGACTCCAAAAATACCTCAAGGGGCGACAACATCTTGGCTCTACAGACCATCTCCCCTCGGTTCATGCTACCGAGCAGCAACATCGACATCAAGACGGGCATCAACATGCTGGCCGTCAGCATAGTGGGTATCAACATGCTGGCCATCAACAAGACGGGTATCAGGGCGATAATTTTCACTCTGGACGCACAGATCACGCGAGTGAATTTCAGTTTCTACTCAAAGCCATGCTTGACGTTCGTACAGAGATCGCCGATCTCAAACGGATGATGGCCAACTGGTTTATGGGTAGCTGGAGCCAGCCTCAATCGACCTATACCCCTGCCCTCCCCGCGCCACAATCTCATCCTGTAGACCCAAACGATTTAACGTCACACTTACGACCTTCAGATCGCCCGTCTACAAACCGAGAGGGTGAAACAGGCGATGATCCTACACAATATAGCCCCACTCAGTATGATCCCACACAGTATGATCCTACGCAGCAACACCCCCATATTGAATCCCCGACATTGGGTTCTGGAGGCGATAACGATGACGGCTCAACAAAGCAGAACGCACTCAAGAAAGGCGACACAACGACACAGAGCTCGACTCACAACATCAAAACTCCCATGGAGTACCTTCGCTCAGCGGCATGGACTGAGGGAGATTTCCCAAGCTTGGAGGCCCTAGAGCGCACAATTATTGAGCGAGCCTTGGAAACGTTTGAAGGAAATCGTCGCAAGGCCTCTACAGCTTTAGGCATTAGCGAACGGACACTTTATCGAAAAATTGACCAATATGGGCTTGACTCATGAAGGCCATACGTAACTGCATGGCCCGTTTTGGTGGAATGGGTTATCGCCATATGCTTATAGGCAGCGCCTTGGTGGTTGCGATGGCTCTACCTGGGTGTATCAACTATTCCTTCACTGGCACCTCCATTCCAAGTGAGGTAGAGACACTCTTTATCCCTTTTTTTGATGATCGCTCCGGTAGTGGCATTGGCTCACTAAACCAATGGCTCTATGACGAGTGCTTTAATGAGTTCATTAATCGGTCAAGATTGCGCCTAGCCAATACACCCGACGAGGCTGATGCCACGCTTGAGGGGGTCCTACTGAGTTATACAAACCTCCCTTTTAGTGTATCAGGAGAGGAAACTGCCGAACGTAATGAGGTGACGATCCGCGTACAAGCTACCATGCGCTACGATGGGGAAGACGAGCCGGTATTTAGCGCGACATTGACAGGAAGCTCCACCTTTGATATCGTGAATAATCCCATTGATGGGGAGCGAGAAGCCGCTCAGGAGGCTCTTAATCAAATAGCCGAAGCCATGTTCACACAAAGCGTAAGCCAATGGTAGTCCCATCTGAAGATCCTTACAGACGAGATGAGTTGCTAAAAAAGATACAGCGAACCAAAGAGTACCCTGTATCTACCTTTCGGGAGATACAAGCCTCCATGAAGGATAATGACATTACAGGTGAATTATTCCTCGACCTAACCTTACTCTTTGACATCCAGGGTAATCGGGAGTTGGCGTTGGATGCAGCCCAAAAGGCAAAACGGATTGCTGGCGACGACGAGTCGCTTAAGGCGCTCCCCTATTTCCTGCTCCATCCAAAAGGGTTAGAGTGGGCTGTGGAACATGCATGGGTCCCTCCCACGTGGGAAGGATCTCAACATCGCCAAGAGAAAGGATCCCATAGTGTGGATCAGCTCATCGATGCTCTCAAAACGATGGAGCTCCAAAGTCGATTACGTAGTTCACAGACAGAGGACTCAGAGACACCTACCCTAAAGCCCCAACAAAAAATTCGCTCAGCCAATCGAAAAATTGCCACACCAACGCTGGCAAGAATTCTAGAGTCTCAACAAAAGTGGGCTGAAGCGAAAAAAATGTGGCAAAAGCTAGCTAAAACGGACGAAGACCCTACTATTGAGGAAGCCATCCAGCGTTGTGAGAATAAGCTCGCAGAATCCAAAGAGTAGCGTGTTAAACACCTACTCGCGAAGCCAATCTCGCGAATTAGCGGGCGCGCACAAAAGGATTGGATGTTTTTTCAGTACCCAAGGTGGTCAACTCTCCATGCCCAGGATAGACAGCAAAGGCAGAGGGCAGCGTGTATAACTGGGTTTCTATGGAGTCTTTGAGAAGATGTCCGTCGCCAAAGGGAATATCGGTACGACCGACACTACCTTTGAACAATACATCCCCTGCAAATACCACCCCCTCATGGTGGGCTACAAAGACAACATGATCAGGTGAATGTCCTGGCGTAGATCGAACCTCAAAACTGATTCCATCAACATCACACGTTGCCCCATGAGCCAGACGAGTAGGTTCAACGGGCATAGGATGAACTGGAAAATCAACGCCAAACATGGCGGGTTGATCGGGAATGGATTGCCACATTTCAGGGAATTGATCTCCCATGTAGACGGGTAAATCTGGAAAATCAGCGATTACTGTAGGTATCCCCAACACATGATCCAAATGGGCATGTGTTAACAGAATAGCCGATAGCGAGGCATTTGAATCCGCCAGTACTCTTTTGCACTGGCTCCATTCATGGTCGGTTGAGAAACCAGGATCCACGAGTATGGCATGACCGTTTTCGAGTATAGCTAGATAACTATTCTCGTAGAGTGGCCCACAGGTAAACCCGAAAACATCCATGGGCATCGTGTAGCCTACTTCTTGTAACGCTTATTGAAGCGGTCGATACGGTCAGCTTTTTTGGTCAGATTCTGATTCTTGGTATAAAAAGGGTGGTTTTTGGAATCGATTTCACTCTTGTACACACCATCTTTTGACTCCATGGTGCTACGCGTGTGAATCTCAGACCCGTCACTCAGGACGACTTTAACCTCTTTATACTCTGGATGAATACCTTTTTTCATAGTTGCTACAGGATTCTAATGACTTGATCGCGAATGGTAACGCCTCTATAATTAAGCAAAGAAAAATACGGGAATCTTCGATAAAACCGAATAGCAAACTCAATCAAGCAATCAAATGATGCCTCTAAGACTTAGAGGTCTTCCTCAAACTCATTGGACTCATCATCGTCATCACCTAAGCCACCTAATACACTTCCCACAAGATCGGTGTAGACCATTTTCTCGTGAAGGTGGTCTTTGCCGAGCACAGAGTTTTGATGTAAGCCTTCCAACACCAAATCAAGCCATGCAGAGTTCCACTGTTCATCCAAGGCTTCTTTTGTGATGAGTTCGTGATCTTTATCCGCAAGCTTGGCCAATCCTTTGCGAATTTCATCCACTGCATCTTGCAGCCCTTCCACACGTTGTGCTTCATGGATGTAGGCCTTGTCGTCAAGAGTTTCGGTGAGATTCAGCTCTTCACCTTGGGCAAACCAAGCCAGGATAGACCCGTAAAGTGTCCGAGCTGATTTTGAAGACTTGTTTTGTGGGTCTGGAAAGTACGTTTTGAACAGTTGATTCACAGCTTTGCCAATCAAATGTTTGGCGACCTGAACAGCGCCCTCCTGCTCACCTTCATACACCAACTCCATTTTGCCCGTCAATGCTGGCACCATCTGGTAGATGTCCATCATCCGTACTTGGGTCTCTTTGTAGCCATGTTGCACAGCTCGACGCTCTGCAGAGGAGATCACCTGCTCCATTGCTGTGAGTGACAGCCGGGTGGAGACTCCACTTTTTTGGTCGATATAATCACTCTCGCGCGCTTCAAAGGTGACCTGTTCAATAATGTCATGCATCAATGGAGAGAGATGGACTACAGGTGTTTCTTGGCTATCTCCACGCTGGACCCACGCCTGTTGAAGCGTAATCTCTTTGGCAATGGATCGCTTCTTAGGATAATGTGTGATGATCTGGGCATCAATTCGATCTTTCAGCGGTGTAATAATATTACCACGATTGGTATAATCTTCGGGATTCGCTGAGAACGCAATCGACAAGTCTAATGGAATGCGAAGGTTGAATCCACGGATTTGAATGTCCCGCTCCTGCATGATGTTTAGCAGGGCTACCTGAATCCTTGGCTGCAGATCAGGAAGCTCGTTAATGACAAAAATCCCACGATTCGATCGAGGAATAAGCCCAAAATGGATAACCTGTTCATCTGCGAGAGATAGCTTGTTGGCTGCCGCTTTGATAGGATCCAAATCACCAATGAGATCGGCGACCGTCGTATCCGGCGTGGCTAATTTTTCTCCATAACGATGGGCGCGTGGCAACCAATCAATTGGGGTGTCATCGCCGTGACGCTCTACAAGGGATCGACCAAAAACTGACAGCGGCTCGTACGGGTTATCGTAGATTTCAGAGCCTTCGATGTAGGGAATCACGTCGTCTAGGAGTTGGGGCAACAACCTCAGCAATTTGGTCTTTGCTTGACCACGTAGGCCAAGTAGCAAAACATCGTGCTTTGCCAGAATGGCTTGCGTAACCTGTGGAATGACGGAAGATTCATACCCTACAATGCCTTCAAAGGGTTGACGCCCCTCTGCAATGGCTTTCAGCAGGTTATCCCGCATCTCCTCTTTCACCGAACGAGAGACCCAACCAGATGCTTTTAGCTCGCCGAGTGTCTTGGGAAGAGAGGCAAACTGCCCGTTGGCCGTCAACGTCGAGGAGCCCGATCCAAGTGAGTCGGCCCCCTTGGAGGTTTTGGATGAAGATTTTTTGGTGGCGGATTTGGTAGCCATAGCCTAAACATTGTCTTTGGAAGTTAGGCTTGCGTTTCGGTAACGTGCCCTTCCTTACCCGCTCTCAACAAGCTGAGCTTTGACTTTCGTTTCGTCCCATTCTGATTGCGGATCTGAGTCACTCGTGATGGCTCCACCCACATGATAGCGAGCGTTCTTGCTCATAAGATCCATAATGACCGTCCGAATCACGACATTAAAGTCTGCATCTCCATTGGGCTTGCAGTATCCAATAGCTCCTGAATAGATTCCCCTAGGCTCCGTCTCAAGCGTGTCAATTAGATGCATGGCTGCCCTTTTGGGTGCCCCTGTCATGGAGCCCATAGGGAAACACGCCTCAAACGCCTCGATCCACCCAACCCCTTCAGGTAAGGTTCCCTGAATCGTTGACACAAGCTGATGAACTGTGCCGAAACTCCTTTTTTTGAAGAGTTCTGGCACAACCACTGAGCCCGGTTCGCACACCGCATGAAAATCGTGACGCACCAAATCGACAATCATCAAGTTCTCAGCTCGATGTTTTTCTGAATCTAGTTCTTTCAACGCCTCATGGAGCTGCTTCTCACTCATGGTCTCGTCACGTCGGAGCGTCCCTTTGATTGGCTCAGACGTTAGTGTTCGCCCTTCAAGTTTGAGAAACCGTTCAGGGGATGCCGAGAGGACGAATCGATCAAGGGGGGATGTTTGACCTGGCGTTTGTACAGCATTGACAAGCGCGCTGAAAGGGACTCTGGCTTTTTGGAGTATGTCCACACTCCAGTCGATAGGGTGTCGATCCAGAGATGTTTGCATGGGATAGGTAAAGTTCACTTCGTACGTGTCACCTTCATAAATAGCATGTTTTATCTCTTGAATACACGTTAGATATTCGGCCTTATCAATTGATGTCCAATCTTTTGACAAACTTTGAGTAGTATGAGCACTGAAATGTTCTCTTTGTGACTTACCCGCCTCATCTGACACCGCCAAAAGGTGTTCAATGACGTCTTGAGCGCGCCCTTCCTCATCAAGCTCTACCTCAATGGTGCGTGAATGCAAGTCAAGTCTAAGGACTGTCGATGGAATCATCCACCACACTTGAGGATCGCCATGCGGTGGCACCTGCAGGCCAAATCTATGGTGATGACTTTCATACCCCATCATTCCCATCCCCCATGAACCGACATGATTTGCTAGTGAGGAAAGTCCGTCTCCAGCATGTGAGGCGTCGACAGATAGAATCTCTTTGGGGAAAAGGCCTAGATAACTTGTCCCGTGAGGGCTCTCATCACCTTCAAGCCAACTGTCTAATAACACAAACGGCTCATGGCTTTCCACAGCCTGTGTTAGATACGAGGCCAACCCCGGCCAAATCGAGAAACTATTCATGGGTCAATATCATTTGGTGCGTATCAATTTAATTCTTACGTATTAGTTCTTGTCAATTGGTGCGTATTACAGGGTATAACATCAAATCGTATCTTGTCGATTTACATTGTTCATGAAGTGATCAAGCCTCTCAGGATCAAAGAGACGTTTCAAGGTAAAGCAAAATCAACGTACTTTGAACGTATGTATCATACCCTTTTACGCCCTCTCCTATTTTCATTATCGAGTGATCAGGCTCACGAGGTGACCATAAAAGGTGCTGCATGGTCAGTCCGCCACGATTGGACACATCAATTGCTCCCCGCAGTTGGGGTGCAACGTGCATTCTCCCCACCATCCACTCTTTCGACAACGCTTTGGGGTTTGACATTCGCCCATCCTGTAGGCCTTGCAGCAGGATTTGATAAAGAGGGCCAACTTGTCCCTTTGATGGAGCGGATTGGCTTTAGCCATCTCGATGTTGGCAGCATAACGGCAAAACCATCCAAAGGGAACCCAACCCCTCGCAGCTTTCGACTCAAATCAGACGCCTCGTTGATCAACCGGATGGGTTTAAACAATAGTGGAACAGCATCTGTATTGCGCCATTTAAGTGCTTTTTCACCATCGGTTCCACTGTCGGTCAATATTGCCAAAACTCATGACCCAACCATACTTGGCCAAGATGGAATCCAAGATTATGCAGATAGCCTCACACAAACCCTTCACTGGGGAGGCGCTGACCTTATAACCTTGAATGTCTCTTGTCCAAATACAGCCGAGGGAAAAACCTTTGAACAACCTGACTCACTAGCTACGTTGCTTCAGGGGCTAAATGACGTCGTTGAAGCCGCCTCTTCTAATTCGACAACCACTCCACGCATTCCACCTATTCTCTTAAAGCTATCTTGCGACGTCGATAAAGAGACACTTTCAGAAATCGTGGATCTTGCCCATTCAAGGCCATGGATTCAGGGCTTTGTGATGAGTAATACATCCACTAGGCGTGATGGACTTGCAGAGCCCACGGATCGAGTCACAGCCATGGGTAAAGGGGGACTTAGTGGTCGAGCGATCGCCTCCTGGAGTACACAGCGCATTGAGTGGTTGGCTGCCATGACCTCACACCCAATTATTGGGCTAGGTGGCATATCGAGTGCGCAAGATGTGGTGGAGAAAATCGCCGCTGGAGCGTCTTTGGTGCAGCTTTATACCGGCCTTGTGTATGAAGGCCCGGCCATCGTCCAAAACATAGTCAAGGACTTAGAGCGCATGATGCGCGATAAAGAGGTTGAACACCTTTCGCCAGAGACAGCCTCAACACTACTCTAGTGAATCTACAGGCGCAGTTGAGACAGGAGACGCTGCCGAATCTACAGGCGCAGGTGTATTCGCACGCGCACTCGAATCTACAGGCGCGGGTGAGTCAGCGCGCGCAGAGTCCATCTGTGCCTCATCAAAGACCGTAGAGTCTGGCACGGAAGGTTCCTCCACCTCTTGGTCCGGGAGGTTAAAGGTGCCATAATGCTTTTGAATTAACGAATCAGCCACGGTGAGATACTCAAGGACCGATTCCCACTGATTGCTTTGATCAGCGCCTGCTTGAGCAGTAGACGCTGCGCTAGAATATTCATCCACATAGCGTTGAATCGCCCCTCGCACATCCACCCACACCGAATCCACAAACGTTTGGGTTGCAAAACCTACCGAATCGATCTGCTTAGCGGAGTCAATCAACCCCCGTAGCGCTTGTTCTTCGCGTTGTTGTTGAGCCCAGGCTAGTGAATCACGCACCATCTGACTATCCACAGGAGCGGCGACGCTTAATCCATCGCCATATTCTTGAATCAATCGACGCACAACCTCATCTACCGCATCTAGTTGAATGGCTTGTTCAGCGTATTCGGTGGCCTGCTTAGGGGTCCCTTCAGACGCATAAAGCTCCGTTAACACATAAAGAGCCCGACTCTTTAGCTCAGGATCCCGAGCATCACGAACCACAGCTTCATAACGATCTTTGGCACGTTGTGGCTCGTCCAACGACAAATAATAGAGCGTTGCAAGCTCATAATTCCATGATGCCATGGACGTGGTCATTTGAGCTCGAGACGCAGAATCTAGTGGGATTTCCTGCAGATTAATCCCCAGTTGATTATCAGGGGGCATATACGTCTCTAAGTCAATATCGTCTAACGGATCCTCTGCTTCCCCATTCTCGCCTGACACCATGCCTGTAATGGCATCACCCTCGCCCAACCCACTCATGATAGGGTCAGGTGTGGCATTCAATGCTTGGGCTATGGCTTCAGAGCGCCATCCATCCGATAATGGCCTTCCACGCCACAATGCTTGGAACTGCACCTGTTTATCGGTGACTCTTTCGGGATTCAAATGAGACAAAAAACCGTATTGACTCTCTGTTGCCTCATCTTGAGACTCCCCTTCAGCGTCGATAATAACTAACGATTCGCCTGCTTCCCGCTTCTGTTTTTGCTGGGCCCTCCAATCCACGGCTCTGCGTTCCCGAAGTTGGCTAATCTTTTCCTGCCGAGACGCTGAATCCATCGCAGCCAAAGACATCAGACTGTCTGCATGGGACAACTGCGTGGTAAGCGACAAAAATTCACCATAGATTTGGGCTGTTTCTTGTGGTTTATAGCTTGGTGGAACCCGATTACGGTTAATGGGCACCTGGCTTGCCGAGTCATAATAAGTTGCCGCCATCCCGTAATTTTTTTGCGATCGGTAAAGATCAGCAATGGCAGAGTACGATTGTGCACGAAATTCCGGCGGCAACGTCCCATTGCGCAATCGTCGAGGATCCATTCTCAAGGTCTGTTGGTGCCACTCAATGGATTCCTCTATAGACTCCCCATCTGTTGAATCGACCAATGATAACCCAATTTCGAGCCTTATTTCAGGGAATTGGTCACGGTACTTGTCATCATCAAACATCTCCGTGAGGATATCCAAGGAGGCTTCTCGTTCTCCAAGTTTACGCAACGCGACAGCCTGCTTCTTGCGAGCTAAATACTGTAAATCAAAGATGGTTTTCGAATTTGCCACATCACGATACACCTCAGCAGCAAAGGCATAATCACCCTCCTGCTCAAGCATTTGAGCAAACAAAAACTGTGCCCTTGGACGTAAACGATCATCATCAAACTGTTCGATAGTAAGGGTAAGTAGATCAACGGCCGTCGTGATATCGCCCGCTATGGTGTGATGCTCGGCGAGGATAAGTGCTGTTTTGGATTCAATCGAAGGAATCCACTCCCCTTCTAACAACGCCTGCTCCGTAAAATCGATCGCCTCGAGATGGTTCCCCATTTCATAAAGCGTTCTAGATTGCCAAAAGACGGCTTCTTGTCCATACCGACCCGTTCCATCTAGTGTCCGTAGCTCTTGAAACTTTTGAATTGCCGCAAAGTACTCCCCACGGTAAAAATTTGCCTTCCCAATCAACAATATCGAGGGCAATACGTAGGAGGAGCGCTCATGCTCTCGCAAGATTTTTGCCGCTTTTTGAATGGTAAGATCAAATTCACCTTTACCTCCAGATCCTGGCGGGTCAAACACCCGGATGAGATTTCCAGGAGCAGGAATCGTGGGCTCTGGGATATTTTTTTCCAGTCCCAATTCATAAAAGTCTTGCGCGTTATAATAGGTGTTGAAATACGCCCGAAAATCAAAGTATAGCTTCCCTACTCGTGTGGAGCACCCTTGCATGAGCACGACAGAGGCGAGCACCATCAACAACGCACGACCAGTACGACCCGTAGAGCCAAGTCTCATCACGCTACTCAATCGTTTTGACCATCACCATGTTGGTACGACCACGTTTCGAAATAGGCATCCCTGTAGCAAAAATCACCCGTTGACCTGCCTCAACGATTCCTTTTTCTTTGAGCGCTTCTTCCATGCGTGTGATGCTTTGATCGGTGTCAAACAGCTCATTAACCCTCATACACTGCACGCCCCACACCAAATTGAGTTGATGACGCACAATATCTTCCTCTGTAAACGCAATAATGGGCACGTTTGGTCTAAACTTTGAAATCCTTCGCGCTGTAGAGCCTGAGTGCGTAATCGTTGCAATGGCGGCTGCACCCACATTTTCAGCCATGGAAACACACGAATAGGCCACCGATTCAATCACTTGCTTCTCTTCCCAATCGGGTTTCCTAAATCCAAGGCTATTGTAAAGAGCTGGATACTTCTCCTCAACATTACGCGCAATTCGGTCCATCACAGCCACAGACTCAAAAGGATACTCACCCGCAGCCGTTTCACCCGATAACATCACCGCATCGGTCCCATCCATGATCGCATTGGCAACATCAGAGCTCTCAGCACGCGTTGGACGTGGATTAGAAATCATGGAATCAAGCATTTGAGTCGCAGTAATCACCGGTTTACCCGCAGCCCGGCAGCGATCTATAATCTGCTTTTGAATAATGGGGACCTGTTCACTAGGGATCTCTATGCCCAAATCCCCTCGGGCAACCATAATCCCATCAGATTCCTCAATAATATCATCAATGACTGGGATCGCTTCGGGTTTTTCAATTTTGGCAATCACCCCAGCTTGAGATCCTTCTGCACGAACCCTGGAGACAATTTCCTGGATTTCACGAGGGCTTCTCACAAAAGACAACGCCACAAAATCTACCCCTAAGGATAGACCAAAGGTTAAATCTTCAAAGTCTTTCTCCGTGATAGGCGAGGTTTGAATGGCCACATTGGGCAAATTGACCCCTTTTCGGGATTTTAAGAGTCCTCCAACAACGACCTCTGTGGTTAGTTCACCCTTGTCCTTGTCCTTCGACGTCACGCGTAGCTCCAACAACCCATCATCAATAAGAATGGTGTCACCAACCGTCGCATCTCTTGGCAATTCAGGAAAGTCTATTGGAATCACAGACGATGTCCCTTCAACAACGGCAGAGGTAATGATGAGCTCTTGACCTGTCTCGACCTTCTGGGCGCCCTCTTTCATCTGCCCCACACGGATTTTGGGGCCCTGCAAGTCCATCAAAATCGAAATGGGCTTCCCCTTTTTTGCGGCAATAGAACGCACCCAATCCACCGTCTCTTTATGGTCTTGATGGCTACCATGGGAGAAATTCAGACGAGCTACATTCATCCCAGCGTCGATCAGGCGGTCGATACTCTCCTCATTGCGGGTCGCAGGGCCAATTGTACAAACAATCTTTGTGTGTCGGATCATAATTCTTCTTTAAAGTGTTGTCACAAAATACAACTATCTCATTCCCTTTCATGAGTCCTAATTGGGGTTCATGTGGTTTTTTTGCACTTTTCGGCTATGACAAAGCAACCCATACACCTTTCTACCCCACTTTTTGTGGTACTGCTGGCGCTCATTGCGCTAAGTAGTGCGTGCACCCGAAGCGCAAATCCAGATATTGAACGTGGCTCCTCGTATGTTTTTGAGCCTGGATTCCCAGAAATTCTCGCCTCTGCGGTAGGGTTCTTGGATGAGGAAGATGAGGGCTTTATCCGAGTATCTGCCGAAATCGTTAAACCCAGTTTAATTTACCGATCGCTTAATGACACCTCTAAAGCACGTCTTCAAATGGAGGTTCGGGTTGTTGGTGTCACAGATCCTTCCTTTAGTCGCACGGTGCAAGAAAATATTGAGGTGTTGTACAATCCGCTGGAACAACAAGCCGATGAAGTGGATACGTATGAGCGCACCCTAGACATGAAGCCGGGGCGCTATACGGTGACGATCTCGATTACAGATCTTAACTCCAACAAAGTCTCCTCTACCTCCGAGACGACGTTTATACCCAATCCCGACGCGCCTGAAAACAATTTAGCGACCATTCGCATGGAGGGGCTTCAAGTCGATCAAGATGGCGATAAGCCTACGTTTTTACCAATTAATAGCTATGATGTCCCTTCCAAGGTGGATTCCTTGCTCTTCCTCACACAGTTGACAAGTCAGTCAAGTGAATCCCCCCGGTGGATTCAAACTCGACTCTTACGTTTCCGGGCAGACGATAGTCCGGCTCGGCCCATGCAGTTCAACAACTATGGCAACTCATCGCTCCCCTACAAGGGGATTGAGTACGACGAATTCGACGTCCTTCGCCAAACCGATCGTGTGTTGCAACAAGAAGGGAGTGTCCTGCTGGAAATCCCCATGAACCCATTGAGTCGTGGCAATTATCGATTTGAAGTACGAGTCTATGAAGGAGACCAAGAGCCTACGGAGGATCAAGAAAGTCTCCTGTATAAAGCACGAGAGTTCGCCATTAAGTCTAAGAACTATCCATTTTTGCGAACGCCTCGCGAACTTGCCGAACCTCTTGTGTACCTCATGAAGGAGGATGAACACGAAGAGATGATGTCGATTGAAGATGATACACAACTCAAGGAAGCGGTTGACCGATTCTGGCTCTCAAACGTCCAAAGCCTCAGTGATGCTGGGCTCACCCTAGAGAAGTACTATCAGCGCGTAGAAGAGGCAAATAAGCAATTCTCGAACTTCAAGGAAGGTTGGAAGACCGATGCCGGGATGATGTATATCTTGTTTGGGAAGCCTTGGTATGTAGAAAGGCAAGTCAATGTTATGAGATGGTCTTATTCGTATGATCGAAGCGATCCAGAAACCAATTTTGTGTTTGAGCAGCCCAAAGTGAAGAATGAGTTCTTCCCCTTTAACAATTACCTCTTATTACGAAGCCAGAGCTACTACAGTGTGTATTACCGCCAGCTCCAACTATGGCTCAGCGGTGGAATTCTCCAAAGGGATTTATAGAGGCACTTTACGGTTAGAATCCACTTACGACTATAAGCCACGTGTGACTACGAACCACGTTAGACTACAGGCCAAGTACGACTACAAACCTTATTTGATCAACGAAACCTGTTGAGTCGCCACAAAACGGCCAGCCTGCATCCGTACCATATAGAGACCACTCGAGAGTGATGAACCATCGAGTGTCACCGCATGCGATCCCGCGGCAAACGGTTCGTTGGCCAGGGTTTGCACCTTGCGGCCGAGCACGTCATAAACCTCCAGAGTCACAACGCCTGCTTCGGGTAGCTCAAACTTAAGTGTGGTTTCTGGATTAAACGGGTTGGGGTAGGCAGGGCGCAATCGGAACTCACTTGGCTTGGAGGGCTCTTCTTCATTTGATACCGCGGTACTCACAGTCAACGTAATCGGAATCTCGACAGTTGATGACTGCGAATTGTTGAGTAATTGCAGCTTGGTTTGATATACTCCAGCGTCCACACCAATGGTGTTAAACGAGAGATTTAGAGTGCCATCTTGTCCTGGGTCAATCGCCCCGGCCACATCATCAATATCGAGCCAGTCGTACAAATATGGCCTACGCACCTCAATATTGTCAATATCGACCAAACCTAAAGGGTGCGACGCACCACTCATGGTGACATAAAAAAGATCCACAACATCAGCATTCAAGTAATGCGATTCATCCACAAGGACATCATCGAGGTAATACTCGATTCTTTTCGTCGTGGCATTGAGTTTGATGAGAACCGTCCTGTAGGAGTCATTGTCTGAGGTATTGGACTCAAAAAACTCTCCCGTATTTTTATAAATCGTCGAGCCTTCCTGCTCAGCGCGATGATATGTCTGGAATTCTAGGTCACTGTTGATAGCGACACCTGCAGCACGAGTGCCATTAACTGCATCATAGAACTGAAGATCTACATAATTGAATCCATCGGTGCTTCGATCCTTCGTGATCGATATATCAAAAGAAACCTCGAATGTTCCCTCTAATTGGGGTCCAAAGAATGGGCTTTGCACCCAATACGTCGAATCCTCAGAAGCTCTAACCTGAAAATGATTTTCACCAGAGGAAGGATTATCGGTTTTGATTGCAAATAAATTATCCAGTGACTCTGTCCTCCAGCCTTGTCTAGCCCGGTAACCACCAATTAATCGACTTTTGAAACCCTCAAAATCCTCGGAGTACATGATGCGATCGTCCGACTGCTCCACCGCTTTGTAGGCACTCATGGGGACGTTGTTTTGAGTAAATGGAGCGTCTGAGAAGGGAGCATCTGGAGATGGGACAGACTTGGAAAGCCCCACGGGCTCAATAGCGACGCGCCACATAAGATTGGAAGCTCCAGTGTTGGAAAGCGTTAGTGGTACTTCAAATTTGTCTTCGCGGTTCATGGATACGGTCACCGCTTCTTGATCCACCGACAGCACAGGAACGTCCACTGTCGTTGGGCGGTAGTCTGCAATTGTGAGCTTGATTTCTTTATTACTTTGGGTGGCATTGGTTGGACCATATACTGGATCCTGAGTGCCCGCTGCCACCCCTCGCCATTGTACGTCAGGAGATGAAAACACCCCAACCTCCTGTGTTCGTACCGTGTCGCCGCTTAGGGTCTCTTTGTCCTCGCCATACCCCATAACGGAGACAAAAGCTTCATTCTCGGTAACCCACTGGTACCCCACAGAGTAATGAAACAGTGCACCGAATAAGTCGGCAGGATTTGAGGCTTGAGATCTCGAATGAGCGTTGCCCATATTATGTCCAAGTTCGTGTGCGAGCGTATAGCCCGTGAGGATTTGCTGAATTCGGTTCAATGAAAAGGCCAGTTCAGGGAACCCCATGGGTGAGCCCAACAGCCAGGCTATACCCCCCACATCATTTAGATTGAAGATTCCAGCCACCATATCGGCTCCAACCTCATCACGAATCTCGTGTATATCATCCATATAGCCCCCCGCGTTCCAATTGGAGGGGTTAAACGTGGCCGAGGTTGTGAAGCGACGCAGCCGTTCTCCAGACCCAATCTCATCTGAGGTCTCATCGTAGTCAACCTTGTAGTTAAATACAGGGCGTAGCTCAATGGCAATGCCACTATTGTCAAAAGCGCTTTGTGACATAATCGTCGCTTGCGCTAGATAGGCTTCAATCGTGGTGATAGACTCACAAACAGAGTAGCCATTAAACTTACACGTCTCGGCAAACTCCTGGGCAGCATCGGTATAGACGTAGAGGATGTCAATAGTCGTTTTGTCTTCCAAGCTACTGAGCGTACTAATGGCATCGACATATCGAGTGGTAGATTGCGGTGAGATCTGTTGAGAAGAACCCGTCTTTGACACAAACGCTGAGGCAACCTGTTTCTGGACGCTGTGAGAATGGTAATGCTCAACCGAATGGTCGTCAAGGCCACAACCAAGAATATCCATTTCGGCTACATTCAACGTTGTCACATAATGTTCTTGAACCGTTTCATCATACCGAATATGGCGCGTCGATTCAGAAAGGTGATCATGAACTTTGGCCGTAAAACGGCTCCCTTGGATTGTGGCTATAAACAGACTTCCTGTATGGTGTTCTTTCGCAATGACTGAATACACCCCTGGATAATATTCTGCTCGCTTCGTAATCGTAAACTCACGGCGCTCACCTTCTAAGTCAAAGGCAATAGATTCAGAAGCAAACGGCTGTGTTGATTTAAACAAGCCATCGTAGAACCGAATGTAGGTACGATCGAGCTCGTCGGTTTGGAGCTCGGATTGTGGCAGCTTTGGAGACTCAATGGTTTCAAAAAGAGGGCTGTTTTGTCCCATCAATATCGTCGGGATAAAGCCGAGCAACCAGAGACACAGAAAAAGTGCTTTATTCATAGATATAGAATATCGTCAATATAATTATGAATAAAAGACTCAAACTTAGTCGTCTGTATTGAGTGGTAAAGGCTCAAGGCTCACTCCAAAATCCGCAAATTCGAGTTGTAATCCGAAGAGATAGAATCATTATCTTGTTGCTCTGAATAGGTCGCAATGACCCTCTATACAAGTGCCAGAGTAAATAGTGCCGAAGCAAATAGTGTCAATTTTAGTCTTTTAATCGCACACCTTACGTGAAACTTACAGCAGAAACCCTCAATGTCGTCGACAAGCTCATTCACGTCGAGGCAACACGAGAGGACCTAAAAGATCAGTTTGAAACCGCCTACCGATTCTACCGTAGTCGTGTAAATCTACCTGGATTCCGAAAGGGACAAGTGCCGGTAGATATCATTCGTCAACGATTTGGTCACGATATTGAGCTCGAAGAAATTCAAAAAGAGCTCAACAGAGTATACCAAGACCAGATTGTCAGAGAGCACAATCCCATGGGTGAAACACAGCTTACCAAGCTTCAATGGGAGGACGATCAACTATCGGCGACCTTCAAAATTGGTATTTCACCTAATGTAAAGCTCGTCGATCTCACAAAACTCAAAGTACCCAAGCTAGTCCATGATGTGAGCGACGAAGAGGTCGATGAGGAGGTCCAACGCGCCCTTGAGCGTGAAGGATCCACAGAGGAAGTGGACGAAAAAGTGACCGAAGAGCATGTCGTCAATGTGGATGCTCAGTCACTAGATGACAAGAAGCAGCCTATCGAGGGTCAGGTAGATAAAGACCAAACAATTGATCTTTCACAGTCTGGCGCCGAGGAATTCCTCAAAAACTTAAAGGGGAAAAAAGCGGGTCAAAGTGTCGACATGACGGTGAAATCGGGCAAAGAGAAAGACCGTTTTCGCGTGACGATCAACAAGGTACTCAAAAAACTCCCAGCCGAACCCACGGAAGAGTTCTGCAAGAAGCAATCAGGAGATCAAGCCTCTACACTAGACGAACTTAAAGCACACTTCCGAAGTCAGATGCAGATGTATTTTGACCAAACCAGTGATCGCCTTTTCCAACAGGACGTGATTGAAGTGCTACTCAATGCCCATGAGTTCCAAACGCCTGAGGTGTTCCAGGATCAGATTGTGGAACATGCGCTCAAAGAGTACAAAGAGAAGCAAGGTGATAACCTCCCTGAAACCTTCGACGAGCAAGCATACCGCGACTCTCAAAAAGAGATGGCCGAGCGGGAAGCACGATGGGTGTTTATCAACAAGGCTCTACAGGAGAAGTATGACGACATCGAAATCACCGCAGAGGATGTCGATCAAGAACTAGAAAAAATGGCTACGTCCTATGGCTTGACAGTGGAGCAGGTCAAGGGTTTCTATGCCCAGAACACAAACGAATTGGAAAACCTTCGGAACAAAATCCGAGACGAAAAGGTTTTTGCTAAACTAGAGTCTGAGATCCAAATCAAGGAGATGGACAAAGACGCCTTCAACAAGTACAAAGAAAAAGAGAAAACCTAGGTGCGCCTTATGGAATCACAGTATAAATCAATGCTTGCAGCTAATCCGACGCCTGATCCAGTCGAGAGTAATCTCATCCCCATGGTGATTGAGAAAACTAGCCGAGGTGAGCGGTCTTATGATATTTATTCACGCTTACTCAAAGATCGGATCATTATGTTGGGGACGCCCATTAATGATGCGGTCGCAAGCTCGATATCGGCTCAAATCTTATTTTTGGAGTCTGAAGACCCAGAAAAAGACATCTACTTATATATCAACTCCCCAGGTGGGGTTGTCTCAGCTGGCTTGGCCATATATGACACAATGGAGTATGTAAAATGTGATGTCTCTACAACTTGCATGGGTATGGCTGCGTCAATGGGAGCGGTGTTGCTTGCTGCTGGCGCTGCAGGCAAGCGGTATGCATTACCCAATGCCCGTGTGATGATCCACCAACCTTTGGGTGGCGTTCAAGGGCAGGCAAGTGATATTGAGATCGAGGCCCAGGAAATTCTACGCCTCAAGAAATTACTCAGTGGTATTTTGGGTAAGCATTCAGGCAAAGATTTGGACCAAGTCATCGCTGACTCAGACCGCAACAAGTGGATGGATGCCAATGAGGCTGCTGACTATGGCTTGATTGACCGTGTGATGGATCGTACATAACGTATCTACATGAGCAACAACTATTATGAGCAACCAAGAGCCTAAAGACCCCATTCATTGTTCATTTTGTGGCCGAAAAAGCCATGAAGCGCGTCACATGATTGCAGGACCCAAGGTCTTTATCTGCGATCATTGCATCAACGATGCTCATAAAATTCTTGAGCAGGAGGAGGGGAAAACCTCCACAACGGACAGCAAACCCAAAACTGAATTCGAGACGCTCACCCAATCCATGCCATTAAGTGAGGATGTGGCGCCCAGTCCTGATCCTACGCATGTCGATAAAGGCCAAGACGGCACACCTCAGGCATCCAAGCCAAAACCCCGTTTACTCAAGCCCAAGGAGTTAAAAGAGAAGCTCGATGAGTATGTCATTGGGCAGGAAGAGCCTAAAAAGGCTCTCTCAGTGGCTGTGTATAATCACTATAAACGTCTTCTCAACCCAGCAGATCCAACAGATGATACCCGACTAGAGAAAAGCAACATGTTGTTGCTCGGTCCAACGGGATCAGGCAAAACGTTGCTTGCAAAAACGCTAGCCGATTTGCTCGATGTCCCTTTTACCATTGCTGATGCGACCGTTTTGACTGAAGCTGGGTACGTGGGTGAAGATGTCGAGAGTATTCTGAGCAATTTACTCCAAGCAGCCGATTACGATGTTGATCGTGCCAAAATGGGTATTGTCTACATTGATGAGGTGGACAAAGTCGCTCGAAAAAGTGATAATCCGTCTATTACACGGGATGTTTCTGGGGAAGGGGTGCAGCAGGCATTATTGAAAATTTTGGAGGGAACTACCGCCAATATCCCACCAAAAGGGGGTAGAAAACATCCTGAACAGAGTTTTATTCAACTCGACACCACAAACATGCTATTCATTTGTGGCGGTGCATTCAGCGGGATTGAAGAGATTATCGCTCGGAGGCTCTCCACAAGTTCGATAGGGTTCCAGTCTGAGGAAGGATCCGTGATGGACAAAGGTGATCCAGAGATTTTCTATCATATCCAGCCCGAAGATCTACAGCAATACGGTTTGATTCCAGAACTTGTGGGTCGACTCCCCGTGATTTGTGGCTTAGAAGAGTTGACCGATGAAGCTTTATTAACGGTATTAACCGAGCCCAAAAATGCACTCGTGAAGCAGTATAAAAAGCTGTTTCGTATGGAAGGGGTAGATTTATTCTTTGAGGAGGACGCCTTGCGTGCCATCGTCCAAAAAACAAAGGCAAGAAAAACCGGTGCGAGAGGGTTGCGATCAGTGCTTGAGGGTGTTATGATGGACCTGATGTACGAAATCCCCTCCAAAACTGATATTGGGACGTGCACCATCACGGAACAGACAGTCTCTGAAGGGAAAGAACCCCAAACGACTCCGCGCAAAGCCACGGCCTAGCACGACATGCCCGTATCATGACCCGTAATCGCCTGAAATGGCTGATCACCGTGCTGGTCCTCGTCCTCGCAGGTGCCTCCTGGACGGTGAATCAATTTTTACTAGATCGCATTCTCCAGCAAGAGAAAGAAGATGTTGAGCTTTGGGCAAAAGCGATTGAATTCAATAACACCAATCTTGACAGCGACCCTCAAGCGGTGCTCGATTTTGTCTCAACGGAGCTCATTATCAAAGAGCGAACCCGAATCCCCATGATCGTGGTGGATAAGTCGGATCAAATCGTAGCATCTCGTTTTTTGGATCCTAAAGATCAGACCCTAGAGACGGTTGAGGCCCTTCGCCGATTGAATCCACCCATTCCGATTCAAATCCCTGCTGGACTTGAGGATTCGACCATGACCACGCAGTATGTTCTCTATGGGGAGAGCGATTATATCCAGTTGGTGCGGTTTGTCCCCTTATTTCAATTGGGATTCGTCTTGATTCTTCTTGGGATAGGGTGGGCGAGTTATCAGTCCATTATGCAGTCTGAGCAATCCAATTTGTGGGTAGGCATGGCCAAAGAAGCCGCTCATCAACTTGGCACGCCGATAAGCGGTCTGTATGGCTGGCTAGCTTTGATGAAAGAAGAGCGCACGAGTCCCTATGTGGACGATATGTCCCAAGATGTCGACCGATTGAAGCATATTGCAGAGCGTTTTAATAAGATCGGTTCTACCCCCGAGCGTGTGCCCACCTCAATAAAGAGTGAGTTGGAACAAACCATTGAATACATGAAGCGCCGACTGCCCAAAAAAGAGGCGGCGATTCACCTAGATATCGATCCAGGCACACAAGAGGCACTATTTGAAGCTCCCGTGAATCGCGAACTGATGCAGTGGGCGTTTGAAAACCTGATAAAAAACGCTGTGGACGCAACCCATTCAGGAGCCTCGTTTCAGATGAAGATTCTTCTGAAGCCGGTCAAATCAGGTGTGCAGATTGACTTTCAAGATTATGGCGCTGGGATTGATAAAAAGGAGTGGAAAGATGTCTTTCGTCCCGGGTATAGCTCCAAAAAACGGGGCTGGGGCCTCGGATTAACCTTGACAAAGCGCATTATCGAGGAGTATCATCAAGGGTCGATTCATGTCCTAGAGTCTGAAAAAGGGAAAGGAACCACGTTTCGCGTGTTCCTATCTTGCGATTAATGCTGGTCTAGACTGCTGCAACACGTTGAAACCCTTGCCTTGGCCGCCTACTCCTATTAATCAGGGTTGAACCCTTGCCTAATCAGATAAAAGACTAATCAGGGTAAAACCCTCGACGCTTTGCATACTCAATGAGCGCGGTACGAAGTAGATTCCGGCCACGGTGTAATCTTGACCGAATCGTCCCAATCGGAACATCCAACATATTTGAAATTTCTTCGTAGGTAAAGCCATCGACGTCACAAAGCATTACAACGGTCCGAAAGTCCTCGGGGAGTGATTGCAAAGCTGCAGAGACATCATCGTCCATGAGCTCGTCAAACATTTTCTCCTGCATATCGGAGCTTTCGGTTCGCTCGTCTCGGATTGTTTCGTAAAAAGGGGCAACGTCATCAAAATCTACTTCTGTTGGACGTTTACTTTTTCGACGATAATTATTGATATAGGAGTTTTTCAGGATCCTGTATAACCACGCCTTAGCGTTGGTTCCTTTTTCGAAACTGTTGAAGAATCGAAAAGCCTTGACAATCGTGTCTTGTACGAGATCCTCAGCATCTGCTGGATCCGTTGTCAATCGTAGGGCAAAATTGTATAGCAAATCCAGGTGAGGTAATATTTCTCCCTTGAATTCCTTTTGTTTTTGAAGCTCCTCTGGGTTTAGCTCTTCTTGTGGGAAGAGTCCCCTTCCCATGTCATCCATTTTTCCATCCCGTGCGACAGCCTGTCGTAGTTCTTTGTTTATTTTCCCGATACTTCAACATAGGCAAATGCCAATCCGAAGCCAAAGAAACCCAACGTTAGTTTTTGGAGATGACTTGAAGGTCAAAGAGTGTTGATTCTGTTGCACTTGAGCATGTAATCAACTCGCAGGTTGCCCGAGAAACTTTCAACCCAGGCTCCAATATTCGATCATTTATGCGCACGAAGGTGCCAATTTGGGTGTCTGGATCTTGAATAAATACAATCGTGCCAAACGGCAAAACCGCATGAGCTGCGGTAAACGTTTCGGGATTGTAAATCTCGCCAGACGCCGTAATTCGCTGTAAGGGCTCGTCATCATAGACAAAGACTGAGACCTGAGAGCCACTTGTTGTACCCCCTCCATCTGGGTCTGATTCGCCACTCAAACGTCCAGCCGGCACATAAGGGTTTTGATACACACGACTTGGGGGTGCTAAGACGACGACCTCTGTGCCAGAGGGAATATTAGCAGGGTCCAGGCCACGGTTCAGGCGCTCAAATTCGAGTTGCGTCATTTCGTAGCGAGAAAGGAAGGTCTCCAACGGAGTATTCGAAGGATATTGAGTGCTCAAAAAGCGACCTTGAGCGGAGGTCGATCCATCCCCTTTTTGCACAGCTGGGGTTGGTTGGAGCTGCTTGAGTATTAACGCCTGCCCAATTGATAAGGTATTGCTAGATAGCTGGTTTAACGCTCGAATGGAGGAGACTGTCACGCCATATGCTTCGGCCAAGTCATACAGTGTATCACCCTCTCGAACGACATGGCGTAGCGTCATCGGTACCGGCTCGGGATGATACAGGATTCCAGCGGGTAACTTGGCAGCCTTTTGATCGACAACATCAGGCTCAGGCGCTTCTTCTATTGTTTTTTCGGAAAGTTGCTCTTCGGGCAGTCTCTCTTCGATAATAGGTGCTTCAAATACGAGGGTCTGTCCGATACGTAATGTAGGTCCTTCTAGTTGATTCCAAGACAATACGGAATCCAGCTCAACACCATATTTTCGAGCAAGAGAATACAATGTTTCCCCTTGTTGGACGACATGGGTCTGCGCCATAGACACGCTTGGAAGCAAGATAGACACGCCACTGAACAGAAGGAGCGCCCCACCCAGCATCCACCCAGGGAATGAATTGAGGAATGAAGTGAAGTTCATTCGTTTCGCTGTCATGACGTCCAACGCGTTTTGATTTCGTCCATGGAATCTCCACCAAATTTTTCCAACACAGCATTTGCCAACACAGGGGCAATCACAGACTCTGCCACCACAATGGCTCGAGGAGCTGCGCATACATCTGAGCGCTCGTAGCGTGTGTCCTGCTCGGTTTTGGTTTTCAAATCGGCTGTTGGAAGTGGTTTTAGTAGGGTTGGTATCGGCTTCATCACACCACGCAGTATCAGTGGCTCCCCCGTCGTCATACCTCCTTCGATTCCACCTGAACGATTGGTCTGACGTCTAAATTGTCCACCTTCATGACCAATGGCATCATGAACCTCGTGCCCAGGTCGTGATCCGCTTTCAAACCCGAGACCTATCTCTACCCCTTTCATGGCCTGGGTCCCCATAATCGCTTGGGCAAGCTGCCCATCCAACTTACGATCCCAATGGACATAGCTTCCGAGTCCGGCTGGCAAACCGGTGACCACGATTTCATAAACACCCCCCAATGAGGATCCCTCCTTTCGAATCACTTTGATATGATCCACCATCGCTGTGGATATCGACGTGTCCAGGCAACGAACCTCGGATTCGTCGGCTGTCTCACGTAGTTCATCGGCTCCTTTTGCCAATACGGCATCTGCAGCCTCACGTGCATCTTCCCACGAGGCATACCCAGCCTCCCCAATCCGTACCATGTGGCCACCTATTTGGATCCCAAGTTCTGATAAAAACTGCCTTGCCACACAGCAGCAGGCAACCCTCATGGCCGTCTCGCGGGCACTCGAACGCTCAATTACAGGCCGAATATCCTCAAAACCGTATTTTTGAGCGCCCGTTAAGTCGGCATGGCCGGGTCGTGGTAGCGTGATATCATCAATAGCCTCTTGATTCTCCACCGGATCTACAGACATGACATGGGGCCAGTTTGAATCGTCTTTTTCATACGCACGATTCGCGAGATTCAGAGTAATGGGCCCTCCAATCGCTTTGCCAAAACGGACACCGGAGGTAATGTCAATATGATCATGCTCAAACGCCATGCGACCCCCTCGTCCATACCCTTTTTGACGTCGAGCCATATGTCGATCAATGACGTCTTTGGATAGAGATAACCCAGCCGGGACCCCTTCAACAATGCCTGTGAGTTGTTTTCCGTGAGATTCACCTGCGGTGAGATAACGAATCATATCCTGAGTCAATAGATTAAAGTGGCAAAAGAGATTTTAGAGGTAAGGCATAATGCAAGTGAACCACGCTTCCAAGGCGCCCCCAAGACGCCACGGTAATATCAACCTCTGAGTCTTTGAAGCCAAACCCTAGGCCAAAACGAAGCCCAGAGGCATCGATACGGCGTGCTGTTTGCAAGGATGTTTGATCCCCATGATGATACCCCAAACGAAAGGTGAGTCGTTCCGAGAGCAAAAACTCTGCACCACCCATTACGGTAAGGACAGAGGCATCCTCAACCACGACTCCGTCACGTGGTTGCAGTTCTGTTGTGAGGGTCAAACGAGCTGGGAAATCAGTGGGTTTGTAGGTCGCGCCTATAGATGCCCTGAAAGGAAGAGGTTCTCGTTGGTCGTTATAAGGGGTCACAGCCACACCAACATTGCGCACCGTAGCTCCGAGTTGCAAAGGCCTTTTGGGGGAGGACCAAACCACACCGGCGCGAAATGCTACAAGAGAAGAGGTTGCCGTGCCAATAGAGGAGACCATCATGGTCGCCGAACCTCCCACGCTCCACTGATCACTCAACGTCATGGCTAGGGTAAGGCTACCATCCATATCATAATTGCGAAACGAACCGGTCGTTTGTCCCGATGCATTTCGCTTATCCATTTCTCCATAGCAAAGACACCCAACGGTTGCACCCCACCTTACCGATTGATCCGCAAGGGTTCGTTCACCAGCAATCGATGACTGGAACTGTCGAATGGCCGCGGGGTATAGAGCAATCGATGAACTAAAAGGAAGGGATTCAAATGACCCCTCGACACCCGCTAGTAGCGCCGGATTGACCCATGCACTTGAGATAGTTGGATCCAGCTGGACGGCATGGCTACCACCAAGGGCCTGCATGCGGGTGTCAAGACGCAACTCCAACGAGCGATACGCACTCATAGACTGTCCAAAGGTTGTTGAGGTCCCCAACAACCCGAGAAGTCCCGTAAAGAGCAACTGCATGGCTACCGCTCGAATCATCTCCCAATTTTCTAATGAATTCTCGTTATAATATAACGTATTCCCAACCTCACAACATGCGATTCACCCTCTTCCACGAATTTGGTTTGTACGGCACGTTGCTTTACCAAGCATTGCGTTCGAGCCTTGAATCGACGACCTATCGCATGAATCTTTTCCAGGAGTTCGTTAAAATAGGCTACGATTCAATTCCTATTATCCTGCTCACGGGTGTGTTTACAGGTGCCGTGATGACTATCCAAACGGCCTATCAACTGGGGAATTCCTTCATTGCCACCTCCATTATTGGCTCCATAGTCACACAATCGCTATTGATTGAGCTCTCAGCGGTGATTTCTAGTTTGGTTTTGGCAGGAAAAGTGGGCGCACGTATTGCCACAGAATTGGGCACGATGAGAGTTAGCGAGCAAATCGATGCGTTGGAATCGATGGGGCTAAATTCGGTCAATTATTTGGTGGTTCCTCGCATCCTTGCGGGCATGCTGATGTTTCCCATTTTATAT
>JAVLBP010000017.1:0-27737 GCA_031581145.1 Balneolaceae bacterium
GGTATAAAACACTATTTCACGACCAGAAAGACCTTTTAATAATACAATTCGGACATCGGGATGGCCATTCGAGTCAACGGTCGCAAGTGCCATCGCATTTGGCTCGACAACTTCTGCTTCGAGTGCCTCTCTTAACCACAGTTCAAAAAATGGAATGGGATTCTCGGGCATCGCCTCATCATCGAGACCGCCCTTTGTGTAATGCTCGCGCAGTTCTTGTAAGTTCATGGCTACAAAATAAAAAAACCCGGTATCGCTATGAAGGATGGGAACCAAAAACCTTCGCAAAATACCGGGTCACTCACACTGGTTATATAACGAGAAAATTAGGCCGGTTATTGCTTCAATTTTGCATTGAATGATGTTGTATCAAATGGTGTCTGATGGTTACGACATTGGTACGATATTGGTAACGACATCAAAGCACCATAACTCTATTTCACCCCTTCTCCACAAACACTTCACCCTTCAGCCACGGCCTCAAGCAGCACCTCATACGCCTCACGCAAACGGTCCATCTCAATAATCAACGGCGGTGCAATCCGAATCAAAGAATTAGAATGCAATGTCCAACCAAGGACCACGCCAGCCTCAAAACATCGCTCAACGACACGTTGCGTCAATTCAGCAGACTCAAGCTGGAGCCCCATCATCGCGCCACGGCCACGTAATTCAACAATTCCATCGCCCTTCAGCATGGACGAGCTCAATGCCCAGATTTCGGCAACTTTTTCTTCCACTTCCATCGCAAGTAGTTCCTTCAACGTCGCATGAGCTGCAGCCGAGCTCAAAGGATGTCCTCCAAACGTCGTCACATGATTCAGTGGTGGATCCTGACGAAACGCTTGAAACAACTCATCGCTAGAAATGATCGCCCCCATCGGCATGCCACCTGACATCGCCTTCGCTGCGGTCAGAATATCAGGCTGCACCCCAAGCCCCTGAAACGCAAATAACGTCCCTGTGCGGTAAAATCCTGTTTGAATCTCATCAAATATCACCAACGCCCCCATGTCCGTGGCTCGTACACGTAGCGCCTCAAGCCAGTCCTTGTGAGCGGCAACCACTCCCCCTTCCCCTTGAATGGGCTCCAAAATCACTCCTGCAACGTCCTGGTCAATCAATTCTAGAGCAGCGTGATCATTATAATCGCCAAATCGCACCCCTGGCAGCAACGGCAAAAACGGATCGCGGTAGACATCGCGCCCTGTCACGCTCAGCGACCCATGTGTATCGCCGTGATAGGAGTTGCGAAACGCCACAAACTCTTGCCGTCCTGTGGCTTTCTTGGCAAGCTTCAGTGCCCCTTCATTGGCCTCTGTGCCGCTATTCACCAGATAAATACGTTGCAACGCCGCTGGAAGCTGCGCCCCCAACAAGCTCACAAAGTCAACTTGAGGTCGCTGAATGAACTCCCCATACACCATCACATGCAGATGTCGATCGAGTTGAGCACGAATCGCCTCCACTACAGCTGGATGACGATGCCCCAGACTACTCACGGCAATCCCAGAAATCAGATCCAGATATCGCTTACCATTCGTCGTGATAATCTCACACCCCTCCGCATAATCCACCTCGAGCCCCATCGGTTCGTCCGATGTCAGCGCAAGATGACGGTAAAAGAGTTCTTTCAAGGGATGCTTCATAACATAGAGTGCTTCATGACATAGGGTGCTTCATGGCATAGGTTGATTCTACTTCAAAAGATAATGATCCTTATCCATTGTCAACCGATACCATTCCTTGTAAATTCCATCATACGGCGGAGCAATGAAAAGAGTGGGACAACGCAAACAGTGGGCTAACAAAGTGATTCTACGCCCCACCACGCGCAAACCATGACGCCGTGAATGTATTGAGCTAGATTAAATCAACCATTATGTCGACAACTGATCCAGATGCTTTAGACGCATTCCATGAGGATGTTCAAACCGTTGTAGAGACACTCAAAGAGTCCTTTGAAGCCGATGCAGCCCAAGCCAAGGTGGACGACCAGAATAATCTATTGTATATCGAAATCGAAGGGTTGCAAGACTATACCGACGAAGAGATTGAGGAAATTGCAGGGCCAATTCTTGAAGAGCTCGATCTTGATTTCGAGGAGATCCTTTTGGTCCCATTGAGTCAATAATGCAGAGCCCATTATGCAGAGTCTATAATCACGAAACGCCCATGATCCTACTGAGTCTATAATGGTCGACGTTCAACCCACATCACATTACACCCTGGAATGTGTCCTTTGCCAGAAGGAAAATGACGAGGTCAAAACCTCGACATACTGCACGTTTTGTGGAGGGGTATTAAGCGTTCGGTATCACCAGACGTCGCCTGCGATGCAGGTCCCGCTCAAAACGTATCAACCCGATCCGCTCAAGCATCACCCAGCTACGTTAACGCACCTCCCAAGTCTGAGCAAAACTTACGACATCGACCTTTGGGCCAAGTTAGAATTTGAACATCCAAGCGGGTGTTTCAAGGATAGGGGCAGCGCGATCGAGGTGCAAAAAGCTCTTGAACTAGGCCGTGATGCGATCTGTCTTGCCTCCACAGGGAATATGGCCGCATCCGTGGCAATGTATGCCAGTTATTACAATCTACCCTGTTTTGTGTTTGTCCCCGAGCAAACCAGTGAAGCCAAATTAGCCCAAGCAACGATCTATAATGCCACCATCTTGCGCGTACAGGGGGACTTTGCAAAATGTGAAGAGCTGTGCAAAGAGTTTGCCCTCAAGGGGAATGTCTATCTCGCTGGGGATTATGTATTCAGAGAGGAGGGACAGAAAGATTTTAGTTATGAACTTCTCGCGCAAGGTGTCACCGATTTTGATGCCATAGCCATTCCTGTAGGATGTGGAACCAACTTTGCGGCGATCTATAAGGGCTACGCAGAAATGAAAGCAGCAGGGCATGTCGATCGTATTCCCCAATTCCTGGCTGTTCAACCTGAAGCAAGCTCCCCTGTGGTGGAGGGTATTTTTAAGCGTGAAAAAGTAGTCAAGGACTTGGTTCAAACCATTGCCAGTTCCGTTGCGGTGGCCAACCCTTTTGATTTTCACAAAGTTCTGCATGCCATCGACGAAACCGATGGCAAAGCCTACACTGTCACCGAGAATGACATCTTGGATTCGCTCCGGGAAATGGCCGTCACGGAGGGGCACTTCACCGAGCCAGCATGTGCGTTGCCACTGGCGGCGATGAAAGATCATCTAGGCGAATGGCAGGGGAAAAAAGTTCTTCTTGTGCTCACAGGCTCTGGGCTGAAGGATACGCGAGTTGTCGCCAAACACTCCCTCACGCCCCCGGTTATGGAACCGACGATCGAGGCAATTGAAGAGTATGTCGAGTCTGGTTTTGTCGAGATGCAAAAGCGCGCTTGGGGCAAAGCGCGCTCTGTGGTGCTCGCCGATGTTGCACTGAGTGATACACGTGATAAAGTGTTTAATAGCTATGTCGAAGCGATTCAGCAACGGGGTAAAACGCTCCAAAAGCATGAAATCGAGGCTTTGCAGTCGATTGTTCTTCAAGAAAAGGAGGGCATTCCTTCCCATCTCGAGGTTTTGGATTATGCGGTCACCATGCGCAAAGAAGGGCTTGTAGAGGCCTCCGTTAAGCTTCGGCTACACGGTGTGGAGGTCGAAAGTGAGGCTAAAGGTGTAGGGCCAATCGACGCCGTTCTTGCTGCGATTCGAACCCATAGTGATACGCATTGCAAGATTCTGGTCAAAAATCACGAGGTGGACATTCTCAGCCCACAAACCGACTCTTTAGTCGTCGTTACGCTGACATTAGAGCATGAAGGGCGACAAATTCGACCCAAGGGGGCTTCCTCAGATACCCTCGAGGCGGTCATTCATGCGTTTGAGAAAGGGTACTCGGTGCTTGCAGATCAGCTGACCGATCAACAGACTGCCGAGTAGCTGGCAGACCAGCCTCATTCCACCATTTGAGCCCCTTCAAGCTCATAAATCACCCCATCGGCAGCGTCGTTAATGAGACGAAACGTGCCCGTCATTTTGATGGGTTCATAGATGTACTCAATCGCGTCCTCGCTCTCTACCAACATCATCGATTCTGCTTCACCGGGCCCACAAAAAAAGCAATTCGTCATCGGACTCGCGCTTACCAAGAATGTGGTGTGCTTTCGGGTGTACTCAAGCGGAAACATGAACCCTTCCACCAAAATCTCTTTGCCATCATACTCTTTGGCTGACTCACCAAATTTGACTTGGTAAAACTCCCCATCATACGTCCATTCCACATCCATCAAATCCTCCCAAACCAATGGCTTTGGGTCATTTAGTGTGGGAAGTAGCAAGAATAGAGTGACTAAAAAGGCTTTCATGCGTTTGGGCGTTTTGTCTTAAGTGATGTTGTCTTGCAGAATGATGAGGCTTTCTTAGCAAATAAATTGCCTTACCAAAAGAATAGTGCCATTCAACCAAAAGGTCAATCATTCCACCGCCTCATCACAGTGAATTGGGATTCACTCAAAACAAGTTCTAGGCCCAACCATTGTGCAATCCACTGCATGGTATCTCTATGGTAGATAAAGACATGGGTGGGATCACGACGATAATGCCAGTGCGCAAAGTCAATCTCATGGCTCCAAAGTCGTGTCATCAGTAAGATATACCCTTGCCCGTCGTTACCCCTGCTCGCTGGGTGCACCCGTCGGCAAAGTCGTTCAAATTCCCCTTTCACATCATGAAAATGCTCCGCTACCTCCGAACACACCACAAAATCGTAGGAATCGTCAAGAACCTGGACGTTTGGATTAAAAAAAGGGTCGTATTCAACCATCGAATACCCAGCTTCTTGGAGCACCGCAGAGATAACCGGTCCAGGGCCTGCTCCATAATCTAAGCCTTTACGGTCCTTTGGAATGTGTGCTTTCACAAATGTGGTGCAAGGTGCCACAAAGTCGCGGTAGGCAGGATCATGAATGTCGTTTTCATGTTTGGCGTAATGCTTGTACTCCTGACTGCGTGAGAGGTAGGCCTCCTGATCCATGACCCTCCCCTGGCACTTCTCACATTGCCAATATACAGCGTCGATCGCATGTGTTAATGGGGTATGGCAACATGGACAGTCCACTTAGGCGTTGGATTGAGCCAGAGTGCGATAGATTTCGGTTTGAGCGGCACGCACGGCTGGCAAAAGACCTGCAATAATCCCAATGGCGATGGCTCCCACCATGATCCATCCCTCCTGGGGAACCCACATCAGCCCCGTAAAATTAAATTGTTGTGCCTCGGAAAATGCTTGGCCCATCCACTGCATCGCCCCATGACCTATGGCTAAGCCCATGACCCCTCCAAGGGCGGATAAGCATACCGCCTCCACCAATACAATCACAAAAAGCTTCCACTTTGCCCCCCCCATGGCTCGCATGATTGCTAAGTCATAGGCTCGATCTTTCATGGCATTCATCAATCCAATTAAAAGACTCACCGCAGAGCTCAAGATCAACAAGATCCCAAAGGCCTGAATCGCGTCCATGCCTACGCCAAAAATGGACATTAACCGGGTAATCTCAAAGGCAGGCGCTGCCGCTTGCAATGGCGTCTCTGCATTCACAAAACGGGGAAATTGAGCCGCGCCAAGAGGTGTGGCATACGATATCAGCAACGCGGTGATGTCTTTATCATTGTACTCAGGAGCAAGCCATGTTTGCTCGTCATACGCTCCTTCATGATGCTCCTCACTGTAATCCTCACCGTTCCGTGAGTCGTGCTGTGAATCGTGGCTGTGGTCGTGTTCATGGCCGTCATGTTGTTCATCTCCTTCATGATCATGGCCGTCATCATGCTCATCTTCGCCACTAGCCTCGCCATCATCTTCACCAGTAGCCGCATCATAGGAGTGCAACGTCCACATTGTCTCAACAGGTGTAAAGATCAATCGATCGGTGACGCGACCCGTTCGCTTAAGGATTCCAGTGACAATCATCTCATGATCGCCATGCCCCATGCCCCCTTCTTGCAAGCCGTGACTACTTATCAGCGTATCACCAAGTGCCACGCCATAACGGGAGGCAACGTCGGCGCCAACCACCACATCCAGCGCATGTCCCCATAACGCCCCCTGCTCAATTTCACCTCCCATCCATGCCATGTACTCAGCCGTGGAGCCAACGATACGCACCCCATTCCAACTATCACCCAAGGCAAGTGGATAAACATCTCCAACTGCCCGGTGGTTCATGACCGTTTTGGCATCGGCTAACGTCACATTTCCCGTGGGCGAATCCATATGATAGAGCCCAGATAAAATCAGCTGAATCGGGCTCCCTTTGGCCCCAACCACGACATCTACACCCTCGGCATTTTTATACAGATGCTCTTCAAACTGCACGCTAAGCAGCAATAGCAAGGTGATGGTGGCGATCCCAAAGGACATGAGCATCACATTTAAGAACGCAGAACCCGCTCTTCGGCGGATATATGCAAAGCTTAAGGCAATCAGGCTCATAGCTTTTCCTCCAGCCTAGTCACGTGATCAAAATGAGGGACAATCCTTGCATCGTGCGTCGCCACCACCAAGGTAGTTTGTTCTGACTCAGAGACTTCAGAAAGCAATCCCATAAATTGCATGGCACGCTCATCATCAAGCGCGGAGGTTGGTTCATCAGCTAATAATAGGCTCGGCTCATTCATCAACGCTCGTGCAATTGACACACGCTGACGTTGCCCTTCGGAGAGTTGAGATGGACGTTTGCGACGCTCTGAGGACATATCTAAGGCCTCAAGGAGATGATCGATTCGCTTTTTGGAGGCCCTCTCCCCGACCATGGTCGATGCAAGGGCTAGATTATCCTCCACAGAAAGCACCCCAATGAGATGATGTTGTTGAAAAATAATCCCCATGCGCTCTCCACGAAACCGATCCAAGGCGCGGTCATTCATCTTGGCAAGATTATGGCTATCCACCCATATCTCTCCAGATGTGGGTCTTAATAATCCTGCCAACATGTGTAAAACCGTCGACTTTCCTGATCCAGAAGGACCCAAAAGCAAATGGCGAGCCCCTTCGGCGAACTCTGTATCGGGAAAGGATAATGTTGTCTGACTCCCAGGGTATTGATGCTGAAGATGGCGGAGTTCGACAAACATAGAGAGTTAAGGCTTATCGGCGACCTTCTCGAGTATCGGATGATGGCGATGCTTGGGATTGTTACATGCCCTATGGTGACGGTAATTGATAATATGCCCAGCCACAAGCAACACACTTCCTGCGAGGGTCATGCCCACTTCAAGAAGCTCATTTTCGAGTGCATGACCAAGAGACCACCCAATTACCAGAGCTAGAAACCCACCTATTAGCAAGGGCCTCACCCATGACGTGACCCCAGCATGGCGAGACGCCTGAATAACCGTCGGCAAGATTAAGGCTGCAAATACAGGGTGTGACCATCCATGCAACGACTCAAAAAACGAGACGGACGGAAGAACACTCAAAAAAAGTGGCAGCGCGAGACAGTGAACCATGCATAAGGTCGAAAGACCTACGCCAAGTCGATCCCAAATAGAGGTTGTGACTGATTTTGCTTTCATAGAGAGTGCATAATGTTAAAAATTGGGCAATATGCGTTGTTGCGCTTGGTGCAATACATAAATTACGAAAATTCTTACGGCTGATTCTGTGATGTCTCGCGCTTTGGTACAGGGTCCTCGCCAAAGGATGTCGTCCAAGGCTGACAACGCAGAATTCGCCTGCCTGCCAACCACGAACCTCGAAACAACCCCCACTCACGCAGCGCTTGAATGGAATATTCGGAGCACGTCGGATAAAACCGACATTGACGACCCAGCCATGGCGACAGAATGTATTGATAGCCACGAATGAGCACCACAGCTACTTCAGCAAATCCTTTGGAGATGATATCCATTAAACGCATCACAGAACGCACCACATTTCATGTCTTGGATGAGGTGGATGCACTGTCCTGCTTGGTGGGCACCGGCCCATATTCAATCTCTACGGCACCACCTTTGCCATCTTTTAATGTAATGCCTTGGGCAGCGAGTCGATCGCGGATCAAATCTGAGGTTACATAATCGTGATTAGAGCGGGCCGATGTGCGAAGCTCAAGCAATAGCGCCATGAGTCCTTCAACACGGTCTGAGGAGTCTGCCGACCCCCGTTGTGCCCCTTCAAACCCTAGAAGTTCCATTACCATGGTGCGATACGTACGCATCACCAGCGATAAGACCTCATCTGAGACCTCGCTACGAGGTTTTTGGCCATTGGCTAGGGCTTGCAACATACTCGAGACACCAAATAGTGCGGCAATGGCCTTGGCTGTGTGAAGATCCTGTGTAATCTCTTTGAACGCGTCTATTACACCTTGAAGTAACTCTACCTCCAATGACTCTGCGCCATTCGCATCGACTCGAGTTTGGTGCATGGCTTTTATCGCCTCAAGATCGTCGACACCATTCGCACCTTGACCTGTCCCCTGATTTTCAACCTGATCGCCAGACGATAATCCAAATTTTTCAGACAGCTCCAAGGCGCCCATCAAACGATCCAGCCCTTTTTCTGCCGCTTGCAACGCTCTATCGGAAAAATCAATCGGGCTTTGATAATGGGATTGAAGCAATAAAAACCGCACCACCATGGGCTCATACCCTTTGGTTAGCAGCGCATGATTCCCATCAAACAGCTGCTGCAAGGTGACAAAATTACCTGATGACTTGCTCATTTTGGCTCCCTCGAGCGTTACCATATTATGGTGCATCCAAACGTTTGCAGGTGAGGTGCCATGCGCACCACATGCTTGTGCGATTTCGGCTTCATGATGAGGGAATTGCAAGTCCAATCCACCCCCATGGATATCAAACCGCTCCCCTAAATACTTTGTGCTCATGGCTGTACACTCAAGGTGCCACCCCGGAAACCCTTCTCCCCACGGCGATGGCCACCGCATAATGTGGCTCTCATCTGCTCGCTTCCACAATGCAAAATCGTGAGGCGAGCGCTTCTCATCCTGCCCAAGCGTCCCTCGGCTCGCTTGTTGTAACTCCTCTAGCACCTTCCCTGACAAAGCCCCATACTCAAACTCTGAGGCTTGGTAGGCAGTCAAGTCAAAATAAACACTCCCCTGCACCTCATAGGCGTATCCTGCTTCCATTAAGCGTTCAATCAACGCAATTTGCTCAGGAATATGGCCGCTGGCCGTGGGCTCAATCGAGGGTCTTAGGCAATTCAACGCATCCATCCCTTGATGGTATTCAACGGTATACTGCTGTACCACTTCCATGGGCTCAACCTTCTCTAGGCGAGCCTTTTTCGCAATTTTGTCCTCACCTTCTTGCTCCGATTCATCGGTAAGATGCCCCACATCGGTGACATTGCGAACATAACGGACCGAGTACCCAACAAACCGGAGCAGCCTCACGAGCACATCAAAGGTTACTGCGCTACGAGCATGCCCTAAATGGGGTGAGCCATACACCGTAGGTCCGCACACATACATCCCGACGTGGGGACTAGCAAGAGGCTCAAAAGGTTCTACCTGACGCGTCAGGGTGTTATGCAGATGGATCGGAAATGCGTTTGTGACCGATGCCGCCATGATTACAGATCGGTTTCCATTCGGATGTAATCGATGAAGCGTTGCTGCGTCTCTGCCTCCTTGAATGCGCCACGGTAATCCGCGGTAACGGTACTGCTGGATTCATCTTTAATCCCACGAGTGGAGACACAAAGATGTTTACTGTCAATGACGACAGCCACATCCTTGGTTTTGAGTGCACTCTCCAAGGCTTCGGCGATCTGCAGCGTCAGGCGCTCTTGGACTTGCGGCCGTCTGGCAAAGTAGTCCACCAAACGGTTAATCTTGGACAAGCCAATCACATCACCATCCGCAATGTAGGCAACATGGGCTTTACCGATGAATGGCAAGAAATGGTGCTCACAAAAGGAGACCAAACGGATATTTTTTTCCACCACGAGATGGCCATAATCGTAAGGGTTGGCAAACGTACGTGTATCGGGCGCTTCGACGGGATTCAGCCCGCTGAATATCTCTTCCACATACATTTTTGCGACTCGATGAGGTGTTCCTCGCAGGCTTTCGTTTTGGGTGTCTAGACCCAACGTGTGCATGATTTTCTCAAAATGGTGCGCGATTTGCTCCATTTTTTCTTCATTCGTCATCAAGAAGGCATCATCATGCATTGGCGTTTGCAGCCCCTCGCTAAAATGGTCGTCACCCTGCGCTTCAAAGGTTTCTTTCAAAATTGTGGTCTCGTCTCTACTCATAATTACGTCTAAACTTAGTATAGCAAGGAAAGGTACAGAATTTCGTACCTAGTTTCGCGCGGTGCAATGGCGCTACATTCCATACAAAAAAAGGGTGGCCTCCGTTCGAAGGTCCACCCTAAGTATCTTCAATACATCAGCAAGATAGATGTGCGTAAGATCTATATCAGTGAGGTCGCAGCTTACTGCCTACTCAAACAAGAGGCATCACACAGCAATACACTTGGCAAGTTGAGCACATCAACCCGAGGCAGTGTGCCTCCAAATGTATTTTCTGCCACGTCGATAAATTCATTGGCTAGAATGGCACTTCCGCGGAAATTTGGATGTACCCCATCTGTTGAAAATGCCCCATTCGGTGTAAAATCAGGTGCTAGGTTCACTCCATCTTCCACAATACCTAACGGGGATCCATCCAAGCCGAAGAGATCGGTAAACGCACTTGTCGATGAATTGGTCTCCCACAAGGCAAAGCGTGTGCCACCAGAAGCCTGGTTGGTCGAGGCAACAACCTGCTTAATAATCGCATTAAAGGTTTGGCGCGCAACTTCTGCTTTTTGGATCTCATCTGCGGTGAGCGTGTATGAATCTTCCAATGGCACCACCAAGCCAATCAATGATTGGGGATTCGATGGATCAGCAGGAGTCCCTAGGATGGAACCAGCACTCAAAAGGAGCAGTTCAGGCCCTACCGTTTCATCAACGCGGAGTTGACGTGCTTGTTCGTAGGGAGCAATCGCCGCACGCGTGGCCGCGTCAATCATTCCAGCGGCTTGAATTTGATCAAAATAGGGCCCTAAATCGGTGGCTGCATCATCCTGAACCAAGACTGCGTTTGGACCAGCTTGATACGAAATTTTTCGACCGGCAAGTACCTCGGCTGGCAAGCTAAACGGTGGAGCGGCTAATGCATCAATCAATTGGTTAAACCCTGTAAATTGAGCATTCAACTGAGACGCTGTTTCGGCATCCAATGGAATCGCATTGTAAGGAACCGCTCGAAACAGAGGGGCCGCAGACAAGGGTGGGATGTCGGCGACCACACCTTTGGCTGTGGTTTGCGTCGCGAGTTTTGTCATGGCTGAGGTAAACAGGGCCTGAAAGGTTGCCACATCGGTCAATAATGCATCATCGACGCCACCGGATCCGAGATAGGACAGCACATCATTATTGCCGACCCAAAAGGTCACAAACGATGGATCCCGAGCAATGGCATCATCTAGCACCGTAGAAACGCCTGGCTGGGACGCAAATCGAGCATAAAAGCCGCTGTAATATGGAGAATCTGGATTTCCTGCACCAGGCTCGTCTAATTGCCACAAGTGAATCCCAGGAACACCAAAGTTATTTAAGGTCTCCTTGTTCCCTGTGAAGGGCGCAATAGGCTCCCCATCAACGACGGGTGAGGGTCCAGGAATCTCGGTATCCAACGCAAAGCGACCACATACTGGGTTACATGCGGGAGATTGAACGGAGGTGTTGTACCCATTCACACTATTGATGTCTGGTTGATTAAAGACACCAGCCCCAGCAGGTTCCAACGCTTGCGCCATAAGGTTGGGAAAAGAGTGCGCTTGCGACTGATCATATAGAGCCGCATCCATCAATCCTGCCGTCAGCGAGTTGCCGATGGAGACGATGTTGGAATAATCAGCGGTTCCAGACTCAAAGGTTGGCTGTGAGGGTAACGGGTTCTCATCCTTACGCTCTTCGACGAGTGAATCAAAGCTACTCTCACAAGCAGATGCAGTGAATGCAACTGCTAGGAGAAGAGCCAAAATTCTAGAAGGTTTGACATGTGTTTTCATAAGTCTATCCTATTTAAAAGTGAGGTTTGGCTCGATTAATTCAGCAATTGATCAAACGTGAGGGACACATAATAGATGGCACCCATACGTGGGTTAGACAGTGAGCTCGTATAGCGCTCATTGAGCACGTTGGTTCCACCCACTTTCATAATCGTGTTCAGGTTACTCAGCTTGTAACTAACCTGTGCGTCCATGGTTCCATACTCTGGGATAATGCCATTCCCAATCGAAGACTCCCACAGGTATGCATCTTGCCATCTCCACACCACATTAAATCCAAGATCTGGCGTGAGTGCACGATTTTGGAAGCGAACATTGTATCTCCATTTTGGGGAGTTGTACCCAGCGCGGAATCCTTGATCGAGGAGGTCTTGCTGCGTAATGAGTTCATTAAACGCCACATTCCCCCCAATTTGGAACCCTTTGGGAAGGCTGTAGTCTGCTGAAACGGCCCATCCATGCGCCTCCACAACACCATCGGCGTTAACATCAAAACCAAAGTTCTGGGTAGCGAAAGATCCATCAAATGTAGGATCAATCCCGGTGACAATGGCTTGCTTCCACGAGCTGGAATTCACCTCATATTCAGAGCCTGGCTCTGCACGCAGGCCGTTAGGTACCCCTTGGACAAACTCTACCCCAGCAATGTAATTGGAGTACTGACTGAAATAATAGTAGGCATCGATAAAGAGTTTGTTGCCAATCAACGTTTTGTAGCCCACTTCGTATGAGGTAATCTGCTCGGGCTGAAAATCACCAAATTGGAATGGCTCGAGTGCAGAGGCTGCTTGGGATGCAGGTGCACCTCCAAGGTAGGCTGCACGCGCGGCTTCCACACTTTCGAGTGTATAGACGGTGTTGGTCTTGAAGTTGTAGCGATCAATTAACACAGGATTGCTCCCTACAAGGCGTCGTGAGACCACATCAAGGTCAATGAATTGATCCTGAGTGGATGGGATTCCAAACCCTGTTTGGTAAGAAAAACGAAGATTGTGAACGTCAGCAATCGTTGCGACTACTGAGGCACGTGGTGAGAATTGACCGTCGAAATATTCATTTTTGTCGTAGCGAAGGGACCCTGTGAAGGTTAACGCACCCTCGGCAAAGGACTTAGAGCCTTGAAGATAGGCTCCCCACTCATTAATGCTGAACTCATCGCCGTTATCTTGGAGCGCAAAGAGCGTCCCTTGTGAATTCAATGCAAATTGGCGGACATTCACCCCCGCAATAAGTTCGATTTGTTCTGGATCGATCACCTCCGAGAAATTATACAGCCCCTCGAGATGATACATCGCAGAATTATCCAAGAACTTCGCTCCCCCTTCCGAAATCGGGATGTCACGGAAGCGGTCGGCTAACTCTTGGAATTGAGCCGATCCAGGTTGAGGTTGCTGAGAATTGGCATACGCGCGAGCAGCCTCATGCGCGGCATCCACATCGGCTCCGGAGGTTCGGGCAGAGGCAAACGCATTTAAATAAGGCGATAAATACGTTTCTTCATTGATCAACGATGCCAGCGTGTTGGCGGCGTAGGTGTCTCCAGTATTCTCCTGCGTCGTGTAGGCACGAACAAAATAGGATGGGTGACGAAGCTCAAGTTTTGCCGTCCAAATGTTAAAATTATCGAGGATAAAGCGGTCATTCGCGGTATAAACCGTGGATCCATACCCTGTATTGAACTGGCCGATCACCTCAAGTTTATCGGTAAGTCTGTAATGCAGGGCGGTTCCAAGCTTGATGCTATTGGCTGTGTTATCCACAAAATCCGCTTCTTTGTATCCACGTGGTGTGAAGGCCCCTGCAGCGCCGTCAGGCAACAAATTACGAATCGCCGCAAGCTGATCTCCTGTTGCGCCACCGGCTGCAATGCCGGCATCGGCTACAGCACCAACAGTGATCAAGAAATCGCCATAGACATTAAGACCGTCGTATGTTCGTGGGTTGGCGGACGTTTCTCGGGAGAATCCACCTCGCTCAATCAGGCCACTTTGATCACGATAATCTTCACCCACAAAATCTTGCGCATCCAAGAAAGACCCTGTCACTTTGAGTGCAAGACGGTCATTCCAAGATTTGGCGTACCGAAAACTATACTTTTGATAGAGTGATGGATCTTCAAACGAACTCTCCACATGATTCACCCCATTTTGAATGGAGAAAGAGAGTCCTTGATAATCAAAAGGGCTCTTCGAATTCATTAGTAGAATTCCGTTGAGCGCATTGGGGCCGTAAAGTGCTGAGGCCGCTCCTGGGATCAATTCTGCCGTCTCAAGGTCTAATTCTGTAATCCCTACGATATTGCCCACAGAGAAATTCAAACCCGGAGCCTGATTGTCAATTCCGTCGATTAACTGGACAAACCGCGTGTTTCCGTTGGCGTTAAACCCTCGGGTGTTGACTGAGCGGAATGTCATACTTTGAGTTGAAAAATCGACCCCCTTTAGGTTCGCGATGGCATCGTAAAAACTCGTCGAGGCTGTTTCACGAATGGTAAGAACATCCATTTTCTCGATGGCTACAGGGGCTTTGAGGATGCCTTGCTCAACTCGGGAAGCTGAGACAACAACGTCTGAGCCAAAAACAGCTTGTGGTTGCATTTCAATGCGCAAGTCGTCGACGGAGCCCGTGATGTCGATTTCTTGGGTTTGAAACCCTACAATCGAGACGACGAGGGTGATGGGGGGATCGTCGTCGAGCGAGAGGTCAAAGCGCCCATTAGCATCGGAGGAGGTCCCAACGACCTTCCCTTTCACCATGATATTGACCCCGACGAGCGTTTCGCCAGACTCAGCATCAAATACGGTACCAGAAACGGTTACTGCACGTTTCGTACTGGGCACTTCATTGGTTTCGGTAGCGGCAACGAGCTTTGAGGCTGGCGTTGCAGCTGCAAAAACGAGACTCAACAACAATACAAGATGGCATGAACGGCGTAGGATCATCCGCACATGCGAAAAGAGGCAGGTTGATGTCATAATTGAAGATGTAGTTATTGGATTTCGTCAATTTACGACTGTTAACCTAAACTTAACAATAAATCGTTTGACAATGTGGTAAATCCATGCCACAAAAGCGCTTACAGAGTCATGGAGCGCTTTTAGATTAGGTCACATATCACCTTAATATTGACCCGCAACATCTGCTTAAAACCGTGCCTTGATCCCTACTTGTAGGTCAAGGGTTAGCACGTCAAGATCGGTGGTTGCGACTGCGGGCTGAAAAAAACCATCTTCATAACTGTAAACTGTGCTTGTTTCATTAAACGAAGAGAGCCGTGAGTTTATAAACACGCTCAAATTGCGATTTACGGGCACATCACCACCAAAGCCAAAGGCTAGACGTTCTTGGCTCAATTCCTTGAACCGAGGTGCTTGATAGAGTGCGGACCCAAACACCGTCACACCCACGGGTGCTGTATATGTAAGACCGGCTCTGAGGTCTAGTACGTCATCATACACCGACTCGATGTACTCATTATCAATACGCTCATCAAGAAAGGTTTCTAGACCACTATAATTAATTTCGGTATTGGATAATGGCGTGTAGTCTGCGCCAAATGCAAACTCTACTCCTTGAGCCGTCCCAATGCTTAGGCCAGCAGACAGCGTAGAGGGTTGCTTGATCTTGTATTCAAAATCACCGCTTAATGAACTCTGAAAAAACTCTGCATTATCCATGGTGGTTCGGATGACAGAATCGTAACGCTCTGTCACGTTAAGTGTGCTTGGAAGTTTGTATGAAGCGCCAATACGCAACATCTCTCCCACTTGATAAATGATGCCCAATCGTGCTGACAGACCCGAGTATTCACTTTGAAACTCGTCATCAAGGAGCATGTTATCTACATCCGTCTCCCCCTCTCCATCATTGTTCGTATCAATGAAATCACCATTATAGACGTTGTTTAGGTCGAGCTCCAAAAAGGTTCTTTTATAGGTCTTTTCGCCATTGGTGACGCCAATCGAGGCTCCAACAAATAGATTTCGCTGGAATTCTGTGGCTATAAAGGCGTTCCATTCTCCTGCGATTCCTTCTTGGAGTATTTCTGCCTCTTGTTGAATTCCAGGGTATTGTTCTGGCGTAAAGCCCACACGAAAAATTGATTCAAGGTAAGTCTGTTCGACGTCCCCATAATCAATAGCATACGTTTCAAAAGCGATCCCTTCATAGGTACTTCCAGGGATTTTGAATTGATCGGTGATGGTATGGTCTTGATTGAACCCCACAACCGAGTAGGCGCGATTGAAGGAAGCCGTTTGCACATAAGAACCGCCAAAGTTGAGCACTCCTGCACGTGTGGGCAGCGCTACGACGAAACCCAAGCTAGATAATGACCCTTTGAGTTGATTATCAGTCTGGGTGCCTCCAAGATAGCGAGCTTCTTCGTTAGTGTTGGTTGCTGCCAGCGAGAGGTCAAAAAATCCCTGGCGAAAAAGTGCTGCAGAGGCAGGATTATCAAGAATGGAGCCAAAATCATACGCTGTGGCTGTTCCAGGTAGGGTAAGTCCTGGTCTCGTTGCGCCAGAGGCTGACGTCGTGAATTCAACAGCTTGTTGAGAATATAAGACGGGATTGGTACTCACCTGATCCGTACTTACCTGAGCAAGCACTGGTGACGTAAACACAGTGGGCGCCTGGCTTGCTACACCCAAAAGTAGCAAAGCGAAGACTCTACGTAGCGATTTCATGGTTAGGATCCTCCCCCTCGACTGCGCTTATTCTCCGATGAACCTCCAGATCTGGAGCCTCCTGATCGTTTTGAGCCACCACTGCTCCCAGAGCTAGAACGACCTGTAGAGCGTTTTGTCCGAACTGTTGGGGTAGACTTCCCGGAGTCCCCTCCCCTCTTGACTCGAGGACTTGAGGATCGGGACGAAGAGCTACTGCCTCTAGATCCACCGGAAGATCGACCCGTAGATACTCTTGGCCTGTCGCCGTCACGACTACGAGGAGCCACATATCCACGGTCTGTACGAGTTCTGGTGCCTCGACGGACTTGAACATCACCACGGGTGGTTCCGCGATAAATTGAGGTCCCAGGTATGACTCTAGACGTCCCCAAACGGCCACGATCTCGGCTCATTTCGACAGCACGGCGGATAGACTCTGACGTGCGACCTTGTGAGCGAGAGCCAGTCACATTGTTAGCCACCCCACGATTGAGTGAACTCACCCCTTGACGGGCATCATAACGTTGGCTAGCACGGCTACTGGTTAATCCACTGGAACGTGGTCCGAAATGTCGGTCCCAATTGCGGTCATGGACGACGGTGCCAATGGGCCCACCATAGACGTTGTATCCATGATAGTACCCACCACCGAAACTACTGTAACCAAATCCCCCCCATGCATAGGGAGATCCACCCCATCCGTACCAAGGGTCCCAAACACTACCTACGGGATGGTAGCCCCAACCATACGATGGGTGATACAACCATGTGTAGGTATTGTACCATGAACTATAGCTTGAGAATCCAGAGCCAAAGCGGAAGCTGAAGGTTGTACGAGGACGTCGCCAATCAAAAAATGGATCATAGTATCCACCAAAGCTTCCATCAAAAAAGCCATCTCGGTAGCCTTGGCCATAGGATAGACTCAAGTTGCGTTGAGACCACCAGCGCTCTGCAGTATAATCCTTAAAGAAATAGCTCTCGGAATCGCTCCAACCGCGATCATACCCATCATCGAATCCTTCACGGTATTCACCATTGCCAGTTTGACCGCCATCTTGAGTTCCATACGGGTCGCGGTACCCATCATCGCCATACCCTTTGTCGCCATACCCACGATCTTGCCCACCTCCGTAGTAATCTCCCTCAGGTTGAGTGCGATCGGTGTAATTGGGGCGCTCCACAAATTGGACCTGAGTGTAGCATCCGGTCAAAAAGAATAACCCCGCAATGGGTATCCAAAGTCTGAAGGAATGTGGTTTCATAACGACCTCCGGTTTACGATTGCCCATGTTTGACGATTGCCCATGTTTGACGATTGCCCATGTTTGACGATTGCCCATGTTTGACGATTGATAGTGCGGTAGATGAGATGTCTACCTCTCTACTACTAATAACGTAATTTACGCGGAAAATCGTGCGAAAGTTTCAAAGAAACTTATCCCAGATAGGTGCGTAGGGCCGCACTTCGATTGTGATTGCGCAACTTGCGAAGGGCCTTCTCTTTAATCTGGCGAACACGTTCACGGGTGAGGTCAAAACGCTCGCCAATTTCCTCGAGTGTGAGAGAGTGTTCACGCCCTATCCCAAAGTAGAGTCGAACCACTTCGGCTTCCCGTTTGGTAAGCTTTGATAAGGCACGCTCAATTTCCACTTTAAGGGACTCACCAAGTAGGTCAAAGTCTGGGTCTGGGATCTCTTCATTCTCTAAAACATCCAAAAGGCGATTATCCTCACCTTGAGCAAATGGAGCATCGACAGAGAGGTGCCGACCAGAGATTTTGAGCGTATCGGCAACTTCATTCACCGTCATCTCCAGCGATTCGGCAAGCTCAGCGGCACTCGGTACGCGCTCATACTCCTGTTCGAGTTTGGAGAGTTCCTTCCCAATTTTGTTGAGCGCACCCACACGGTTCAATGGCAGACGCACAATCCGACTTTGCTCAGCGAGTGCCTGAAGAATGGATTGACGAATCCACCATACCGCATACGAAATGAATTTAAAGCCGCGCGTTTCATCAAAACGCTTGGCGGCTTTGATCAATCCGAGGTTTCCTTCATTAATTAAATCACCCAATGAGAGTCCTTGGTTTTGGTACTGTTTGGCAACAGACACCACAAAACGGAGGTTGGCTTTGGTGAGATCCTCCAGAGCGCGCTGAGAACCTGCCTGAATCTCCTTCGCGAGGCGAACCTCGTCATCAGGGGTTATAAGTTTCTCTTTTCCAATCTCCTGGAGATAGCGATCCAAGGATTCCGATTCACGGGTAGAAATACCAGAACTTTTAGCCACGTAACCTTAGGGTTTACAGTGTTTTAGGTCGATCAAAAACGGGTGCAGAATGCATGCCCCATTCTCCTTATTCAAACCGATAAAGATAGAGAATCATTTCACAATCATGAAATCTCTTTCGCGAGCGATTCTGCTTGCTCGATGAGGCGTTCAAACACCGTTATGCCCGTATTCCAGAACTTTGGGTCACGAATATCGAGGCCAAATTCGGCAATCAACTCATGCGGCCACCGTGAGCCCCCAGAGGCAAGGACACTCATGTAGGTTTCAGCAAAGGCCTCCTTATCACTGGCTTGCTTGTACTGTTCACTCAACGCAAGAACAAGAAGTTCGCCAAACGCATAGGCATACACATAACCAGGAGTATGCAGAAAATGGGGAATGTAGCACCACCACAGGCCATATTCCTCGGTCATCGTTACCGCGTCGCCGTATAATGCGCGCTGCGTTTGCATCCAATGCTCAGAAAACTGCTCCGTGGTAAGCTCCCCTTGAGTGCGTCTGTGGGTGTGAATGCGGTCCTCAAAACGGTTCATCGAAATCTGACGATACACCGTGGCGATGGTGTCGTCCAACTTACTTAACACAAGAGCAAGTTGTTCTTTGGGGTCATCCAGAGCCGCAATCATGCGTTCAAACACAAGCATCTCTCCAAATACGGACGCGGTTTCTGCGGTGGTCAGCGGCGTGCCCGATTGCAATTCACCTTGTTGTCGACTCAAATATTGATGCACACCATGACCCAGTTCATGCGCTAGGGTCTGCACATCACGGAGCTGTCCGTTGTAGTTCATTAAGATGTAAGGGTGTGTGTCGGTGCTTACACTTGCAGAATAGGCTCCTCCCCTCTTGCCAGGTTTAACGGCGGCGTCTATCCAGTTGTGATCAAAAAACTTCTGGGTAATGGTTCCCATCTCCGGATGGAAATCTTGATAGGCATCCAAGACCATTTGTTGTGCTTGAGACCACTGAATGGTTGTTTCGGTTTGCATAAGCGGGGCGTACCGATCATAATCGTACATCGGGTCCATCCCGAGGAGTTTGGATTTCAGCTTGTAGACACGTTGCGGAAGGTGATAAGAACCGGTCACCGAATCTATGAGCGCTTGCACCGTTTCGTGATCCGTTTCATTGCTCAGGTGACGCGTCGTATCCCACCGATCATATCCTCGGAGTTTATCAGAGGTCATTTTGTCGGCTAGAATCGTATTAAACACATACGTCAGAGTGCGCTTATGCTCCTGAAAACCCTTGGTCAGCGATGCATGCGCTTCCTTGCGGGTATCCCGATTGGGATCATGAAGCTTGGAGAGTACTTGTTGCTCAGGAAGCTTCTCCCCTCTCCACTCAAAGCGAGCCGCACCAATCGTCTCATCAAAGTACCGAACCCATGCAGATCGACCTGTAATACGCTTTGCGCTCAGCACCTGCTCTGCTTGTTCGCTGAGTGTGTGATCTTTGAACCTACGTGAGAGAACAAGGTAATGACGACGATGGGCCAAAATAGGGTCATCAATCAAGGATTGAGCTTGATTGTCGTCCACGGCGAGCCACTCTACGTCGATAAAGACCAAATGTTGGCTAATCTCAGACCCTAGCTCGCTCATTTCTTGGACCAACTTGCCAAGGGATGCATCCTCCGTATTGGTTGACCAGATTAGATGGGCATAGGAACCGAGTCGATGAGCGGTTTGTAAAAGTGCTTCGTATCGATCTAGTAGCCCAAGCATTGCATCCGCGTCCAAGCTTGCGATGTTCCCGCGGTAATGCGTTGCAATAGCCTGTGCTTCTTCTAGTAGTGAGGCTTTGTCAGCCTCTAGTTTTGGATCGGTCGGGCTTGCATAAAGATCAGACAGGTCCCAGTGTACCGATTCCGCTCCGTGAGCCTCTGTCACATGGGGCTGAGCGGACGCGCCCGTTTGATGTACAGCATAACGTAAAAGGTGTGGTGAGGACTCGTGAAGTAGATGCATGCTTGGCGCTGTTTGGATGTTTCTATTTAAATGCTCCTATGTAAATTAAATGCTCCTATGTAAATGCTTTTATATGGATGATCTTGTATGGTTGTTTGACCATGAAGCATATGGAGTAAATCGTGTTAAACATATCATGATTGGTGAAAAGTTTCGTAATTTTGTTAGCCAATCCTCAACATCTGAAACCTTTCCTGTGGAGCCATTAGAGTCCGTATTCGGTCCAAATTCCGCGCTCGTCGAAGAGCTTTTTAAACAGTTCCAACAAAATCCAGAGTCCGTCCCAGCTTATTGGAGAAATTATTTTGAGGAATTAGAAGGGGGTGAGGCCAATGGGCAGCATTCTAATAACGGATCAGCTCAGGGCACCCATTCGCCGGCCACTATCTCCACCGCATCCTCGGCAAAAAATGGGTCTGCAACTTCTACAAAAGAAGCCCCTGGGACATCAAGCGCGGAAAAACCCGCACCTAAGCAACAGCCCAAGACCGAAAACAATACCGAGAGCAAAACTGAAAGCAAAGCCAAAAAAGGCGCATCAGCTTCATCACCCAAGACGTCTGGGCAATCAGCGTCCGCATTAAACACAACACCTATCAAAGGGGTTGCCGCCAAGATTGCCGAAAATATGGACGTGAGTCTCACAGTCCCTACAGCCACATCTTTGCGTGTGATTCCCGTAAAAATGCTGGCAGAGGATAGGGATATCATCAACCGTCAGTTGGTACGACGGATGGAGCCCAAAGCGTCGTTTACCCATTTTATTGCGTGGGCTGCCATTCAAGCGCTTCAAAGCTTTCCCTCTTTGAACCATGGGTATGAGAAGCGAGACGGCAAACCTTTTCGCGTCGATCCTGGACAGGTGAATCTAGGCATCGCCATCGACCTACCCGGCAAAGATGGATCGCGTAATCTCGTCGTTCCGAATATTAAAGGGGTTGATCAAATGAACTTTAAGGAGTTCTTGTATGCCTACGCTGAGTTGATTGCCAAAGCCCGTGCCGGCAAGCTTGAGGTGAGTGATTATCAAGGCACAACCCTCAGTATTACCAATCCTGGGACTCTGGGTACCGTATCGTCCATCCCACGACTTATGCAAGGTCAAGGAGCTATACTTGCCACGGGTGCCATTAATTATCCTGCGGAGTTTCAGTCGATGAGTCCAGAGCAGTTGCATCAACTCGGTGTGTCCAAAGTGATGACGATGACCTGTACGTATGATCATCGCATTATCCAGGGGGCAGAGTCAGGGCTATTTTTGCAGAAAATCAATTCACTGCTGAATGGGTACGAGGATTTTTATGATTCTATTTTTGCCGATCTAGAAATCCCCTACGAACCTATGCCACCGAGTGCAGATACCTTTTCGGCCTTGGGTCAAGGGTCTGCGGATGAATTTGAGAATGACAGACGAGCGATTGCCGTGTGGAGGCTCATCTATATGTACCGCATGAGGGGCCATGGTCATGCAGAAATTGATCCTCTTCGCCAGCGTAAAGATCGTTCGCCTGAACTCGATCTTGAGTACTACGGCTTGACTATCTGGGATTTGGATCGTGAGTTTTATTGCGAAGGGCTTGCCAAGAAGGAAAAAATGGCGCTTCGTGATATTATCCGTCTCCTTCGAGATACCTATTGTGGCTACATCGGCGCGGAGTATATGCATATCTTGGATCTGCAGGAGCGTCGCTGGTTGCGCGAGCAAATGGAGTCGAGTGGCAATAAAGCCGAGCTATCAAAGGATGAGAAGCGAGACATTCTACATAAGCTCAATCAAGCCATGGCGTTTGAGCAATTTTTGCATAAAAAATATATCGGGCATAAGCGCTTCTCGATTGAGGGTGCAGAAACGCTTATCCCGATGATGCACTTCCTTGTGGAGCAGGCAGCAGGCGAAGATGTGGAGAAGGCCTACATCGGCATGGCGCACCGTGGACGCCTTAATTTGCTCGTGAATGTGATTCACAAGCCGTATGACCAGATTTTTTCTCAGTTTGAGGGTAATATTGACCCGGGGACGATCCAGGGATCTGGCGATGTGAAATACCATATTGGGATGAAGGGTTCTCATAAAACAGCGGAAGGTCATGAGATTGAGCTTGAACTACTCCCGAACCCTTCTCATTTGGAAGCGGTGAATCCGGTGGTTGCTGGAGCCGTGCGTGCGCACCAAGACACCATGGACACTGTAGACGCCAAGCGTAAGGCATTACCTATTCTATTACACGGAGATGCTGCCTTTGCTGGGCAGGGTGTTGTGGCTGAAACCCTCAATATGTCCTTGTTAAAAGGGTATGAAGTGGGTGGCACGATTCATGTCATTATCAATAATCAAATTGGGTTTACGACATTACCGGTCGATGGTCGTTCTACGCAATACGCTTCAGATCTGTCCAAAATGATCTTGGCCCCAATCTTTCATGTGAATGCGGATCAACCTGAAGATGCCATTCATGTGATGAAGATGGCCTTTGATTACCGTCAAAAATTTGGCAAAGATGTCATTATCGACCTTGTAGGGTACCGCAAACATGGTCACAATGAGGGCGACGAGCCTGCATTCACGCAACCAGGGATGTATAATGAGATTGACACCCATCCACCTGTTCGTGACTTGTATATGAGAAAGCTCCTGGCCTCGGGCGAGTTTGAGAAAGAGGAGTTGGATGCACTGATTGAGGAGTTTGATGAGTTGCTACAATCTGCATTTGAAGAAGCCAAGAAAGCTCAAAATGTTGAGGTCACCCAAGACCACTTTGATCGGACGGAGTCAGCCCAGGCAGAACGTGATGCGGTTCCAGACACACGCGTAGAGAAAGATCGTTTGCTCCATATTGCACTCAAAATGAATACGGTGCCCAATGATTTTGATGCGAATCCAAAATTGTTGCGCCAGTTGGCAAAACGGTATGAGTTAGCGCAATCGGGTGAGCGTAAACTCGATTGGGGGTTTGCAGAGGCGTTGGCATTTGGTTCATTGTTGATGAATGGCACGCCTGTGCGGCTTGCTGGCCAGGATGCAGAACGTGGGACATTTGCCCACCGTCACGCTATTTTGCATGGGACCGATACCGATCAGCAATTTATTCCGCTGAATCATCTGGCTGAGGAACAGGGTCGTTTTACTCCCTATAACAGCTTTTTGAGTGAGTTTGCTGCCCTTGGATTTGAGTTTGGGTACTCTGCCAACCGAGATGAATCTCTTGTGATTTGGGAAGCTCAATTTGGTGATTTTGCCAATGGGGCTCAAATTGTGATTGACCAATTTATTAGTTCGTCGGAAGCAAAATGGGGGCAGAACTCTCGAGTCGTTATGACGTTGCCTCATGGTTATGAAGGTCAGGGGCCGGAACACTCCTCAGCACGCTTGGAACGGTATCTCCAACTTTGTGCGGAGGATAACATGCAGGTGATGAACCTCACCTCCCCTGCTCAGTACTTCCATGCGTTGAGAAAGCAAGTGTTGCAACCGGCTGCGAAACCGATGATTATCATGTCACCCAAGAGCTTGCTGCGCCACCCACACGCTGTAGCCTCATTGGATGAATTGGCAGAGGGGACATTTCAACCTGTGCTTGCAGATCCTGGATTTGTAGAAGGTGGTCAGCATGCAGCCAAGAATGGCGCTGTGGAGCGTGTTGTGTTCTGTACGGGCAAGGTGTACTACGATCTAATCCAGGCTCGCCAAGAGATGGGTGCTGAGGATAAGATTGCCATTGTGCGTGTAGAACAGTTGTACCCGTTCCCGGATCAAGATGTGAAGGCTATACTTGAGCAATTTAGCAGTGCCTCCACGGTTGTTTGGTGCCAAGAAGAGCCACAAAACATGGGAGCTTGGGGCTTTTTGGCCTACCGATTTGGACGTCTGCTTGAAGGGTCTGGTCGTACGTTGAGCTATGCAGGTCGAGATGCTGCAGCATCACCCGCAACGGGTCAGCTCAAAATTCACTTGGCTGAGCAAAAAGAGCTAGTAGAGACTGCGCTGAAAGGATAGTTGGCCAATTTGTTTGGGCGTTTGGACTTTGATTGACAGAGACCGCCAATTAACGCAGACCGCCTGTTATCGTAAGCCGCCAGGCACCCCTTTGCAAATCCGACTCACAGCATCATGGCTGTGCAGCGACTCCATGTGGTTGCATCGTACGACGAAGTCTTGGATGCTCGTATAGGAATCTAACTCTTGATAGAGCAGGCGAGCGGCATCTTCCACAAACTTTTGATAGGCACCGTTAAGCTCAGCAAAGGCTTGCTCATCTTCGCGCTTCACCATCACCTGGGTCTCCGTTTGGAGGGCATCGCGACAAATGGCAACGAGATCCTCGACAAAAAATTCATCTTTGAGCTCTACCGTTACTGAGGCAATGCTGCGTTGTGAGTGGGGAATTGCAGCCACTTCGCGCGTTTCGCGAGCATGCTCGGCAAGCTCATAAGAACATGGACACGCGCTGGAGTACACAAAATCGAGGTGCATAAACTTGGTGAAGACTCCTTGCGCATCAAGATGTCCTTCAAATATGACGTCATAATATTGATACCCTTGCATGCCTGAGCGAAGGGAATCTTTCAATAGTGGATAGCTAAACCCAACACGGAGGTAGGACTCTGACGCCTCCAAATCCTCTTGGTATGCCTTAAGAACGTCTTCAAGCATGTCGAGATGGAACACACGGTCCTTAAATGTGTAGAATGTTCGCATAATGCGGGACATATTAATCCCCTTCTTGCCAGCATCTAAGCCAACATAACCATCAATTGAGGCTTGCAATTGTACAGGTTCCCCTTCATAAGCACGGAAACGGAGTGGAAGGTTAAAATTACTAATCCCAACTTGTTGAATGGGCACATTAGCCCCTTCAATAAGTGATGCAGGTCCATTCTGGAGATCTGGCATGGAAGCCTTGTATGCATCTGTCACTTTAAACGTTGGGTCGTAAAAGCGTTTTACTTGCGTCGTAGATATCATGTCTCTTGGTTGGTGGTGTGCCCTATAGCACGTAGTGATAGCTGCCCGATAGCAATTATCGTTTATAGCTTACTGACCTTATAGGGACAATATTCAGCACGATTTCGTTCGGTTTCGTAGACCACCACGCTGTAGAGCTTCACACCGGGTGAGGCAATGGCTTCTGCCGGACTTTGAAGCTGCTCAAAAAAGACTCTGGCTAAATTTTCAGCAGAGGGTAAAATATCCTGAAGAAAAGGGACATCAAGATTGAGATTACGATGATCACAAGGTTCAAGGATGTGTGTTTCAATGACACTCTTGAGAGCTCCTAAATCGACCACATACCCTGTTTCTGCATCTGGCTCTCCTGCCATTGTGACTTCTATATCGTAATTGTGCCCATGCCAATTGGGGTAATTGCACTTACCATACGTTTGTTGATTCCACTCGTCTGATTTGGCTGGATTGTGGAGCCTATGGGCGGCATTAAAATGGGCTTTGCGAGTAACGAAATGCATGTAGATGAGGGTGCGTGCTAGTGGGTTTTGTAGATGTTGTGATCATGACGGATCAAAGTGTGACCGTAGACGTGATTATCACAATTCAACCATTAAACATAAAAAAAGAAGCCCCCGGTTCCCCAAGGGCTTCTTTAGTGATCAGCACACCTCACACTTTCATGTGAGACGAGAAATTGTTTCGCTTACTTGATAAGCATCATACGCTTCACTTGCGAGTATTGACCAGCAGAGATGCGATAGATATACACACCACTTGAAAGGTTCGTCGCATCGAAGGTAACTGTATGATATCCAGCATTCATTTGACCATTGACAAGAGTACCAACTCTCTGACCTAGAACGTTGAATACTTCAAGCTTGACATCCGCTGCATTTGGAAGTGCAAACTTGATGTTTGTCGTTGGGTTGAATGGGTTTGGATAGTTCTGCTCAAGCGTGTAAGCTGAAGGAACGGATGTTTCCCAATCTTCGATAGACGTTCCGACTTCATCAGACGTAAAGCCATAATCGGCAAGTGCACTCCAGCCAGCTAACCAATTCTCTGAGCCAAATGCGCCAGTGTAGGCTACTTCTGTGAAGTAGTCATCAAGTCCTTCGAAGTTAGCGTAGGTAAGAGCAGCACTTCCTTCTGCTAGTGTTGGATCAAGTCCACCATCATTGGTACGACTGATACTAGAAACTTGTGGATTGACAGTGTTGGTATTCGCATTTGCAGTCAAGGCAAGTTCGTCACCTGTATACAGTTCCTCAGCAAACATGATGTATTCTTTATCCTCTGCACCAAAGTCGAAGAAGTGACTGTAGGTAATGTTCAACTCATCGGCTTCCAAACGTGCACGGCTATCAACCTCTGAGCCAGCTACATCCTCTACCGTCACTGATGTCGAGTTGTCGGCCGTGAAGATTGAATTCGTGTACGTTCCTGCCGAGTTGTCACGGAACTCAATCAACGCACTCGTATTGCCAGAGGTCGTGTTCGATGAACCAGAACCAATGTAAGTCACATTCGAGACCGTTGGGTTTGAGTAAGGCGTTGCGTCGTCTGGAGAAGCACCGTCCATCTCCGCAGCATGGCCACGCGCATCGGTATCCAAAATCGCAAACCAGAACTGACCCTTCCCACGGAAGCCTTGATCCCAGTCAAAACCATCATCGCTGTTGAACGCAGAGATCAAATACTTCGAGTTGACCGTCCCGCCAAACCACTCAAAACCATCATCGCCGGAGGCAAATGACTCAATGTACTCTAGGGTCGTAC
>JAVLBP010000018.1:0-27071 GCA_031581145.1 Balneolaceae bacterium
TTTTGTGCAAGGCCCTCAGTTGAGCAATTCACTTGGTACTAGTGGGGAGATCGTGGTCAAAGTAATGCGGGGAGAGCTCCCGGGGTTTCCAAAGATGGGCATGGCCTATGTGGATGTGCGAGATGTTGCTGCTTTGCACTTGTTGGCTTTGGAGCATGACACCACGATTGGCGAACGCTTAATTGCCAGCGCAGATACACTGTGGTTCCGCGAAATGGGTGAAGCAATTTTGGAGGAATTTCCTGAGTTAAAGGGCAAGATTAAGCCCCGCGAACTGCCCAATTTCTTTGTGAAGTTGTTTGCGTTGTTTGATCGAGAAACAAAGCTCATTGTCCCTGAGCTCGGAAATTATCCTGTGGCGTCGAATGCCAAGGCGCGTGAATTGGTTGGATGGGAGCCTCGATCGGGTCGTGAAGCGGTGCGAGCGGCTGCGCGGTCATTGGTTGAGCTCGGTGTGGTGAGTGTGTAGGTAGGCGCAGGTTCGAAGGCGATTCAACATGGTCGTTTTATACTTACTGAATCCTACACACTTATTGATTCAAAGTGGCCTAACTCCAAACCAGTATTATTTGTAGAGGGGTGCCAAATATTACTGGTTTAGACACAGGGGTTTTGTAGACTGTTGGCACCCATCAGCTAGCAAAACGCTCAACAAACGCCCCATGAAAAGTCGCTTGTTTATTTTTGAGGAGTTAATTCAAAACGTATGCTTAACCCTAGGGCAGTAGCAAGCCTTCTCATGGTTTGAAGTGTGAGGTTGCAAGTTCCATTTTCAATCTTGGAGATATGGGATCTTTGTACACCAAGAAGTTCACCCAATTCAGTCTGAGACATACCCATAGACTTACGCGATTCCTGTACAGAGAGACCAAAAAGAGCAGCATTCCATCAAAACCTTACATCACGCCAGTATAAATCTATACAACGGTTTCCCGCTTCGGCACATAGGACGCGGCAACTTGCTCAAATGCAGAGACCTGACTCGAAGTCCACGCCTCGTCCTGGCCTAGTTCCTCAGCCATAATCTGAGCCACCTTTGGCGCAATATTCAAGGCTTCTTGCGCATCCAAAAAGAGGGCTCTAGATCGTCTTGCTAGCACATCCTCCAAAGTCATGGCCATTTCATGGCGTACAGCCCAACGAACTTGATTGGGCGAAATCATGTATTTATCGCTTAGACTACCATTCCCCTGTGGGTCAAGTGCCTGAATGGACTTCGCGTCGGTGCCATACATATGCAGTGGGTCACTCCAATCACTAGCCTCATCAAAGCCATGGATTGGGAGTGTTGCTGTGGGGCATACGGTCTCGCGTAAATCTCCCACGCTGGCCGCCGTGTTGACGGCATCCTCTGCCATTTTTCGGTAGGTCGTCCATTTTCCACCCAAAATACTCACCAAACCAGATGGCGAGACCAACACTTTGTGGTGGCGAGACACCTCTTTGGTGCTTTGTTTTTGGGAGCCATCGCCGGCACTTGATTTGCCTTCGCCTGACGCGCCATCGCCGGCACTTGATTTGCCATCGCCTGACACACCACTGCCAGATCCACCGCCAGATCCAGCCGCCAGAGGCCTCAGCCCGACAAAGATACTTCGAATGTCATCTCGGGTTGGTTTTCGGGTCATATACATCCCTGCGTTGGCCAGAATAAAATCAATCTCCTCTTCCATCGCCACTGGCTCTTCCAAGGCTTCGTTCATGGGTGAATCGGTTGTCCCTACCACAACGTAGCCATTCCACGGCACTGCAAACAACACACGCCCATCGGTGGTGTGAGGCACCATTATCGCATGATCTTTTTGCAAAAACTCCGCCTCCAGCACGATATGAACACCCTGACTCGGTCGAATGGACGCCGGTAGCTCCGGTTGATCGGCTTGCATTACCTCATCTGAAAACACCCCTGTGGCATTCAAGACGACCTTGGACTGTATCTCATGCACCTGACCGCTCAACTGATCTTTGGCACGAATCCCTGTAATGAGATCGCCCTGCTTGATAAACTCCTCAAAGGACATATAGTTGAGTAGCGTGGCGCCATGATCCTCAGCGGTCATGGCAAGGCTCACCGCCATGCGAGCGTCATCAAACTGACCATCATGATAAATCACACCCCCTATGAGTCCCTGCCGCTTTACATTCGGGATGGCTTCCAAGGTCTCCTCGCGGTTGAGTAGCGTCGAGGGACCAAGTCCCAATTTACCCGCCATCATATCGTAAATCTTGAGCCCAATGCCATAAAACGGGCTTGCCCACCAGTCATAGGATGGGATAATGAAGCTCAAATCACGCACCAAGTGGGGCGCATTATTCCGCATAATCCCACGCTCTTTGAGCGCTTCAATCACAAGAGAGACATCCCCATTTTGTAAATAACGCACCCCGCCATGGACAAGCTTGGTACTTCGCGATGACGTCCCTTTGGCAAAATCGATTTTCTCAATGAGTAAGGTTTTGTAGCCGCGAGCGGCCGCATCGACCGCAATGCCGAGCCCTGTGGCACCCCCTCCAATGATGAGGACATCCCATTGTGAGGTTTGATCAAGCGTTTGAAGATTTTCCGAGCGATTCATGGGGTTTCGGGGTGATGCTTGGTTTTGCCGATGCGATTCATGGATTATCGATGCGAAGCTTGGTCCGAATTAATTGCCTGAATACGACGCTCCCATAGTTCAAGTGAGCGTTGCGTGTGATCACTTGGGGAAGGATCAAAGGTTCGATCTTCGTTCCAAACCGATTGCAGAGCGTCCGTCGAAGACCAATACCCTGTAGCTAAACCGGCCAGTGCAGCAGCACCAAAGGCAGTGAGCTCGGTAATTTGAGGGCGAACCACGGGTGCATTCAACAAATCGGACTGAATCTGCATGAGGAGATTATTCTGTGCAGCTCCCCCATCAACTTTGAGGGCGGGAATGGAGAGGCCTGGCAAGGCTTTCCCCGCATCTTTGAGCATTAGCTCTACAACCTCGCGTACTCGGTGGGCAATCCCCTCAAGTGCCGCTCTGGCGATATGACCTTTTTCTGTGCCTCGCGTGAGCCCCATCAAAGCGCCCGTTGCTAGTGGGTTCCAATACGGCGCGGCAAGCCCCGATAATGAAGGGACAAAGGTGACTCCACCGGCATTTTTCACCGTTTTGGCAAGCGGTTCAATGTCTGAGGATTGCGTGATCATCTCGAGTTGGTCACGGAGCCACTGCACCAATGCTCCAGCCACAAAAATACTGCCTTCAAGCGCATATACGGGCTTTGCTTTAGAGCCGAGTTGATAGGCAACCGTTGTGAGTAGGTTGTGCTCTGACAACACGGGGGTTTCACCGATGTTCATCATCGTAAAGCATCCTGTGCCGTAGGTGTTTTTGAGCTCACCCGGGGAAAGGCATAATTGCCCAAAGAGTGCAGCTTGTTGATCCCCAGCAATGCCAGCAATGGGGATTTGGGCATCCTCGCCGGGTGCGTCCTCGCCAGGTGCATTCTGTTCGGGTGCATCCTGCTCGGGCTCGGAGGAGGTTGCAGCTGCCGATTCAGGCGATAATCCCAAACTTGCAGGGTCAAGATGTGCACAGAGCTCACTCGAGGAAACGACCTTTGGAAGCACCGAGGAAGGAATGCGCAGAATCTCGCAAAGTTCATCATCCCATTGAAGCTCGTGGATATTAAAGGCCAGTGTTCGACTTGCATTGGTCACATCGGTCACATGAGATCGACCGCCCGTAAGATGCCAAATGAGCCAACTATCAACCGTTCCAAAACAAAGCTCCCCTGCTTCGGCTCTTGCTCGCAATTCAGGCTCCTGATCCAAAATCCATGAGATTTTGGTGCCGCTGAAATATGCATCTAGGATGAGACCCGTTTTTTTGTGGAACGTCTCAGCATGGCCCTGCTCACGAAGCTTGTCACATGCGCCAGCCGTTCTGCGATCCTGCCAAACAATAGCGCGGTGGACTGGCTCACCCGTGGCGCGATCCCAGAGTACCGTCGTCTCTCTCTGGTTGGTCACCCCAATGGCATGGATCTGATCGAGTGAGGCCCCTGCCCCATCCAAGGCATCTAAGATCGCCTTGCGTTGTGTCTTCCAAATATCGATCGGGTCATGCTCAACCCACCCCTCTTGAGGGAAATATTGGGGGAATTCGTGCTGCCCAACGGAGACTGGATGCCCATTGTGGTCGAAAACTATGGCACGAGAGCTTGTTGTGCCGGCATCGATGGCAAGAATATAGGCGTTGTCTTGTGTCATTAGTTGCTTGATTCGTTTTGCGTGGTCTTTGCTTGAGGTTTAGATAGTTCTCGTTTTGTTTAGCTCGACTCTCATGTTGAACTCACATTCTATATTCGCAAACTCTTATGTCTAAACCAGTATTATTTGTAGAGGGGTGCCAAATATTACTGGTTTAGAAACAGGGGTTTTATACAGTCGAGTGCGTGGCGATCCTAACAAACAAAGCAACCGTTTACTCAAACAACCAACCTATCAAGGCAACCCACCTACCCTGGCAGCGCCATTACCCAGGCAGCGCCGTGAACCCCATATTATAGAGTGTAAACGCATAAATATCGGCCGTTTGCTCAATCCGTTTCGAAATCGGCGTTCCCGCGCCGTGACCCGCATTGGTTTCGATACGTATCAACACGGGCGCCTCACCCGCATGCTTGGCCTGAAGCTCCGCCGCAAACTTAAACGAATGCGCAGGCACTACGCGGTCATCATGATCCGCTGTCGTTACCATCGTGGCAGGGTACGATACCCCTTCCTCGACATTATGCACTGGCGAATACCCCAACAAGTACTCAAACATTTCCTGGGATTCCTCCGAGGTACCATAATCATAGGCCCAACCCGCTCCAGCCGTGAAGGTATGGTACCGAAGCATGTCGAGCACACCGACCGCAGGCAAGGCAACACCGACCAAATCTGGGCGCTGCGTCATGACCGCCCCCACAAGCAGCCCACCATTGGACCCGCCTCGAATCGCCAATTTCTCTTTGGACGTCACCCCTTCAGCCTTCAGATACTCCGCGGCAGCAATGAAATCGTCAAAGACATTCTGGCGATTCATTTTGGTGCCAGCAAGGTGCCACTGCTTGCCGTACTCACCTCCTCCGCGAAGGTTGGGCACGGCATAAACACCCCCCATTTCCATCCAAATCGCGTTGGTCACGCTAAAAGACGGCGTAAGGCTCACGTTAAATCCGCCGTAACCATAAAGAATCGTTGGATTGGACCCGTCGTACTCCACCCCTTTTTTGTGGGTAATCATCATCGGAATTTGCGTGCCATCCTTGGACTCGTAGAAAACTTGCGTCGATTCATACGCCTCGGGGTCAAAATCGATAGCGGGTTGCCAGTATAATTCGCTAGTCATTGTCTCAGGATCATAGGCATAGGTCGATCCTGGGGTATGATAATTGGTGTAACTGTAATAGAGTACCTCAGCATCATCCTTGCCACCAAAGCCACCCGCAGAGCCAAGGCCCGGAAGCTCGATTTCGCCGAGATTATTGCCCTGCATGTCGTACTGATACACCTTGGAGATCGCGTCCTCCATGTATTCGGCAAAGAAATAGCCAGCGCCACTACTCACACTCAGCACATACTCCGTTTCCGGGATCACATCTTGCCAGTATTGCTCTTGGGGGCGGTTGACATCTGCAACCACAAGACGCTGATTCGGGGCATCTTTGTTGGTGACCAAGTAGAGCTTGTCCCCTTCGCTTTCCAGGAGATACGCATCATAATCAAATGTCGGTGACATCGTCACCAGCGGCGCACTTGGGTTGGTCAAATCTTTGAGAAATAATCGGTTCCCTTTGGTGAAAACGGCCGCATCAATCAAGGCATAACGCCCATCATCAGTGACACTGGCTCGCACATAACGGTGTTTTTGCGCCTCAGTACCGCCAAAGATAAGCTCGTCTTCTGCCTGAGGTGTCCCCACAACATGATAATAGAGCTTATGTTGATCGGTCTTGGCCGAGAGCTCACTTCCATCTGGCTTGTCGTAGCTACTGTAGAAAAACCCTTCGTTGAGGCGCCACGAAATGCCGCTGAATTTGATATCCACCAAGGTGTCGCCAATCTGTTCCATGGACTCGGTATTGATGACGATGACTTTGCGCCAGTCTGATCCCCCTTCCGAAATCGAGTAGGCCGCCATCGACCCATCGTCAGAAAAACTCAAGCCGGCCAGAGACGTCGTACCATCCTCAGAAAAGGTATTCGGGTCTAAAAAGACGGCTGGCTCAGCCTCTGGATCGTCCGCAGGTCTTCGGTAGATCACCGACTGGTTTTGAAGGCCATCATTCTTGGAGAAATAAGTGTAATTGCCCTCAGTGTAGGGAGCGCCCACTTTTTCATAATTCCAAAGAGTGGACAGCCGGCTCTCAATGGATGAACGCATCGGCAGATCCTCGAGATAATCGAAAGTCACCTCGTTCTGGGCTTTCAACCATGCTTCGGTTTCTGGGCTACGATCATCCTCCAACCAGCGGTAGGGGTCTGTGATGTCGGTGCCAAAATAGGTATCCACAACCGGAATTTGGGCGGTTTCATGGTAGGGCTGGAGGGTTGGTGTAGTTTGGCAGGCTGTAATGAGGGCGAGGGATAGAGCCAAGAGAGTTAGGGTCTGTTTCATGGGGTAATCGGGTTCGTGGCACTCAAGTTTTGAGGTGATTTGAGAATTAGTCTTTTTCCTAACATAACAAATCTCTGAAAACCCCTCTGTCTAAACCAGTATTTTTTTGCACCCCTCGCATGATTTTACTGGTTTAGACCCAGGGGTGTGTCAAACTATATGTTGCGAGATAAACGCGACTTGCGCGACCGACCATATAAACGTTCGGGAGTTAGGCAACTTGCGTGGAATGCAAACGCTAAAAGTTGAAAACTGGTCACACCGTCAGGCCGAGTAAAAAACCCAAAGACCACAAGCCATAGCGCTGCACTAGTCCCTCTCACGATAATACGATTCGAAAGCCTCTAAACGATCTGTGTTGATCAAGTCTGCTCCTTCGTCGAGCAAAAATGACCAAAGCCTTTCATTGTCAGGAGTCGCCCAAAGTCGAACTTTCTTGCCTTGGCGATGAGCTTCGGCAACATGATCTCGAAATCGCTCGAGCTCAACTGGATCAACTTCGCCACGGCCGCTCCAATTAAAAAACTGAGTATAATGTTGACTCACCACAGGCATGACCGAGGGGGGTATTTGCTGGGATAAATCACTGGGTCTTCCGTCAATTGCGATGGGTAGCACGGTCTCAGATAGCATCAATTCAATGGGCCTATTGCCTGACAAAAAGACTTTGATTGGCTTGTGGGTCTCTTCAGCGCCATCTCGAACGATTCGAATCATCTCTTCATAGGGTATTAGAGCTGTTTTTAGCGCTTCATAGGTGGCTATTGCCTCGGTTTTGGCATCCACCATCAAGTATAATTGTGGGGATGCATTGGAGCGAGTCGAATCGGCAGGATCATGGGCACCAGGTGGATACACATGCCCCTTGTGTTGACGGACATGTGCAAGCAACGGATTCAGATAAAGCTCCTGAATCGTAGGGAGGCCCTGCGTCGACTCAGGTCTATCGTGTGTCACCCATAGGGTGTCTCGAATCAAGTGAACATCGATCTCAATCGACATATATCCGCGGCGTATGGCTTCTTTTAGAGGCTCATCATGCTCATAATCATTATGTGCATGGCCAGGAATGGGACGTAGGCGCTCCTCTTGATGGTCTTGATTGGCTGTGCACCCTACTGCAAGCAAAAACAGCCCTAATAAGCTCAGTTGGATAAAAAGTCGTTGCATACTGTATTATTTTGTTGATATAATCTACTTCATCCCTTGGAAAACTAACATGAACAAACCATTAAAAAACTATCTCTGGTACACAGGCTTTGGCGTGTTTGGCCTTGCCTGCCTAGTCGCGATTGTAAGCGTGTTGGAGCTGACCGATACTGTACCAGAACCTCGATTTTGGATGTATTTAGGTGGTTCTGCTGTTGTGGCTGTGGTTCTTCTTTGGACGCCAATACATTCAGTGGAGGAATCGACGCAGTGTCGTGCATGTGCACTGATTCTAGTAAGCCACTATTTCATAGAACTCAGCCTCAGCAGAACTATCGAGTTCAAAAGTAGGTGATGACATTACTCAATCATTCCTAGTGCCTTTTTCTTTACTTCACTCCATGGTTTTGTTGAACCATGATTTTCCTCGTACTGCGCAATACGTTTTTTTAGTTCTTCAGACCAAGTATGTTCCGATACTACTTGACTGGGATGGAGGCTATCAATTAGCATATGAGCCAATTCAGCGCGGTGATTCTCAGAAAGATCTAAAGCCTGTTTCTTGATTTCTTTGCTAGTCATGATTCGTGGACTGTTTATTGTTGGATAAATTGAAGATCTGCAAGCTCTTGGCCAATTTCCTGAATTCCATTTAAAATTCTATTCACCTGTTTTTGTGATGGGACTTTTTTTCCTTGAACATAGTGAGAGAGTAATGTTGGATGAATGTTAATCCGTTCTGCAAGTACTTTTGCATTCAAAACTCTGTAATGCCTAAAAAATTGTGGGAGATTTATTCTTAATTGGAGGTCTTTCTTTTGAATCGTAATGTTTTCGTCTTCTAAGGCAAAATTGATCGCTTCGACTAAGTTTTCATAAAGCTCTGTGATTGTTGCAGCGGTTGTATAAACATCCATGCCGCTGACCGTTGCAGCATATCCAGTCGCTGTTTTTTCAACAATTATTTCAAAAGTCATCTTTTCAAGCCTGCTTGTTTACGTATCCTCAGTAACTCCGAGCACTTCAAAATGTAAATTATTATTTACTACTGTTCAAGGTTTCTTTCTACATTAGAAACAAACAGCAGTGCTTCCTTACATTTTATCTCATTAGCCAGCCCAGCGTCGGAGTACCCCTGACTTCACCACCCCCTAAAAGAATGCCCCGCCACACGGATCGCTTTTGGCAAGGCAGCACGCCAATACTCTTGATTGTGGGCCCCATCGTTGATTCGAAGCTCGACGTTGAACCCACGATCCCTCATAATGTCAAACACTTCAAGATTATCGGGCAATAGCCAATCATCATCGCCACAGTCAATATAGAGTACGGGCAACATCGGGATTTGATCCTCTGGAAACGTCTCTGAAAGCGTTTGAATGGTGTTTTGGTCAAAATTCTGGTGAACCCCATTTACCATAGGCCCCCAAATCGATTCAAATCTCTCATTCACGTCGTCCTCGTTGTACCAGGATGGATATTCCGTATTGGGACTCACAAATCCACCACTCATGGAATAGGCACTGGAAAACATTTCTGGATATTTTAGGGCATAATACATGGCTCCGTACCCTCCCATAGAAAGTCCCGAGATGGACCGGTATTGACCCTCGGGATATAGGGGCTCCTGCTGCGCCATCGTTCGATAGGTTTGTTCGATTTCTGGGATAAATTCTTCCACAAAAAAGTCTTCGTAATCCAGTGAGCCGTCGTGTTGATTCTGGTAGAAAATGTCTACAAAACCATCAGGCATCACGATAATCATCTCTGGGATCGACGGGTCTTTGAATGCCTCATCTGCGATGTGTTGAACGTCCCCAAAATAGACCCAGTCAAGGTAATTCCCCCATGCCCCATGCAGAAGGTATAAAACAGGGTAAGGGCGCTCACTTGTGTGATAACTTGGGGGTAAGTAGACACTGTAAGGCACCTCTTGGCCCAAAATCTCACTCGAAATCGAGAGGTTGGTATGGGTTGTACCATGTTGGGCTAGCGTTTGGTGCGGCTGGGCAAAGAATAACAGCGTTAGGAAGAGTGCAAAGCATCCTACGATATTATGATGACGGCTTGACATAGATTTTGATTGTTGGTTATGCATGTGCAATCATCCTGAATTACCATTAATATACTTTGATGAAACAACTTTCGAGAATCATTTCAGGGACCATGACGTGGGGTGCGTGGGGAAAAGGGTTTTCCACAGCTCAGATGCAATCTCTCATCGAGCATGCCACCTCATTAGGAATCACAACGTTTGACCATGCCGACATCTATGGTGGGTATACCACCGAGGCAGAATTTGGCAAGGCCTTTGCAAGCGCATCCGTGGATCGATCATCGGTGCAATTTGTGACGAAATGTGGCATTCAATACCCCTGCGATGAGCGCCCCCTTTCGGTGAAGTATTATGATACCACAGCAGGACATATTCGCCAGAGTGTGGAGGCTTCTTTGCGACATCTTCAGACAGAGTACCTAGATGTATTATTGATTCACCGCCCGAGTCCTTTAATGGATCCTCAAGAGCTGGGTGACATCGTGGCGACGCTTAAGGATGAAGGCAAAATCCACAGCTTTGGTGTTTCGAATTTTACTCCCTCGCAGCTTGCGCTTCTTCAAACTAATGTGAAGCTAGACTGGAATCAGCTCGAATGTAGCCTGACTCACGACGCTCCAATGACAGACGGCACGCTCGATATGATGACAGCTACTGGCGTCAGCGCCATGGCCTGGAGTCCACTGGGGAATGTTTTTAAAGAGTCTGGGGAGGTGCAAGCTCGCATTCGCAAGACCCTTGAGCCACTGTGTGAGAAATACGGTGCCACGGAGGATCAACTCATCCTTGCGTGGATCATGAAGCACCCATCAAAGATTCATCCCGTCGTTGGGACCACCTCAGACGAACGACTCGAGCTTGCTGCAAAGGCTACCCTGATTGAGCTCTCGCTGCCTGATTGGTTTATCATGCTAGAAGCAGCCAAGGGGCACCGCGTGGCTTAACAGATTCATCGTATCATTGCACTATTCGAATCTTTGTACACAACAGTTGTTGAGGTTTTAATTACACTCTAACCAACTTTAGCAATGGTTCAAATGCATAAAGCGCTGGCCTTCTTCCTGACGATTCTTCTATCGTTCTGATAAGTTCTTTGTCCAATAGTATTCGGGTAAATCTAGCAGCGGTTGGGGTGGGAATTCCACTACTTGATGTAAATCGATTATTTCTGAAGATTGGGTTTGTGAATATATAATCAAGGGCGTTGACGCTCCATTTCGATGATAATGAATCTGAAAAGATATTCTTCATCTCATCATAGAGGTCTTGGATACTTTCAGCAATTTCTAAGTTTTTTATTGCCTGCTTTTCCACGGCGTTAAAAAAGAAAATGCACCATGTTTCCCACTCATTATTTTCTGACACGTTTCTCATCGTGTCTATGTACTCATCTTTATGTTCCTCGAAATATCTACTCATGTAGAAGTGAGGCTGAGAGATTGTTTTTGATACCCAAAATAGTAGAGTGATGAGCATTCTGCCGATTCTTCCGTTTCCGTCCTGAAAAGGATGCAATGCTTCAAATTCTAAATGCATTAACGCTGCTTTTACTAAAATTGGATCTGAACTATGTTGTATATAGTGGAACAATTGTTCTAATCCATCATTTAGTTTTTCAGGACGTATCGGGATAAACAATACTTCCTGTTTTAATTTATCCGCCAAGTAATTCTGATCAACCTTGTACTTTCCCGGAGATTTGTTTGCTCCTCTTCCAAATGATAGTAGCTGTTGATGGATGGTTTTAACCAAATGTTGCGACAAGGGATACCCCTCGACCAGTGCCTTTTGAGCATTTAACAAGGCTCTTTGGTATAAAATTGTTTCAAAAACGTCTGATCTAACCTTTTTAGCATTCTCTGGATCATTTTGACTATCGGCTTCGAATGTTAAGATTTCATCCATGGTACTGATAGTACCTTCCATTCGAGAGGAAATAACAGCTTCTTGATTCCTTAAAGGAGCAAGAAGTATTTCACTATTGTGCATGTTTTTCAGCATTTGGTCATACCTAGCCAAAGCATCTGTTGCCCTAATTAGGGGGCTTACAATTTGACTATAATCCAAATTTGATGGAGGAAATTTGTCGTAATGATAGTTTACTGCCTTTTCAAAATTCATAAAAAATCGTATTTAGATGCTAATACACGTCTTTTTATTATAATCTAATCTGTTTGTCTATCATTTATATGATATAATGATACTCTAATAAGTTAGATGTTAAAACGTTACACTCAAAAGCTTTTGACTATCATATTTTGGTAATAGTGATTATCAAAGCAATTGGATGTGAAAAGATCTTTCTTCTCACTAGATAAATTCTCCGGACAATTCTTACCCGATTCGAACACCACATTGGGCTATTGTCATCCTTCCTTAGGTCATGAAACAAAAAAAGCCGTCAGAAATGAATCTGCGGCTTTTAAGAAGTGGCTCCCCGGGCTGGATTCGAACCAGCGACCAATCGGTTAACAGCCGATTGCTCTACCACTGAGCTACCGAGGAATATTAATTAGAACCATAAATATACGTGCTTTGCGTGACACGTGTCAACTGTGAATCTCGCGGTAAAACTTCACAGCTAAACTTCACAGTGACATTCACATTAAGGTCGCAATATAAATCATCTTATGCCCCTTTGGGATGAGGATTCTTTAGTGCAATATACTTGACATGGGTTAACACAAGTCCCTTGGCCTCGGCTGTGGTTGCATGTTTTGGCATGGTGGCTAAATCGCTAGGCGATGCCTTGGCTGGGTTTAGAAAACCGTTGAAGAGTCGATCGCCGTCGTCTAGCGAGGCAAAGTCTATCATCGTCCCCACCAATCTACGTACCATATGACGTAGAAAACGGTTCGCTTCGACTCGAAAGACCAAGTCAGAGTCAGACCGCGTCCATTCAGCTTGAAGAATCGCACAATGGGTCCCTGTATCCTCATCCATTTTGGCAAATTTGGCAAAGTCATCCACTTTTTGAATCGCTTTTGCCATGTTTTGCAAACGGTGGATCGCAAGGTCATCAAGCCATGGGGCATACATCGCAAAGCGTTGCTTCATCACATGGATTTTCGTCGTGATGTGGTACTCATAGGTACGCGTCGTCGCATCAAAACGGGCGTGGGTATCTGGATCCACCTGTTCCACAGACACGACCCGAATATCATCGGGCAACATTTGATTCACGGAATACATCAGTTGCTTCACATTGGTTCCAGGCTCAAGGGCACAATGCGCTGTTTGCCCTAAGGCATGTACTCCTGCATCGGTTCTACCTTGGCCAATCATCTCTACGTTTCGCTGCTGGATTATCCCAACAACTTCTTCCAGCGTCCCTTCAATGGTTTTGACCCCCTCTTGAACGGGTTGGCGTTGCCAGCCATTATAGTTGGTGCCGTCATACTGAATGGTCCAAAGCGTATTCAATCGAGTAGGTTTTGATCTTGGGCTTAAAAGCGGACGGTGGCACGCACTTGCCCACCCTCTTGAAATGCACCTTGCATGTAGACTGGAGATAACGATACGGTGACACTTGGTGATGCCTCACGGGCAAGTCTTGCGGCGGATAGCGCACTTATGACCCGGTTGGCTACCATCAAGCTAATGGCAATGGGCATCGCACGCCCTGCTTGATCGGCTTGTTCACGGAGCTCTTGATATTCAACTCTTCGCTCACTTGAGTCCCAAGTCCAATGATTTTCAGGGGTATCGGCTATAAGGCGGTTCCAATTACGGAGTCGCAACATGGTTTCATTATACTCTTGGAAGGAGTCATAATCACTAACCGCCAGCTGTAAGGATCGTGATTTATCGGTCAAAGAAATCCCCGCGTAGGTCTCAGCAACGGCAAAACCATCATCCAAGAGGCGACTCTGCCTCTGCTCGCCAATGACCATCGCAAGTACTAGGCCCACGTCGGTGATCATATGGGCCCGTCCTCGTCCAGCGTGGGCATCCCCCAAGGAGAGATGTCCCCAACCTGGTACGACTAAGGATCTCAAGAACGCTTGTCTGGGTGAGGGCGTGTCAAGATCTTGAGCATGAACAGGTGCAGGTGCAAAAACAGGTGCAAATATTGCAACAATCATGAGCGCTCCAATACACGCCATCATCGCCCTCTTGGTCCAGGGTTTCATCTAGGCCACCGAGGGTTGAGGTGTGCCATCGGATGGCGTTTTGGTCTGCTTGGCTTTTTTGGCATTGCGATCGCGAGCCCAATGTCTAAAGATTGAAATACTAAAGCCACCCATAAGTAAAAATGTACCAAACCAGACCGCCGAGACAAAAGGTTTTTTCTCTACGGTGAGATAGATCCAGTCTTCTTCTATAAATTCATTCAGTCCAGCGACGGAGATCTCGATCGATTCATCGTTTGGAACAATGGATGAAAACTGCACATCTAGTCCCCATTCTTCTATCTGTAAGGATGGTGAATAGGTAAAGTTTTCCCCTTCATCGATAAATACAGCAAACAGAGGCACCACATCATAGCTTCTTCCTGTTGGCATATGGGTCACTTGAATGTTGGCGCGAATTGCTACCTGAGTATTCTCAGGGACTTCATCTTCTTGTGCTGGTTCATATCCAGAAAACGTGAATTGATAAGGACCTGCTTGCACAGGATCATTGGGCGATAACGACACCACCGCAACAGAGTCTGTGGTCGACGCCTGGGCCCCTGCTGAAGGCGCCTCTGTAGAACCGCCAGTCGTACCATTTGTTGCCCCACTAGCTTGTTGTGAAGAGGCACCTGAGCTTTGATCGCTTACAGTTCGCGACACCGCAGCCTCATTCATCGTGGCTTGAGCTGCAATCTGCTCATTGCGACGCTCTACCAAAGCCGATCCTCCCACAAAGAGATAGATATCACTCATCCATCCCGTTAAAATGTCTGGATCCACAGACCAATCCACACGATCCGATTGCGCGGTACTATTCATCGGGTACACCTCTGGGGACAATGTAAAGGTCTCCCGGCCATCAAGAGGTTGAAACGTTAAAGTGTAGACTTGGGTGCCAGGTCTTGGAGTATCTTTAAGCTCATACCCTTCATAGGTCACCATATACTGTTGATTGACCACCTTGGGTTGATTACGCTGAAGCTCAAAACTTTCGATTTGAGTGGTAATGGGAAACCCATCCTCGTCGTAGGCCTCTCCAGCGGCGACACGGGCATTAAAGCTTTCGGTCACAGGTGGTACAAGAAACGTGCTGAATTTGGAGCTAGCCAATACACCGATCAATAGTACTCCAAAGCCTATATGCGTGACAGTTCCCCCAATCAGTGCAGGTTTTTTGACAAGCAATGACCCCATCACCCAGGCATTACCGATCACCGTAAACCACCCAACCCAGAAAAACGTGATGGAATAAAGATCGTTCACCTGCCCCATGATGGCCGATATCGCTGTAATGACCGTCGTAGCGATTGTGGGGAGTAACAAGCTCGACCCAAGGCTTACCCAAGAGTGGCGTTGCCAAAACACCATCTGCCCCATGACCGTGAGGACTCCCATGACCAGTGCCAGAGGTCCACTCCAATCATTATAAAACTGAATATCGGGTGGGGTGGGGTTGTCATAGAATAAACGTCCAATAATCGGTGAACTCGTCCCAAGAATAATTACTAGACCCAACACCAAGAGTAAAATCGACCCTGTGAAGGTGAATACCTCTTTACTGAGCAAGCTACTCTCCTTTTTTGGCTTAGGTAGATCACGATAACGCCAGAAATAGAAGCCAAAGCCAAGCACCGTGATGGCAATCATGAAGGCCAAAAGCTGGTTATACAGCCCCAAATCAACAAAGGAGTGAACTGAGGCATTGGCTAGGACGCCGGAGCGAGTCAAAAATGTCTCGTAGATAATGAGGACATAGGCAAAAATGGCAAAAAAGAGGCTTGCACTATGGGCTCTTGAGCTCTTTTTTTGGATAATCATGGTGTGAATCCCTGCCGTACCAATCAACCATGGAACCAACGAGGCATTCTCGACTGGATCCCATGCCCAATAGCCACCAAACGAGAGGGTTTCGTATGCCCAATAGCCACCGAGGAAAATCGCTGTGAGCAAGAAAACGTTTGCAGAGAGCGTCCAGGGTAATGCAGGACGAACCCATTCGTGGTAGGTGCGTGTCCAGAGCGAGGCGATGGCAAAGGCAAATGGCGCTGTCATCATGGCAAAGCCAACAAACAGGGCGGGTGGATGGATCATCATCCATGGACTCTTGAGTAGATCGTTGAGCCCACGGCCATCAGCAGGGACAAAGTTGGGATTCGCCTGCAAGAACGGGGCATTTGGCATCTCTTCCACGAGTGTCCGGAATGGTGATGCACCTAACATCACCCCCTCACCAAAGGACCAGCCGAGCAACATGGAGAGTAAAAACACCTGCGTGAAGCCCATAACCGACATAACCGGCCAACGATACGGAGCCCGAGTCCATGCCATTAAGCCAAGTCCTAGCAGGGAAGACATAAAAATCCATATCAAAAATGACCCCTCCTGTCCCCCATAAAACGCTGACAGTAGGTACTGCATGGGAAGGTCCAAGGAGGTATAATTCCACACATAATAGTATTGGAACTGGTGATTGGCGATGAGCAATAGCAGCACAGCAGAGGCGCCCACGACGGAAGCCAACTGAAGCCCCCAGAAGGACTTGGTACTGACAGCCCACACTCGTTTGGACACAGGAGGATGCTGCAGACTTGCAAAAGCTGCGGTCACCATTCCCAGCAACGCTGATGCAAACCCAAGGTTGATCAGTGTTTTGCCGAGAAATCCAAGTTCAGACCAACTCAGAATCTCGTTCAACTTGACGCCTCCTGCATTTGTAGGGCACTTGGATCGTTGTACTTGGAGGGACACTTCATGAGCATATCGTTTGCCACGAAGACATCGGTGTCGCCCCGATACTCACCAATGACCACAATCTGTGTAGCCTGTTCAAAGTTGTTGGGCTTTGGGCGAGGGTAGAGAATCTTGCGCTTATTGCCGGTTTCATCTTTCATCCAAAACGAAAACTGCATGGTCTCACGGTTGAAGTAGACCTCTTGTGTGTCGTCCCACGTACCAACCACATGAGCCCCTTTCATCCCTTCGGCACCCTCAAAGTCGACATAGGTCGAGATAGAGTTCCCAAAATTATAGAACACTAGAGAGGTGAAGGCAATGATAGCCACAATGCCAAGAAGGACTTTAATTTTCATGTCGATGAAGGTTCTGGTGACGTTGACGTGATCGATGGTTTCGGTGAATCGGCGGTGGAGCTAGCCATAACGTTTGACGAAGAGTGTGTTGAAGCTCGTGCCGAGGCCTCAACGTGATGCAAGCGACGCTCTAGCCGGTACACAAAAAAGAGTAATACAAACCAAATAATGAGGCTCACTCCCAAAACGACAGGCCATAAATCGTTGGAGCCCATCAATTGAACAAACGCAGACTCCGTTTGGAGTGTAGGGTCTGCCGCTGTCGAGGTCACACCCTGCCACTTATCACCATAGGAAGCTGAAAGTGTGTCTACTTGCTGGGACATAGCTTGTGTATCCGTTTGGCCTTCCACCTGTAATGCCTCATCGAGTTTGCCCATTTGTTACACCTCCGACCCCGTTGACCGTTCCGTTCGTTGGTCTGTAGAACCAGCAACGCGACGAACGCGCAAAGTTAACGTAAACAACCACATAGCGACCAGAATAAATCCTATGATTGCTGGATAGAAGATATAACGAAGCTCGGGAGCCGTTATTTCACTGAACGCAGGATTTCCTTCGGCGCCGGGGTGTAGGCTAGGTAGCTGGCGCGGAATCACATAGAGCAAAAACGGGACACTTGTGACGGCAAACACATTATATATCGCAGAAATCCGAGCCCTTGTTTTGGGGTCTTCAAAAGCGGTCCGAAGTAAAAAATAGGCGACAAAAAGTAGCATGCTCATCGCGGCAAGATTCATTTTGGGCTCGGAAAGAATCCACCAAGCTCCCCACGTAAATCGTGCCCAAAGCGACCCTGTGAGTAATCCGCAGACACCAAAGACAATGCCAACCATAGTCGCCGCCGACGCTTTTTCGTCGTCACGCAGGGTTTCATTCATCAAATACTTCACGCTAAAAAAGAACCCTATGGCAAACATGGTCATCATCGTAAACCACATGGGGACATGTAGAAACAGGTTCCTGGCAGATTCTTCAAGAATCGGAATGCGTGGAATGGAGATGGCAAATCCAGCCACAAGCACCACGGTCATCCAGATCATGGTGAACCATTTCCAGGGGGCTAATCGAAATGTTGGTGTTTTTGGGGTCATTCTGCCTAGTTTGTACTCATTCAAAATAATGAAATCCAACAATCCAGGCTTGAAAATCGTACCGAATTCGCGGTTTTTCGACATATGACCAAAACGAACCCCTTCGCTGAGAATCCGACAGAGAAAGCGCCTTCAAAAATTCGATGGCTCATTTTTTATGTTTTGGCCACATTAAGTGTCCCCTTGGCCGGCATTGGGATTTGGAATCTTCGGGTGCTAGAAACCCACCGAAAGTCTCATAAAATCCGACTCACACCGGACAATCTTGAAGTCGGCGTGGGTGCAGCACAACGCATATTGCCATGGGATCGCCTTGAGCCGATTACACTAGAGCGTGATGATTCGTGGCTCGGATGGTTTGGGTGGAAGATGATACGCGTAGATGCTGGGGCAGGACCGATTATCCTTCGTGGGTTTTGGGCAATGCCCTCCCTTGCGGAGGAGATGACAAGCCGACGAGAGCAGGCACACGCTCGACAATCCTCATCGAAAGAATCTCGTCCCGATGGAACAAAGCCGGGCACTACAGAGCAAGTCAATGAACTGGCATTTTTGTGGCAACAAGGGTTATTGACAGAGCAAGAGTATCAAACACAAGTGGACGCCTTACGCCGAGAGGGTGGTTCGTAGAGAGTAATGGCAAATGATGGCAATTTGCCAGTCGCTATTTGACCCCTGTACTGCCAAAACCCCCATCGCCTCTCGCAGTCTCGTCTAAGGTGTCCACGACATTCCATGTTGCCTGAACGACTGGCGCCACCACCAATTGGGCAATTCGCTCACCATGCTCCACCACAAACGGTTCATCGCTGTGATTGACCATCAAAACGTGTACTTCGCCCCTAAAATCGGCGTCCACCGTGCCCGGAGCATTAATCATCGTGATCCCTTTTTTGATTGCCAAGCCGCTACGTGGGCGCACTTGCACTTCGTAACCGCTTGGAATCGCCATTTTGAGCCCTGTAGGAACCGCTTTTCGTTCACCTGGGGCTAGGGTAATAGGCTCGGATAGTGCCGCGCGGACATCCATGCCTGCTGCATCGGCCGTTTCGTACGCGGGCAGGGGTAAGTCCTTAGCATGATCAAGTTGAACAACAGCTATGGCAGGTTGAGTAGGCGTCATCGTTAAGTGGTATTAAAGGCTGGTGTGATGTTAATGGCTAGGTATAGTCGTCTGGGAAGTAGTCGGCAGAGACGTAGTCTGGGAAGTAGTCGGCAGAGATGTAGTTCCACGCTCATCACTGACGGGGTTACGCTCGTAGGATAGCAGTTTAATCTTAACGTTTCCTACAAATATTTTAACCCAAGCTTCTAGGGGTACACGTTCAGGAGCGGTCGTAAACCAGCTTTTGAACCCGCCCGAAAACCCAAAAGGTCCCTTAATATTCGTCGTACCCTCGCTGAACCAAGCCTTTACCTCACCTTCTAATGCTGGCACGCTTCGAGGCTTCGCAGGTTCCTGGGTCGCAGCATCCAAATCGGCTTGTTCGTTTTCAATAAACACATTTAGACTGTATGGCTCTTGGTAGCCAGCGGCAAGGCGCGAGGCATAAAACACCAACGAACCACCCACAGCGGGTTGAACCAATGGCAGGACAGATTCAAGCTCACCACGGTCATAAAAACGGACGGAATCCACCTCATGATCAAATTCAATGGCCGTCCGCTCAAGGTCGCCATCGTGCAAATCGTCCCTCCAAAACCGCCTCTCGATAAGCTCGTTCTGATTCTCAAGATCAAAAAGTGAGGTAAAACGGACTTCTCGGCGACCCACAAAAGGGATAGATTCATTGCCATAAATCGTCATGGTGAGGCGGTAATCTGAGGGGGTGCTCATGGTATCTTTCTCAGCTTGGGAGTGTACGCGCCCTTCAACCACCACATCCCCAACGGTGATAAAGCCGTAGTCGACGCGATAACGAAAGGTTTCTTGAAGCTTGACCAGATCTTCGATGGTGCGTGGTGTGGTGACAGATTCATCCACAGGGTCACCGGGAATCTGTTGAGCTGTTGCGGTGATGGCCCCAAAAGCAAGCCATGTGAGCGTACATACAGTCGCTACCAACCGGAAGTGTTTATCCATGCTTGCCATTCTACCCCATGGGTCGATCCGGAGCTGTGAACCCTTCAAAGGCCTCCACATCATAGCCAATCATAACGGAATCTCCGCGAATCAACACGGGGCGAAGAATCATGGATTGATTCTCTAGCAAGACGTCCAACAGCTCGGCGTCACTTAGGTCTTTATCGGCAAGCTCAAGCTTCCTCCACGTCGTGCCTCGACGATTGATCAACGCATCTAATCCTACTTTTTGGCTCAACTCTTGGAGCTCCTCACGAGAGAGTGGGGCTTTTTTGAGGTCAATAAACTGAAAGGGGCGATCATGCTCCTCTAGCCACGCTTTGGTTTTACGAATTTTATCACAATTGGGAATACCTAAAACTAGCAGATTGTCCGTGTGTCCGTCACTTGGCATGGCTTGGGGATGAATTTTGTTGTGTAGGTCGAACTGGTGTGTAGGTCGACCAATTGTGATGGTCGCACAGTTGTGTTAGTCGACCTGTTGCATTGGTCGCACATAAGATGCGAGATTTTCAAGATAATGTGGAATCAAAATGGGTACATTTGTTCATAATGACAGCTCGATGGATCCAACAATTTACAGCATGGCGGTGGTGGACCGTTTGGTGTGTCCTTGGCATGGCGATCATGGGCTCTATGACTGGGTGCCAAACCGATGATGATGACCTTCAAAAGGAGTTTGAGCAAGAGGCCTACTCAAGCCCATCACAAATCACCCAGACAACCTTTAATGGCACGGTTGAGTCGAAAGATTCCAACGATTGGCGTGTGAGTCCATATTATGCGGGTCTATTAACCGTCCAACCCCCTTTCCCAAATCCAGCGAACCCTACTCAAACCGTGCAGCTTTTGGTTACAATTCAAAGTCTGGATGTATTATCAAAGGTGCGAGTCTGGACATTCAATCCGACTCGTCCTTCAGCGTTGTGGCCTGTCTGGAACAGTACCTCCTTGGGGGCAGGGATACTCGAAATCCCCCTCAACCCGATGAACTTGACACCATCGGGCTCCGTGAGTGAACTCCGCACGACACATCGCATCATTATGACCGACCAACTCGACCAAGTCATCACCTACGGCGATGTTCAAATTCAGTAACTTTCGTCATGGCCACGATTCGATTAACCCCCAGCATGAAAACAATCCTCTCAAATACCATGTATGTGGAACCTTGGGATCGACTCCAACGCGAAACTGGGTTGCAGACCGGCGTACTTCGCGCCGACTTGGTAACGATGATCTCGCATGGGCTTGTCGACGTATTTCAGGATGAGGATGGCGCTCCGACGACCCCATTTTTTGACGCAGATAATATGCAAGGCTTTCATTTTCAATCGACACATAAAGGGGTCAAAGCCCTTGCTTTAGCCAAAGCCAAAACCAACGAAGCTGGCAAAACTGCGGATAAGACATCGCAAAAAACCTCTGGCAACCGGCCGCCTGAGGCCAACAAAGACGGGGAACCATCATAAACACGTACATCATACGATATGGATAAATTTGTGATACACGGCCCTACGCCCATTCATGGCGAGCTTCATGTCAGCGGGTCCAAAAACGCCGCATTGCCGTTGATGGCTGCTTGTCTTCTATCCGAACAGCGCTCCGAGATTCGCAATGTCCCCAGGCTGCAAGACATCACCACGTTTACAAAAGTGATTGAAGGCACCGGGACACAGGCGTCGTTTCATCAAGAAGAGAATCGGTGGACATGCGATGGAGCCACGCTACATACACCCGAGGCATCCTATGATCTTGTGCGTAAAATGCGCGCCTCATTCTACATGCTGGGAGCCCTATTGGGGCGCTGCGGAGAGGCACGAGTCTCTCTTCCCGGGGGATGCGCTTGGGGACCTCGGCCTGTAGATCTTCATCTCAAGGGGTTGGAGGCTATGGGGTATTCGATGACCCAAAATGGGGGATACATTGAGGCAAAGGGACCGGCGAACCTTCCCCCGTCAAGTTTTACTCTGCAGCCAAGCAGCGTGGGTGCGACCATTAATCTCATCCTTGCAGCAGTGTTGAGATCCGAGTCGTTTCGATTGGTAAATGCCGCACTAGAGCCCGATGTTGTCCAATTTTGCAAGGCGCTGCAGGCCATGGGGGCCGATATCGAGGGCATTGGCACCTCCACGCTTACTGTCCGCAAGGTGGAGCAGTTGCAAGGCCTAGATTGGGATAATTCACCCGATCGTATTGAGGCTGGCACGTTCATGATTGCAGCCATGATGCACCCAGACAGTGTCTGCACAATTCATGGGATTCGTCGCGCTGAATTGGGAGGGCTGGCAGATGATATTCGACTGACGGGCGCCATTTGTGAGTTTAATAGCGAAGGCACCTCTGTTCGAGTCAAAGCACCAGAACGGATTACCCCGATTTCGGTGCGTACCGATATTTACCCTGGATTTCCCACCGATTTGCAAGCTCAATGGGCCACCATGTTGACGCAGGCTCATGGCACGTCGGCTGTGGAAGATCGAATTTATGAAGATCGATTTAGTTATGCGCCAGAGCTTGGACGATTAGGTGCGGAAATTGAAGTGAAGCATAATGTGGCATGGGTAACTGGTCATACGCCGCTGAATGGGGCGTCGGTGATGAGTACAGATTTACGGGCGTCTGTGAGTTTGGTGATGGCTGCCATGGTTGCTCAGGGGCAAACTGACGTGTTACGAGTCTACCATCTAGATCGAGGCTACGAGGCGTTGGAGACGAAGCTTACGGCCATTGGAGCCAATATTGAACGGGTGAAAGAGTAACTGAACGGGTCAAAGAGGAACCTTCCCGGGCAACATCATCGGGAAATCGCCACCCATCAAGCCTCCCTTTTTTGTATATTGCACACTCAATCCAAAACGCGCAAGCAAAGTTGATTTTTTCTCATTTCATATACGTTTTGACCGCCTCGGCGCGTTCTTTGTCCAGACACGAAGAACGTTTCCTGCTGTGGAGCACGTCTATGATGTACAATATGATGCACAATTTGTTGCGTGAATGGATCGAATTCACAACTTTTTTTCATTTCTCGGCAGCCCCTGAGCGACATTCTCTGGCAATCTTTGCGCCTGCCGAATTCAACTCACTACACACAGAACACGACTCACATGTAGGCTTTTTCCAGCCTATGTGTACTGGAACACCGATCCGTCGGGCTCCACATTTAGAGCCTTCCCTCACGTTGTGTTCGCAGTCCAATCAACCGTTTTATGAGCAACCAAGTTTTAATTCATTCCTCCGGGAAACAAACGCAAATCGCCTTAATAGAAAAAGGAGAGCTATCGCAGCTTTTCATCGATTCTGAGCAAAATCAACGTACCGTTGGCGACATCTTCCTCGCCAGAGTGCACAAGGTCATGCCTGGGATACGGGCAGCCTTTATTGATGTAGGTCTCGAAAAAGACGCCTTTTTACACTTTTCGGACGCCGGTGACCATCTTGGTGAGTATGTGAGGATGATCAATGGCACCAAAAACATCCCAAAAGAGGCGCTCCAGCAGCTCGACAAATTTGACAGTCTCAAGAATCACGACAAGCAAATGCTTGCGGGTAAGCTCTTGCAACCCAACCAAAAGATGTTGGTCCAGATTGCCAAAGAGCCTATGGGCAGTAAAGGGCCACGAATTACCACAGATATCTCTATTGCAGGGCGCTTTTTGGTGCTCATTCCCATGGGTAAGCATGTGGCGGTGTCCAAAAAGGTTAACAATTTCCGAGAGCGAAAGCGTCTCAAATCGATTGTAGGTTCCATGCTTCCTGAAGGGTTTGGTGTGATTGTACGCACGGTAGCCGAACGCCAAGAGGAGGAGGCGATCGAAGATGATATGCGGATGATCTTGCAAAAATGGGAGCGGTTGATGGATAAACTCGAAGGGGCCAAGCCGCCACAGTTACTCCACAAAGATCTCGACATGACCGAGAGCATTCTTCGAGATCTGTTTGCCAAATCGTACGATCAGATTTTGATTGACGATTACGAGATGTACAAGGAGACCAAAGAGTTTGCCGGCACGATCTCCCCGGCGCTTGAAAAGGCCGTCAAACTTTACAAAGGCCGCGACCATATTTTTGACAGCTATAATATCAGCAATGATGTGGCTTCCATCTTTAGCGACCGTGTCAAAATGCCATCGGGTGGGTACCTCATTATTGAACAGACCGAGGCCATGTATGTTGTGGATGTCAACTCAGGGCCCTATGCAGCAAAGGATCAGCAAGAGGATAACTCCCTCAAAACCAATCTTGAAGCGGCTCGCGAAATTGCAAAACAGCTACGCCTTCGAGATTTGGGTGGCATTATCGTAGTCGATTTTATCGACCTGCGAGAGGATGCAAACCGCAAGAAAATCTTTGATGAACTCAAGAAAGAATTCAAAAAAGACCGTGCCAAGACCAATGTGATTGGGATGAGCGATTTTGGGCTGATCCAAATTACACGTCAACGTATTCGACCCAGTGTGGTGAAAAGTGTGACACAACCTTGTCCAAGCTGTAAGGGCTCAGGAACGGTGATTTCGAAGGATACCGTTGTCAATGATTTAGCGGCATGGCTCTCGAAGTTCCGTCGCCAAACAGGATATCGCGTGGTTGAAGTGTTTGTAAACCCATATTTGAAGTCGCACCTTGAGAATGGTGGGTGGTGGAGTCATCGTTGGAAGTGGATGAGACGCTACAACGTTCGACTAAAACTCATTGCCGACGAGAGTATGTCTTTGAGCGATTTTCGTGCGGCGATTCCAGGTACTGAAGTTGATATCGTGGATGCAGTGAATCGCCAATGGTCGTTGGACAAGGTGTTAAATGAAGCTGAGAAGGTGGAGTCCCCCAAAGAGGTTCACGAGGACGACGAGATTTTAGAGTATTATGAAAAAGAGGCCGACGAGCCCACAAACGCGTAAGCTTATGTTCCCAGGATTTTTCTCCCTGTTTTTCCCACCAAGTGTTGTCACAGCGATTCTAGGATTGCTTTGGGTGACAGGTATCGACCCCGTTGTCTCCCCCACCGACGATCATGAGAATAATATCCGCAAGTATGTTCAAGCTCAACAGCGCGTCATTGATAACTACTATAATGTCGCTGACATTAACGACCTGCATGAGCAGAGTATGCGTGGGTTTGTCGAAGCGATGGACGACACGACGATTACCGAGGGTACATTGCTTGGCACCCCCTTGGACACGACGTTTGTGGAACAGCCCACTGTTGAAGGCCTACGCGGATCCTATGAGCGTTTCAAATCCGCCTATGAGTATGTCATGAATGTCTATCCAGACGAGAATTTGACCGCCCTTACCGAACAATCGGTCATCAAAATGATGAATACATTAGATCCCCATTCGGTTTACATCGAGCCCAAGGATAATGAGCGTATTCAAGAGCAATTTGCTGGAAAATTCCAGGGGATTGGGATTCAGTTTAATATTATATCGGATACCATTACTGTGGTGACAGCCATTTCAGGGGGGCCTAGCGACCGGTTAGGCATACGTAGTGGCGACCGAATCATCGAGATTGAAGATAGCACAGCCGTCGGCTTTAATAATGAAGATGTGGTGGCACGTTTGCGTGGGGAGAAAGGATCCTCCGTGCATGTCAAAATCCTTCGCCCAGGAACAGGAGAGCTCGATTTTGATATTATTCGTGATGATATCCCGTTGATTACTGTGGATACGCACTACATGCTAGATGACCAGACAGGCTACGTCAAGATTAACCGTTTCGCAGCCACGACTCATGAAGAGTTTATGACGAGTGTGCAAGATCTTGAGCCGGAGGGCATGCAGCGATTGATCCTGGATCTTCGAGGGAATCCTGGGGGGTACATGAGTCAAGCAATTGCAATCGCAGAGGAGTTTTTCCCTTCGGGTGTCGAGCTTGTAGCCACGAAATCACGGCATCGTCGCTTTACCTCCTCTTATGACTCACAACGTGATGGGGAATTGAAAGATACACCGCTCATTGTGTTGGTCAATGAAGGCTCAGCCAGCGCCTCTGAAATTGTTTCTGGGGCGGTTCAGGATCACGATCGGGGGTTGATTGTGGGAAAACGCTCCTTTGGAAAAGGGTTGGTGCAACAGCAGTATGAATTGGCAGATAAGTCAAATATCCGTGTGACGATTTCTAGATACTACACGCCATCGGGGCGTCTTATTCAGAAACCGTTTAAAGATGGGCGTGAAGACTATGTCCATGAAATTATCGCTCGCGAGGATGACGCATCTGTGGATGCCATTGATTTTATTGAGACGGTCCCCGATAGTCTAAAATATAGCACAACAGCAGGGCGCACGGTCTATGGTGGCGGTGGCATTGTGCCAGATATTTTGGTGCAAGAGGACACATTATCGGGGTATATGTTCAATTTGATGGTGGGCAACCAGGTCGATTTCGATTTTGTGAGAAGCTACCTCGATGCCAACAACGACGAGTTCCGGATGTCATGGGAGACTGATTTTGAGTCATTCCGTGAGAACTTTGCCTTTACCGAGGATGACAAAGAGACGTTTTATGAGTTGATGAAAGAGAAAGGTTTGGTTGTGGATGCAAGCGCGAGCGCACCCGATGTATCTGGCGATTCGCTCATCGTGCCACCGTCTTACGTTGACAAGACTGATTGGATGGTGATGGGGCGTTTGAAAGCGGAACTTGCACGTCAAGTGTGGGGCTCACCTTATTTTTACCCTGTGATTAATGATGTCTTTGGTGATGAAATCAAGCAAGCCATGAAACAATGGGATTCGGTCAAAGCCCTTGAAATGTTGGCTAGTGAGGCGCGAGCTGAAGATGCAAAAGCGCTGAGATAGCCGCGGTTTCCGCGCGAAGTCGGTTTGCCCCAAGTGAGATGGT
>JAVLBP010000019.1:0-17452 GCA_031581145.1 Balneolaceae bacterium
GGAGATGGCGGCGTGGTCACCTCCACCGAAGGCACAGACGCCCTGCCCACTGCTTACGACCTGAGACAAAACTACCCGAATCCGTTCAATCCCACGACCACGATTCGCTACGCCTTGCCTCAGGCCTCGCAAGTGACCCTCGAGGTCTTTGACATGGTAGGCCGTCGTGTCGCCACGCTAGCGGAAGGCCCCCAAGCCGCTGGCTACCACACCGCGACCTTTGATGGCCGCTCCCTGGCAAGCGGTGTCTACATCTACCGCCTGCGAGCCGTCAACCAAGCCACAGGCCAACCCTTCGTCCAGACCCGGACCCTCGTGCTGATTAAGTAATCCACAACCCACCCTCAACTGTGGATAACTCTCATAAACCCATTGTTATGAGACTGTTAAGGCATGATTAAGCTGTTGGGTGGCATGAAAAACCCCCTCTAGATCGCTCAGAAAGCCTTTTTCGAAAGTTATCCACATAGACATGGAGGGGTGTAGCGATAATGCCACCCCGCCGCAAGATATTTTGCTGTGGACAAGTTGTGCATTTTGTGGAAAAGTAATCCAATTTTATGTTGACGCTAACAGTCCACTCGTCTAATTTGAGTGCAGTGATCAGAACGAAATTAGACGCTAAAATCTAGACCAAAAATCACGGTAACATCGAGAGGCCGTGCACACTGCGTTCTAGCGTCCATTTATTCAAGATACGTTCTGCTCTCCAACATAACTTGAGATCTAACAGCATAAGGTGAGGCACGATGAGTAAATACGTTATCAAAAAAACGGGTGAGAAAAGACCCTTCGAAGAAGACAAAATTAGGCAAGCAGTCTTGAAAGCGATGCGTAGTGTGGACGATGTCAACATGGACGTCGCCGAGGAGATTGTCCAGGATGTAGCTCGTCGTGTGCTTGAGGATGAGACAAAAATTCCAACGGTTGAAGAGATCCACAATACGGTCGAAGATGAGTTGATGAACCATCGCGCGAATGAGGCGGCGAAGTCATACATCGTCTACCGCAGCAAAAAGAAGCCCGATATATTTCGCAAGCGTACCAATCTCAAGCCTTTTGAGTACCCAAACCTTGCAGACTACGTCGATGCAATCCGCCACTCCTATTGGGTCCACACCGAGTTCAATTACAACTCGGATATCCAAGACATGAAGGTGACGCTCAACGAAAAAGAGCAACAAACTGTCACACGTGCCATGCTCGCCATCTCTCAAATCGAGATTGCGGTCAAGACGTTCTGGGGAGATCTTTACAAAAAAATGCCCAAGCCAGAGGTTGGCAATGTTGGGGCAACCTTTGCCGAGTCTGAGGTACGCCACGCCGATGCATACTCCCACCTCGTTAATATTATGGGGCTCAATGGGGAGTTTGAGACACTGGTTGAGGTACCTGCGATTCGCAAACGCATTAAATACCTAGAGCGTGTGATCTCTGGAGCTCGCGAAGTCCCTAACGAGGAATATTTCGAAAGCATTATCCTATTCTCAATGTTTGTAGAGAATATCTCACTGTTTAGCCAGTTCTTGGTCATCATGAGCTTTAACAAGTTCAAAAATGCCCTCAAAGGAATTTCTAATGCGGTCGAGGCAACATCCAAAGAAGAGCAGATTCATGCAGAATTTGGCTTTGAGCTGATCAACACGATCAAAGAAGAGAATCCAGGATGGTGGACAGACAATCTCGTTACGGATATCAAGATCGCTTCACTTGAGGCGTGGGATGCAGAGCGTGACATTGTAGAATGGATGTTTGAGCAGGGAGATCTCGACTTCTTATCCAAAGCGGAGACGCTCGAGTTTATCCGCCACAGACTCAACCGTTCTCTCGGTGAGATTGGCATCGACCCCATCTTCGAGATCGACGAAGAGCTCCTTGCCAAGACCGAATGGTTTGATGATGAGACGGTGGCGACCAAACACACCGACTTCTTCAACAAGCGAAGCATTAATTATACCAAGAGGCAGCAGTCGGTCACTGAAGACGACCTCTTTTAAGCAGCACGGCCCCCGAACAGAATGCGCCTGGCTGGAGAAATGCAGCTGGGCTCTTCTGTCTCATGGAGCCTGTGATAGAGGAGCTCCGTACCAGAAACAACCACGTCACAAGCTACCCACCCCAAACGTATAGCATTACCCCAATAAGACCAAAATCCCATTAGCATTATGAGCACACGCGAACCATTTGACTGGGTCACCGAAGAAACCCAAACCTTCCTGCACAGAGGATACTTGAGCGAAGGGGAGGATGCCATGACGAGGATTCGCGCCATTGCTGATCATGCTGAGTCTTTGCTTGGAATCGACGGGTTTGCCGACAAGTTCTATGAATACATGGGCAAAGGGTGGTACTCGCTTTCGTCCCCAGTTTGGGCCAATTATGGCAAAAAGCGTGGGCTCCCAGTGTCCTGTTTTGGATCGTATGTCGACGATAATATCGAGAGTATCCTCTCCACGTCGGCCGAAGTAGGAGAAATGTCCAAGATGGGGGGTGGAACAAGCGGATATTTTGGCAACATCCGAGGCCGCGGGGCCCCTATCACAGACAATGGCGAAGCTCCTGGGGCCGTCCATTTTATGCGCCTGTTTGAGTCTATTGTGGATAATATCTCCCAAGGATCCACACGCCGAGGACGATTTTCGCCCTACCTCCCACTGGATCACCCTGATGCCATGGAGTTCCTCGATATTGGTACGGAGGGTGCGCCCATCCAAGAGCTCACCCATGCGGTTACGGTCAGTGATGAGTTCATGGAGGCGATGATTGATGGCGATAGTGATAAACGCCAACGCTGGGCCAAAGTGATCCAGCGTCGTGGCGAGATTGGCTACCCCTACATCATGTTCACCGACACGATGAATAAAAAAGCCCCTGATGTCTACAAGGACCGTGATGCTAAAATTACCCATTCCAACCTATGCTCCGAAATCGCATTAGCCGATAGCTCTGATGAGTCGTTTGTATGTGTCTTGTCGTCGATGAATGTTCTCCATTACGATGAGTGGAAAGACACGGACGCCGTCGAGACCATGGTCTATTTCCTCGACTCCGTGGTGACTGAATTTTTGACAAAGCTCGAAGCCGTTCGCGATAATGGCACACCTGAAGGGAAAAAGGCCTTCGAATTTATGGAGCGGGCCTACAATTTTGCCAAGCGACAGCGGGCGCTCGGCCTAGGTGTGCTTGGATGGCACTCATACCTCCAGAGCAAAATGCTAGGCTTTGATACTCGTGAAACAGCCAAACTCAATGTCGAAGTCTTCAAGCTCATCCAGGATAAATCCTACGCGGCATCGGAGGAGCTCGCAACCAAATTTGGTGAGCCAGAATATCTGGAAGGGGTAGGCCGACGCAATGTGACGCTCAACGCGATCGCTCCCACCACCTCCTCAGCGTTTATCCTTGGCCAGGTGTCACAATCGATCGAGCCGCTTTGGTCAAACTGTTACGTCAAGGATCTTGCCAAGATGAAAGTCACGATCAAAAATCCAGTGTTGATCGAGCTTCTCAAAGACCTCAACAAGAACACCAAAGATGTGTGGGATAGCATCAAGACACACGATGGCTCGGTCCAACACCTCGACTTCTTGACCGATGACCAAAAAGAGGTATTCCGGACGTTTGCGGAGATTAATCAGTCATCAATCATAAATCAGGCGGCCATTCGTCAGGATTATATCGATCAGGCGCAGTCTTTGAACTTGATGATCCCGCCAGATTTGAGTGTGAAAGAGATTAATACGCTCCTCGTCGACGCGTGGAAGCTTGGTGTGAAGACGTTGTATTATCAACACTCCATGAACTCGGCTCAGGCGTTTGCCCGCAAGAAGCTACAGCTCAATGACATGACCTGTATCGCGTGCGAAGGTTAAGGTTGTGCTAGAGTCGTGCGGCGTGAGGTGTATGTTGCTTGGCCTCTCGACGGTTGGTTCTGCCCTCGTGATAGCGCTAGAGAAATAAGTCGCCGCTAAACGGTTCCACGCGCTGGAGTAACGATGGATCATTATGGGCAGGCTTGTTGACCCGTTGACTTACCGGATACGCCTCAATCTTTGGCTGGTCTTCTGCCACGAAAGTGCCTGGCGTAGAGTGCGACGATAGCCACTCGACCATGGTTTCGGTGGATAGTAAAAGGGGTTGACGATGATGGATGTTTGCCAGGTCTTCGGCGGCTTCTCGCGTGACGATGCACGCTCCATGGTCGTTGAAAATCCCTGCAAACAACAGGAGCGACCCCTTTTGCGACTTATGATAGTATGGTTGCTTAGCTGATGTGCCTTGTTGCCATTCGTACCATCCATCGGCCACCATCACACATCTCGCCGCCTCTCGAAACGAAGGTTTCGCATTCAATGTCTCCACCCGTGCATTGATTAAGTTCATCGGTTTGTCGGCCCAGCTGGGGGAATAGCCCCATTGAGTGATGTTGACTTGGAAAGTAGGCTCTGTGGGTGTTGGGTCGGATCCCGTGGCCTGAGTAAACACTGGAATAGGTGTCATGGGGCTCACATTGTACGAAGGCCATCGACCTCTTTCTTGCATGGACTGGACGGCCTGCTTTCCGGCATGGCCAAAAGTTTGCGCAACAGAGGCTAGGGAATGAACTGCGTATCGACCACACATAGGGTTTTGCTGACTAGTTGAAGGATGTGAGTGAGTGGTTACTCTCGAACCAATTCTAAATAATCATGTAAGGAATCTAAACCACGATGTTCTTAGTAAAGAAACACGAATATTACCCCAATCGCTAAGAACCTACACATATGACAGCCATAAATTTGACTTCAATATTAAAAAATAATATCATAAATAAATCATTTGGTGATATCATACAAACAGTTCGAGGTATCAATCCACCATCAAACCCAACCCACGGTTCACAAAAGCATATGAAAAACTTTGCCTTGAGAGGGATTTCACCACAATTGGATGATCATCTAAAATCACTTGCGGAACAGGAGAATCAAAGTGTGAATCAATGCATTTTGTCCATTTTGGAAGAGCGGTTTGGCTTAGCTAAGGAACACCGATTTACGGACACTCACTCAGATCTAGACTTTTCAATGGGACGATGGACTCCCGAAGATGCAGCCGACATGGAGACCGCGCTCGCCGATTTTGGTCAGGTAGATGAGTCGTTTTGGTCAGCTTGATCCCCTTCTGTGAGCATGACACCTATTCTCCTTGACACTTCTTGTTATATCGCTTTTTTGCGAGGAGATCCTCAGGTTGCCGATCTACTTCGAAAAGCACCCAAGATTTTGATACCAACGATTACGCTAGGTGAGTTAATGACAGGTTTCTATTTATTGGATGGGTTGGATAAGCATGATGAGCCAAAACAGTTATCCTCAACATCCGAAATCGCCCACCTTCACAAATTTATGGACACACCTCGAGTTCATCTAGTGGAGGTAACCTATCGTACATCAGAGCATATGGGCTTTATTGCTGCAGAGCTCAAACATGCCGGGACACCCATTCCTACAAACGACTTGTGGATTGCTGCGCTAGCCAAGGAGCATGGGTGCCCTGTAGCAACGCTAGACAATCATTTTCGTGTAGTGCCAGGACTCCAAGTGGTGCCTTAGGCTGGGATTACCGCCGAAGGGTCGGTTGAGTTATCGCGGAAGAGCTGGGTGTGGCACAACCTTGAATTCACCCGTGAGCGTTTCCAAAAAAGCGACAATTTGATCAACTTCTTCCTCATTGAACCGTCGACCTAGCTGACTGCGCCCCATTATTTTGACAGCATCCTCTAGAGTTTCTGCCGAGCCGTCATGAAAATATGGATAGGTCAAGGCAACATTGCGCAGGGGTGCGACACGGAAAACATATTGATCGCTTTCGCGTCCGGTCACTTCATATCGACCCATGTCATCACCACCCTTATTCTCAGCATGGCTAAATTTTGAATAGGTCATGCCACCAAGCATAACGCCATTATGACAACCTGCACATCCGTTAGCTTGGAACAATTCTAAACCTTGAAGCTCTTTTGCCGTCAACGCATCGCGGTTGCCTTCAAGATAATCATCAAACCGAGATCCCTGAGTAATCAACGTGCGCTCAAAAGCCGCGATTGCCTTGGCCAAATTATCGAAGGTAAATGATTCACTTGCATCTGGAAAAGCAGCCTCAAAATAGGGGCGGTAACCAGTCTTGTCTAACCTTGCCATGGCTTCGCTTGGTGTTAAATCCATCTCAACATGCGCTTGGATAGGGCCCACAGCTTGCTCTTCAAGAGTGGCTGCACGGCCATCTAAAAATTGTGCTGCCAGAAATGCGGCATTATACACAGTAGGTGTGTTTCGGGGGCCCGTGCGTCCCATTTCACCCATGGCAACTTCACGGTGATCAATACCCGCGGCTCCCACAACATGGCAGGTATTGCACGAAATCACTCGAGAACGTGATAATAAGGGCTCAAAAAACAGTTTATGACCAAGCTCAATTTTCTCCTCGGTCATGGGATTATCCTCCGGAACTGGAGCATTTGCAGGAATGGGTTCAAATAACGCTGCGGCTTCCGGTGTCCAGTCATCTTGCTCGCCAAATTGACAGCTTGTTACCAAAAACGTACTACCAAAAATGGCTAAAAGACTTAACCAAAGGATTGTAATGCGTGGATTAGATTGTGCCATATCTCCCTCCCAAAAGACGTGAATGTGTATGGCTATAATTTACGCAAACCAGTAGATACGTACAATACATGTAATGACAAGATTGGGAGTGGTGGAAGATACTCGCTGAGCAGGTCGTTTTACATTCTGTGAATGTTGAACGTGTGAATTAAGAACCTGTGATCGTGACCCCGTTTCATCAACCAGCCCCCACACCAGTGTTCATGACCCTGTTCTATCAACCAGGCACCACACCTGTCACCACGAGCGTCCCTTCCCAATCAGGCTTCCTCCCTTGATCTACTCGCCAATGTTCGACCTCGGAGAATCCAGCTGCGGTAAAAGCCTCCACCCACTGCGATTCTGACCATAATGTCATGGTATCAACGCCACACTGCTCAGGCCAGTCGTGCGAAACCGTATTCTCCAGATAAAAATCGACGCCTAGGATAAGTCGACCCCCTGGAGCTATCCAATGCTCGAAGGCTCGTTGCAACAAGTCGGCAGGATTCTCCACATAATAAAACACCTCCATGGAGTGAACCAGATCCACAGGTTCTGTCGGCGCCCAGCTCAGCAGATCCGCACACTCATAAGCATTTGCAAACGCTGGATCTATCGAACGAGCCTTGTCAATCATCGCCTGTGCGCCATCCACACCCATGGCCTGTTGGCACCCTTTCGTCTCCCGCACTTTCCGAACGACCCACCCATTACCACATCCTGCATCCAAAAAAGTGAAAGCCTCGGGATTGGAAACCTTGGGCAGGGCATAGTCGAGCATATTATTCACGGCCCGTGCGTGGCCCGTTTCCATACCTTGATCCTTGCCTTGAGTGGCCCAGTCGCCAAAAACATCAATTGGAGCGCGTCGTGAAGAGGGAGGTGATTGGGTCATATATTTGCAATAAGTACCTAAAAGAGGTTCTTATCGCAAATGAAAGAACCAATGTGGAAGAATATAGCTCGCGAGAAGTAGAAGTAGCTTCTTGCTCAAGTCGGGGCGACAGGATTTGAACCTGCGACCCCTCGGCCCCCAGCCGAGTGCGCTACCGAACTACGCCACGCCCCGAAAGAACTTTAAACATACTGTTTTTTTCACGATTCGTCTATATTGATAGGGTAGACAATTATTCATATTAAACTGTCAAACCGAATGTAGTCCCTGGAGTAGTCCCTGGAACAATGCATCTAGTCCATGGAACATTGCATCTAGTCCATGCCACACCATCTACAGTCCCCGACACACTAAACCAACTCATTCAAGAAAGCCTTTCAACCATGCGTCAGATTTTATCTCTCATACTCTTTTTAACCGTTGTAGGAACTACGACACACGCTCAAGTTGAGCCAAAAAACTTTTCCTACATGGATATTTTTGACCTTCAAATGGTAGCGAATCCACAGATTTCACCTGACGGAGAGCGGGTTATTTATGAGAAGCATCAATTTGATGTGATGACCGATAAGCGAATGTCCAACTTGTGGATTATCGATGTGGATGGATCCAATCATCAGGCATTGACCTCTGGCAAACAAAATGCAGGCTCTGTCCAATGGCATCGCGATGGTGATCGCTTTTTGTATGTCACAAGTGAAGAGGGCTCAGCTCAACTTTTTGTGTATTGGTTAGAATCTGGAAGACAAGCCTCCATTACCAATCTATCACGCTCACCAGGTCAAGTGCAGTGGTCTCCCGATGGTTCCCAGATTGTATTTACCATGTTTGTTCCTGAGGCACCCAGCTCCATGGGTAACATACCCACACCACCCAAAGGAGCGACTTGGGAGGAGAGTGCACGGTACATTGATAATGCTGTTTATCGCTATGATGGTCGAGGGTATCTAGAGGAAGGTCATCAGCAGATTTTCGTCGTGTCTCCAGAGGGTGGAGCCCCGATTCAGTTAACAGAGTTTCCAACCGATCACTCCAATGTTAGCTGGGCGCCAGATGGACAACATGTGTTGTTTACAGCAAATTTCTCGGAGAATCGAGAAATGGATCCCAATAATGAACAAATTTACAGCCTTGACTTATCGACAGGGGAGCGGACAGCTCTCACCAACAATCGGGGGCCACATAATCAACCTAAAATGTCACCCAATGGGGAGTACATCGCGTTCACTGGGTATGAAGATCGATTTGTAGGCTATCAACAGTCAGAATTATACATCATGAATGCCGACGGATCGCAAGAACGTGTGATCAGCGAGTCGATTGATTTAGACATCGGTGCGATTCATTGGGATGACAATAGTGAGGGGCTCTATGTCGGATACACCGAGAAAGGGGTCGCAAAAATAGGGTATGTCGATCTTAAGGGGACCCTAGAAGAATTGGCGACTCATCTTGGGAGCCCAACGTTGGGGCGTCCGTATGCAGGGGGCTCGTTTTCGGTGACGGGTCGTGGTGACTTTGCATTCTCGAGTGTTACAGCCCAACGCCCAACTCAGCTTTCGGTAGGCTCACACAAAGGGCGCTCTTCGGTCAACACCTTGACCTCCTATAATGACGAGTTCTTCTCAACCACCCAAGTTGGCGAGGTAAATGAGTTTTTTGTTTCATCATCGGTGGATGATTTTGAGGTGCATGGTTGGATTATCACGCCGCCAAACTTTGACCCATCAGGATCCTATCCGTTGATTCTCGAAATTCATGGAGGTCCTTACTCCGCATACGGGCCACAATTCAGTCCAGAGCTTCAATTTATGGCGAGTCAAGGGTATGTCGTGGTGTATACCAATCCCCGCGGGTCCACCTCCTATGGGGAGGACTTTGCCGCTTATATCAATGGAAATTATCCGTCAGAAGATCATAACGACCTCATGGACGCTGTGGATTATGTCGTAGATCAGGGCTACATCGACACGGATCGACTCTTCATCACGGGCGGAAGTGGAGGCGGTGTCCTTACAGCGTGGGCGATTGGGAAAACCGATCGCTTCCGAGCCGCGGTCGTTGCGAAACCCGTCATCAATTGGTATAGCTTTGTATTAAACGCCGATAATGTGCCATTCTTCAGTAAATATTGGTTTACAAAGAAGCCTTGGGAAGATCCTGATCAGTATCTCAAGCTATCACCGATCTCTTTGGTTGGCAACGTAACGACACCAACAATGCTCCTCACAGGTGAACAGGATTACCGAACGCCCATGAGTGAGACCGAGCAATATTATGGTGCGCTAAAACTACAAGGTGTGGAGTCTGCGATGGTTCGCATCCAAGGATCGAGCCATGGGATTGCAGCGAAACCAAGCAATCTATTCCGGAAAGTTGCCTACATCACAGGGTGGTTTGATGCGCATAGTCAGGATGGCCAGAGCGGTCAAGAGGATTAAGCCGCGGGGTGTGTATAGTTTTGTCCTCTACACCCGGCTCACCTGCGCCAGGCTCACATCTTGCCCCGTAGCGACAACCAATGTTGCATAATGAGCACCATGGCCAAGGTGTCTAGCTCGCAATAACGCAACAACGCATCAAACGTCGCGCGACGTCGGGTGGGCTCCACGTCATCAAATTGCATCCGAGCCCAAGCCATCATCGCGGCGCCCCCGTCGGCAATGCTTACCCCAGCCACGGTTTCGTCTTCATCGGCAGTGCTTGGATCAGGAATCTCAGCGTCAATCTGTTTGAGTTGGTAGTAGGGATCGATCTTGCCATCGGGTCGTGGCTCCAACAACCGCATCCCCTGGATACTGAGCCCACTGTAGGGCTCAGCATAGGTTTGCTTGAGATAGTCGGAATGATGTAGCACAGCGGGTAGCACCACCTTAATGCTCGTTCGCCCACCCATAATGGGTGAGAAGTAATATGCCTTCACTAAATCATGTTGATCCACAATAATCTTCTCATCGACATCTTGAATGAATCGATCAATCCATTCATGCAACGCTTCGTCCCCTTGGCCGGTATCACGCAGCACCTCCACGACATCTTTCATCATGGTCCGCTCATATTTGGAATAGATAAAGACCGTGCCGATTGGATTATCGGGTTTGTCGGTGAGTGCGTCGCGAAGAGACTCGGCAAACCCTAGCAACGGATTGCGCCCAGGCTCCTCTTCCAACCATTCGGCAGTGTGCTCCACGCGTCCATCCTCATGAAGGACATGCACCGAAAACTGAAATGGAAATTGCTGGTAAGGACGCATCCCCTTATGAAATGGAATCGCAGGACGCACCCCCTCAAAATCGATAAAGGTAAGCGGCCAACGCCACGACTCCATTTCATGATCAAAGCCATCCATGAGCACTTCCCGCTCGGGGTGGCGACCCGTGAGTTGATAAGCCTGCGCAGCCTGACGATAGCCTGTTTTATCCCACTGGATCATCGAATAAAGCGCTTCTGGATCGGCCACTACGTCTTGCTCAAGGCCAATCAATTCCCCTGTCACCTCCTTCATTTTGTACACGTCCTGAGCCCCAACCCCTTTTCGCCACTGCCCAATCTCCATGGCTAATGGGTCCTCAAAATCTTGCTCCTTCCACCCTAATGTCTGACTCCAGCACTCTTCAAATCCTGATTGCAACCCGTCTAATTTTGCACGTGGAACTCGGTATTCGCACCCTTTGCATGCCTGCCCAATCACAGGTTCAATTTTTGTGCCTTTTGCGACCGCATCGCTAAGCCCCAGGACCCAGGCATCAAACCCTTCGCTTTCGAGCGCTAGTTTTGGCTTACGCCCTTTTCCTTCAAGGATGTCATCCACCATGTGCGTCACATCCACCTCTTTGAGAAGTCTAGCACCTAACACGTCTGGATGTTGTCGCGCTTCCTGAGTAGGAATCACTTGCTTGCCACCAGTCTCGTCTTCACTCACTCGGAAATGTTGATGGACCCGATCCATTGTGGAGACCGAATCCTTATCGGCAAGGCATAATTTGGCGACAACATGGTGGTTAGGTAGACATCTGCGCACAATCCAGGTCTGAAACGCCACATCAAAAAGATACTTTTGCCATTCAGATGTCACATAATGGGGCTCACGTTTCCCCAAAAATTGGGTCTCCTCAGAATACGATTTTGACTTCACCTCAATCACCTCCACAGTGGATCCTTTCACGCGCAAAATATCGACCAACGCAAAGGCCCGCTCCACCTGAAACGCCGCCTCAAAGATCACGCAATCCCCACTGGCCATTTTCTTAGCCGTTTCGCGCAACATGGCTGGCTTATCGTCTCGCTGAAAAGATACCTCTACCCCCTCTGGATAATACAGTTTGGCTAATTCGCCTACTTGAATCCCCCCTTCAGCCAACGCTGCCAAGAACTCATTATCGTCGTTGAGACTTTTATAGACATTGGGGCGGAGTTTATAATAGAGCTTGGTGGGACACTCGAGGCAGTGGACGAAGGAGCTTTTGGAAAGGGTTTGAGTCGTACCGCCGTTTTTCATATTGTGGCATCTTGAGTTTTATCCACCATGGTCTGACCCGTCTTTGCACATAGCTCGATCAAGACTCCGTGATGTTCCTTGGGATGCATAAAAATCACCTGCTTTCCCCCCGCGCCAACTGAAGGCTCCTCGCTTAAAAACTGATACCCTTGCTCTTTGAAGCGAGCGATTTCGGCGGGTAAATCCTCTACCAGAAACGCTGTATGATGCATTCCCTCGCCTCGCTTGTCCAAAAATTTCGCAACAGGGCTTTGGTCACCCAGTGGAGCCAAAAATTCCACTTTGGAGTCGCCTAGCTCGATGAAAGCGACCTCCACACCTTGGTGTTCTACACGCTGACGACCCGAGCTTTCAATCCCAAGGACCGATTCATAATGGCCCAGAGCTGCGTCTAGGTCTCGAACAGCAATACCAATGTGATCTAACGTCATGCTCCAACGTTACACAGATGGGGCGTATTTTTCACGTGCTTTTTTGGGTGAGACTCGGTTGAGTCCCATAGACTTGAGCATCCAATCGGGCAATGGCGTATTGGAACGACGTTTTCGCAGATCAATAAACCACCCAAGTTTTTTTAGGATGGGCACTTTGTGAGCTTGGACAAATTCGATCCAGGTCCCGTCAGGATCCTCGACATAGGCAAATCGCCCTTCCGCTTCACCCATATCAAACGACTCAGCGCTATCCACTGTAAACTTGGCGCCGATTGACTCGCAACGTGATTTGAGCGCGTCCATGTCGTTCACATCAAAGCACAAATGGATATACCCGAGATCTCCCCAAAACCGATTCTCAAATACCGCACGCCCCTCTCTGTCTAGGGATTGTACCAGCTCAATACTCGTGGACCCAAACAACCGTGCAAAAGCACCCTCCTCAGCCTGGGGCTTGTGTAGTAAAACCCGACGGAATCGACGCTTATTGTCTAGATCATGAAACGTACCTTGTTCGTCATAGACCACATCGTCCAACCCTAACACATCGCGATAAAAGGGGAGGGAATTATCAATAGAATGCACCCCAATGGTCGCTCCACAAACACCACCCACTCCATGTTTGGGCTCGCAAAACCATTCTTTACTCTCCACAAGACGGAACGTATTGCCAAAGGGATCGGTCACTGTAAAGGTCGAATTATCGGATGGGTCTTGAGCCACCATACTTACCGCTTCGGGCTGATCCTTCAACATCCGACGGTGAGCCGCCTCGATATCCTTGACCTTGAGCCGCACCTCATTAATCCCAATGTCGCCCAATTCAGGGGTAAAGGAAGGGGGCTGACTATCTCGACTTTTGAAGGACCAGATTTCAAATCCACCTCCGCCCGCGAGGTTTAATGCCAATAATGCCCGCCGTGAATGCACCTCACCCCCTGTATAACGGGTCATGAGCTTGGCTTCGGCTTCATCATCAAACACTGGAATGTCGAAATCGAACATCCGATGGGCCCAATAAAAAGAGGCATCCACGTCGCGAACGCCGATGCCTACTTGTTGAATACCAGTGAGCAATTCGCTCATGTCAGGTGCAGAAGATAGTGTAAGTGGTTAGTCTTTCTCGCGATGCTGATCACTGTGTGATTCACTGTGTGACACTACACATGGCTTCATCCTGCATCGGACATGTATATTACCGAATTGTTAACAAAGGGAAAAATTAAATAACTCTTTGGCAATCCAAGTGTTACCCCATTAATCCACGATCAAATTTGGGGTGGGATTCTGCCCACGTTGCCGTTTAATATCCGCTGCCGTGTACTGCTTGCCATTGGGGTGTTGCAACCACTCAAGCTCCCCTTTATCATAACTTGCAGCCATGGTTTTATCCCCATTCGTCCACAAAGTCCACGATCCATGTCGAACAATCGACTGATTGCGTAACAAGTAAAATCCCTTTTGGGTGATTTCGTGTGACGTAATCGTGACCTCGACGAGTGATGGGCTTACCCACCGAAGGGTGCGTGTCGCATCATCTGGCTGCAGGGTTTGCGCCATCGCTGGCATAAGCAGTGAGCCAAAGAGTAAAGCGCTAAATAACAGTGATTTAAGTTGAATCTTCATAAGTGTGCCTCATTGTATGTTAAATTATTGTTAACAAATTGTTACTCCAATATTAACAAATGGCATATCAAATGCAAGGTAACTCCCATAAATGGGAGCTAACAGTCTCATAACGGACACTATTATAGTAAAAATGGGAGATGTAACCACTTTTAAGTGATTATTGATCGCAAAAGGGGGTCTATTAAAAATAGACGCGGTCTGTAATGCCAGGCCGAGATGCCTAGTGGGTTATGATGTCCGGTATCCTAGATGGCTGGCCAGCCACGTCTCCATATCCTTCACGGACATCCCTTTGCGAGAGGCATAATCTTCAACTTGGTCTTTAAGAAGTGCGCCCACATTAAAATATCTCGCCTCGGGATGGCTAAAATACAACCCACAGACGGAGGAGGCAGGATGCATGGCCAGTTGTTCCGTTAAACGGACCCCCATGACCGACTCTCCTTCAAGCAATTCAAAGATTTTAATTTTTTCGGTATGATCGGGCTGGGCAGGATACCCTGGGGCAGGGCGAATTCCGTCATACTCTTCCAGGATAAGCTGATCATTACGCAGCGATTCATCAGGTGCATACCTCCATGTCTGCTTACGAACGATCTCATGCATCCTTTCCGCCGCGGCCTCGGCCAACCGATCCGCCACCGCTTTGAGTAGAATCGCTTGATAATCATCATGTTGAGCCTCAAACTCGGCCACGAGTTCATCAATGCCATAGCCTGCACTCACAAGGAACAAACCTAAAGCATCATCCAGCCCCGAATCCACAGGAGCAATCCAATCACTCATTGCCTTGTTTGGTTCTCCTTCACGCTTTTTGGCTTGCTGACGAAGGGTATGGAAGCGGGCGAGCTCGTGTTGCCTTGACGCATCGGTATACAAGAGTATGTCGTCTCCCTCGGCATTGGCGGCAAACACCCCAGCCCGCCCTTTTGCATGCAGCCGTTGGCCCTGTTCCAACCAATCGAGCATCTCATTGGCTTCCTTGTGCAGGTTTTTGGCAATCTCACCCACCTTAGGATCTTCAAAGATATCGGGGTATTTCCCTTTCATTTCCCATGCGATAAAGAAAGGCGTCCAGTCGATATAGGGTCGCAGATCAGCTACACTGAACGTAATCGAGTCTTGCACGCCATAATGTGCAGGCACGGGAGGGGTATACCCCGTCCAGTCGGGTTGATCGTGATTGGCTCGCGCTTCTTCAATAGGGAGTAACTCTTTCTTTTGTTGACGGCTATCAAATTGTTCGCGAAGCCCCGTTTGTTCGTCCGTCAAGGAAGCAACAAAGGTCTCTTTAGAGGAGTTGCCCATGAGTTGATTCACGACGGACACGCTTCGAGACGCATCGGTCACATGGACGACCGGATGGGAGTATTCTGGGGCAATTTTCACGGCGGTATGCATACGCGAGGTGGTGGCTCCACCAATCAATAATGGCATCGTGAACCCTTCTCGCTCCATTTCTTCGGCAACATTCACCATTTCGTCTAGCGACGGGGTAATCAGACCACTCAGGCCAATCATATCTACGTTGTGCGCACGCGCCTCCGCCAAGATTTTATCTGCAGGCACCATCACCCCGAGATCCACCACATCAAAATTATTACACTGGAGGACTACACTCACGATATTTTTACCAATATCGTGGACATCGCCTTTGACGGTTGCCATCAGGATCTTTGCCTTCGCCTCCTTTTTGCCCTCTTTTTCGGCCGAAGCCTCGATGTAGGGGACCAGGTGGGCAACCCCTTTTTTCATCACACGGGCACTTTTCACGACTTGGGGGAGGAACATCTTGCCCTCGCCAAAAAGGTCCCCCACGATATTCATCCCATCCATCATCGGCCCTTCAATCACCTCGATGGGGTGGTCCACCTGTTGGCGAGCCTCTTCGACATCGTCGACAATATGCTCAACAACCCCTTTGAGTAGTGCGTGCTGAATTCGTTCTGAGGGCGTGCCTGCGCGCCATTCGGCCGTCTCTTTTTCGGCGGGTCCACCGGCTGAGGCCGCAATGTCCTGGGCTTTGGTGATGAGTGTTTCGGTGGCCTCGTCGTGTCGGTTGAGCAAGACATCTTCCACCATGGTGAGTAGCTCGGGTGCAATATCCTCATACACCGCCAATTGACCAGCATTCACGATCCCCATGTCGAGCCCAGCCTTGATGGCGTGGTACAAAAACGCCGAATGCATCGCTTCACGGACGGTGTCATTCCCTCGGAAAGAAAACGAAATATTACTTACACCCCCGCTCACCTTGGCATGGGGAAGGTTCTCCTTAATCCAGGATGTCGCCCGAATAAAATCGACCGCATAATTATTGTGCTCTTCAATCCCTGTGGCCACGGTCAAAATGTTGGGGTCAAAAATAATGTCTTGAGGGGGGAAATCAGCTTGCTCGGTCAACAGCGTGTAGGCTCGTTGGCAAATTTCGATCCTACGCTCGTAGCTATCGGCCTGACCTTGCTCATCAAAGGCCATCACCACAACGGCTGCACCAAAATCGCGGATCGTTCGTGCCTGCTCCAAAAATCGCTCTTCGCCCTCCTTAAGCGAAATCGAGTTGACCACACCTTTCCCTTGGATCGCTTTGAGCCCCTCAAGAAGGATGCTCCATTTGGAGGAGTCTACCACCACGGGTACCCGTGAAATATCGGGTTCGGCCGCCATTAGGTTGAGGAACTCCCTCATCACAGTTTCGGAGTCCAAGAGCCCTTCATCCATATTGACGTCCACCATTTGCGCGCCATTTTCTACCTGCTGAGATGCTACACTGAGCGCCTCCTCCATGTTTTCTTCCAGAATGAGTTTCTTGAACTTGGCCGACCCAGTCACATTGGTGCGTTCCCCAATATTCACAAACCGCGTGTCTGGACGAACGACCAACGGCTCAAGGCCGCTAAGTTGCAAAAGGGTAGAAGGCTCAGGGCGTTTGCGTGGGCCATGCTTTGCGGCAGCTTCGGCCATCGCCGCAATGTGTTCTGGAGTGGTCCCGCAGCAACCTCCCACAATATTGACCATCCCTTCGTTGGCATAGTCCGAGATTTGCGTCGCCATGAACTCCCCTGTTTCGTTGTACTCGCCCAGTTCGTCCGGCAGCCCCGCGTTCGGGTAAAGACTTGTGAAGCAGGTCGCATGTTGGGCGAGTTCTTTGATGAAGGGCCTCATTTGCTTCGAACCCAGTGCGCAATTCAGCCCAATGCTTAAGAGCGGCGTCGCGTGACTCACGCTAATCCAAAACGCTTCCGTTGTCTGTCCGCTCAAGGTGCGGCCACTTTGATCGACGATCGTCCCCGAGATCATGATCGGCAGGACAATCCCCGTCCTGCGCGCATGTTGATGAATCGCATAAATCGCCGCTTTGCAATTCAGT
>JAVLBP010000001.1:0-236907 GCA_031581145.1 Balneolaceae bacterium
AGGGAGCGTACACAGGGGAAGTGAGTGCGGGGATGATTGCTGACGCAGGTTGTGGCGCGGTATTGGTGGGCCATTCTGAGCGGCGAGAATACTTTGGTGAAACGGAGAAGGACTTTGTCGTGAAAGTCGAAAAGGCTCTAGCTGCAGGGCTTCAGGTCGTGTATTGTGTAGGCGAAACTCTGGATCAGCGCAAAGCAGGATCGCAGGAAGATGTAGTCCGCAAGCAACTCGATCCTGTCCTTCGGGGGTTGGATGAGGCTCATTGGGGCAGCGTCAGTATCGCATATGAGCCTGTTTGGGCCATTGGGACTGGAGAAACAGCCTCTCCGGAGCAAGCCCAAGAGATGCATGCCTTTATACGAGGATGGTTGGCAAGTGCAGTAGGCGCTCAAGTGGCAGACACTACGCGCGTATTGTATGGTGGTAGCATGAAACCAGGCAATGCAAAAGAGCTTTTGAGCCAGCCTGACGTGGATGGTGGATTAATTGGTGGGGCTAGCCTACAGGTTCAAGGGTTCACACAGATATTGAGCCATGCCCTCTCATAACGTGTTATGTATTGGATCGGGTGGGCGTGAACACGCATTGGTAGCGGCTATTGTTGCTTCTGAGGGTGTAGAGGTGTGTTATGCCGCACCTGGCAATCCAGGAATGGCATTTCTCGATCAGGTGGAATGTGTCGATCTTGAGCCGGCAAATCACCAAGACGTAATTGCCTTTTGCAAGGATCATGACATTACGATGGTGGTCATCGGTCCAGAACAACCCCTTGTGGATGGACTCGTAGACACACTTCGTCAACATGAAATCCCAGCGTTTGGCCCCAGTGCATATGCAGCACAATTGGAAGGAAGCAAAGCCTTTGCCAAGGAATTTATGGCCGAATTTGGGATTCCAACAGCGACATCGGAGCTTTTCACGCTGTCGACAGATGCTGACGCCATGGCCATTAAAGAGTGGATTGAGCAAAAGGCAAGTCTTCCTATTGTGCTAAAAGCCGATGGTCTTGCGGCAGGCAAGGGGGTCTTTGTGTGTGAAACGCTTGAGGATGTAAGCGCTGCTTTGGAGCAATGTCTTGCTTCAGAATCGCTTCGTCAGGCCTCCACTCAACTCGTGGTTGAGGAGTTTATGGAAGGGGAAGAGGCGTCAGTGTTTGTTATAACCGACGGCTATTCATCCCAAATCCTCGGTGTTGCTCAGGATCACAAACGGATCTATGATGGGGACAAAGGGCCAAACACTGGAGGCATGGGTGCGTATTCCCCAGCGCCTGTAGTAACTGATGCGCTCCTAGACCAAATTCAACAAATGATTGTTGAGCCAACCATAACTGGATTGCAAGTCAAAGATGCTCCTTACACAGGGATTCTATATGTCGGGTTAATGTTGACCGAGGCTGGCCCTAAAGTGGTAGAATACAATTGTCGTTTCGGTGATCCTGAGTGTCAGTGTATCTTGCCATGCATCAAGAATGATTTTATAAAACTGTGTGAAGCGACTGTGCTGCAAGAACTTGATAGCTTTGAGATACATCATTCAGGTGAGTCGACATGTTGCGTGGTCCTCGCAGCCGACGGGTATCCTGCTTCCTATCCAAAAGGGATGTTGATACGCGGGCTGGACAAAGTCGAAACGGTGCATAATGATTCAAATCAGCCTGCCATCGTCTTTCATGCAGGCACAGCCACCGACGATCATAGGCAAGTGGTTACCAAGGGTGGACGTGTGCTGACCCTTGTCGGTCGTGGAGCAACGTTGCAAGAAGCGGTTAAACATGCATACCAAGCGGTGGATATGATTGAATTCGAGCATAAAACCTATCGCAAAGATATTGCTCAAAAAGGGCTCAATAGACTTCAAAATATGTAGTTTTTGAGGCGCGAGGGTCTCTCATGACAACGTTGGCAGATCAATTATTAGCCGCCACTTCCTTTGATGATGCTTGGCAATTGTGTTTGAAAGAGCATGCCTCTCAACGATCGACTGCATGGCGCTATGTGGAAGAGATGATCAGAAGTATGGAGGGATTTCAAACCCCTGCCTCTGTGCCAAATGAGCAATGGCCACTAATGCCTATCTCTGCGTTTCGTGAGACCCTCATGAGTATCACAGAAACCCCAGAGATGATTTTTCGAAGCAGTGGCACCTCTTCTAGTGTGTCATCTCAGCATGCCATGGGATCGTTAGCACTCTATCACAGAGCGAGTGTTGAAGGGTTTATGGCCCATTATCGCGAAGTCTTTCAGAATGGAGCCAGATTCATTGGGTATGTGCCTGGATATATAGACAACCCTGCGTCGTCCTTACTCTCCATGATGGGGGCGATTGTTGCTGAGCTTGAAGATGTGGCCATGATGATCTCTACTCCACAGGAGCTTAGTCAGACGCTTCAGGAGGATTCTTCAAGCCCTGTAGTCCTTTTTGGTGCTGCTTTTGGCTTGGTCGATTTTGTAGACGGGCCGGATGGTGAGCTTTCGGTTGGGAATTCATACAGTCCCACGAGTGACGATGCATCTTGGCAGCTTCCAAGCGGATCAATCATTATTGAAACCGGGGGGATGAAAACCCATCGACGAGAGCTTTCTCGCGAGAGGCTGCATCATCTCTTGAGTGAGGGATTTGGGGTGCCTCGCAGCCATATTCACTCGGAGTATGGGATGTGTGAAATGACCTCTCAAGCCTATTCGATGGATGGTGTATGGTTCACGCCGACACGTTTGGCACGATTTGTGGTTAAAGACCTTACGGCGCCTCTTCAATCGGTACCTCACGGCTTTGTGGGTCGTTTAGGGGTGTTAGACGCGGGCAATATTAACAGCTGCCCTTGGTTTTTGACCGATGATTTAGCCATTCAACGAGACGATGGAGCGGTCCAAGTCCTTGGAAGGCGAGAAAAGTCGGTGGCTCGGGGTTGTAATTATATGGTGGATGTGGATGGATAATGCATTAGCCAGAGCAGAGATCCTAGGTAGGAGATGGCAAGAGTGGATTCATCAACCAAGCGCGGAGATGGAGCCACTCATTGAGGCTCAGGTGTCACAAAGCGGGCACACACGTGCGGATATTGTTTTTCAGCTCAAGCATCTTGCTGAGGCGATCAATGTTGAGACGCTCCAAGCGTGGGTTAGGCAAAGTTGGCCTCAAGGAGTCAGAACGTCGTCTGAGAGGATTGAGCCTGAATACTTTGAATCAGGCGAGTACCCTTCAAGTCTCGTTTGTTGTGTCCATGCAGGCAATATTCCTATGGTTGGGCTGCAAGATATGCTTGCCATTTGCCTTGCAGGTGGATTTTACGCGGGTAAACTGAGTAGACGAGATGCTTCGTTAATGCAATCATGGCTAGACTACTTGCGTCATACTGAACCAGATCTTGGACAGCAATTGGCATGGTCGACGGATGCGGCGGCATTGGTGCAATCGCTTGATCGACCGATTGAGGCATGGATATTTACTGGCAATGAATCGACGTGGGAGACGATTCAAGGGCAATTTGGTGTGAATACGGGCCAAGGTGAATCTCAAACCACAACCCTAGTGCGTAGGGCAGAGGCTTCGGTTGCTATGTTAGAAGATCAGCAGGCTGCTTTGCAATCTTCTGAGCTGAAGGCTCTGGCAGAATCCATGCTATTATACCAAGGCAAAGGGTGTCGATCGGTAGGTATTATTGTGAGCGCACAGCCTTTATCGTTTTATCAACACTCTTGTGCGATGGTGGACTCTATGGAAGCTGTCATTATAGAATCTCGTCAAGATAAGTCACCGGTATCTGAAGAAAGGGTGATGGAGCGAGGATGGTGCGCGGCACATCAAATTCCTCATATTTGGGTAGATCATCTACTAATCCGTGAAGCTCCTCACTACCTTAATGAACCCAATGAGTCACTCTTTTCCACGATTCCAGGAGTAATCTATTGGGTGCAAGGTGACGCATCGATGGTAGAACAATGGTTGGACGATCCTCGAAAAGCCGCTCAAATTCAATCGATATACGCTGTTAACCCGAGGGATTACGCCTCTGGAGGCTCAGAAAAGAGTGTTAAATCCTTGCCTAACTTGGGAATTGAAGCAGAGATTGAGGCTTTGGAGCATGCACAACGCCCACCAATTGATTGGACGCCTGATGGACAAAACCCATTGGCCTGGGTCCTAAACTTATCTATTGAATCCCGTGAATCATGATCATGTACATTATCATGCTGTGCATCATGATGGCGGGAATCGTACCTTTTGGCCATGACTAAAACCATGAATAAATACGATCCATCACAAATTGAATCGAAGTGGCAGGCGTATTGGGATGCACACCAAACGTTTAAAACGCCAGACAAGCCTGAAGGTCCAACCTATTACGTTTTGGATATGTTCCCTTACCCAAGTGGAAGTGGGCTTCATGTAGGGCATCCAGAGGGCTATACTGCGACCGATATTATTGCAAGAGCCAAGCGAGCACAAGGTTATGCTGTGCTACACCCAATGGGGTGGGATGCTTTTGGGCTACCTGCGGAGCAATACGCCATTAAAACGGGAACACATCCAGAAAAAACCACACGAGAGAACGTCGCTAAGTTTAAATCTCAGCTCAAAATGCTTGGCTTCTCCTACGATTGGTCGCGCGAGGTCAATACCACAGATCCTGACTATTATCGATGGACACAATGGATATTTCTCAAATTGTATGAGCGTGGGTTAGCTTATCAAGCCGAAGTGCCTGTGAATTGGTGCCCTGCACTTGGGACCGTTTTGGCCAATGAAGAGGTCGTCGATGGTGTGAGTGAGGTAGGTGGACACCCCGTGATTCGTCGCCCCATGCGACAATGGATGCTTCGAATTACGGAGTATGCTGAGCAGCTTCTTGATGGATTGGATGATCTTGATTGGCCTGAATCGACCAAAGCCATGCAGCGCAATTGGATTGGTAAAAGCGTGGGGGCAGAGATTGATTTTGCTGTTCAACGCGACAAGGCTCAAGCCTCGGGGGGCTCTCAATCCTCTGGGGGCTCTCATGCACAAGAAGCGTCACACACTCAGGATGCGTCACACGCGCACATCACGGTCTTTTCGACACGCCCAGATACACTTTTTGGGGCCACCTACATGGTTCTTGCACCTGAACATCCAGCCGTGGAAGCCTTGCTGACTCAAGACCAGAGCGATGAAGCACGCGCCTACATAGACCAAGCAGCTCAAAAATCAGATATAGAGCGCCAAGAAGTATCCAAAGTGAAGACAGGGGTCTTTACGGGGGCTTATGCCATCAACCCTGTGAATGATCAACTGATTCCTATATGGATTGCTGACTATGTTCTTGCCCATTACGGTACGGGCGCAATTATGGCGGTTCCAGGTCAAGATGAGCGAGATTATGACTTTGCCAAAGCGTTTGATTTGCCTATCGTGCGTACGGTTCAGCCACCAGCTGAGTTTGAAGGGGGCGCCTACACGGGAGACGGACCTGCCATCGAGAGTGGATTTTTAAATGGCATGCACATCGCTGAGGCAAAAGAGGCGATGATGGATTGGTTGGAGCAGCACTCCGTAGGTCGTCGCAAGACGCAGTATAAACTACGTGATTGGTTGTTTTCGCGTCAACGTTATTGGGGAGAGCCGTTCCCCATTGTCCATGTGGATGGGGAGCCTCAACCTTTATCTACGGATGACTTACCTGTTCTGCTGCCTGAGGTCGAAGACTATAAACCGAGTGAGAAAGGGGAGCCACCGTTGGCCAAAGCCACCGATTGGGTAAAAACATCATTTGATGGCAAGGAGGCTGTTCGAGAAACCAATACCATGCCTCAGTGGGCAGGATCGTGCTGGTATTATCTGCGGTACATGAGTCCTCATTATACCGAGGGGCCGTTGGATTCTGAGGCGGAAGCGATATGGAAACAGGTCGATCTGTATATCGGGGGTGCTGAGCATAGTGTGCTTCACCTGTTGTACGCTCGATTCTGGCATAAGGTGTTGTACGATGCCGGCGTGGTGACGACCCCTGAGCCTTTTAAAAAATTGGTGCACCAAGGGATGATCCTTGGGGAGCTAGAATTCACTGCTTTTAAACACAATGGAGCATGGATCACCAAGAAAGAGCGTGATGAGTTGTTGGAAAAGGATCCAAACGTTGAATTCCAAGCGATTCGATGCACGGAGGACGAGGTTGAAAAACGGGGAGATCATTTTGTCCATCTTGCCTCTGGAGTTGAGGTGGAAGCCAAGGCTCACAAAATGTCGAAGTCTCGTGGGAATGTCATTAATCCAGATGATGTGGTCGAGAGGTATGGCGCCGATTCGTTACGACTCTATGAAATGTTTATGGGGCCTCTGGAACAAGTCAAGCCATGGTCTACCAAAGGGGTCGAAGGGGTGTTTCGCTTTTTGGGGCGCGTATGGCGACTCTTGATTGATGATCAAACGGGTCAACTTCATGAAACACTTCGCGATGAAGAACCTACCAAAGAGCAGTTACGCCTGTTGCATCAAACCATCCAAAAGGTCACTGACGATATTGAAGGGTTACGGATGAATACGGCCATCTCCACCTTGATGATCTTTGTTAACGAGGCAAATGGGTGGTCTTCCATGCCTCGGTCGATTGCCGAGCCCTTCTTGTGCTTACTTCATCCGTTTGCGCCCCACATTGCAGAAGAATTATGGGAGCGTTTGGGACATGACCAAAGCATTAGCCTTGCCCCTTGGCCCGTGTATGACGAAACCTATTTGGTGGAAGAGGAGATCACACTGGCTGTACAGGTGAACGGCAAGGTTCGTGGGACCATCGAAGTTGCGACAGCTCAAGTGGAGGATCAGCAGGTGGTCCTAGAGCTTGCAAAAGCCGAGCCTAACGTGAAAAAGTATCTGGATGAGGGGACGCTGGTCAAAGAGATTTATGTGCCAGGACGCGTTCTAAATTTCGTCGTGAAATAACGTAGTTATCGCTGCTCGATAGGCGTCCAATCGAGGTTTTTGTCCGCGATATACATAGCACGAGGTCGAATCAAGCGGTTGTTGTCGCTTTGTTCCATAAAGTGAGCCGTCCATCCAGAGACACGTGACATCGCAAAAATGCAGGTGTAGAGGTCTGGTTGGATTCCGATGGAGTAGTACACGGTTGCAGAGAAGAAATCGACGTTAGCATCGATATTTTTCTCGCTCTTCATGGTTTCTAGCATGGCTACAGACCATTCATAAAGCTCCGTGTGTCCGGTCTCTTCAGAAAGCTGCTTCGACATTTTTTGCAGGTGAACCGCACGTGGGTCGAGTGTTTTGTAGACCCGATGCCCAAAGCCCATGATTTTTTCTTTTCGGGCTAGCTTCCCTTTGACCTCTTCCACGGGGTCTAGGTTATCGCCCTTGGCTTGCATCTCCAGCAACATATTCATCACAGCCGTGTTGGCACCCCCATGGAGTGGCCCTTTGAGTGATCCAATCGCACCTGTGACCGCAGAATAAATGTCGGACATGGTAGAGGCGATGGACCTGGCCACAAAGGTAGAGGCATTCATGCCATGCTCAGCGTGAAGGATTAAGCACAAGTCCATGGTTTTGGTGGCGGCAGCTCCTGGTGTTTCACCATTGAGCATATACAAGAAGTTTTCAGCAGTCGATCCACCCGAAAGAGGAGGTACAATCTCCAAACCCCGACGAACACGATCAAAGGCCGCAATCATGGCTGGCATCTTGGCTGTCATTGAGATGGTGGCGGCTTGGGTGTCGGCGATATCATGGCCATCAAGCTCAGAAAGCATGGACACAGCAGACCGTAGCACACCCATCGGCTCTGCGTCTTTGTCGCATGATTGAATAAATGTCAGCACAGCCTGTGGAAGCGTCCGCTCAGCAAGCAACGCCTGATTTAGCTCATCAAGCTCTTGCTGGGTTGGAAGGCGGTCATTCCACAACAGAAAGCATACCTCTTCGAAGGTTGCATGTTCTGCAAGTGTATCAATGTTATAACCCGCGTAAATCAGCTCCCCTTTTTGGCCATCAATAAAACTCTTCTTGGTCGAGAAGGCGATGATGCCATCAAGGCCGAGATTGATGTATGGTTTATCGGATAAATCGAATGAAGAGAGATCGTGTGGAGCCATGGTTGTCTTACGTTAACGTTGCACAATAGTATGAAATCTTTGGGCTTTATTCTAGTGTGTACGGCCTGCTCTTTCGTCTTGTTTCACTTGTTGCCATGCGTTTTCTAACTCTTCGAGTGTGCACTCCGAAAGCACTTTTCCTTCCGCCTTGATTTGCCTCTCAACTCCTTGAAACCGACGCTTGAATTTCTTGTTTGCCTCTCTCAAGGCTGATTCACTGTCCAGCCCTTTGAGTCGAGCCACATTAATGAGTGAAAACAAGACATCGCCCAATTCATCTTGCTGGCGCGCTGGGGTATCATTTTCGCGCATGGTTTGAGTCCATTCCTGGAGTTCCTCTTCCACTTTTTCCCAAGCAATGTCCCACTCCTGCCAATCAAAGCCGACACTCGAGACTTTTTGTTGGATTCTATGGGCTACAATGGCAGAGGGCATAGACATGGGAATACCATCAAGAATCGACTCTCTGCCTTCCGCTAATTTGGTTTCTTCCCACGTCTTGGCCACGGCTCCTGCGTGTGAAGCGACAGTGTCTCCAAAGACATGAGGATGTCTTCGAATTAACTTTTCAGACAAAGCTTGAATAACGTCTCTCACAGAGAAATGATCCTGATCTTGTGCAATTCTGGCGTGAAACAATACATGCAAAAGAAGGTCACCAAGCTCCTTTTTGAGTTCTTCTGGCTTCGCTTGCTCGATCGCTTCTACTACCTCATACGTCTCTTCGACCAAATTATTCTTGACAGATTCATGAGTTTGTTCTCGGTCCCAAGGACATTCTATGCGAAGCACCGAAACAAGGGTTTCAAGATCGGTGAAGGTGTCTCGTGGGCGTATGTGAGCCCATTGCGTAGGAGGGTTAACGGGTGTCTGATCGAGTCGATGCAACGCTTGATACACAGGATGAAGGGGAAGGCCAATGATGTTGGTGTAGTCTCCATCAATCCGTTCGACCATAAGCGCTCCAAGGGGGTCTTGAATACCGTAGGCCCCAGCTTTGTCTCGTGGAGAGCCTGTGGCGATGTACTCTTCAATCAATGATGCGTCAAGAGTGTGAAAGGTGACACGAGAGGCCATTGCAAAGGTTTCATGAGCCATTGCCTGGCCTTGGTTATCGGTTCGAAGGATGTATACACCGGTCCAGACCTCATGAGTCTCCCCACTGAGTTGCTGGAGCATGTTGAGAGCCTCATCATCGGATGAGGGTTTGCCAAGAATGTTCGATCGATGAACAACCACAGTGTCGGCGCCAATGCATAAACTTTGGGGGTGGGAATGACACACTGCGTCCACTTTTTGTTTTGCCAATGACAGTACGAGGTCCTTAGGGGAGAGGGAGGGGTCGACTCGTTCATCAATCCCGGAAGGTGAGATACGCGGGGAAAACCCAATGGACTCCAGTAGCTCTTTTCGACGTGGACTGGCAGAAATGAGGACAAGTGAATGTTGGAGTGTTGACATGGAATATTCCGAACTTTGGGTCGTTTATTGTATTTTGAAACTCATTGTTGTCAAACGTGTTCTAAAAAACTAGTTCGCCTCAAGCCTAAAAGACGTTTATAGATTATGAGTAAAGCCCGATCCAAAGCAAAAAAAGCTGCTGCAAAGAACCAAACACTAGTCTTTGGAAAGCAACAATATATCCTTTTTGGTGCTGCGGTGGCACTCATTGCCATAGGGTACACGATCATGGCCTTGGACAATCAGATAGAGAGCTTTGTCTCGTTGACCTTATCTCCAATACTCTTGATTGTAGGGTACATGTTGGTGATTTATGCCATCCTAAAGCGTTAAACCCACAGTTTTGTTAAACCCACATATTTACGCGCATATTTAGTGCGCGCGAACATAACCAAACCAAGACTCCATGACTCCGTGGTATAAACAACTACACTGGCAAATTGTCATAGGGCTCATTCTCGGGCTTGGATGGGGATTGCTCTCCAGTGCCTCAGGTTTTAATGAGTTTACCACTGATTTCATTAAACCGTTTGGGACCATTTTTATCAATTTGTTGAAATTGATAGCGATTCCACTTGTTTTAGCCTCGCTTGTCGTGGGTGTGACGAGTTTGAACGATACGGCAAAACTCTCCCGAATGGGAGGCAAGACGGTGTTGGTGTACATGTTCACAACGGTATTTGCCATCACCATCGGTTTGGTAGCGGTAAATCTAATTCAACCAGGTACATCTCTGCCAGAGGAGACTAAGCAATCACTTATTGAGTCTTACGAGCCAGTTGAGGCCAACCCAACAGAGCAATTAGATCAAGGCCCTCTCGATTTTTTCGTGCGTATTGTCCCTACCAATGCTTTTGACGCCTTTGCCGATAATGCGAATATGCTTCAGGTCGTGTTTGTGGCTCTTCTTCTAGGGATAGGCCTGATGTATATTCCCGCTCAACGAGGGGAGGTCTTGATTAATGTCTTTGGCTCGTTGAATGATGCAGTTGTAAAGATTGTGGATCTGATTATGAAAACGGCCCCAGTGGGTGTATTTGCTCTCATGGCTGGGGTCATTGTCGATCTAGCAGGGGACGATTTGAGTCGGGCGTTGGAATTGCTTGTAGCGCTCGGTTGGTACTCGGCAACCGTCTTGTTGGGTCTCTTCATTCATATCATGGTGGTCTACGGGGCATTAATCAAATTTGTGGGAAAAATGTCCTTGAGGCGTTTCTTTCTGGGTATGCGCCCCGCGATGCTTCTTGGCTTTAGTACCAGTTCAAGCTCGGCCACATTACCTGTCACCATGGACCGCGTCAAAAATCACGTGGGTGTCGATGATGAGGTCGCAAGCTTTGTCTTGCCGATTGGGGCTACCATTAATATGGATGGAACGTCTTTGTATCAAGCGGTGGCTGCTGTATTTATTGCTCAAGCGCTAGGGTTGGATTTATCGATTGCGCAACAACTCACCATTGTCTTAACTGCAACGCTTGCGTCCATTGGCACAGCCGGTGTGCCAGGTGCTGGGATTATTATGTTGGTGATTGTCCTTCAAGCCATCCAGGTACCTGTAGAAGGGATTGCCTTGATTCTAGGGGTTGACAGAATCCTTGATATGTTCCGAACCACCATGAATATTAGTGGCGATGCGACGACCTCAGTCGTTGTTGCCTCCATGGAAGGGAAGCTCCGAAGCAGCTAAAGGCACTCCTTTGTAGCGCCCTCGCTCATCCTTGTCGATGGTCATGAAGGTGTGATGGGCGTCATGTTCCATGAACCAAATCCAGTCATGTTGAACCGATTCGGCATTGAACTTTGCTTTTTCCTGAAGCGTGGCCGTGGGGCGCATGTCGTACCCCATGACCCAAGGCACAGGTACATGGTGCACTGTAGGGAATAGGTCTGCAGCATACACCATGGTATGCGATCCGTCTGACAAGCGGGGTAGCTGTTGTCCAAGGGTATGGCCGTCAATGACGATCACATCGAATCCAGGTTCAAATTGAACATCATCAGACACAGTAAGGAGTCTTCCGGACTCACCAATGGGGGCGATATTATCGCGCAAAAAACTAGCGGTCTCACGAGCATTGGGGTTGTTAGCCTCTTCCCAATGGCGTTCGTTGACGACAAATGTTGCGTTTGGGAAGCGGTGCTCGAGGGATGTTTGATCTTGGTTCCAAGCAGTGGTGCCTCCACAGTGATCAAAATGGAGGTGACTAAAGACCATGTGCGTGATATCGGCAGGATGGACACCGACCTTTGCTAAGGAATCCATGACTGGATCTTCTCCATAAGGTATTCCATAAATATCGCTTCGCTTGGCGTCGTATTTTGTGCCGATGCCATTATCGATCAGGTATCGGTGCCCAGTGTGAGAGGATTCAATCAATAAGCAACGCATAGTCATGGGGATACGGATGCGGTCATCATGCTCTATAACTTTGGACCACAACGTGTAAGGAACGACACCAAACATGGCTCCCCCATCAAGCCATATGTCGCCACCATCAATAGGTGTGCATGTAAAAGGTCCAATTTGGAAGGGTGTGAATGAATTCATAGGATCTGTGCGTTTATGCATTGTTAAATTAAGAAAAGAACAGTGGTTCTAGAGGGTAAATCAGCGGAAGGATGAATCAGGGGATAGATCAGCGAATGAATCAGAGAATAACCAGGATGGGTAAAATGATGTTTACTGATTTAATCTTTGCAGGTATGAAACCTGTTTGGATGTTTGCAGGTATGAAACCTGTTTGGATGTTTGCAGGTATGAAACCTGCGTGGATGTTTACTCGTGTGATGGTGTTGGCTGGAATTTGCAGTGCGATGATCAACTTGGAGGTTACTCATGCTCAAGCCGCTCATCCAATAAGTGATGTTTACACGTTTACCTCTGAGAATGATGAGGACGCTTTTGCGAAAGGGATGCGAGCATTTTATCGTGCAGACTGGGATCAAGCAAATACATATTTCTTGTCTGGAATGGCCTCAGAAACCGAGCCTGAGCCGTTATTTTATGCTTCGTTGATCCCCTTTTGGGATTATTTCTTCGTGGGAGAGTCATCCGATAAAGCGGCCCGGTACATGTCCCTTTCCGAAAACGCGATTGAGCGTGCCAAAATCAAGTATGAAGCTCAGCCTGCTGACACGACGCTCATCTCGATGCTTGGCGGGCTTTATGGCTACCGCGGGTTAATTGCTGCACGTGAACGCAAACCCATGCAAGCCCTTCGCAATGGCCTGCGTGGATTGTCTTACACCAAACAGCTTAACTCTTCGGCCTCGGAGCGCCCTGAGGTACTGATTGGGTCAGGTGTCTACAACTATATGTCGGGTCGGGCGCCTGCAGGGATGAAGTGGACGTTTTCGCTCTTGAATGTGAAGCCTGGCGAAGTCGATACTGGTTTCCAGTACCTTGAGAAAGCGGCGGCAATGGAGGATCATCTTGCGATTGAAGCAGCCTCCATTTTGGCGTATATCTACCTCAATGAAGAGATGTACATGGACGCGGCTCGACATTGGCGTCGACTCTCCGAACAATTCCCGAGCAATCCTATTTTTCATTACTACCTTGCTGAAGCTTATTACCACTCTGGCTATAAAGAGCGGGCCTCAGAGTACTATCTGAAGGTGGTATCGCTGAACTCTCCACATATGAGTGAGTTGACCCAACTCAGCCAAGAGCGTTTGCAGGATCCATTGGCGGATGTCATGGCTGAGTAAGCTTACTCAAAGCCACCTCACGGATTAAAAAAGAGCTCATCGTCCACTTCTTGAATGATGCGCCATACAAAGGTCTCGGTCTCCATCACGAGATGAAAAAACCGTAGCTCATCGGTTTGGATCACATAATGGACGTGGAATCCATGGCCTACGCGCTCTTTATGCGTTTGTCGGATGGTTTTTACCTTAAATCGACGCCCATCCTGGGTCTCGAATCGGTAGGGTGTAATCTGGTGGGGAAGACGTCGGTTTTGGAACCCACGCATCACCGTTAACACATTAATGGCTGGGAACTTCTCAGGATTCATAGAAAGCTAAGCGGTTGGAACAACGTATCTGACACGAAAATATATGTACAATATATGTAAAATATTGTATCTTTTTTCTATGGATCCTAATCGCCCTTTTACTTACGACACCGATCAGGACGTGCACCGCATTACCCTGTATAGCACTGTTGCGCGAGATCATCAGCACCGTGATTTTCGCAGGCGACTTACCCTCCATTTAGACATGAATTGCTTTTATGCACAGGTGGAGCAGCGAGCCTATAATTTGTATGGATTACCACTAGCGATGGGGGGATGGCGTAAGCCCAATGGAACCGCTCGAGGGATTGTTGCTACGGCAAGCTACGAGGCACGAAAATTGGGTGTAAAAACGGCTATGAGTGCCTTTGAGGCGTCTCAACTTTGTCCGTATTTGGTCTTTATGCAGATCGATTACGACAAGTATAAAGGGATAAGTCGCCAGCTTCGGGCGATTTTGGATACATTTTCGCCCCAAGTGGAGAAATATTCGATGGATGAGTATTTCATGGATGTGACGTTTTTGCTTAAGCGAGGGCGTCAAGCGGTGGAAACCTATGTGCGCGATCTCAAGCAAGCAGTGTATCAACAAACGGGATTGGTTGCCTCAGTAGGAGTGGCTACGAGTAAAACTTACGCCAAACTTGCCAGTGATTTGCGCAAACCCGATGGGATGATGGTGCTGTTGACACCAGATGATGCGGCTCAGCATTTGTTTGAGCTTCCGTTGAATGAAGTGTGGGGTATTGGCTCTCGTCGATACAAACGGCTGCTGTCTTGGGGGTTACAAACGATCTCGGATGCCCACAAGGCAGGATCTGTGCCCTTCAAACGGATCTTTGGGGAGATGCAAGGGCAGTTATTCTATGAGATTGTAACGGGTCGCGACCGCGCGAAAGTGCTAGAGAACGATCATCATATTCCTGACGAGGTGAGTTATATGCACACGTTTTCGGATTGGACGGTGGAAGCTGATCAGGTGAAAGGGGAGTTGATCAAAGCGATTCGCAAGGTTGCCTACCGCTTGAGAGGGTATCAACGCAAAGCGCATCAATGGGCGTGCCATATTCGTTTCCAAGAGGCACAATGGGAGGGGACGACGTTTGCGTTCCAGACCGATGGGTACACCAATTTGGATGATTATATCCTCAAGGCATGTCTTCCCAAAGCGATGCGACTTGTGGAACAGGCGCTTCGAAAAGGGCAGAAAATACGCGGCGTAGGACTTCACACCATCGAAATGCGCCATCATGATCAACTCGAAATCTTTTTTCAAGAAGATGATCGAATGCGTGGCCTTTATCGTGCCACGGACTGCCTGAATAATCTATATGGCGCTGATACAGTTCGAAAGGCTGCTACGGACAATGGCGTGCCTGGCAATACCCATTTTGTGAATCGAAGTTGATGCAGCCATCATGATTCAAAAAGGGTTAGCCCCTAGACTGTTGTCTCTGAGAGTAATTTTACGGAGTTGATGATTGAATACTTAACCCTCCCGTAAAAATAGGTGGATGTTGAGTATTGATACCCAATTCCTGCTCAATGACGTGTCCTGCTTCTAAAATACGTTGCTCATCAAAGAGATGACCTATCAATGTCACACCTGTTGGTTTTCCTTCAGGAGAAAAACCATGAGGCAGTACCACAGATGGGTGACCTGTGAGATTGGTTATAAGTAGATTTTCATCCCAAAATGGAGGCGCAAGAATCATATCAACGTCTTGAATTTGCTTATGAATGGTCTGGATGAGCATGGAGCGAATTCGATTAAGTTGAATCCATTCGACTGCTGGGAAAAATCGTGCTGCGCGAAATCCATTCGGCCAAGCTTGGGGTTCCTGCCATTTCATGAGGTCATCTTCCCCAGAGCGAGTGAGTTCATCAAATGCGGCGGCAGCTTCAACCGTGAGCAGACTAAACATCCCTTCAAGAGGTACATCGTGCTCGAAATCAAAAGCAACGAGTGTAGCACCTGCATCTTGGGCGATTTGTACAGTTTGCATAAAAAGAGAATCACGCCAAGATTCAGGGCTGTAGGACTCTTCCATAAAGGTAGAGGGTACGCCAATGGTTAGCCCCTCAAGCGAACTTCGTCGGTTGTATTCGAACGGTGCATCAAAAGTGGATGGGTCTAACAAATCAACTCCATGGATTGCATCAAAGACGAGTGCAGCATCTTCCATAGAGCGTGTGATTGGGCCAATTTTATCCATCGTCCAACTCAGTGCCATCGCCCCATGCCGACTCACACGCCCAAAGGTTGGACGGAGACCCGATGAGCCTGTTCGAACGGACGGAGAAACTATGGAGCCTAATGTCTCGGTACCAATGGCAAAGGGCACAAGACCTGCAGATGTGGAGGCGGCACTCCCAGCTGAAGAGCCACTAGATCCTTGCTCAAGATCCCATGGATTGCGTGTTTTACCTCCGTACCAAATGTCGCCATAGGCGAGTGCTCCCAGCGTTAATTTTGCAACGAGCACAGCACCTGCTTCATCAAGTTTCTGAACCACTGTGGCTGTTTCGTTAATGACTTGATCTTGATAGGGTGTTGCGCCCCATGTTGTTCGTGTGTTTTCTACTGATAGTAAATCCTTAGCTCCCCAGGGAATCCCATGAAGTGGACCTCGAATTTGGCCACGAGCACGCTCTTGATCCATTTGTTGAGCTTGTGCAAGTGCACGCTCCTCCAAGAGTTGGGTGACGGCTTCCAATGTCTCACCATACAGTGTCAATCTCCCTAAAACATAGGTAGTTAACTCAACAGAGGTTAAACGCCCACGCTGCATGAGGGTTTGTAGTTGATTCAATGACATGAATGCCAGTCGACTATCTTCAGGACTTAGAGTGAAGTCCCCCACAGAAGTATTGGGTAGCTCTACAGCTGGATAGCTTTCTGTTCGACTGGGTGGCTGAACGCCCATTGGGATTGGGTTGAAGACAAATGCTGGTGCGATGTCATTAGCGATTGTGGTGCCACGTAAGGATTCAAAGAGCTCAGGATACTCGGCAACATCTTCACGCATTTGATCACGCTCTTCTTGCGTAAACTCGAGCCCAAGTAAATCATCTGTTGTACCTAACAAGTCTGATGAAATGGTTGAAGAGGTCTTATAGAAGTAAAAGGCAATGCCTATTGCAGCTCCGATAAGGAGACCAAAAAGAAAGGATCTAAGAGACATAGTATTCACATAAGATATTGACAGGATATTGTTCTAGTATCCATATAAAAGCTGTAAATCCCAATCTTTCGTGTGGAGTGGCTTTGGTGTACCTTGAATCTAGCCTTTAGGTTCCCGCAAGGGATTCAAAGGGAAGACCAGTGAAAGTCTGGCGCTATCCCCGTAGCTGTAAGCTTCATGATGGTTTTATCGAGTATACCACTGAGCAATGGGTCTAACCCTAAGGCTTGGGAAGGTGATAAAATCGAAGCAAGCCAGAAGACCTGCCTAGAGTGTATCCTTGAATACGTTTTCGGGTGAAAGACGTCTCAATCTTCCAATCATGAAAACCCAATCATTCCTTGGGGCTGTAATGCTGTATAGCTTCAGCCTACTCAGCCCACTATGGGCACAAACCAATGAGGTCGCCCAAACCAACGCTGCCCCTGACTCCATTGCCCCTGACTCCATTGCACTCTCAGATACCACCGTCACCATGACTGACGGGGTGACGGTGACCGCATCACGATTCCCATTAAAACTCTCACAAACGGGCAAAGTTGTCTCCGTTTTGGATCGTAAATGGGTGGAGGCGAATAAGGCTCGACCTCTAAGCGTACTCCTACAACAACTCCCAGGGATTTACTCAACGGGAGGGCGTCAAAGCCAAGGATCGACACAGGAGGTGTTCCTTAGAGGAGCAGATCAAGGTGATCTTCTGATTATGGTGGACGGCGTCCCTGTAAGTGATGCCTCCCAAATAGATCAGCGTTACGATCTGCAGTATATCGATCCGCAGTCTATTGACCGAATTGAAATCTTAAAGGGAGCACAAAGCACATTATGGGGGAGTCAAGCGGTGGCTGGCGTGATCCATATCCTGACAAAACAAAATGTGGATGCTCCACTTGAAGGGTCGTTGACTGCTGGGGTCGCCACACACAACCATCAGTCGCTTGGTGGATCATTTGGATTTCGCAATCAAACATGGTCTGTGCGAGTCTCAGCCCAGGTTGAAGAGACGGAAGGATTTAACGCAGCAGATGTGGTTGAGGTGACAGGTGATGAGACACGGGAAGGCTTTTCTTCGGCCTCGGGTCGTTGGTCGATAACCCGGCAACTAACTGATAAGTCCAGGCTTTCGTATCGTGGCACCATTCAAGGATATCAGACGGATTTGGACGCTGGCGCAGGGCTTGATGATCGAGATTATACCGCCGATCAACACCATCAAATGCATGCTCTATCATGGAGAAGTGTAACAGAGCGCTCCACGTTTCAGATTACGCAACAAGTTCTGACAACGGAGCGTGTGTTTTTGAATGACAGTACACATAAAACTGGTTTTACGGATTGGTCAAAGGGAGATTATGCATCCAAGGAGGCCTTTACCGATGCGTATTGGACAGCGCAATGGACGCCTACACTAACCTCTGTGGTAGGTGCACAAGCAAGGTGGAATGCCACACGCCAAGATTTTGAAAGTATTGGCTCATTTGGACCGTTTGAGAGTCAACCCTTGACAGAGTCAAAAGCCAATACGACCACTCTGGCTGGATTTGGATCAGTCCTCTGGCAACCACTACGACGATTGTCTATAGAGTTTGGTGGTAGAGTGACGTCTCACTCATCATTTGGAGAGCATGTGACCTACTCCGTCAATCCATTGTGGAGAGTAACCCCAAACATGGATCTATTCTTGAATGTAAGTAGCGGTTTTCGTGCCCCTTCACTCTATCAATTATACAGTGAATACGGCACGCGTTCTCTTCAGCCCGAAACGAGTCTCAATACAGAATTAGGTGTATCAATTCAATCTCAAGAGCAGAGTTTTATGGCTCGATTGGTGGCCTATCAGCGAGAGTTAGACGATGCGATTGTTTTCATCACGGACCAGAATTTTGTGTCGTCTTATCAAAATGTGGGCAGCGAGTTTAATCGAGGCATAGAGTTGGAAGTTGAGTCAGCGTTAGGGCAATCTTTCGATCTTGCAGCTCACCTGTCATATCAGGAAGGGCATCAGCAACAAGATGGGGAAAAGACAAATACCGCCATTCGCCGTCCAAATGTGATGGGAGGAATGCGTGCATTGTGGCGACCGTCTTCAACATGGAGCCTATCATCCACCGTCCAATACATCGGCTCGCGAGCCAAGGGTGAATTTGATCCTGGGCCAGAGATGATGGATGAGGCTTGGTTACTAGGAATTCAAAGCCAATGGGTACTATTTGACCGAATACGTGTGTCTGGGTCAGTTTTGAACGCGCTCGATGTTGACTACACAGAAGTGCCCGGGTACAATACCGCAGGGCGAACAGTCCATATTGATGTGACGTACAACTTTTGAGTGTGGATAAAATGGCCAATTTGTGGATAAAACGGGGAGTTTTACCTTGCTCAACTCCAAAGGCCTAAACTATATTGGCTATAGCATTAAGATCATTTCTTGTTCAACTTATTTTGTCCAACTTACTGACACTACCAGACCCATTAGGCTGAACACCTAATGGGTTTTTTTATGCCCAACGTTCTGTATAAGACTATGAGCAACAACCATATGGGGAAGTGTTAGTACAGAGATTAAGACAAAGGTGAGCATGACCAACCGATTGCCCAGTTCCATCGCCTGAGCGATCCAAAGCAAACCAGCAAGCCCTGCAAAGGAGATTAACGTAAAGGGGAGCGCACGATAGGCAAAGCCTGCTAATGTTAAGGGTTGCCCTTTTTCTCCAAAATAGGTGCGAATTTCATCGATATGACCCATACTATGCCAAAATGCAAAGTAGATGGCAAAACTAAGCAAAGGTCGAGCTGTGACAAACAAGGCGATCAATACAACGCTATCTAACAAGAATTGTCCCCTTTGTGAGCCTGTTTGGAACCCGATGATCGAAAATAGTGGCATAAACAAGGCAAACTGCCCAAGTGAGCCCCAAAAAATGAGCCTGTGTTGGGTATTCATCCACTGGAAAAGAGTCGACTCTTGAGGTAACGCCTCCCCAACAATAGACAGGGCAACATCAGCGTGAGCCGAGAGAATGAGTCCAATAATGGCGACTCCCCTAGAAATCGTTGCAGCAATCACCCAACCAAGATTTGGCTCATCAAGCTCAAAACGGTGAAAAAATCCTTCAATATCAGATTGGCCAAAGTGCAGTACTGAGATCACCATAAAAAGGATAAATCCAGCCGCGGGGGAAAAAAACCAAAGCACCGATAGAGCGACCATTAAAAAAAGATACCACCCATAGAAACGGATGTGATCCCAAATAGAACTCCCTTGTTCATAAACTTTGGCTGCAATTAAATGATCAATGGCCCCATGAGGGATACCTACCAACGCAATGGCAGTGGCAACAATCACAAGCTCCATTTGTTGCAGCAACTCAGGGATCCACAGACTCATCGCAATAATGACGAACGCGATAGCCATTGTAAGAATATTTTGAGTAGAGGATCGATGTCTCATAGAATTTGAATGGATTCGATTATTGGGTAAATGACGTTGAGGGTGACGAATATGGGCAATCTATAGAGCGTAACCCAAATATCAGGAACCACCTTGTAAAATTTTCATTGGATGTCGTGCCATGGATCGGAAAAATGGACCGTATGGAAGTCTAGAAAAGATCCATAATTCTTGACCTAAATGACTTGATTCATCGAGAAAGCGCAAGATATCATGGATAGAATTACGTCGAAATAATGTATCAAAAATGGGAAGGCCTTTTGAAGACTCATGATCTAAAATGGATAATAGCATGAGATCATAGATCCTAAACCGTGTGGGGGATTGACCCGCAGGTTTAGGCGACGTGCGGGCGACCAATTGTGTTATGACCTGATCGACTTGGGTTTGTATTCTTGAAAAAGTGTAGCCTGTCGATGGCTTTGTATGCCCAGCCCATTGCCCCATACATAGGGTTCGATCGTTAAGTTTTGAGGCATAATGAGTCGTTTCCATAGGAATATTACCCGATTCTTTGCGAGTTATCGTGTACTGCCCTTTGGATAGATCGTACTCATTCTGAATGTAGGTGGCGATGGATTGTTCGTAAAAGGATTCATCCATTCGTGTTTTCGAAAAAAGGGTGCACTCTATAAGTGTCGTTGTAGGACTAAACGGAAGGGTATACATAAAGGTGAGTCCATTCCCCTGGGGTGTATCAAAATCCATAAGGACGGCTGCTGAGGGATCAAACACAGGGTCTTTGGTCTTGATTTCCCAACCCGTAAAGTGTTGTACCAACGCGATGTCAGAGGTTTTTTTTCTGTTTTCGTTTTGGTTGAGTTCGTTCTGGTTGTGATTATTTGGATCGACAACCTTCTTAGCTATCACCGATTGAAAACACCATGGCGCGCTGTACACTCCACGTGACGTGTTAACCACAGCCTGTTGTCCTTCTTGATCGAACGACTCAATAGTGGCTTCAAGGAGGGTGATGTTTGAAGCCTCATGTGCTTGTTTTAGGATGGTTTTTGAGAACGTTTCGCTGCGCAGACAGTGGTATGTGTAGGGTGCTATCTCTTCTTGCTTTTGAACAGATGGTGAGCCTATACGAAGCGATGTCCAAGAGTGCTCCAACATGGATCCATACCCATAGGGATCCTGTTCTTTAGACCAAAAACACCATGTTTTTTCTGTGTTGGGCTTGAGTGATTGATCAATCACCAAGATCGAAGAGGAGGCAAAAAAGGGATGATTCATCATTCTGTGAAGAAGGCTGAGGCCAGATGCCCCAGCGCCTGCAATGATGAAGTCCACGTGTTTCATGGGGGGTAAAATGCGAAGAAACCCAACAAAAGGGTATAAAAAAAGCACCACCCGTTGCCAGATGATGCTTTTTAAGATCAATGATCGTGTTTAGGCTTCAGCAAGCTTAAATCCAGCTGCTTCGGACTTCGCACGAGCAATCGCATAAATCATGACTCCGTAACCAGCTTTTGCTAGAACGTCAGCCAATGCATATCCAACCTGGATTGCAACAAGAGTATTACCTTGTTCAATGCCGAAGAATGGTAGACAGTATACGATTGGGTAGAAACCCCACGTACCGATCAACAGAAGACGGATGTTGCGGAAAAGTACGCGAACATTGTCTGGTTGATCTTCCATCGCTTTTCCTAATTCTCCCCAAAGGACAAAAAGAATGTAAACAAATGGAATGGTAGAAAGTGTACCCCATAGTCCGTAGGCACCAAATAGTGCACGATCACTAAATGGCATGATTTCACCTGGATAGCCAAGAGCAATCATGAGTGCGGATGCGATTACTAATTTTGGTAGAAGTGAAGCATTCTTTTCTTTTGAAAGACCCAATACAAGGACAAGCTCTACTAACAGGAGTGGCACAGTCAGCAGCCAGTCGACGTAGCGATATGCGTCATTGAAACCAGCCGTGTCAAACATTCCTGTTGCTGCATCGTAGGAAGCTTCAAAACTACCAAAAATTCTGAAGTAGTGATAACCAGCAATACCTACAACGAGTCCAGATACAATCAATGAAATACGATACTTCGGAGCAACCTGTTGTTGTCCCATCCAAAAAAACACAAACGCAGCAAGCATTGATGCAATTGTGAACGAGAACATGTTATACACAAACGAGTACTGCGAAGGGTCAAGGGAGATTAAATCCATGATACCTAGTGTTTAAGTTAGCATTTACAGCGGTTTGGCCGCTTTAACATGTAAGAGAAACCGTTTGTCACTCCATGCCGTTCCAATATTATCAAAATTTTTAAAATAATTTTATCCTTTAGGCGTTACCCGAAGTTTCTAACTCAAAATATCGTCTCTTTCCACGCACAAAGTAAGCTAAAATGATACTTTTGGGCCAAACAGTGTGTGGGTTATGGGCGTTGGTTCTCTGAAAAGCCTCCTTCGATCGTTTTCTCATAAGGGCCCTTTTGTTAGAGTAAATGTATCCATGTGCCCTAAGAATTGCATTTATATGACGCCACTTGCCCTTCAACGCTAATGGTATGGCCGATATTCCATCCAAAATGAGTCGCACAAAAAGTGTCGAGGCGAATCCTGCTTTAGGAAGGTTGCGAATCAACATCACCAGATTGTTCCGATAATTGTAATAGGTTTTTCGTGGGTTCATAGGCTCCAGTGACCCGCCTCCGAGATGATAAATAACGCTCGAAGGTTCTACCCATACCATATACCCTCGATTTTGTGCCCTCCAGCACAAGTCAATTTCCTCCATATGAAATTCAAAGTCCTCATCAAATCCTTGAAGCTCGCCAAACATCTCAGTTCGTATCGCAAGAGCCGCTCCTGAAGCCCAAAAAATGGCTCTAGCGTCATCATATTGCCCTTGATCTTTCTCTAACGCATCAAATAAGCGGCCCCTACAAAACGGATAGCCATATTTATCGATATATCCACCTGAGCCTCCGGCATATTCAAACGACGCTCGATCATGAATGGCACGTAATTTTGGTTGAGCAATCGCGATGTCTGGATTTTCAAACGATGGGGCAAGCTTGTCTAGCCAGTCAGCAGAAACCTCAACATCGTTGTTTAAAAATAGTAGAAACGCCCCTTCAGCATGCGTAGCAGCACGATTATTGCCCCCGCAATAGCCATAATTATCATCGAGGATAACGTGTCGAGCCCCAGGTGCATGTTCACGTAACCAGGAAGCTGTATCATCCGTAGAGGCATTATCTGCCACAATGCACTCGTCTTGTGGTCCTAGGGAGGCCATGACACTGGGTAAGTACTCCTGGAGATAATGGCGACCATTCCAGGTGAGCACAATGACCGAAAATCTTTTTTTCAAGACGATGGAAGTTTGCTATTCTTTGCCTGATAAGATAATGCATTCCCATCCAGAAACATGAAGATTGGTTGTATCTCAGACACACACGGAGTGTTGCCAGCCGAGGTTTTTGATCACTTCAAGGAGGTTGATGAGATTTGGCATGCGGGTGATTTTGGTACGATTGACGTAGTGGATCAGCTTCAGCTCATCGCCCCAGTGGTGGGCGTTTATGGTAATGTCGACGGATATGATATCCGTGCTGAATACCCTGAGCACATGCGCTTCACCCGTGAAGGTATGGATATTTGGATGACACACATAGGTGGGGTGCCAGGTAGGTACTCATTACCCATCAAAGAAAAAATGGAATCTGAACCACCAAATGTTTTTGTGTGTGGTCACTCCCATATGTTAAAGGTGGCGCGCGACCCGAAGCTTAACAATATGATTTATATCAATCCTGGGGCTGCTGGTATTCAAGGATTTCATCAAAAAAGAACTCTCATGAGATTTGAGTGCCACGATGGTCAACTCACAAACATGGAAGTCATTGACTTAGGCTTCACCACAAACCCCTAGGCAGTACTCACAACTTCAACAAGATGCTAACTCAATGACAAGCCACAACGATTGTAAAATGACTACGTGTCGATATTGGGCCTTTCTGCTGCTCATTGCTATGGTGCCATGCTTGGATGGCAGAGCCCAAAATTCTAATGAACCCGAAATAACGGTTGCCGCCGAACGACCGGAGGCTTATCTGTCTCTTTTACGTGAAAAAAAGGTGGCTTTGGTGGCCAATCATACATCCCGCGCTTTTGATCAGCATCTTGTCGATTATCTTTTGGATCAAGGCATTTCGGTACAAAAAATTTTTGCACCCGAACACGGCTTTCGAGGCCAGGCATCTGCAGGTGAAAAAGTGGACGATGGGCGGGATGAGAAGACAGGACTACCTATAATTTCACTTTATGGGGACAATCGAAAGCCTTCTTCTGAGCAAATGATGGGAGTGGATGTTGTTGTCTTTGATATTCAAGATGTTGGGGTTCGTTTTTATACGTACATCAGCACGTTAACCCTCGTGATGGAAGCAGCAGCAGAGGCGGATGTTAAAGTGGTGGTATTTGACAGACCCAATCCCAATGGCTATTACGTAGATGGACCTATACTTGAAGAGGAGTTTAGCTCTTTTGTTGGATTGCATCCAGTGCCTATCGTTCATGGACTTACGGTCGCAGAGTATGCACTCATGGTGAACGGCGAAGGTTGGCTGATGGATGACCTTCAAGCCGATCTACACGTGGTGAGGACTAAGGGCTACAGACACGATATGCATTATGACCTACCGGTGCCCCCATCCCCCAATCTACCCAATGCAGCATCGGTGACACTGTATCCATCGCTTGCACTTTTTGAGGGGACACCAGTAAGTATTGGCCGTGGCACCGAAATGCCTTTTCAGGTAGTGGGTGCTCCTTGGTTTCCAGACACCGATTCGGCACTTCGTCCAAAAGAACGGTCAAGTGTCCAAACACTCATGTTTACCCCAGAAGATAAACTTGGTGCCAAGGACCCTAAGTTTGAGGGGCAGCGTTGCCAGGGATATGACTTGCGAGACTATTCCGAACTTACACTTAGGGGGTCGGGTGAGATAACCCTTCAATGGCTTATCATGGCTTATGACCTAGCACCAACCCAACCGGAATTTTTTACACCGTTCTTTGATCTTTTGGTAGGCACAGATATGCTAAGAAAGCAAATCGTTGCCGGTACTCCCATGAATGTGATACAATCAAGTTGGCAGGAAGATTTAGAACCGTACCTGAGAATGCGGGAAAAGTATTTACTATATCCTGATTTTTAGAGGATGTATGAGTTCACACACCCTCTCATCTCTCTTTCATCATTACCAAATATTCTGGAGTCACATAAACAATCAATGCTGACGGTCCAGCGTATCGCTAATGTGTACATTAGGTATGTGCGCCATCAATGATCTCGTCAACGACACTTGGATCCAAGAGGGTGGAGGTGTCACCCAACTTCGACGTGTCTCCCCCCGCGATTTTGCGAAGGATGCGACGCATGATTTTTCCAGAGCGAGTTTTAGGGAGGCCACTTACAAACTGAATCACATCGGGCTTGGCGATTTTTCCAATCTCTCTAACAACACTTTTTTCAACCTCAGCTCTGACTTCGTCAGGGTTCGACATACTCTTTTTGGTAATCACAAAGGCATAGATTCCTTCTCCTTTAATCTTGTGAGGATAGCCCACAACTGCACTTTCTGAGACGATGTCATCGTTTGAATTTATCGCATTTTCAATTTCTGCTGTTCCAAAGCGGTGCCCACTTACATTAATTACATCGTCAACGCGCCCAATAATACGGTACATGCCGTTTTTATCACGCCGAGCACCATCGCCTGTAAAATAATAGCCTTCATAATCAGAAAAATAGGTAGTCCGGCAACGCTGGTGATCACCATATGTGGTGCGCAGGATACTAGGCCATGGAAATTGGATAGCCAGGTAACCTTCTTGTTCATTATCCTCAACTTTGTTGCCATGTTTATCTAAAAGAACAGGCTGAATACCTGGCAAAGGATATCCCGCATGGACGGGTTTCTGAGGACTTAAATCCCCCAATCCCGAGATCATTATCCCACCAGTTTCAGTTTGCCACCACGTATCGACGATAGGGCAACGCTCTTTTCCTACATGGGTATGATACCATTGCCAAGCTTCTTGATTTATCGGTTCTCCGACTGTGCCCAATACCTTTAAAGATTCAAGATCATATGAGCTTACGTAATTGTCACCCTTGGCCATTAAGGCACGTATTGCAGTAGGTGCAGTATAAAATTGATTAACGCTATGCTTTTCACAAACCTGCCAGAAGCGACTGGGCGTGGGGTGTGTAGGAATCCCTTCAAACATTAGGGTTGTGGCACCATTAAGTAATGGGCCATAAACGATGTATGAATGTCCAGTAATCCAGCCGATGTCTGCTGTGCACCAGTAAACATCATGTTCTTGATACTGAAACACATTGGCAAAACTGTAGGCGCTGTATACCATATAGCCACCACAAGTATGCACAACCCCTTTTGGTTTGCCTGTGCTGCCCGATGTGTATAGGATGAACAACATGTCTTCTGAGTCCATCTCTTCTGCAGGGCAATCCGTAGAGGCTTTTTCCATTTCTGATTGTAGCCAAACATCACGCCCTTCTTTCATGTGTATGTCCCAGTTTGTGCGTTTAGCTACGAATACTTTTTCTACGGTTTTGCAGGTTTTTAAAGCCTCATCAACAATACTTTTGGCGGGGATTTCCTTGCCCCCCCTGTATATGCCGTCTGAGGTGATGACCAAGTTGCATTTAGCATCATTTATTCTGTCGGCTAATGCACGGGCTGAAAATCCTGCAAAAACAACACTGTGAATGGCACCAATACGGGCACATGCCAATACAGAGATGGTGAGTTCAGGAATCATAGGCATGTAAATCGCCACGCGGTCGCCTTTTTGAATACCGTGCGACTTTAAAACGTTGGCGGCCTTGCACACACTGGCGTGAAGTTCACGGTAGGTATATCGTATCACATCCTCATGAGGTTCGTTGGGTTCCCAGATGAGGGCTTGTTTATCGCCACGTTGGTCAAGATGTCCATCAAGGCAATTCTCAGTAATATTAAGCTTGCCACCCTTAAACCATTCAATATTCGGCGTGGAGAAGTCCCATTCTAGCGTTTTATCCCATTTTCTGCGCCATATAAACTGGTCAGCAATGTGTTCCCAAAACTCCTCAGGATTGTCTATGCTCCTTTTATAGGCCTCTTTGTATTCCTCGAATGATGTTAGTTGATAATTCATACGCCACAATCTTCATTGTCAATTACACTAATATGTGTTTGATTTATCATAAAAGAAAAAAGTAAATAGTATGGCGTCCTTTTATGAATCCTCAGATCGATTAATTAATCTGGACCCTAGAGTCTTAGCCTAAAGGCGATCCAACGCCAATGATGTGGCATTCAGTGCTGATTGCAACACCAAGGGAATACCGCCACCAGGATGAGTGCTTCCACCGACACGGTACAAATTCTTAAACCTTGGGTGCACATTTCGTGGACGTAAAAACGCAGCCCAAGGTGAATTGGAGCTGGTACCATAAATCGCTCCTCGATTGGACCGATAGGTATTAAAATAATGCACAGGCGTGTGGGTGTGTTGTACCTCTATAGAATCGCGGAGCCCTGTGAGTCCACGTGACTCGAGTTCATCAATGAGCTTGTCAGTGTATTCAAGGCTCTGAGACTCGCCTTCAGGTTGAGGCTGCAGTGTGTGCTCTTTTAAGGGTGGTACATTCACAAGGACAAACAAGTTGCTGCCTCCCTTTGGGGCATCGTCTGGATCACTAGCAGAGGTATTGGAAATGTAAATCGTGGGATCCGACGGGTATTGATGCTTGTTGAATATCTCATCAAACTCATTCGCATAATCCCTGGAAAAAAAGATGTTATGATGGCCTAGTTGTGGCCAAGATTTTTTCGTGCCCAATAATAACACAAAACCCGAACTAGAGGGTTGTTGCTCTAGCGCGGCATCTTTTTCTCGCTGGCTTACGCCTTGGGACGCTAGGCGCAGTGGGAGGTCAATGCTATCTGCATTGGAGATGAGTAGGTCAGCCTCAAACGACTGGCTTGAGGTGGACACCCCTACAACGCGCTTTTTTTTGACCTCAAGTTGTTGAACATCGTGGTCGTAGTAAATACGGACGCCCAATTCGAGACACGCTTTTTCAAGGGCTTTCACCAATTGATAAAGCCCGCCTTTGATATACCATGCTCCAAGCGACAATTCGACATGAGGAATCACATGCAAGGTGCCGGGTGCCAGAAAAGGACTCGACCCATTGTAGGTCGTAAATCGTTTGAAGAACTTGCGCAAAAAAGGGGACTCAACATGATTGTCAACGACCTGACTCACCGTTGAGAAGGCTTTTATGTCCAATAAATCGAGCAGAGGGAGACCTTTGAGATCCTTGAGTCGAGCCAAAGGATTGCGTATAAATGTCGCGTTGGTCTTTCGGTATAATTCGGAGGAGAGTTGCACCAAGGCTTTAAATCCTTCAACATCATTTGGAGCGATTCGTTCTACTTCATCGAGTGTTTGCTCAAAGTCGGCATAGTTCACAAAAGGTGCACTGGGGTTTCCATGTTGGCCCAAATTTTGATCATCATTACGGCCTGGTATCCTGTTCAATTCACTTTCCAATTCGCGATCCCAATATTGACAAAGAGGATCCATTGGTATACACTCTAGGTAGGATTCGAGTGGCTTAGGGGCGTACGAGAACACCTCTTCCAGTGTTTGCATCATCGTTAAAACACTTGGCCCGGTATCAAAACGGTAACCCTTTTCTTCAACTTGAGAACACTTGCCGCCCGGGATGGAATGTCGCTCTAGAACCGAGACACTGTGCCCCTCCGAGGCCATAATTAAGGCTGAGGTTAGACCACCAAGCCCGGCTCCGACTACAACGATGTTTTTTGGTGAAGCAGGCAAACGTTTTCGATGTGGTAAGTTTGTGGGAACATATCTACCGGTTGAATGGAGCGTATGTCGTAGGTCTCTTTGAGTTGCGCTAGGTCTCGTGAAAGCGTCATGGGATCACAACTGATATACACCATCACAGGGGAGGGACGTTCCTTAAGAAAGGTAACCAGTTCTGGGTGCATTCCAGCTCGAGGTGGGTCTGTAATGATCACATCGGGTGTGCCGATTGTGGCTTGCCAATCGTCTCGTTTTGCCCACTCCAAGGCATCACCTGCAACGTAACGTACATTCGAGAGTTGATTTCGTGAGGAATTCTCTATGGCTTCTTGGACGGATTGTTCGTTAATCTCTATCCCCACACATTGATTGGCTAAATGATGCATGTACTGAGAGATAGATCCTATGCCGCAGTATAGATCCAAAAGGGTGTTGATGGACTCTTCGCCCAGTTGGGATCTGGACTGCTCCACGTACGCTTTGGCCACATCATACAACACCCTCGCTTGTCGAGAGTTGGTTTGAAAAAAGGTCATAGGACGGATACGAAAACGGACATCTCCAAGCAGTTCCTCTATATAACCCGGACCATGAAGGGTAATTTCTTTGTGATGGAGCTTGGTTGGTCCAGTGGAGTCGTTAATGGTCCATACGAGTGTGGTGATCTCAGGAAACTGAGCGAGTAGATGGTCTTTCAGAGGGTCCATTTTGTCGCTCTCTTCTGAGGCAGTCACGAGGTTAACCAACCATTGATCAGTCATCTCTCCCTTTCGAATGAGGCAGTGCTTCATCCAGCCTGTTTGTTTGACAGGCGACCAAGCTGGAATGTCGTGGTTTTGGCACCACGAACGAACCGCATCCACAATCTTCCATGAAGGGCTTGATTGTAGATGGCACTCTTGTAAGTTCAGGATACGGTCAAATCGCCCAGGAGCATGCAAGCCTGCAAAAACCCCGTGAGACTCCAGAGGTTTGCCACTAGCGATCTCCTCATCAGATAACCACCGTCGATCCCCAAAGCTATATTCCATCTTATTTCGATACTCAAGATGCGTATCCCCTCCAATAATAGGTTGAACAATGGCGGGATCAAGCCCTGCGGTCCGTTGGATAGAATCACGTACGATTTTGGTCTTTGCATGTCGTTGTGCAGCCATGTTGACATGCTGCCACGTACATCCGCCACATTCATGGGCATGGCTGCATGTAGCTTCCACACGGTCTTTCGAAGGGGAGAGAAGCGAGAGGATTTTACCTTCGGCAAAGGAAGACTTTTTCTTCACGATGCGAATCTGGCATTGGTCGCCAGGAATGGCCCTAGGTACAAAAATGACGAGGTCGTCTAGCTTCGCCACGCCTTTTCCCTTGAACGCGACATCCTCAATGTGGACGTCCACGATATGCCCTTTTTTGAGCGGCATGGTAGCCTATGATGTTTTCAGTAACTCAGGTTGCACCAACTGCGTTCTATACGCAGTGGCTGCATCGGTATGCTCTTGAAGTTTTTCTGAGACTTGATCCAACCGACGAAATAGCGCGTCATTGACAGCTTCTATAAAGCGACAAGCTAATTTTGGATGTCGTTTTTTCAATACTTCATAATCGGCTTGAAAAAAACCATACAGTTCACAACTGGAGAGACAGGTGGCTGTTGATTTTCTGCGATAATCGTATTCAATGGCAAATAGCCCAAAATGGTCAGAGTCCGTCAGTGTGATCGAAGAAGATGAGTGTTCCTGAGATGATTCATCTGGCTGTTCTGCAACATTGAGCTCAATTAAGCCATTTTCTATAAAATAGAGGCCTGTTCCAGGGTCGTGTTGAGCATAAACAGTTTCACCTTTTTGGTATGACCTCCTATGGCAAAGATTCAAAAATTGGACCCGTTCGACCGTGGAAAAATCCTTTAAAAATGGATTACGAAAAATAACTTTGGCTTGTTTTTTCACGTGACTCGCTTTGTTTGCCTCTAGAATGAATGACCTATTCCGATATTAAAATACATTTTTTTGCTATTAAACCATCCAGCCAATGGATCATGAGCTCTAAGGGAAAAATCGACTCTAGCCACCACAAATTCCCAATCAAAACGTAGCCCTAAGCCCGAACTCACCGCGATTTGCTTGGGAATCGCATCGAATGAAAACACTCCATTATCCAAAATATTTTGACGATCACCCGTTCGAAATTCACGTTGGGGACTATACCAGGTGTTTCCGCTATCGACAAACCATGCCAGTTGAATATCACCAGAGCTTGTTGACTCGATCACGGTTCTTCTAACTTCCATAAACGCTGCCAATTTGATATCGCCACCAGGTCGAGTCACATCATTTTGGGCAATAGCCCCAGGTCCTAACCGAAACGGCTCCCAACCTCGAATGTCATTACTGCCACCAGCAAAAAAGCGCTGATTTAAGGGAATAATTTGATCATAGCTAAAGGGCTGGGCAATCCCTCCAAAAAAACGCGTCGCAAAGACGGTGGACAAACCCAAGGGGATATATCTCCGTCGATCGAGGGTTAATTTGACAAATTGGCTATACTCGAGTCGATTGTCTGAGAGTGTAAGAATGGGGGGTAGGGATCTCTCTAAGGTGCTGGGGGTAATGACCAACCGGTCCAACACATAAGGTAGCGTACCTCCTACGCTAACAGAGTATTCGTGAAATACTCCACGGTTTCGTTTGATTAAATCGGTGGTGTTACGACGGAATGTGTAACGTATGGCGCTCGAAATTTGAGGTCGAAAGTCTTCAAGTATTCTAAGGACTTGGACTGGGTCATCAGGGAATTGAAGTTCTACGTTCTCTCGAAACGCATCACTTGGATTGGTATCAATCAAGCTCAAATCAATGATGTCAACAATATGACGATCTGCGTCGTTGGTCTGGATGTCGATTTGGGTGGAAAATCGGATGTTGGAATTGATGTCGAAATAGAGTTGATTGGCTCGGGTGAATGATAACGTATGGCGCGTGAATGCTGAGCCCAACCCAGTTCTAGCTTTTAAAAAGCGCAAAGGGCGTCCAAGCGACGGTATGGTATAGGTCATGGTTGCGTCCAAACTCCGAAAAAGAGTACCGTCTGTGGCTCCTGGCGATTCTGAAATGGATGCAAGAGTAGAAGAGGTGACATATTCAAAATTTGAGTTTAGGCGTAGGTCGAAAAAATGGCCTCGCCTACCTACATTATTATTGTTGTAAGTCGCGCCAACCCCAGTTCCAAACCCATAGCGTTCCATGCCAAAAAATTCTAATTCTAATGAATGCTTTGGGTTCATGGATAAAGAGTACTCCAAGGGGTAGATACCACCCAGGGAATCATACTCCATCATACCTCCTTGACGCGCCTCCTGCACCCGAAAAGCTGGCTGACGTTGGAATTGAGATAGTGTTGAAGAGATGGCCTCTTGACGATATGGTTGGCCCGGTGACGCACGGTTTTGTGAGGCTAATTGGGAAATCGACACCCCTGCACTGGGTTCTACAGCAGAAGTAACCTTAAACCCATTCAATCCCAACGTATCCAGCTCCAATTGGCCAGACGCATCACCCATCTGTGTTGCAGGTCCTTCCACCGTAAAATGGACATCTCCGAAGCGAAGGGGTTTCCCAGCTTGGATTCGAAACTGCCCCCTCATATTGGTGGTGTCTGAGGGATTGGGTTCAATAAATAATACGACACTGTCCTTGGTCACCTCTCCATAGGCGTGATTTTTCAAAAACGTCATAATCCGAGCCTGCTCAGCGCGGAGTTCCTGGGTCATAAGCGGTTTTTCCACAGGTTGAAACTCTGTTGATCGACGTGAAGATTCGAGATACGGACTCTCTTCAAAAAAGGATGTCAACGCCTGCTCGTCCAACGCTTCAGGCAGCCCCTCATACTCTACAGATTCAAGGTATACCCGAGCACCTTCTGAGATGACAAACGTCAATTGCGCTTTTTGGTCTCTTTTTTGGATTGTTGATTGAACCTGTGCACTTCTGAATCCCATACTCTCGTAAAAGAGTCGCAATCTCTCTTCGTCTTTTGCCACCTCTACAGGATCCAACATTGCGGGTTCTTCGCCAAATCTCCCTGTGAGTTGATATAGCGCGTACCATGGCTTGATTCGTTGTATGCCTAGCAACCCACGATTAGGCCGAGATCGAGTAATTTGTTTTAACGTCTGTGTGGAAAATGTCTGGTGCCCTTCGAAAGAGACACGCTGCAGGAGAAGAGACTGGGTAGTCGTGGAGTCGTTGGGCTGGGTAGGTGGCTCAGAAGAATTAGGAGAGAGCGTGTCTTGCGCTTTGGTTGAGGGTGGGAGACTGATAGATAGTACCCCAAGGAATAGGATGGTGCTCCACAGAGTCCTAGTCTTTGGGGGCGTGCTCATCACACATCATCATAGTCAAACCCGTCATCGCCATCATCCCCATGGAAGAAATCCTCTTTCTCGATATAATCGGGCCAAATGTCTTCAATAGTTTCGTAAATAATTTCTTCCCCGTCCTCAAAATCTTCTAACTCTTCAAGATTGCTTATCAGCTGACCGGGAGCACCGTTACGTTCAGCCCATTCCAAGAGTTCTTCTCTCGTCGAAGGGAAGGGGGCGTCATCTAGGACAGCAGCGAGTTCAACAGTCCATATCATGGGAAAAGGTCTCTAAGGTTAATGTAGATTACGTTCGTGGATCGTTCACGTTGGGCAGAAGGTATGAAAAGTTTTCTTTCCTCTCTCGAGCAAAGGAACAAAAAATTTGTATCTTTTAACAGTAAGAAAACGAGGACATTCTATGAATATTGGCGGCTGGGAATACCTAATCATCTTTTTAATCATCTTGCTTCTTTTTGGAGCAAAAAAGATTCCAGATCTAGCGCGTGGCTTAGGTCAAGGTATACAAGAATTTAGAAAAGCTTCGGACGAGGTGAAGCGTGAAATAGAACAGGGCAAGAAGGATGCTGAGGAAGCAGCGTCAACCACTTCCTCCACATCAAATGACGAGAAGACGACCTCTTCGTCATGATCCCCTCTTTTTTATCGGACAGACACGCTCTCATGACAGGGAAAGCGACCCTGCCCGAGCTTGTTAGCCGATGTTTGGCATCTGTTGACTCAACCAATCAAGAGGTCAATGCTCTTGTAGAGGTGTATCCTGAGGAGGCTCTTTCTCAAGCAGCGCAGATTCAAAGCAAAATCCAACAAGGAAAAGCAGGGCCTCTGGCAGGCGCAATTTTCTCAATTAAAGATCTCTTTGCCCACAAAGATCGTCGTCTGCAATCTGCATCTAAAATATTAGACTCTTTTACATCCCTATACGACGCAACCGTCGTGGAAAGAATCTTAGAAGCCGATGGGATTATCCTGGGTCGAGCCAATCAAGATGAATTTGGGATGGGATCCTCCAATGAGTATTCCATATATGGGCCTTGTAAGCACCCAGATGATTTGCAAAGAGTCCCGGGTGGATCCAGTGGGGGATCGGCTGCAAGTGTGGCTGCTGGCTACTGTAATCTTTCTCTGGGAAGCGATACTGGGGGGTCAGTGCGTCAACCGGCAGCCTTTTGCGGCGTTGTAGGGCTAAAGCCAAGCTATGGCAGAGTTTCTCGATATGGTCTTGCAGCATATGCATCCTCATTGGACACAGTAGGATGTTTTGGCGCCACCGTTGCAGATGTGGCGGCATGCCTAGAAGTGATTGCAGGTGCGGATGATCGCGATATGACGACACAATCCTCAGCAGTGCCTACCTACATAGATCACCTTGAGAAATCAACCACCAAGCCGCTTCGCTTTGGGGTCGATCCATCATGGTTTGAGGAGGGATTAGACCCTGAAATTAAACACCGAATTGAATCACTACTTGAGACTCTAAAAGATCACGGGCATGAGGTGCACGAACTATCGATGCCTGCACAAAATGTATCCCTTTCGACCTATTACATTCTTGCTACTGCTGAGGCGTCATCCAATCTGGCAAGGTATGATGGGATTCACGCTGGGTATCGCGCAGAACAAAATGAACAATCCAGTCTTGAAGAGATTTACACCACATCACGGTCGGAAGGATTTGGACCTGAGGTAAGGAGGCGTATTCTGTTAGGTACGTATGTCTTGAGTAAGGGGTATTATGATGCATACTACGCAAAAGCACAAAAGGTGCGCCGTTTGATTCAACAAGAATATGAAGAGGCTTTTCAACAGGTTGACGTTGTCTTACTGCCTACAACCCCCACCACGGCGTTCAAGTCAGGAGAGAAGGTAGATGATCCGTTGGCGATGTATCTCAATGATGTGTACACACTAGCTGCAAATTTAAGTGGATTGTCCGCAATGAGTGTCCCCATAGGTCGCCACAGCAACGGACTACCCATAGGTCTTCAGTTACAGACTGCTGTGGCAGACGAGCTTGGATGCTTTAAGGCTGGTAAGGTTGTCGAATCCCTCCTGGAACAAGTGCAATGAATCGACTCAAGGGTAAGCGGGTACTCATCACTGGGGCTACAGCGGGCATTGGAAGGGCACTGGCTATTCTACTTGCAGAAGATGGTTGCAATCTTATTCTGAACGGTCGTCGTGAGCAACGCCTTCACGATTTGGCCCACGAGCTCAGTACAAGATATCCGTCTCAAGAAGTGGAGCAATTTCTGGGTAATGTTGGCGATAAAGGGGTCGTTCAGACCTTTTTTGAAGGTCGTGACGCTTCAAAACCTATCGATATCTTGGTCAACAATGCTGGCTTTGCCCTAGGTGTGGATCCTGTCTACAAAGGAGACCTAGAGGATTGGGATGCCATGATCCAAACCAATGTTCATGGGGTGCTTTATCTAAGTCGATTTGTTTCGGAACAGATGGTGCAACGCAAAGCGGGTCACATTTTAAATGTATGCTCGATTGCTGGCCATGAAGCCTATCCAGGAGGTGTGGTTTACACGGCTACAAAACATGCCGTGAAGGCGATTACCCAGGCCACAAAAAAAGATGTGCATGGGACCAATATTCGTGTAAGCATGGTCTCTCCAGGACTCGTTGAAACCGAGTTTTCTAACGTTCGATACAAGGGGGATAAAGCCAAGGCATCGTCTGTCTATGAAAATATAGAGGCATTGACAGCCAATGATATAGCTGAGATTATTCAATTTATTCTACATCGACCTGATCATGTAAATATTTTGGATACTGTCGTCTTGCCAACCGCTCAGTCTTCTGCGCAAATGGTCCACCGTGACGGGCCACCTTCTCCTTGAAGGTGACTCCATGAAGGCTTTATCCACGTATGCAAGAATAGAGACCAAAGCCACGACAGACGTTGTAGAGCGCCTGATGTCCTCTCTTGAGGCGTCTCCATGCAGGTTTTTGGGCGTTGAAGAGCACAGGAATGCCTCTATTTTGTGGTTTGACGTGCCTGAGATTCCTGATCAGTCCAGTGATGACCAGCTGCAAGAGTTGAAGGCCTATCTTGAGGATATAGCCGAGCAATTGGGAGAAGTGATGCCGTTTGATGTCTCTTTGGAGCAGGAGCGTAATTGGAATGAGCAGTGGGAAGCAGCCATAGAACCTTTTCAATTGGGGTCTTTTTGGATTACCCCGCCATGGAGTGATCAACAACCTCCAAAGAACACGTGCTCCATTGTGATTCATCCAAAAATGTCTTTTGGAACGGGGACCCATGAAACGACACAATTGATGTTGTCCATGTTGGAAACCTTAGACCTAAATGGGGCACGTGGAGTAGATGCTGGAATGGGAACAGGAATATTGAGTGTCGCAGCGATTCTGCTAGGGGCAAAGTCGATGGTTGGATTTGATGTAGATCATTGGGCCGTCAACAATGCCACCGAAACTATCGCGGCAAATGGAGTGGCCACCCATTGTAGTGTTATGCAGGGTGGATTTGAGTGTTTAGAGCGCCTAGATTTATGTGATGTGATGGTTGCCAATATTCATACTCGTGTGTTATTAGATGGAGCTCAAGCGTTGGTAGGGGCCTGTAATTTTCAAGGGGCTTTATTGCTGTCTGGGCTGTTGGTCAGTGATAAATCCATTGTGGTAGAGCGGTATCAATCCTTGGGGTGTACGTTGCGAGCATCCCGCCAACAAAACGATTGGTTAGGGTTGCATTTTGACTGCCCACCCAAGCTACAGGCGTCATGAGTCCAAACACGTCATCAACCAAAACAAGGGGCGACTCGAGCGATCAACCACCGAGAAAGGATATTGATTCGGCGTTAGTGAAAGCTCATCTTGCTGGGGATTCGTCAGCATTCAAGGCATTAAGTGATCGGTATCGTGATCCATTGCTATTTCACGTGCGAAAGATTACCAGAGATGAAGGCTCGTTAGAGGATTTAATCCAAGAGATTTTCACCAAAGCGTTTGAGAATCTCGATAAATACAACCATGATTATGCCTTCTCGACGTGGTTGTATCGCATCGCAACCAATCATACCATCGACTCTCTGCGAAAGAGAAAAATGGTTACACTCTCTATGGATGCTCCTATTTCATCGAGTGATGGGGAGGTTGCCAGAGAGTACCCATCCTCTGCACCTAGCCCACACGATCAGCTTCAAAAAAAGGAAAGAGCCGCCCATATTCATCAAGCCATGGAATCACTGCCTGAGAAATACCGCGAGGTGCTTAGATTGCGTCACTTTGAGGAAATGAGTTATCAAGAGATCTCTGAGGCATTACAGTTACCCATTGGTACGGTCAAGGCTCAGTTATTTCGAGCCAGAGAAAGCCTGATGAAAGCACTTAAAGACACCATGTCACAGTATTAGGGCAATTGCGATTCCTGTTGACCGTCGTTTGTCTGGATGTTTACCGTCGATTGTGTATGGAGTTTCTACGCCCCATAGCCCCTTGAGTGTACGTCTTAGGATGTTGAGCTAGAACGATGTCGCATAGCGTGTGCTGTGGTGGTGAGTCGCTTCCAACCTGCCCGCATTAATGGGGATCCTTGAAACTGCTCAAAAAATGTATCCTCTGTAAATTCACGCCATTCTTTGAATGAGGGAAGGGGTGAGAATGCCTCTCGAGTCTCAAGTCCTGGCATTTGGTGAGGCTCGGCTTTCCGATTCCAGGGGCAGACATCCTGGCAAATATCACAGCCAAACAACCATCCATCAAGTTTCTCCACGGTATCACTGGACAACTCCTCTTTGTGCTCAATGGTCAAGTATGAAATACATTTGCGTGAATCGACCACGGAGGGTAGCACAATAGCCTGCGTCGGGCAGGCGTCAATGCATGCTGTGCAAGAGCCACAATGATCTTGCAAAGGTTGGTCTGGAATGGTTTCATGGTCAAGGATAATCTCAGCAAGTAAAAACCATGAGCCGTGGGTTTTGTTTAGGATATTGCCATTCTTTCCCAGCCATCCTATACCTGATCGTTGCGCCCAAGCGCGCTCCATCACGGGTGCAGAGTCAACAAACGCTCTTGCATGAATATCGGGGCCTACCCTCTCATGAAGATGATCGATAATCTTGTGGCAGGCCTTCTTTAGAACCTTGTGGTAGTCTCTGCTTTGGGCGTATTTGGCCACTCGTGGTGCTTGTGAAGTTGGCTCATCCCACCTCTGTTGAAAGTGATAGCCTGCCATAAGGCAAACCACTGTCTTGGCGCCATCGACCAATTTAGTAGGGTCAATACGCTTGTCAAAGTTGCGCTCCATCCATGTCATGGACCCATGATGACCGCGTGATAGCCACTCTTCGAGATGGCGCGCCTCCTCCACAAGAGGTTCAGCTTTGGCAAAACGGCACGCGCCAAATCCAAGCTCTTCAGCCTTTTGTCGAATATGACGGGTTAGGAGGAGGGGGTCCACATAACAAAGTCTATAAAACGTTGATTAGCGAAGGGTGCCAATCAACATACTTATTTAACATCGATAAGTTCTACTTCGAAGATGAGCAGCGAGCCTGGTTCGATAATGCCGCCAGGTCGGGGGTTGTCTCCATAGCCAAGATCTGCTGGGACGTAGAACTTGTACTTTGCACCTTCTTTCATGAGCTGTACACCTTCTGTCCAACCTGCTATGACACCATTTAGAGGAAATGTTACGGTCTCCCCGCGGTCGTATGAGCTATCAAATTTACGTCCGTCAAGGAGTGTACCTGAGTAGTGGACTTCAACCTCATCCGTTGCAGCGGGGGAATCCCCTGTCCCTTCTTCAAGCACTTCGTACTGAAGGCCACTCTCAGTTGTCGTCACTTCAGGTCGTTGGCCATTTTCTGCGAGGAAAGTTTCTGCTTCTTGTCTGTTTTGAGCTGCTTGATTCGTAGTCTGTTCTGCCGTCATTTTTTCAAGTTTTAATTGTAGGGATTGTACGGCATTCATCATCTCTTCTTCAGAGAGCTCAGAGCTATCACCACCAACTCCTGTTTGAAATCCCGCAACAAAGTTTGTGTAATCGAACTCTTCATATCCCGCAGGATTGAATTGTTGTCCGTAAAGATAGCCAAGACTATAACTTAATGAATCAACATCTTCAGAAAAGGATGCTTGGGTAGGTCCATTTAAGTCTTGCGTACAAGAGGCAAGGGTAAAAAGTCCTAAAACGGGTAGGGCAAACTTGATTGTTGCTGATTTTAAGAATGACATAAAGATGTTTTTGAGAGGTTGGGTAAAAGCTTTTTTATCTTACTGAAATTACACACAATTCAAGCGGTTAAAAAAAACAGATTGAAGTTCACCGAATTCAAGCTCTCGGAATCACTTCTCCAGGGCTTACAAGATATCCAGTTCACCGATGCAACGCCGATTCAGGAGCAATGCATCCCTGCGATTCTGGAGAAAAAAGATGTCATAGCGACAGCCCAAACTGGCACCGGTAAAACGGGCGCTTTTGCGATTCCCTCTATTGAGAATGCGATGAAAAGCGATCGAAAAGGGGTGAAGTGCCTCATTTTGAGCCCAACAAGAGAGCTTGCAAGTCAGATTGACGAGCAGATCTACGCAATCGGGTATCACACAGGCGTATCGACCTTTACGGTGATTGGAGGAAGCGATTTTGCGGCACAGGCTAATGCGATTCGAGATGGTGTCGATATTATTGTGGCAACGCCAGGCCGTCTAATGGACCAAAAAAAGGTGTCTAGTTTGGACTTTTCATCGGTCGATGTACTAGTTCTCGATGAGGCGGATCGAATGTTAGATATGGGGTTCATGCCAGACATCAAGGAGATTATATCGTGGCTTCCAAAACAGCGCCAAAACTTACTGTTTAGCGCAACCATGCCTGATGAAATCGCTAAGCTGACAAAATCCTTCATGAAGGATCCGGTTGAAGTGAATATTGCTCGAAGCAAGCCTAATGCATCCGTGTCGCAGTTTGCCTTTGAGGTGAAAAGTGACCAGAAAATTCACATTGTCAAAGAGGTGTTGCGACAAGTGAAATGGGAAACATGCATCATTTTTACGTCAACCAAGAAGGGGACAGATGAGCTTCAGCGCCTATTGAAAAAAGAATCGATCCGTGCACTGAGTATCCATGGTGACCGATCACAGGAAGAGCGATCCAAAGCTCTTCAAGCTTTTATGAATAATGAAGTTCCAGTGATTGTTGCCACAGATGTGTTGGCTCGTGGTATTGACATCAAAGGTGTGTCGATGATTATTAACTATGATGCGCCCAACAATACCGATGATTATGTACACCGGATTGGTCGCACAGGTCGCTACGACCGCAAAGGAATTTCTATATCGTTTTTTACAAAGCGTGATACTCGTATGCTTCAAGAGATTCTTGGTATTGACGGTATCAAGTTGACCAAGAAGGATTTAACTGGTATTCAAGGAGCCTCTCAGGAGATAGCCTTTGAGCTACCCAGTGATTTGATGAACCCCGATCCAGTGTCCTTTGAATTCAAAGAATCTAGACAAGAATCTGGACAGCAATCTAGAAAGGGTACCTCCTCAAAATCGAAAGCATCGTCGCGTACATCTCCATCAAAAAAACTCGCATCAACATCCGGTTCGAAAACTGAATCGAAAACTGATTCAAAATCCGCTTCGACTCGGCAAGGAGGTTCTAGCAAGAATCAAAACAAACCAATAGCTCCACAAACCAAATCGTCTAACTCTTCCACCAAGGATAAGCATCGTGGATCAAACCATGATCATCCCAAGGGTAAAAGAGCTAGTAAACATTCGTCTCCTAGTGGAAGGTTCAAAAATCAAAAGGCGCAGCAGGAGACACCGGATGTGCCTATTGAGTTGATTCCAAAAGCACGTCGTACGTCAAAACGGTCGTGGCGAGCCAAAAAAGGCATTGTTGGACTATTGCTGAGTTTTTTCCCGAAACCCTAAACACGAAAATTACTTATGAGTACACAAGACTCTTCATCCAAGAGCCTAGAAGAAAATTCTGTGCAAGATGACATATCCATGAATGTTACACATGAGATTTCACGCGCAGATTTAGAGCAACCGTTGACCGTCTCAGAGAAAGAGCTTATGGAGTCTCCGGAGGCAGAAGCGTTGGCTAAACAAGTTATGGATGAATTTGGCGTCGATTTAGGCCCTGCTCGAGTTGGATTTTTCCTTGTGTATCCAAACTTGTCAAAAACGCGCGCCGCAGCTTGTATGAAGGCAAATCGAGAGGTTAAATACTACAGCGGCAATGATTATCTCATCGAAATATCGGGAGATCTCTGGGATATGCTTGATGAAGGGACTAAAAAAATGGTGATCTATCACCAGTTACTCCATATCGATCCTGTATTCCAGGCCAAATCGGGGCAATGGAAAATGATGATTCGTAAACCAGATTTTGCCGATTTCTATGAGATTCATGACAAATTTGGCAATGAATGGTATAAAACGGTTCAGGCAACCATGTCATCACTTTATGATCTAGATCCACGGCAAGAGGGAAAGGTGTCATTATAATCTAGTTGTTTACTATCACCCATTGTGTGTATTTTTGGTATTCGTCGAAGCATTAGGTGAAATGCCAAAGTGGCGGAATTGGTAGACGCGCGCGACTCAAAATCGCGTTCCTCCGGGAGTGTGGGTTCGAGTCCCACCTTTGGTACAGAGTTTGAGGCACCAACAATGGTGCGGTAATATTTGCACCATTATTAGAACGGTATTTCATCCAATGAGTTTCGCTTAAGCAATCTAGCTGAGGGGTTCCGTGTCGAGTTCGACAAATCCACATTGTCAAGTGATCGGTCGACTCGTACGTGTCTCCTTTGATGCATTTGGGCTCAACAATGAACTGGCGAAGGTTGACACGGGAGCCTACACCTCAAGCATTCACTGTAAGGAAGCGCTCATTGAAGGTCACCAAGTCTTGGTTTGGATGTCGTCACAAGCCATGATGGATGAAACCCCTCTTCGGTTTCCACTTTTAAAAACAAAAGATGTGAAGAGTTCTAATGGCGCAGTCGAACGTCGTCCCATTATAGAAACCGTAGTCCATATCCTTGGTAAGGAATACCCAATTCAATGTTCCCTAACAAATCGATCAAAAATGAAACATCGTGTGTTGATAGGGCGCAGGTTTCTCAAACATAAATTTATCGTGGATGTCTCGCTGGATGTCACTGACGTATGAAAATTGCCATATTAAGCCGTAATAAGAGCCTTTATTCAACACAGCGCCTCAAGGAGGCCGCACATCAAGCTGGCGCTGAAGTGGACATATTGGACCACTTGAAGTGTGATATCGTGATCGAAAAAGCGGAACCTTCGATGTTTTATCAAGGTGTAAAGCTTCCTCAATATGATGCAGTGATTCCACGAATAGGAGCCTCAGTAACGTTTTATGGAACCGCTGTGGTGCGTCAATTCGAGATGATGAATGTATTCTCGACCACAAGTTCTCAAGCTCTAGTCCGTTCACGCAATAAGCTAAGGAGTCTTCAGATTCTCTCTAGTGCAGGTGTTGGGTTGCCAAAAACGGTTTTTACGAATTACTCAAAGGATGTCAAGAATATTATCGAAGGAGTAGGCGGAGCCCCCTTAATTATCAAGCTACTAGAGGGAACTCAAGGCTCAGGCGTGGTTTTGGCTCCTACAAAATCTGCCGCAGAGTCGATGATTGAGGCTCTACACAGTGTCAAAGAACGTATTATTGTGCAAGAGTTTATTGAAGAAGCGCAAGGTCAAGACATTCGGGCGTTTGTTGTCAACGGAAAGGTCGTAGGTGCCATGAAGCGTCAGGGTGTAGAGGGGGAGTTCCGGTCTAATCTCCATAAAGGGGGAGAAGGGAGGCGGATTCGATTGAGTAAAGAAGAACGTGCGACCGCTTTGGCAGCCTCTAGAGCTATGGGATTGTCTATTTCTGGGGTGGATCTGCTGCAATCGAGTCGAGGCCCATTGGTATTGGAAGTGAATTCTTCACCAGGGCTTGAGGGAATAGAATATGCCACTGGGAAGGATGTCGCAGGGTCGATTGTCAAGTTTGTCATGGAAAAAGCTCATCGTCCATCGGGAATAAAAACTGTAAAACGGAACAAGAAAAATGCCTAGTTCATGGACGATTTGTGGTGTTCAGGTTGCAAAGGGGCAATCCAAAGAAGCTCTTTTGTCGGTCGCCAAGTTACCAACCTATACACCGATCGAAGTCCCAGTGTTTATCTTTCGGGGAAAAAAGGCTGGCCCTACATTATTATGTACAGCTGGGCTTCATGGCGATGAGTTAAATGGTATAGAAATACTTCGTAGGTCATTGTCTAACAATGTTTTTAAACCAGAACATGGAAATATTCTAGTTGTTCCACTGGTGAATGTTTATGGTTTTTTGCAGAACTCTCGAGGCGTTCCTGATGGCAAGGATATCAACCGCAGTTTCCCTGGGTCTAAAAGAGGCTCCTTGGCGAAAATGTTAGCCTATGATCTGATGAATGAGGTTGTGCCACATGCCGATATGGTCGTTGATTTTCATACAGGGGGCGCGGCACGTGATAACTATCCACATGTGCGCTGTGATATGAGTTATGAGCCAAATATGACCTTGGCTCAAGCGTTTGAGCCTGAAATCGTGCTCCATTCACCCTTGATAAATCGCTCGTTTCGGCGTGCTGTCCAATTCTTGGATAAACCTGTGATGGTAGTGGAAGCAGGCGAGTCTTTACGCTATGATGAACACAGTATTGATCAAGGGGTCCATTTATTGGCACGATTGCTGGGCAACCTGGGCATTCAAGAGACTAATCTAGAGCGATCGACAACTCCAACACGATACTTTAGCACGTCTAAGTGGGTGCGATCGACAGCATCTGGGCTATTTCAAAGCAAATTTAACCCAGGTGATGAAGTGCAAAAGCGACAGGTGCTTGGGTTGGTGACCGATCCATACGGACGCTTTAAGAAAAGCATTCGTAGTACAGGTGAAGGAATCCTTGTTGGGCTTAATAGAAACCCCATTGTGAGTCGCGGGGACGCTTTGGTTCATATTGCTGTGGGTGAACAATTTGCTGTGGGCGAAAAATAAGGTGTAAATGCTCAGGATTGCTGTGCTTGAGTTGTGCCTGAATGTCGCATAATATATATTATGTAAAGTAATTATCTGAAGCACATACCCCCTTCAATGTGCTTGCAAATGTCCTAATTGTGGTGAGTTACGCCAGTTCTTGGACCTTCTCTAGGATGGTCGTGTAATTTGGCTCATGACCTGCGTCATCCAATACTTCTGCATACTGGATGACTCCATCAGTGTCAATCACAAATGCGCTCCTATTCGCAATCCCATCCATGCCAAAAAAGTCACCATTATACACATCGAATGCACGAATGGCCTGCTTGTTGAAGTCACTGAGCAAATCAAAATTTAAATTGTTCATTGATTTAAACTGGCCTAATGTGAAAAAACTATCCACTGAGATTCCGAAGACGGTTGCCTTTGATTCATCCATGGCTTTCATATTGTCACGTATTGTGCACATTTCAGTTGTGCAAACTCCTGTGAAAGCTAGCGGGAAAAACAGGACGACGATTGGGCCCTTTCCAATGTGATCGTTTAGGTCTACAACGTTTCCTTCTGTGTTTTGTAATGCAAAATGGGGTGTTTTTTCTCCTACCTGTGCCATGGGTTACTCTTTCTTGAATTGAGGTTGTAATGTGTGAATCACATAAATAAACGATGGAATGGCCAGGGTCATTCCAACATGAACAGTCCAAGGATGGCGACTGCTAACTGGGGTAAGGAACCATTCCAGGACATAAGATGATGCCACGAATACAATAGCTACAAAGAATCCTATCACACGTTGATCTTTATTCATGGCTTGGTTCACGGCCATCAAAAACAACACCAACAACGCTGAGCCGAATACCATAATGTAGACGATCCGAATGAGTACAAAGGACTCCTCAATGACAGGAAAGACTCCTAGAATAGCCACTGGGACATACGCAAAAAGCACCGGATATCGTGCATAAACCGGCTTTAATTGGCGCATCGTGTGAGCAATCGCAAGCAACGCCATCACTGCGGCGGTGCGTGATGCCCAGGTTGTGATCGTTGAGTGAAGTGTCGTGTTGGATATAGGCAGTACATCAAGAGCAAAATCAATAAACAGAGCCCCTAGGAGTGCATACCCTATTACATAAAGACTTAATGGTGTGGGCTTCACGTAGCGACTCCAACTGATCAACCCGCCAATAATGACGATGAGCATTAATAAGGTGCTCCAAATGGACACCGTTACCCACCAGATTTAAGTGACCGGTTGCGATCACTCTCTGTTTGAAGATCTTTGACAATGGAAGCGATTTGCTTGAGCATCTCCCGTTCCTGCTCAATAAGCTGTTCAATGCACGTTAGTAGTGGCTGTTGCTTTCCTCCACGCACCGAAACGTCCCTATCTAAATCATACCCAGACATCCGCTCCAACCCTGCTAGAATCGATCCACGGTGCTTTGCAATCTTTTGCAAAAGCTCATGTATGGGGAGAACCTTATCCTCTGCGTCGTAGCGATCAACGAGTTGCTCTTCGCTTAACTCCTTGAGGTTTAGTGGTTTATTAGAGCCTTTTGTGACCGCGTCAGTCAACGGCTTGAAGCGCTGCATTTGATTGGCGTCGATAAGGATAAGCCAGTCTCGAATGCTTCGACCTCCTGCAGCTTGTTCATCATATGGAATATCATCGATGACATAGGCTAGCGCCTGAGCCTCATCTTGCAAATACGTAGCCTGTTCTATGAGTTCACTCATGATAGTATTGCTGATCTATGTATTAAGACTTCCAGAACTTTACGGGAGCCGCAGAATCATTTTTAGTTTGTTGCTCTGCCATATCGATAATGGATAAGCCTGGATTGAAATCGCGATCACGATCTCGTACAGAGTGTCGATTGTTTTCTTCTTGGAAGTCCCAGTAAGAACCAAACTGGTTATTCTTGTAGGATTTTAAGAAATCTAATCGGTCTTTCAATTCTTCTTTTGGTTTTAATAAACGGTCGAGTCCATACACAGCATCCTCGCGCGATTCAAAAACAATATCATAGTCCTGACTCATCACGATGGCTTCCTCTGGGCACACTTCCTCACAAAAGCCACAATAAATGCAGCGGAGCATATTGATTTCAAAAAACGAGGGTGCTCTCTCCTTTTCTAGGTCATCCACTTCCTCAGCCTGCATACTGATTGCCAGCGGTGGGCACGCACGCGCGCACAACCCACAGGCAACACATCTGGTGTCGCCATTGTCTTCAACCAATACTGGACGTCCACGAAAAGCCGCTGGTGGCTCCCATTTCTCTTCTGGATACTTAAAAGTGAACTTTGGGCGAAACATCTCCTTGAGCGTATACATCAACCCTTTGAAAACTTCGGGCAAATAGAGTTTCTCTAGAAAAGTTAACTCGCGTTCGTTTTTGGACGATGATGAGACGCTATTGTGAATCGGACGATCTAAATTGGCCTGCATGTACCGGTTATCCTGGTGTTTTTTAAGGGGCCTAGGAATGCTTTAAACTAGATGACAAATTACCCTTTTTTGGCATCTGCTTCAAACTAAACGTGTTATTTCTGGCGAAAGACCATGGTGATGGGGACCCCTTGGAATCCATATTCTTCACGGATTTGATGTTCAATGAATTTGCGGTAATTCGCAGGTAAATCTTGAGGTTGATTCATAAAGAATTTGAATACGGGTGGGTTGGATTTCACCTGTGAAGCGTACTGGATGGTTAGTGTACGGCCCCGTTTCATAGGAAGAGGTCTCATTTTAATCACATCAGAGATGTATTCGGTAAATGTCTTTGTAGGAATCACCTTTTTTCGTTCTTCAAGAACCTGTATGACATGCCCCATTAATTTGTCTACACGTTGCCCTGTTAAAGCAGACAAGGAGAAACATGGAGCATAATCCAGTTGAGGTATCGCTTGCTGGATCGATTGCTCAAAGGTTTTCCACGTGTTCGTCTCTTTGTCTTCGATGAGATCCCATTTGTTGACAGCGATAAGCATTCCCTTATTGAACCGTTCCGCAAGGTTGAGCACCTTCTTGTCTTGATCCTCAAAGCCACGTGTAGCATCAATCAGCAAAACAGCGACATCACATTCTCGTATGGCTTTTTCAGTACGAACGGTGCTGTAGAACTCAATATTCTCCTTCACTCGGGCTTTCTTGCGTAATCCTGCGGTATCCACAAGGATATACTCTTCGTCTTCGTAACTAAACTGTGTATCAATAGAGTCTCGTGTTGTGCCTGGAATATCAGTGACGATGCATCGATCGGTTTTGAGCAGTGCATTCACCAGTGAGCTTTTCCCCACATTGGGGCGACCAATAAAAGAGATACGTGGAGGGCGCTCTCCCTCCCGGTCTTCATTCATCGGTGGCAGAAGCTCTACAACACGGTCTAACAGATCCCCAGTGCCCAAACCACTTATAGACGAGACAGCAAATAGATCCTCAAACCCAAGCCCATAAAACTCATTGGCTTGGAGCATGCGCTCTTCGTTATCTGCTTTGTTGGCCACTACAATGACAGGTTTTTGGCTTCGACGCAAAATATTCGCCACGTCATCATCAAGCTGTTGAATCCCCATGACCGTATCGACTAAAAACAGCACGACATGAGCTTCTTGGATCCCAAGTTGAATTTGCTCACGAACAGCTGTAGCAATTTGGTCGTCTTTGTCGGGCAAAAATCCACCCGTATCAATCACAGTAAAGTCTCGTCCATTCCAATCACACACACCATAATGGCGATCACGTGTGACACCATATTCATCGTGTACAATGGCCTCCCTCTCCCCGATCATCCGGTTAAAAAAGGTTGATTTGCCCACATTAGGGCGTCCAACAATGGCAACAACAGGTCTCAAATCGTTGAGGGGTCAAAATGTGGTTAATTTGGCAAGAGTGACAAAGCAATGAATGTTTAAGCAATCTAGAAACTTGTGTAATTTGACAAGATACAAAACTACGTGACCATCTATGCTAGAAGCCCTCTATCAAACATTTGGATTTCCGCTGGCACTCTTGCTAAGTTTTTCGGTCTTTCTACTCGTCATTCTGTGGCTTGCTGGTTTAGCCGGACTTGTGATTTCTCAACAAGAAGAGCACACTTCACGTCCTTTGTCTGTTGTTTTGGGCGTTTTGTTCCCCCCCTTTCCCATGGGATGGCTTATATGGGATATGATTCAAGAGCGTCGACGTTATCGGGCATGAAGCACCAACCTGCCTTGTTGTGTATCGAGCGTAGCCATAGCCCCCATTGGTAATGTCCATTGTTTGTCGATGTGGCCAAACGGTGCATTGATCCATACTGGGTACGTCATCTCTTTTGTGACCCACTCTATGACTTGGGTAAGACTTGGTGACGTTGTAAATCGTGGCTCACAGTCCACAAATGTACCCAAAAGGAGCCCATTAAGATGGTTTAGGGCCCCTGAAAGATGGAGCTGAGTTAACAGGCGATCAATACGATAGACGTCCTCCCCAATGTCCTCGAGACATAATATCGCCCCGTCTAAAGAGGGCATCCACTGCGTGCCAAGTAGCGAACACAAGATCGTGAGATTCCCCCCAAGGAGTCGACCTGAGCCCCTACCCGATTGGATAGCCTCTCCCTGCTTTGTGTTCATATCAGGGTCGTTTAACGGCAAATCAAGAGATTCTTTGGAAGAAACGACGCTCCAGAAAGCATCGGCGGTTTCTTTGGGGAAGGCGGCATTGGCTGTGGGACCATGGTAACTACCCATTGAGGTTTTGGCATAAAGAGCCATTTGCAGCGTGGTAATGTCACTATACCCAATCAAAGGTTTTGGATTTGCGCCCAGCAGATCAAAATCTATCATGGATAGCAACCTAGCGGATCCCCATCCACCTCGAAGAGCCATAACACCTTCGATCGTTGGATCTGCAAAGGCTTGGTGGAGCTCATCGACGCGTTGCTGATCGGGAGCAGAGAAATCATAATATCGACCTGAGCAGGATGGATAGACTACAGGCTCAAGATCAATGGAACGGAGTCGTGGAAGAATCTCATCAAGAGAGTCACCAGGAGCTAATGCACTTGCTGGAGCTGTAATGGCTACTCTTGCACCTCTCTGCAACGTCGGTGTGTGTACCTTGTTGTTTGATTGGCCCTGAGTTTTGTGTGTTGATTGGCCAAAAGCTGTCAATCCAAGAGCCCCCAAAAAAGGAGCTCCAGCCAGGTGAGTAATGAAACGACTCCTTTTCATGGTGAGTGGGATTCAGTGGAAAAGTGTTGGATGTTCTTCTAGATAGGTGCATACAGGCTCCGGGAGGAATTCATCTATGGCTTTGCGCATCACAATTCGCTCACGACTCTGCGTTGAAGAAATATCAATGATTGGATGGTCAATGACCTCGATTCTGGATCGGATATCAGAATGGTAGTCTAAGGGTTGACTTTCGGCCCTTTGTGCGACAAAGATGCGATGATTCGTTATGATTTGGTCATACCCATACCATTGGTGTAAGGACTTAGCACTGTCTTCGCCCATACATAAAATAAATTCACTCTTAGGATGCTCCTGTTGAAGAAATTCGAGGGTTTTGAGTGTGTAGGACGGTGGGGGAAGATGTTTTTCAAGAGCTAGCACCTTGACCCTTGGTGTGTCACGAAATACAGCCTCGCACAGCTCCACCCTATCATCAAATGGGATGGTGGCCTTGTCGCGGTGAGAAGGGTGAAAGGTTGGGAGTACCCACACTTCATGCAATTCGGGATGAGCCAACAACGAATCCACAACAGCAGTATGACCTAAATGGATTGGATCAAACGCGCCGCCAAACAGGCCAATCGTTGTTCTCAAAGCTCTGGATTAACGTGAGGCTGTAGGAGAATCATTTGACAGCGAGGCGAGCGCGGCTTCAGCCTCATCAAAGAGGTCCTCAATTTCCGTTCGAGATTCACCTCTAGGAAAAAGTTGCAAGTAGGTATCATATACCTCCAAAGCTTCCCGATATCTCTCTTGTTGACGATCGGCTACACTATTATCGGCATACAAGATGTAGGACTCCATTTGCTCCACAAGAGATTGTTCTGCCCATGCGGTTTCTGGATACTGATCGATTACTTCACCATATGTGAGCACAGCTGCTTCATACCGCTGCGTTCGTCGGTAAAAATCAGCTGCAGAATAGATCTTTTGGGCAAGTTTTTCTCGCATATCCTCAATGGAAGCAATGACCTCTTCACGATGCTCTGAGTTCGGATATCTCGATAGAAAGATGTTGAAGTTCTCAATGGCTTGCCTCGTATAGGTTTGGTCTAATTTGAACCGTGGACTCAATTCATAGTAGCACCGAGCAATATTCAAATCGGCCATCTCACGTTTTGGTGAATCAGGATATAATAACGTAAAGCGCTCATATTCAGAGGCAGCAACCAGGTATCGTTTGTTCTTAAAATTTGCCTCTGCGAGGTAAAATTGGGCTTCCTGTGCCACGTTGGATCCTCTCCCCAGTGTTAGCACAGAACTAAAAGCTCCAGCTGCCTCATCCCATTTCTCATCTTCATATAGCGCAAGAGCTTTTTCAAAGGCAACCTCAAGAGTATCTCCAGGTTGAATAAACGAAGTGTTTCTACACCCAGAAGCGATGATGAGCAACATAGCCATGGCCGAGAACACAAGCCGAATATGCCTTCTTAACGATTGAAAACGAGTGACTGACGTCATGAACTGGATAGTTTAGGCGTTTGTTGGTGAGATGACTTATCCTTCGCGGCCCATAAGATAATGAATGAGCGTGGAGAACACATCATAAGCCTTTGACCCAGCAAAGTGATCCAAATGAGTCATTCCCTGCTGATAATATTGATCAAGTTTTTTTTTGGCTTCGTCGATAACGCCATACATCTCCATTTGTTTTATGACCCAATCCACATCGGATGCATCGCGCTTGGATTTGCCGAGTAGATGCTGGAGTTGCTCCTTATCTGAGGGTTGCATGCGCTCAGACAAGGTGGTCATCAAAAAGGTTTGTTTCCCTTCAATGATATCTCCTCCTATCGACTTCCCCACTTTTTCTTGAGTGCCTGTGATGTCGAGAAGGTCGTCTTGGATTTGAAATGCTATTCCAATATCGGTTCCAAGTGCCGATAGATGATCTAGCTGTGTTGAGTCTCCACCTGCGACAATCCCGCCCATCTGCAATGACCCACGCAGCAGTGCAGCGGTTTTACCATCGATCATATGTAGATAATCTGCAGGTGTTGAAAGTTGGTCTGAAGCTTGATCCATGTCTAGGGCTTGACCGTTACAGACTTGATAAATAGATTCTAGATAAATTTTATATAAATCATAGAATCTATTGCGAGACAATGAGTCATAATGATCGGTAAGAATTATCATAGCTTGAGCAAATAGACTGTCTCCACTAAGAATAGCACGATTTGTTCCCCACTTTTTGTACACTGACTCCTGCCCTCTTCGGATATCAGCATCATCCATGACATCATCATGGATCAATGTAAAATTATGGGTCATTTCAATGCATGTCGCAGCAGGTAATGCGTCTTGGCGAGTTCCCCCACAACATTCGGCACCTAAAAGTGTAAGTAACGGTCGTATTCGCTTGCCCCCATGCTGGAGGGTATGATCAATAGGGTCTTGAATGGAATGTGGCGTTGAAGCACGCCTTGGGGCAGCGTGAGCCTTAAAAAACGTATCGAAATCTTGAACGTAGGGAATGAGAACGTCAGGAAGTGCTGCCATAGGTTAAATATAGCATTTTTCGGGCATGAGCTCATTCAATGTCGTAGCCCCAACAAGGCACATGACTTTGGATAAGTCTTGCTTCCACTGACCAAGTAGCTCGTCTAGGGAGCACTCAGGAAGCGCTTGATGTTTCAAGCGAATCGTCTCAAATCCAGAGCGGATCTGATATTGACTATCTAATTGTGTGGTGACTCGCACATGATCAGCCTTACGTTGTGCGCTGCTCGTCCTGCTCATTTTTTGTACAAAGGTACATTGGAGCAAGCCTCACCAATCATCACTTTGGAGGCTACACTGGAGACCCTTTGAAGCGCAATCCCATACAAATCATCTGAAATCGCTTCGTGTGAACACCCCTTGATAATGACATTCTTGCCCTGGTAAGGACTCCAATCTGTCGTGTGAATCGTACTTGCTATATACGCATGTTTTGCCTGCTCAGACTCACCAATATGTACATATTTGGCACCTGCTTCGTAGAGCAAGGGAATAGGCTTGAGCCAGGCCCATGTGGGGATAATGGTATCTACACTACACTGAATGGCAACGATAGCTCCCTGGTAGCCTGCTAGGTCTAAAGTGGCGAGGTGTTCATTAAAGTGATCCTCTTTGACAATCATCTCCTTGAACAGGAGTGGTTTTAAATCAAAGGATTTCAGGGGCACACCCTTGAGCCATTGCTCCATGTCTAAGGTGGCAAGTTTGTTTGAGGATTTGACTTTGTTGACAAGGGGCTTGGTGGCCATAAAGCGTGATTTGAGCGTCGGCTTACACCGAAAAGGATTCACCGCAGCTACATGTGCGTGATGCATTGGGATTTACGAAATGAAACCCTTTGCCTTCGAGCCCTTCGCTAAAGTCCAACATGGTACCTGCTAGATAAAGGTAGGATCTCATGTCAACACGTATGGGGATTCCGTTAATCTCCCCTTCCTGATCGCCGTCTTTTGTATGTTCGCGCGCCTCTACATCCAACTGGTACGTTAGACCACTACAACCGCCACTTACGACCTCAATTCGAATGACGTTGTCCCATGTGGCTGCTGACGTAGAGTTTTTATCAGCTTCAGATGCTTGCTCGCTCCACTCAATCCCCAAAACGTCCAAAATCTTCGCTTTGGCAGCACTTGAAATCGATAAATCGAGAGAATCGGTCGTTTCCATAGCTTACACAGAGATCACTTCAATTTCTGGATCAATTCTTTTGACCATGCTTTCAATGGCATAAAGGGTGCCTGAGGTGGCTGTGGGACAGGTTCCACAAGCTCCTTGGTAATGAACCTTTAGGCGATGTCCATCCAGACCAATGACTTTGAGTCCACCTCCATCGGCAAGAAGATAGGGTCTGACTTGTTGGTCCAACATTTCGTTAATCTCTTTGAGTCGGGGATCATCTGAGTTCATGGCCTCTTCGGAGACATGAACCTCTTGATCGTCTGCCAAATCCATCTGAGGTTTAGCTTCCCGGATGGGTGGGGCAAGTTTGCGCAGCAACTCTGACCAAACCGCATTACCGTCTTGAGTGACGGTGATGTATTTATCGACATAATACACATTGATGACATGATCAATAGCAAACAAAGAGCTAGCCAACTCGTCGCCATCTGCATCGATACTCGACTCAAAGGATCGTGTAACCCCATTGGTTAGGGGCTCTCCTAGGATGAATCGCATGGCATCAGGATTCGGTGTGCGTTCGATTTCTTTGATTTTTGGCATAATTTGTTCGGTTTATCTAAAAAATCTATAAATCAATAGGTGGCAATCAAAGGTTCACGTTCAACATTATGAAAAAAATTCGAGCCCTTCCTCAATGGCAGAGATAAAACGATCAATGTCTTCTGACGTATTATAAAACGTAAGAGAACATCTAACGGTTCCTGGCAATTGATAGTATTCGATCAGTGGCTGGGCACAGTGGTGTCCGGTTCTTACAGCCACGCCACGACGATCTAAAAACATCCCCATATCGTAGGGATGAATCCCTTCAAAATGTAGCGGTATTACAGCAATACGTTCGTCCGGCGAGCCGATAATAGTGGTCTTGGGTAGCTTTTCTAGCTTGGATTGGGCTTCAACAAGCAGTTCATGTTCAATGGATGCTATCGTCTCCATACCGATGTCCATCATGTAGTCAATAGCAGCGCCAAAACCAATGCCTGCCGCTATAGCAGGTGTGCCTGGCTCAAATCGAAGTGGAGGACGTTGATACGTTGAGGCTTCGATGGCAACATGCTCAATCATGCTTCCACCACCTCTAAAGGGTGGTATAGACTCTAAATGCTCCATCTTACCGTATAGGATACCAAACCCGGTGGGCCCGCAGAGTTTGTGGGCAGAAAATGTATAAAAATCACAATCAAGAGCCTGCATATCCACAGCAAAATGGGGTGCAGATTGGGCTCCATCTAGCATAACGATTGCACCGTGGTCGTGGGCTTCGGTGATCATCTCCTTGACTGGATTGACCGTACCTAAAGCATTGGAGGCATGAATCAGCGCAACGACTTTGACGGGCTCCTTCTCAAGCAATTGTTGATAGGCGTCATGGTCCACTTCGCCTTCTTTGGTAATGGGTACCTTGTGTATAACACACCCTTTTTCCTGGGCAATCTGTTGCCAAGGTACAATGTTAGCATGATGCTCCATTTCAGTAATTAGAATGGCATCACCTTTGGTTAGGTGTGCCTTGCCCCAGGTTTGTGCGACTAGGTTGATAGAATCAGTCGCCCCATACGTAAAAATGATCTCTTCACGCTGGGCCGCACCAATGAGAGCTTGAACACGATCACGCGTTAATTCATAATCATCGGTCGCGGTTTGGCTCAATGTATGGACACCACGATGGACATTGGCGTGGGCAGTTTGATGATAGTGATTAACCGTCTCAATCACCGATGTTGGCATTAAACTTGACGCAGCACTGTCAAGGTACGTGAGTGGGTACCCGTTCACCTCCTGTTGGAGTTCAGGAAAGTCGAGGTGATATGTGTGCGTTTGGGTCATGGGCATCCATCAGAAGCGAGAGGCAACGTTACGGCTCGTATAATCTTTTACTTCATCAACAAGGAATTTGTGAACAGACTCAACTGCAATATTCTCAATCGTCTCAAGAGCAAATGCGTAGGTGAGCACCTCTTTCGCTTTTTGTTCCGTCATGCCGCGACTTTGTAGGTAAAAAACTTCATCGGGGTCTAAATCGCCAATTGTTGCACCATGTGAGCATTGCACATCGTCTGCAAAGATTTCCAATTGAGGCTTGGTATATACGATGCCATCTCTTGAAAGTAACAAGTTGCGATTCTCCTGGAACGAGTCAATAATCTGGGCGTCTTGGCGTACAAAGATTTTTCCATTAAATACGCTATGGGCATTTCCGTGGACCACCACTTTGTGAAGCTGGTGAGAGTTTCCGTGGGAAAAACGGTGATCCATTACAGAGTGGGTATCTGAGATCTGGTCTCCATCAATTAATATCAACCCATCAAGAGTAAAGTCAACCTCTTCGCCTGTTTGGATGATTTGAGGCTCATTTCTGAATAAATGTGCACCCAAGGCGATGGTATAGGAATGGTATTCAGCGGTACCCTCTAAAGAGGTAATAGGGCGTGAAATATGAAAGCATGATTTGTTTTCACGTTGTATACGGAGATGGTTAAGACGCCCTTTTTCCTGGACAAAGCTCTCCATCACGGGGATTGTCAAGTAGACGGAGTCATCGAGAGACACATGCTCTTCAATGAGAGTCGCCTCAGCCTCCTGCTCGACATGAATAAGTAGTCGAAATGAGGACACGTACGGTGATGCACTTCCAGTCTGAATATTTAACACGTGTATTGGGGCCTCGATCTTGGCCCCTTTGTGCACATGGAGATAATATCCAGAGGTTAATGTGGCAGTGTGCAGTACAGAAAAATAATCATCCTCAATTGGGACTAGTGATTGGAACCCAGCTTCTTCCAGCTCTGCAGGGGTCATGTCCTGGAGCTTTTTCACTGTAATTGCGTCCGTGGAGAGCGAAAATGAGCTTAAATCTTCGCGAATGACTCCATTGACTAGAACAAGCATCGACTCTTTCGATTCCGGGAGTCGATATTTTTGGACGTGTTCATCTGTTACACGTTTAGCCTCACCATTAACACTATGAAACGCATGTTTTGTGAGTGTTTTTAATGGTGTAAAACGCCAATCCTCATCTTTTTTGGTTGGGAAGGAAATGCTCTCTAATGCATGTGCGGCTTTGGCAGCATAAGGAGCGACCCAATCAATGGCTGGCTGGCTTGTAAAGTCTAAATCTTTAAAATGCATATCTCCTATCTCACGCGTTTTCTAACCAATCATAGCCCTTGGCTTCCAACTCAAGCGCTAGTTCTTTTCCACCTGTTTTTACGATTACGCCATCAATCATAACATGGACAACATCTGGAACAATATACTCAAGCAGTCGCTGGTAGTGTGTTACCATGACAACGGCATCTTCCTCACCATGGATTTGATTGATTCCTCCAGAGACAATGCGCAGCGCATCGATGTCGAGACCTGAGTCCGTTTCATCGAGGAATGACAATTTTGGTTGTAAAACGGCCATTTGGAAGATCTCATTACGCTTCTTCTCCCCCCCACTAAAGGCTGTATTTACACTTCTATGAAGAAACTCAGGGTTCATCTCAACCAAGTCCAACTTTGTTTTGAGGTAGTCTTCAAACTCCAGCGGGTCCATTTCGTCTCTTCCTCGTGATTTTGCAATGGTATTATACGATTCCCGCAGTAAGGTCATGTTTGTCACACCTGGAACCTCAACAGGGTATTGAAAGGCCAAGAAAATCCCTGCATGAGAGCGCTCATCAGGATCCATTTCTAGAATACTCTCGCCGTCGTAGATGATATCGCCTTGTGTGACTTCGTAGCCGGGGTGTCCAGCAACAATTTTGGAAAGTGTACTTTTGCCACTTCCATTGGGTCCCATAATGGCATGTATTTCACCTTTATTAACGGCTAAATCGACACCCTTGAGGATTTCAATGCCCTCCCCCTCTACAATGGCGTGTAGGTTTTTAATTTCTAGCATGAACGTTGAATCTTAATGGTTACAGGTTGTTTTGAGTATTGTTACAAAAAATTGGTAGGCACTTGATTCGCCAGTGTTTGCACTACCTAACAGTGGTTTGCATCATCCAACAGGAGATTGCCTAGGCTATAGCGTCTTGCTTTAGCCAACGCTTCCTTCCAATTTGATATCGAGTAATTTATTCGCTTCAATGGCAAACTCCATAGGAAGCTCTTTTAACACTTCCTTCACGAAGCCATTCACAATCATGGAGATGGCATCTTGCTCACTCATACCACGTTGCTGCAAATAGAAGATTTGCTCTTCTCCGACCCTCGATGTTGTTGCTTCGTGTTCGATTTGCCCTGTTGGATTGGCCGACTCAATGTATGGGAAAGTGTGTGCTCCACACGTTTGACCAATCAACATGGAATCACACTGAGAGTAGTTGCGTGCATTCTCTGCATTTTTGCCAATTTTGACCAATCCTCTGTAACTATTTTGTGACTCACCCGCGCTGATACCTTTAGAGATGATTGTACTCTTGGTGTTTTTTCCAAGATGGACCATCTTGGTTCCAGTATCTGCTTGCTGCCTCTTACCCGTTACAGCCACGGAATAAAATTCACCGACAGAATTATCACCTTGCAAAATCACACTTGGATACTTCAACGTAACGGCTGAACCGGTTTCAAGCTGAGTCCAGGAGATTTTTGAATGATCTCCCTTGGCTAACCCTCTCTTAGTTACAAAGTTATAAATACCTCCAACCCCTTTCTCGTCACCAGCGTACCAGTTTTGGATGGTGGAGTACTTAATCTCTGCTCCGTCTGCTGCAATCAATTCTACAACAGCGGCATGGAGTTGGTTCTTGTCAAACATGGGGGCAGTACACCCTTCCAAATAGCTCACAAAAGAGTTCTCTTCTGCAATTATCAGCGTACGTTCAAATTGGCCGGAATCCATATTGTTGATCCGGAAATATGTTGAGAGCTCCATTGGGGAGATAGTATCCTTAGGAACATATGTGAAGGACCCATCGGAAAACACCGCAGAATTCAACGCTGAGTAAAAATTGTCACGGGCAGGAATCACGGAGCCCATGTGCTTTTTCACAAGCTCTGGATACTTTTGAATAGCCTCGGAGATAGAGCAAAAAATGACACCTGCATCAGCAAGTTTCTCTTTAAATGAGGTGAAAACTGAAACACTGTCAAATACCGCGTCCACAGCCACCCCAGCTAGGCGCTCTTGCTCATCTAACGGGATTCCCAATCGGTCGTATGTTTCTTTAATAGCTGGGTCTAATTCGTCAAGAGATTCCAATGATGGCTTGGCCTTAGGGGCGCTGTAATACTGAATTTCATCGAACACAGGTTTCACGTAGCTTGCATTAAACCACTCTGGTTCCTCCATTTCGGACCAAGAACGGAATGCTTTCAGCCGAAATTCTAGCATCCACTCCGGTTCGTTCTTGATAGCAGAGAGTTGGCGAATAATATCTTCGTTTAGACCTTTTGGAAATTCATCATATTCCACGTCTGTCGTAAATCCATATTTGTACTCTTCGCCGATAAATTCATGGAGTTTATCGGTATCGCTCATCACTTCGCTCATAGAGATCTTGATTTATATGTTTGTTTGTGAACTATTTGTTTTGGAACCACTTGTTTGTTTTGGAACCACTTGTCTCAAAAAACCAAACGTTTAATTCTAGATGTCTTACCTCAACTAGTTAAACCTAAATGGCTGTTACAACTAATAACCAGTCTAGCTGGCTAAGAGCATTCTTATTTCCTTATCTAGACTTTGTAAAAATAGCAGTTCTAAGGGACAAAGTCACGGAGAATCTACCTTTATAAGTCACGGAGACTCTACATTGATAAACACTAGTCATCAGTCGCCTGATGGGTGAATGAGCCATTGAGGGAGTATCGTTCCATGTTGCAAAATCGACTCGATTGCCAGAACAATTCGCTGCTGCTCAGGCCACAAAAAATAGGTTGAGATCTCTTTAGCTGTAACCCAGTGGAAATCAGTATGTTCGTCGTCTAGCGTGGGGTTCATTTGTGGCTCTACCTCCCCTGCAAACACTGGAATCTTATGAAAAACATCATATTTGGGGTTGTAAAACTGATTTACCGTTGGAACCGTCCAAAATGGTGTTGGATGCAGTTGCGTCTCCTCGACGATCTCACGATATGCCGCTTGCCAATAGGTCTCATCTGAATCAACTTTCCCACCTATCATACGCCACTGACCCGCGTAAATCTTATGGGAGGCTCGCAATAACGCAAGATACTCAGGACCATCTTTCCCAATTCGGTAGAGATATGCGTCAATGAGTTCAGGCAGTTTTGTCATGGGACTGCAACCAACTCTTTGAAATAGTCCAATGTTGTTGTGAGCCCCGCACGACGTGAAACGGTGGGATTCCAACCCAAAATCTCCTGTGCTCTCTTAATGTCGGGTTTTCTAATTTTTGGATCGTCTTTGGGAAGATCTTTGTGAACCACTTTACTTTTGGCTCCTGTGAGTTCAATGATCTCATTTGCGAAATCTAAAATAGTGATCTCCTCGGGGTTGCCAATATTGACAGGTTCAACCTCTTCGCTCTTACTTAGACGATAGATTCCCTCGATTAAATCGTCTACATAACAAAACGATCGAGTTTGCTGTCCATCCCCGAAGACTGTAATGTCCTCACCTCTTAGAGCCTGTGCCATAAAGGTGGGCAGAGCACGTCCATCTACCAGACGCATTCTAGGGCCGTAGGTATTGAAGATACGCACAATACGTGTTTCCAGATTGTGATATCTGTGGTACGCCATGGTCATCGCTTCTGCAAATCGCTTGGCTTCATCATACACCCCTCTAAAACCGATGGGATTCACATTCCCCCAGTAGGTCTCTGGCTGAGGGTGGATGAGTGGATCACCATATACTTCGCTCGTGGAAGCGAGTAAGATTCTAGCCCCTTTTGCCCGGGCTAATCCAAGAGCTTTGTGAGTCCCAAGAGAGCCCACTTTGAGCGTTTGAATCGGCATTTCAAGGTAATCAATAGGAGATGCTGGTGAGGCAAAATGCAGAATCAGGTCTAAATCACCACTAACATGGATGTAGTTTGTAACATCATGGTGAATAAACTGAAAATTTGCATCCCCAAAGAGGTGTTCGATATTGTCACCATTACCTGTGATCAGGTTGTCCATGCAAATAACTTCATACCCCTCCTTGAGGTATCGTTCACACAAGTGCGATCCCAGAAACCCTGCCCCTCCTGTAATAAGTACTCTTGCTTTAGCCATACACCGTGGGTCTGCCAACGCTAATGTAGGTAAGTCCAGCGTCTTGCGCGTCTTCTAATTCAAAAAGATTACGGCCATCAAAAACGACAGATTGGCTCATTTTATCCTTGAAACTCGAAATATCGGGTCTTCTGAACTCATTCCACTCGGTACAGATGATTAACCCATCCACTCCATCTAATGCGGAATCTCTGTGATCCACAAACTCCATTGATTTCAGCGTTTTTGGATCACTTGCATCTTGAAACGTCTGAACAGCCTCGGGATCATACGCTTTTAAGGTTGCTCCTAGTGATGCAAGCTCTTTGGAGATGTATAATGATGGGGCTTCACGCACATCATCTGTTTCTGGTTTGAATGCCAAGCCCCATAAGGCAAATGTTTTGCCAGCAACGTCATTTTGATAAAACAGCTTCATTTTCTCAACGATGGATACTTTTTGTGACTCATTCACTGACATCACCGCATCCAAGATCTTGAAGTCATACCCGTTTTGTCCTGCCGTATGATGAATCGCTTGCACATCTTTTGGAAAACAACTCCCACCATAGCCAATCCCTGCAAAGAGGAATCGCTTTCCAATGCGGCTATCCGTTCCAATTCCCTTGCGAACTTGATCTACGTTGGCTCCGACTCGCTCACAAATATTGGCAATTTCATTCATGAACGTAATTTTGGTCGCTAACAGCGCATTTGCAGCATATTTTGTTAGCTCGGAGCTTCGTTCATCCATCACGATAATAGGATTGCCGCTACGTACAAAAGGTTGATACATTGCCAACATGATGTTGGCTGCTTTGTCACTAGAGGTGCCAATAACGACACGTTCGGGCTTCATGAAGTCCTCCACAGCGGCTCCTTCTCTCAAGAACTCTGGATTGGATACGACGTCGAATTCGTGATCTGTCTTGGAGGCAATAATTTCACGCACCTTGTCGGCTGTACCCACAGGTACGGTACTTTTATTGATGATCACTTTGTAAGCCGGGATCGTGTTAAGTAATTCTCCCAAATCTGCTGCCACATCTAGGACAAAGCTCAAATCGGCTTGCCCGTCAGCGCCTGGTGGTGTGGGCAAGCAAAGAAACACGGCAGTTGCAAATTCAAAAGCTTCCTCTAGATTCGTGGTGAATTGGAGTCTTTCTTCACGAATAGCCCGATCAAATACATGCCGTAGGCCGGGTTCATAAATTGGGATTCCCCCATCTTTAAGCTTATTGACTTTATTCTCGTCAATATCTACACAGATGACGTCGTGCCCTGAATCTGCAAAACAGGTTCCTGTGACCAGACCTACATAGCCTGTTCCAATGACAGCAATTTTCATGATCTAGAAATGCTTAAGATTTCAAGTTTAAGGTTACCGGCTGGAACCTTTACCTCCAATACATCTCCCACCTCTTTGCCTAGGATGGCGGCTCCAATTGGTGAATCCACAGAAATCTTGCCACTGCTAAAATCGGCCTCATCCTTGGATACCAGCGTGTAGGTCATAGTCTTGCCAACATTGTGATTTTTAATCTCTACGTTTGACAGTAAGTAAGCTTTGGATGTATCGATGTTCTTTTCATCAATAATGGATGAGGTTGCCAGCGTATTTTCTAGCTCCGCAATGCGTTTTTCCAGCATCGCTTGAGCCTCTTTTGCGGCATCATACTCTGCGTTCTCGCTTAAATCTCCCTTGGCTCTTGCCTCTGAAATTTCCTCTGCAACCTCCTTACGACCTCGTGTCTTAAGATCTTTGAGCTCTTCATTGAGCTTTTCGTATCCTTCTTTTGATAGGTAATTCTTCGCCATAATTAGGTGTGGTGATTCTCTTCAAATTAAAGTCATTAAATTACCATCTTTGCCTCTGCAAACCAATCCTTTGCCTATGCAAGCCAATCCTTTGCCCATGCAAATCAAAACTGACAGCACTTAGTCCATTGAAAAAATCGACAAAACAACTCTTTTTGGACCACCAGCGCAATGCTGAAGAGTTAAAGGAGCATGGGTCGCTTCCAAAGCGGTCGATTTGGTTACACAATATTCGAAGCATGCAAAATGTAGGCTCTGTCTTTAGGACAGCAGATGCTTTGGCGATGGATGAAGTGATATTATCTGGCTACAGCCCGTGTCCACCACGACACGAAATATCCAAAACAGCTCTAGGAGCTGAAATGCATATCCCTTGGCGCTATGTGGAAGATCCACCCTGTGAACTCAGGACCTTGAACTCAAAAGGGATACATTTGATCGCGCTCGAGCAAACGACCGAAAGTAACTCGTTGATTGCTGTGGAAAGACCCGATGCCGACTGGTGCCTTCTTGCAGGTAGTGAAACTGTGGGGTTGGATGATGAAGTCCTCGCGATGGTCCATCAAACGGTCCACATCGATCAATATGGACACAAACATTCGCTTAATGTATCGGTGGCCGTTGCACTTGCTCTACATAGGCTGTCTTTTGAGGTATGAACCTTCGTACTTTAGGGTATGGAATTTAAACGCACGCTCATTACCTCAGCTCTACCCTATGCCAACGGACCCTTACATATTGGGCATTTGGCGGGAGCTTATCTCCCATCCGATTTATATACTCGTTATCTCCGGTTAAGAGGTGACGATGTCATCCATATTTGTGGTTCGGATGAGCATGGAGTACCCATCACCCTAGCCGCTGAACGTGAAGAGGTACCGCCGCAAGTCATCGTGGATCGATATCACACGTTGAACGCTCAGACCTTTACAGACTTTGGCATTGAATTTGATCATTATGGTCGAACATCGTCGAAGAAACATCATAAATCAGCTCAGGAATTTTTTCTCACGCTTGACAAGAAAGGGGTCTTCAAGAAAAAATCTGAGAAACAGCTCTATGATGAGACGGTACAGATGTTCCTCCCCGATCGATACGTCAAAGGGATATGCCCACATTGCTCATTTGATCAAGCGTATGGTGATCAGTGTGAGTCATGCGGCACATCGCTATCACCCTCTGATTTGATCAACCCGATAAGTGCCCTGACAGGATCCAAACCTATACTTAAAGAGACAGAACATTGGTTCCTTCCTCTTGGTGATTTTGAGCCCTTTTTGACCTCATGGATGGAAACCAACCAAGACTGGAAAGCGCATGTGCAGGGGCAAATCCAAAGTTGGCTTGCGCAGGGTCTTGGCGACCGTGCCGTGACACGCGACTTGACGTGGGGGGTGCCTGTCCCACTGGATCATGCCGAGGGTAAAGTGCTGTATGTATGGTTCGATGCACCCATTGGCTATATTTCTGCGACCATGGAGTGGGCAGAAGCCCAGGGAGATCCTTCTAAATGGAAGACCTATTGGCAAGACAAGCACACACGACTCATCCATTTTATTGGCAAGGATAACATTGTATTTCACTGCATCATCTTTCCAGCGATGCTTGAAGCTCATGGAGACTACATTTTAGCAGATCAAGTCCCTGCCAACGAGTTTTTGAATCTCGAGGGACAAAAATTATCCACCTCCAAAGGGTGGGCGATCTGGCTTCACGAACTCAAACATGAGGTTGAGCCAGACCTCATTCGTTACTACTTGGCATGTACGTTGCCTGAAAACAAAGATTCTGATTTTTCATGGCGAGATTTTCAGACACGAGTCAATAACGACCTTGCTGATGTGATGGGTAATTTTGCCTTTCGAACGTTGTCATTTATTCATCGATTTGAGCATGGTGTAATCCCAACACCGAAAGATTTATCACCACATGACAAGGAAACGCTTCAAGCAATTACCCGGCAAAAACAAGCTGTGGAGCAAGCTATGGATGGATTTCGATTTAAAGAGGCCGTTGGACAAGCCATGGAGCTAGCTAGGGTGGGCAATCGATATTTTTCGGACAGTGAACCCTGGAAAACTCGCAAAACGGATCCTCAGCGCTGTGCCAACACCCTGTATGTGTCTGCACAGGTGTGTGCAGCATTAACATGGTTGTTTGCACCCTTTATGCCAACCAAAATGGGTGAACTAGCAGCACAAATGAGTCTTGGGCCTACTGATCACCCTTCCCATGCCCTTTCATGGAAGGAGTGTCGTGAAGAGATTTTAGAGCCTGGGCAGCAGTTGGGTGAGGCGTCCGTGTTATTTCCAAAGATCGAAGACGAGTGGGTTGACAAACAGCGAGTAAAACTCCAAAAAGCTCCTTCAACCCCCTCTTCTTAACCCCAAGCAAGCGTTAATTCCGTGTCTTTTGAAGAAGCTTCGGCGGCAAGTCCCTCACTTCGTGCGCTAGGAAAATTAGGATGTCAAACGACGGCTGAAGGTACAACGCTGCGTTTGTATGCACCGTCGGTAGGAGAAGTGACACTTCGGTTGTATCAATCGGTTGACCAAACAACGCCAACAGTAGAGCACTCGCTTCAACAAGATACGTCCGGAGTTTGGACGATTGTCTTGTCAAGTAATCTATTGGGATGGTATTATGATTACCAACTAGATGGTCAAGGGCCATTTGCGGATCCTTACAGCCTACATGTCGCAACCAAGGAGCCCTACCCCATGAGGGCCCGATCGCTGATTATGGATGAGCTAGACATCGTTCAGCGAATGCCTGCTCGGTCTGTGAATAGAGACATTGCGGATTTGTTAATCTATGAAGTTCATGTAAAGGATATGGTGGCCAAGATCCCTGACTCAGAGCATACCAGTGTCTACAAACAGTGGAGAGCTCGAGGCGAGTGCCTCCATCACATCATGGACTTGGGAATGAACGCCGTAGAGTTCTTACCTCTGGCAAAATCGGTCTACCATGAGCCTCCGTATCAACCTGAGGGTGATGCGTCTGTGAATCATGAATCAGTGAATGATTGGAATCCAACGGCCATCAACCATTGGGGATACATGACGGCCTACTTTTTGGCTCCAGAAACGCGTCATGCAACGCCGGCCAACGTAGGTGAGTGGAGTGCTGCATCCCCTCACGCTGTGTTTGAACTTCAAGATGTCGTGCTTTCATGTCGTGAGTGTGGAATCACACCCATTCTAGACGTCGTATTCAATCATAGCAGTATGTATGACCAAAATATGCTCACAGCGGTTCTTGGTAGGGATTATTTTAGGTCGAATGAGGATGGGCAGTGGCTGAATCGCAGTATGACGGGTAACGAATTAGACACCCAAAACGTCGCCGTTCGACATTTGATCCTCGAATCCCTTAGAGTGTGGATTGAAGTGTATGGATTTGAGGGCTTTCGATTTGATCTTGCAGGGTTACTCGATCCTATTCTTTGGGATGAAATCAAAGCTATGGTGTCTGCCATTCAGCCTGGAACGTTACTTATCGCTGAGCCATGGGGCGGCACCTACCGCCCTCAGGAGTTTTCTGAGGCTGGCTGGACCTCGTGGAATGACCGGTTTCGTAATGGGATTAAAGGGATTGATCCCGTTCATCAACAAGGAGCGATTTTTCAACAATGGGCTCCAGATGGGTCTAGAGCTACTCTAGAGAATTGGCTTCGTGGTACACTTTCAATCTACGATGGAGGGCTTTTTCACCACTCCTCCCATTCCGTAAACTATCTTGAAAGTCATGATGGTCATACACTTGGCGATTTTATCAGAATTGCACATCAAGAAGAAAACGCCTTTGATCCAGTGACGTCAGAATCGTGGTGTGCGTTGTCGGGTGAGCCTTTAAAACGAATGAAGCTCGCCCATCTTGCGCTGCTCACGACCCCTGGATGTGTGATGCTTCATCAAGGACAATCCTTTGCACACCCAAAGATTATACGGGTCAACGAGTCGTTGATTCGTTTAGACCATGATGCTTACAACAAGGATTCTGAGACGAGTTGGATTGATTGGTCGCTTATGACACTCAATCAAGATCTACACCGATATACCCAAGGTTTGGTGGCTTTGCGTCAGGCTTCCGTTGCCTTACGACGTGCCAAAGATGATGAGATTTGTTTTGATTATGCGGACAACCCCTGGCATCTTGTTAAAATCATTTGGGGTGTCTCTACCCATGATCTTTACCATTATATCGTAGGGTACAATTTTGATGCGCACGCTCCTCTTCATATTCCTTTGGGACGTGGTCCATGGGAGTGTGTCGTGGATGATTCTCAGGCGTCACATCAAACGTTGCACGTGATTGAAGAGCATGTCACTGGTCATGTAACTGTGCCACCTATTTCAGGGATTGTACTCCGTAAGTTGCGACAATGATGGGAACAAACTAATTTGCCCCATTCTTCAGCACACATTCACGACACGGGGGACACGTGGCGACTACATCTTCGAGGGGAACATGGAACTCAAAACTTGGGTTCATTATGGCTGCAGCTGGGGGTGCAGTTGGACTAGGTAATATTTGGCGATTCCCAACAGAAACGGCAGAAAATGGTGGTGCGGCCTTTCTATTTGTTTATGTTATTTGCTGTTTCTTGATTGGGCTGCCCGTTCTTGTGGCTGAACTTTCTTTGGGGCGAGCAACGCAACGCAATGCTGTGGGCGCATTTAAAGCCCTCTCCAAAAATCCTATATATCAAGCCATTGGATTCTGGGGTGTGATTTGCGGGTCGATGATCCTCTCTTTTTACGTTGTGATTGCAGGTTGGTCCTTTAGCAACGTCTTTGTCGAAATCTTTGATTATGTCGGCATGACGGGCCCTGCCACAACCCTCGAGGATACAAGCAATGGAGTAGTTAATATCTTGTTTGCGTCTCTTTTTATGATTGCCACTATTTTTATTGTTCGTGGAGGTGTCTCAGAAGGTATTGAGCGAGCCACTAAGACCATGATGCCCTTGCTGTTAACCATGCTTTTGATACTTATTGGACTCACCTTACCGATGGACGGTGCTGCTGATGGAGTGAAAGCCTACTTACAACCTGATTTTAGCCAAATCGATCGACGACTAATTCTGTATGCACTGGGACAATCGTTTTTCTCACTCTCTTTGGGGCTTGGGGCGCTCATTACGTATGGCTCTTATTTGTCTAGATCGGATAATGTGGTTCAATCCGCCGCGATTGTGACGCTTTCTGATGTGAGCATTGCCTTTATTGCAGGACTCCTCATAATTCCTGCAATTTATGTCGCTCAAGCACAAGGAATCCAGGTGTTTGATGATGGTGGATCATTAATTGCCGGCCCTGCGCTCATATTTAATATCCTCCCTGTCGTGTTTGATAACATCGGGGGGATTTTTGGCCTTGCCTTGGCTGTGACCTTCTTTTTGTTATTATCGGTCGCTGCGTTGACCTCTACGATATCGCTACTTGAGGTATCAGTTTCGTATGTCATTGATGAGTTTAATGTTGCCCGTAACACAGCAACGTGGCTCATGGGTGGAATCATTGGAACCATCGCAATATGGATCTCTTTTGATTTGGGAATGATCGATATCCTTGATACAGTCTTTAGTGCCTATGGATTGCCTATTGGGGGGCTTCTGATCAGTCTTTTTGTGGGATGGGTATGGAAGACGCCAGCAGCCATGGATGAACTTAAACACGGATTCCCTGGATTTGAACGTTCGTTTTTTCAAAAGGTTTGGCCACTCTTCATTCGCTTCGTATGCCCAATCCTTATATTTTTGATACTTCTGGATCTTGTAACTGGATAGAGCATACTATCCAATCTCACTAACCTCCTCTCTCGTCTATGGCTAAAATCACAACAGCCGACTTTAAAAATGGTATGAATATCATACAAGACAACAACATTTATACCATTGTCGAATTTCAACATGTTAAACCAGGCAAAGGGGGCGCATTTGTCCGCACCAAATTGAGAGGGTTGGAGAATGAAAAAAACATTGACAAAACGTTTCGGTCTGGCGAATCGGTAGAATCGGTTCGAGTGGAGCGGCACAACTATCAGTTTTTATATCGCGACGGGGATATGTTTGTCTTCATGCACCAAGAAACGTACGAGCAAATTATGCTTGAGGAGCGACGGGTGACGGCAAAAGAGTATCTCAATGACGGTGAAATATGTGAGGTTCTTATCGATGTAGAGCGTGACAATGTGCTCTATGCGGAACCTCCGCAGCATATCACGACAAATGTTGTAGATACTGACCCAGGACTCAAAGGGGATACGGCTCAAGGGGGGACTAAACCCGCCAAGATTGAATCAGGAGCCAGCGTGAATGTCCCTTTATTTATAAACATTGGCGATGCTATTCGAGTTGATACCCGTTCAGGTGAATACATTGAACGTGCAAAAAGCTAACCTGTAATCACAGACGCTGTACCTATGGATCTAAAGAAAATCAAAAGCATCATAAAGCTCGTAGAGGATAGCTCTGTTCAAGAGGTATCAGTCGAAGAGGGTGACTTTGCCATTACGGTGAGTAAACAATCCTCACTCCCGCCAGCCGGTCAAGCGACTCCACAAGTCGTCGCTACACCAACCCAGGCACAAGTTCCTGCGCCTCCTGCTGCAAGCCCAGCCTCAGCTGAATCACAAGGTGATCCATCGACGGGTGCGCCAGCATCAAGCGGCCATGTACAAACATCACCCATTGTTGGTACCTATTATGAAGCCGCATCCCCTGATAGTGATCCATTCATTACACAGGGGTGTTCAGTCAAAAAAGGTGATACCATCTGTATTGTAGAGGCCATGAAAATTATGAATGAGATTGAGGCGGAAATGGATGGTGTGATTGAGGCGATACATACAGCCAATGGCCAAGCCGTAGAGTTTGATCAGCCCTTGGTCACGATCAAACCTACTTCCTAATGTTTAACAAAATTCTCATTGCGAATCGAGGCGAGATTGCCCTCCGTGTGATCCGAACATGTAAGGAGATGGGTATTAAGACAGTCGCAGTCTACTCTACGGCTGATGAGGATTCTCTTCATGTGAAGTTTGCCGATGAAGCGGTTTGCATTGGTCCCCCTGCCAGCAAGGATAGCTATTTGAAGTTTCCTGCACTCTTATCGGCAGCCGAAGTTACGGATGCGGAGGCTATTCACCCCGGGTATGGGTTTTTGAGTGAAAATGCGATGTTTTCGGATATATGCGCTGAGCATAATATCACATTTATAGGCCCTACAAGTACCATGATTGACACCATGGGGGACAAAGCCACGGCCAAAGCCACAATGATTGCCAGTGGGGTGCCCGTCGTACCTGGAAGTGAAGGGATTGTGGAAGATGCCTCAGAGGCCAAAAAGATCGCAGATTCGATCGGGTACCCAGTGATTTTGAAGGCAACTGCAGGAGGTGGCGGCCGTGGGATGCGAGTTGTACACAAATCAGAAGAACTCAAAAGCAATTTTGAGATGTGCTCCAATGAAGCCATGAGCTCGTTTGGCAATGCTGGGGTGTATATCGAAAAATTTGTTGAGAAACCGCGTCATGTGGAGATTCAAGTCTTAGGGGATACCCACGGCAATGTCATCCATTTGGGGGAGCGAGAGTGCTCACTTCAGCGCCGTCACCAAAAAATGTTAGAGGAGGCCCCCTCCCCTATGATGACACCTGAACTTCGTGAGCGTATGGGCAAAGCGGCTGTAGATGCTGCAAAGGCCATTAACTATACGGGCGCTGGAACAGTCGAATTTCTCGTGGATAAGGACCACAATTTCTATTTCATGGAAATGAATACCCGAATCCAGGTAGAGCATCCTGTGACGGAAGAGATTACCAATTACGATTTGGTGGCTGAGCAAATCAAGGTTGCTGCTGGGGAATCGATTACCGTGAAACCGCTAAAAATGCGAGGTCACGCCATTGAATGCCGGATTAATGCGGAAGACCCAGCGCATAATTTCCGACCAAGTGCAGGAACAATAACAGTCTACCATCCTCCAGGGGGGCATAGTGTTAGGGTGGATACCCATATTTATTCTGGGTACAAAATCCCACCCCATTATGACTCGATGATTGCAAAATTAATCGTTAGTGGACGTACCCGTGAAGAGGCCATCAAGCGGATGAAACGGGCACTTCAGGAGTTTATCTTAGAAGGCATTGTAACGTCTATACCCTACCATATTCAGCTCATGGATGATCCTAACTTTCTAGCTGGGGACATGTACACACGATATTTAGAAGACGAATTCACGTTTAAACCTGATGAGGAATCTCAATGAATACACCCGAAGATCTAAAATACACAAAGAATCATGAGTGGGTTCGAAAGCATGACGATGGCACGGCCACGGTTGGAATTACAGATTTTGCTCAAAATGAGCTAGGCGATATCGTGTATGTGGAAGTGGAGTCTGAGGGGGAAAGTTTTGAGTTGGATGGAGTATTTGGCTCTATTGAGGCAGTAAAGACGGTTAGTGATCTTTATTGTCCGATGTCTGGTGAGGTTCTGGAGGTGAATCCTGAGTTGGATGGCAATCCAGAATTGGTGAATGAAGACCCCTATGGTGAGGGTTGGATTATCAAGTTAAAACTCAGTATACCAGATGAATGGGATGAGCTTCTTTCTGCAGAAGGGTATCAAGCAATCATCTCCTAAAATCACATGTCCTACCCTCATCAAGACTGGATCCTCATATTAGATTTTGGCTCACAATACACACAGCTGATCGCTAGACGTATCCGGGAGCACCATGTCTACTGCGAGATACACCCGTTTAATGTCACACCCGATGAGTTTTCAGCGCGCCCACCCAAAGGGGTTATCTTTTCTGGGGGGCCAAATAGTGTGTACGATGATGGAGCGCCTCAAGTAAGCGAAGCATGGCTTGAGTATGATGTGCCCCATCTGGGGATATGCTATGGATTGCAGGCCATCGCACATGCTCGAAAGCCTGGATCGGTGGAACGAGCCCAAAAAAGGGAATTTGGACGTGCAACGCTGATTCAGACCCTAGAGGACCCGTTATTGCAGGGGCTTGATGATGCAACCGTATGGATGTCCCATGGAGATCATATCATGGAGCTCCCTGAGGGTTTGGAGGTTATTGCACAGACCGATAATGCACCTGTAGCTGCGGTACGGGATCTCCAAAAGCAGGTATATGGGGTACAATTCCACCCTGAGGTTGCTCATACACCGAGTGGAAAACAGATCTTACGAAACTTTGTCATCGAACTATGCGGCTGTACCCCCTCGTGGACACCTGCATCGTTTATTGATCATGAACTGGACGCTATTCGTGTAATGGTTGGACAGAAGCGTGTGTTGTGCGCATTATCGGGGGGTGTGGACTCTACGGTGGTCGCCACATTGATCCATCGCGCGATTGGGGAGCAATTAACCTGTGTGTTTGTGAATAATGGCCTCCTCCGCCAAAGGGAATACGAGGATGTTTTGGCTTTGTACAAGAATCATCTTGAGCTACCTGTCGAGGGCGTTGATGCCTCTGCCCTATTCATGGAGCGATTGAGTGGCATAAGTGATCCTGAGCAGAAGCGTAAAATTATTGGTAATACGTTTATTGATGTATTTGATGAGTTTGTAACGCGTGAATCGTCAAGTTCTAGCCGTGAGCCATTCCACTATCTTGCCCAAGGGACACTCTATCCTGATGTGATAGAAAGTGTCTCATTCAAAGGGCCCTCGGTGACGATTAAAAGTCACCACAACGTGGGTGGTCTTCCTGAAAAAATGAATTTGAAGCTTTTGGAACCTGTGAGAGAGCTTTTCAAGGATGAGGTTCGAGACGTGGGTCGAGCATTGGATATTCCTGAGCGGTTTATTGGACGACACCCGTTTCCGGGACCAGGTTTGGCAATCCGGCTGCTTGGGCAAATCAGTGAAGAGCGACTGAGTATTTTACGCAAGGCAGACGCTATTTTTATCGGCGCATTACGTGATCATGGACATTATGACGAGGTTTGGCAGGCATTATGTGTCTTGCTACCGGTACAATCCGTTGGCGTGATGGGTGATGAGCGAACCTATGAGAATACGGTCGCACTACGTGCTGTGACCTCTGTTGACGGAATGACGGCCGATTGGGCACATTTACCCTATGAATTTTTAGGGGAGGTCTCTAACCGAATTATCAATGAAGTGGAGGGTATCAATAGAGTGGTGTATGACATCAGCTCGAAACCCCCTGCAACCATTGAGTGGGAATGAAGCGATTCATGGTAGACGTCTTTGAATTGCGTCGGAACCTAGTTGTTCAGTTCCTTTGCATGCTTGGGTGCATGCTTGGATACTTCTGTTGGGTTGGTATAGCTCCATTTGACGTAAAGGCTCAACAAGTGGATGTCCAAAGTGATCTAACTAGAGACCTTGCGTTTGATCGTGGGATTTCAGCCTACAATCAGGGGGATTACACCTCAGCGCTGGAATATTTCACGACTTCTTCCTCTCCTATCGCACCCTTTTTTGTGATCAAGACCCATGTGGCAGACCAACGTTGTGCACAAGCGATGCCCATGCTCCGTGCATACCAACCACCCACACGTCAACTTTCTGAGTCTGAACTAAGGCTACTCTCACATGAAAAGGATGTGCTTCGATCGTTGTGTCAGGTTCAAGCGCGGGAATTCCCTCTGGCGACATTGACCTTGGTGCATATGCTTCGTGAGCCTCTCACAGCAAAACTTCGTACAGATATTGAAAACCGTCTAAAAAGTTTGGTCCCCTTTTTATTAGACCATGAATGGGATGTCCTTCAATCGACCGATTTGTCACAAGACGAGTATTCGCGACTCCAGCAATACAGACAACGGACCCGATCTCTACCCCTTGGTTTTACCTATCGGGTTGGCGTGTATTTGCCCTTTTCGGATCCTGATGAGTCTATTCAACAAATCGTACGGTCTATGGCTCGAGGCTTGACACTTGCCGTGGAGCAAGCAAACGGGTCCAAACCATTACTCCATCTCGAATTTATCGACAGTCAGGTCGTTGAACCAGCGCAACTTGCCTCTACACTTGACTCCCTAAGGGTTGATTTGGTTATAGGCCCCTTATTCACTGACGAGGCGCAAACCTCTTTCTCCACATTGGCTTCACGGCAGATACCGGCCCTTGTACCCTTTTCAAGCGCTTTGCCATTGCAAGAGGGTGGTTCTCCGTTCTTTCAGTGGGAACCCCCTCTGACAGTGCATGCATCTTACATGGCTTCGTATGCGTTTGAGACGCTTGGCCTTGATACCGTCTCTATTCTGAGTGATCGAACCTCGGACGGATACATTGCCTCACAGATCTTCCGTAATGAATTCTCTTCATTAGGGGGTGTCATACTCGATACATATTTCGAGGATTTTGCGGCCAATGGCTTTGAGTTGGATGCTTTTACTGAACGATTAGACCCTCAATGGTGGATGGATCAGTCAACAGCACCCGATTCTCTAAAGGAAATCTTGGGGCCGTACAATATGGAGCTGCCTCAAGCGATTTATGCTCCATTGGATGGTACCTATGAATCGACCTTAATCCCTTTACTTTCAAACTCTCTTGACGCACTAAATGCCAATATTCCTATTCTAGGAACACCCGCTTGGCTTGCCCCTGCAAATCAGTCTGCGTCCACCTCAAAACTCACGCTTATTGCGACTCGGTCTTCTCAAAGCAGTCCAGATTCTGCTCAAGCTGTCTCTTTGGATTCCTTATATGTTCAGCGATACAACGAAGTTGCTTCGAGCCCGTACTGGCTGGATGGATATGATCTTGGGGCCTTTCTAGGACAGTTGGTTGAGTCAGAGCCCCATCCGTCTAACTTTTTTGAACTCCTCAGGCAACAACGTTTTCAGGGTACGACTCGACGTGTCCATTTTGAAGGCACCGCAACCAATCAATCGGTTGAGGTTGTTCGTCGTCAGGGGCAAAACTAGGCTTTAGAAGGCCACACTCTTCATCAGTCCCCACTCACGGGAGTGGGCTACAAAGCTCGATCTCTTTCTCTTTTTAGGCGTCGCTGCTCAGCACGCCAATCTTGCCACGCTTTGACATCTGCAAGGTGTTCTTCATACGTTTCGTTGAATTCGTGCGTTCGCTCGGGTGTCGCAACCATATATAGATAATCGTGTTGTTCAGCTCGATATACGGATTCAATACTAGAACGTGTGGGATTGGTTATAGGGGAAGGTGGCAGCCCTCGAAACAAATAGGTGTTGTAGGGGTGCTCAATTCGGTAATCCTTATAAAGGAGTGCTCGACGTTCACCAATAGCAAAATTGACGGTGGGATCGGCTTGGAGTCTCATTCCACGGTCGATTCGGTTGAGATATAATCCACTAATCATTGCTTTTTCCTCGTCGTACAAGGCCTCCCATTCCGTAATGGAGGCAAGGGTTAATACCTCAAAAAAGCTCATATTCTTGACTAGAGGATGGGTCTCATCCTCGGTGACACGTTCACGGTGACGTTGTTCAAGTTCATTGATTGGTTGTAATAAACGTTGCCATAGATCATCTTCGCTGGTAGTCCAAAATACCGTATGATTCACAGGAAGAATTCGCGAAAAGAGTGTTATTTGCTCAGACTGAGGTAATCCGTCTACCAGGGAATTAAAGGAATTCGAAAGCGCTAAAGAATCAGTCTGTAAAGACTGAGCAAGGTGTTGGAAAAGTCGCTCAGGGGTTGTCCCCTCGGGAATGCTAAGCGTTACTTGTTGCTGTAGCCCTAGCCCTAAATCTTTCAGCCAGTCCGAAATTGGTTCGTTTTGTGGTATTTCATAATAGCCAACCCTCGCAATGTTCCATCCATGGGTGTGACTAATCCACTCAAATTCATCAAGTGACAATGCTAGTACCCCACGATTGTGTAATTCACGAGCAATGTCCACCATAGGGGTTGGTTCAGATACCACGATGGATATGGATGCTTGATCATCCTCAGCATCCAAAGCATTTTCCGTGTGCAGTCGCTCATTACGGCTCCAAAAGACCGCAACGAATAAGACTGAGAAAACAGCCCTGTGAATCATATTTGTCGCTGAAGATCCATAGCAATTTTCATATTTGCTTGAAGGGCTAAGCCACGGAAATTAAACAAGTCCACTATGGTGCCAATAAAGCATAACCCAAGCGTGAGTAAGTATAAAATCCCACTGCCAGGTTTTTCAACAAAGATTCGATGGATGCCAGCAATGCCAAAGAAGCCAAGTAAGCATAGAATCAAGATCATCACAGGATCTTTTCGTTGTGCACGATAAACAATAGCGAAGGTTTCGGCCTTTTTTTGTGTCATGGGGCTGAGAATGGCGTGAATCATCTTTGCCTCCTCCCCCCGAAGTTCTGGCAACTGTCGTACAAGCATGGTTAAGTATAGTGCTTAATAAACACAACTTGTACGCCATTTTAATCTAAAATGTTACAAATCAAGGAAATATCTGTATACTTTCGGTAATAATGGTGTTTATGACACGCGGTAACACCTGCGAGTAGAAGCATCGGGAACAAAACAATGAAGCATGAGTGATAGAGAAGTCGGAACCGTAAAGTGGTTCCACAACGGTAAAGGATATGGATTCATTACACGTGAAAACGGTGATGATATTTTTGTCCATTTCAGTGAAATTCAAATCGACGGATTCAAGAAACTTCTTGAAGGTCAAAAAGTTGAATTTGTATTAGGCGAAGGTGACAAAGGACTTCACGCCTCTGAAGTCGTCCCTATAGACTAAGATCTCCCTTATTTTGTCAATAGGTTCCTATATTGCAACGATTAAGATTGCACGTGGGAACCTATGGACATTTTAAGAGGACTACTTGGCATATTTGCCATTCTGGCAATTGCCTGGCTGTTTAGCACAAAAAAGAGAAATATCTCCTGGAGGCTGGTTGGGTCTGCCCTATTGTTGCAATTTGCCCTCGCGACGGTACTGCTCAAGCATGAATTCTTAAGCTCCATGTGGGCTCCATTGGGCTGGCCAAAGGAAATCTTTGGATTCATCTCAGGTTTCTTTGTAATCGTTTTAGAGTTCACTACGGAAGGAGCGCTCTTTTTATTTGGTGATTTAGCGAAATCACCGGGTGTTGAGGGAAGTCTAGGATCTTTTTTTGCTTTTCAAGTGCTGCCAACGATTGTTTTCTTCGCTTCACTAACGGCGATTCTTTACCACTACAACGTTCTGCAGTGGATCGTGAAGAGGATTTCAAAACTTGTTCAAAAAGCTCTACGGACATCTGGTGCTGAGTCTCTTTCGGTGATCACAAATATTTTTGTGGGACAAACTGAAGCACCATTAGTCGTCAAACCCTTTTTGCCATCGATGACTCGCTCTGAATTGCTGGCCATTATGACCGGTGGCATGGCAACGATTGCTGGTGGTGTTATGGCGGCCTATGTACAAATGCTAGGCAATTCCTACGCCGTTACAATGGATGTGTCGTTACAAGCCGGTCGACTCATGTTTGCCGAACAATTACTCAGTGCAAGTCTTATGGCTGCGCCAGCTGCGCTTTTGATTGCAAAGATCATGATTCCAGAAACGGAAGAACCCGTTACGTACGGCGATGTATCCATTGATATTCCAAAGTCTGAGGCGAATGGAATTGATGCTGCAGCCTCGGGAGCGGGCACAGGGTTAAAACTCGCAGCCAATGTGGGGGCGATGCTCCTTGCGTTTATCGCTTTGTTGGCCATGTTCAATTATGGATTAGAGTGGTTCTCAACAGTGACTACGTTAAATCAGTTTTTACCAGATGGTCAGCCGCTGACGATTCAAATGATTCTTGGTTGGATCTTCTTTCCGATCGCATGGTTGATAGGTGTCCCCCTGCAAGATTGTCTACAATTTGGGTCGTTGATTGGAACCAAACTCGTCTTAAATGAATTTGTGGCGTATCTTGATTTGTCAAATCTCATTAGCGCCAATTCACTGTCACCCAAAACAATAACGATGGCAACATTTGCGTTGTGTGGATTTGCCAATTTTTCTTCCATTGCCATCCAAATTGGGGGCATTGGAAGCTTAGCTCCGAACAAAAAATCTGAGATTGCGTCTCTGGGGTTGCGTGCGGTATTTGCAGGTTCTCTTGCGACTTTATTAACGGCGTCTATCGCAGGGTTGTTTGTCGGTTCATAATCATCACTAAACTCTATGGAACACAAGCCATGAAACAATTCTTTCGAGTGTGTCGAACCATGACGTACTCAATTGCATTTCTAGCTTTTTTCGGGGGTATCCTTTTACACCCCGCCTCTACCCAAGCACAATTCTTAACCGATCGAGATGCTGTGGCGTTTGTTGGAGGTGAGCCTATTACGCAGTCTGAAGTGCGTAGATTTTATACTCAGAATTATCCTTCAGAAACCGCACATAAAGACTCTTTGCGATCCTTTTTAAAGGATTATGTCATTTTTCGGGCAAAATTATTTGAAGCAGAACAGATGGGGTTAGACCAAGACCCTGCTTATAATGAAGAGGTCTCATCATTTGCCGAAACCACCGCTCCCTCCTACTGGATCGAAAAGGGGATCAAAAACGAGATGATTGATCGTTTCCTAGATAAACGAACTTCAGAGCTAAAAGTTCAACATTTGTTGATTCGACTTCGGCAAGATGCTACAGTGCGACAGCTCAACGAAGCCTCTCAAACCCTTATGCTAGCCAAGGAGCAGTGGAGCAACGGTGTCCCTTTCGACTCATTGAATAATGCTATCTCTTCCAAAGTGAATGGTCGACCTGCAGGTGGAGAACTTCCATGGTTTTCTGCAGGTGCTACAGTGATTGATTTTGAGGATGCAGCCTATGGGTTGCCTGTGGGTACAATATCAGAGCCTATACGAACTCAATTTGGCCTTCATTTGATCAAAGTGCTCGATAGGCGTCCGGCTCATCCTGCACGTGAGGTGTCACATGTCTTTTTTCGCGATGCAGAGGCTGACTCTTCGCAAATCGTGGAAGCTATGCAAGCCTTGGACAATGGAACACCGTGGTCTGAGGTGGTTCAACAATATTCAGCAGCCGCTAATCCAGCCAGCCCTAATGGTACCATGGGCTTTGTCGGATATAACATGCGATACGCAGACAGTTTTGTTGACCTCGTGATGAACCTAGATCCGAACAAATCCTATGAAGGGCCTTTTGAGTCTCAATATGGTGTACACATTCTTCGACTTGACTCCGTGCGACAGTATGAGTCACAGCAGCAAAAACGAGAGGATGCCATTGCCACATTAGAGCGACTAGCCTATTTCCAGATTGAAGAGGAAGACATTGATAATCGTCTACTACGCACGGATTTTGTCCAAAAAAACAAGGATGTGCTCGCGTCATTTAATCAATGGCTTCTTGAGGGTGAAGGCCAAGCGTTGGATGAGATTGAGCTCACCGAGCCCTTATCATCTGACGTTCTAGTAGAGGTTGACCACCCAAGGTTCCCAGAGTTTGACGTTCCTTCTCTAGCGCTCACCACCTCGGATTACATCGACTGGATGATTCAACAAAAAGGTGCGGTAAATCCTTCGAATGTGTCGCCCACATGGCTAGATGAGTACATTAAAGAGTATCTAAGGCCCTACTTAATCCCAATGACTCGGATACAATTCGACGACTTTAATACATCGCTTTTGCAATATGAACAAGGATTATTGGTATTCAATTACAATGACCAAGCGCTTTGGAACCCATCCTATGCTGACACTGCGGCGGTTCAATCGTATTATGAAACACATCGCGATGCCTATCAATATGATACACGATATCATTATACACTGTTGTCACACCCACAAGATTCAACGTTAAAAAACGCGGTCTCAGAATTTGAGCAGGGATATTCGATTGCCGATCTAACGGAACAATTTGAGAATCTGTATGCAGTGGAGGATTCAACGCAATTTGTGGAGTCGCTTCCGTGGGCGGAATTACCCACATTAAACCCTGGTGAAGGGATGTATGATGTGAAAATACAAGGAAAACCTGCCTGGATATACTTACATGATATATTATCGCCTCGCAACATGACCTTTGAGGAGGCTTTTATGCAGGCGTTTAATGATATGCAGCCCGATTTGGAGAAGTCTCTAGAGGCATATTTGACGCAGAAGTATGACATAAAAATGAGACCTAGACGAATTCGTTAGTCCTTGATACGATCTGTTCAATACCTATCGGTCTTTATGGCGTCGGGGCTTCTAGCGTTGTTTCTTGCCGGGTGTGGTGAGTCCAATTCAACGTCGACTCCATCTGAGGTGGTAGCAATTGTTGACAATCAAATCTTGACCCAACAAGACTTAACTCAACAATTAATGCAAACACCCGGGGTTGTCGATACGCTCTCCTTCTACAAATCCGCCCAGAAATCCTGGGTTGAGCAGGAAATGGTCTTGGCTCATGCTCGATCCATCGGCCTTGATAAGACCCCACGGTACCAATCACGCCAAGAGGAATTACAAGTTCAATTGCTTGAAGATGAATTTGCGATCTACTTGGAACAATACCACGACTCCAACGTCGAGGTCACCCAGGAGGAGGTCCAAGAGTTTTATTTACAAAATCGGGATCGCTTCCAGTTTGAAGAGCCATGGTTTCGGATTCGACATGTAACCACGTCTTCCTATCAAGACGCCTTAGACGCACGCTCAGACCTGTTAGGTGGGCGTCCATGGCAAGAGATCGCCCAGCAATATAGTCTTGATCCTCAAGCGAGAATTCAACAATCAGAGCAAGTTCGCCCGTTATCTCAATGGTTTTCTGATCTCCCTCAGCTTCAATCTCTATTGTCTGTTTTGGGTGTCACAGAAGTATCTGATGTGTACAGAATCGCGGGTCGTTGGCATTTTATACAGATTAGCTCGAGGCTTGAAGCCGGTGATGTGCCTGATTCAGATTGGAGTCGTCAGTGGATAGCGTCCTGGTTGCGACAACAGAAAAAAGATGCCTTAAATCAAGCCTATATGCGTAATTTGTTGGGTGAATTTGAGTCAGCAGGGCGTGTAGAAATTAAGCCTATACCTAAATGATGTGATTATGAATGTACGACAAAGCGTATCGACGACTTTTTTTCTAATGAGCCTCGGATTCCTTTGGTTTGGGTTCTTGGATGTGGCGTATGGGCAGTCAAATGCCAAGGAAGCCGACCGCATTGTGGCCATTGTCAATGATCAAATCATTCTTAAATCAGAAGTGGATCAGGAATTAGCTCAATACATTCAACAAGTGAGGATGCAAGGAGAAGAGATGTCATTTTCTGAACCTCTTTGGCGCGATGCTCTCGAGTCCATGATAGACAACAAAGTCATGTTGATACAGGCACAAAAAGATTCCGTTGTAGTGTCCAATGATCAGGTAAATCGCCAGATGGATGTACGAGTGCAAGAATTGATTCAACAAGCTGGCTCTGAATCCGCACTAGAACGTGCTTATGGTAAGTCTGTGGACGAATTGCGTCGCGAGTTTCGCGAACCTTTCCGTGAGCAACTTATCGTGTCTCAATTACAATCTCAGGTCATGGGTGAGGTCACAATCACGCGACCTGAAGTCGAGGCATTTTTTGCCACCTTTCCAGAAGATTCCCTGCCAACCATTCCTGAGCAAGTTGCATTGTCACAGATTGTGTTAACACCGGAAGTCTCCCAGGATGCGCGGCAAAATGCGTTTGATCGTGCGGCCATGATACGTGATCGAGTTTTATCGGGCGAATCTTTCGAAGAGATGGCTCGCGAATTTAGTGATGGGCCTAGTGCGACACGCGGAGGGCTCATTCCCATGCTTCCTCTTTCTGATTTGGTAAGTGAGTACGCTGCGGCTGCTTCAGCCTTGCAACCTGGGGAGATTTCCGAAGTTGTGGAAACAAGTTTTGGCTTTCATGTCATTAGGCTAAACAAAAAAGAAGGAAATCGAATCGAAACGAATAATATTTTGATATCGATTGATCAAGCAACGATAGACGAGCAAGGCACCATTGATTCGCTAATGGCCATCCGTGAAAACGTTATTGAGGGGGTTTACACATTTTCTGAAGCTGCCAGAGCGTATTCCGATGATGAGGAATCATCCAACGCTGGTGGACGCTTGTACAACGCTCAATCTGGTGATCGCTTTTACCCATTGCGCTCGTTGGATCCTTCTACCTATCGTACCGTTCTTCTGTTGGATGAGGAGGGAGATATTTCTGAGCCTAAACCCATAGTGCTTCCTGATGCCAATGAAACAGAGGCTTTTCGACTCCTTCGCCTAGATCAACGAATTGAAGAGCACACTGCGAATCTTGAGCAAGATTACCAACGCATTGAACAAATCGCCTTGCAACAGAAACAGACAGAGCAACTTACGGCTTGGTTGAATAGCATCCGTGAAGATGTCTATATCGAATACATAGGCGTACCTGAAGCGTTATCCTCTTCCCAATAATCTCATGCTGGAAAGCATGACGCAGCATCATAAGTTTATGAGGCAAGCACTGGATTGTGCAGCCTACTCACTACGTACAGGTGATGTACCTATTGGCGCGATCATTGTTCATGAAGGCAGAGTTATTGGCAAGGGCTGGAATCAAGTAGAAAAACTACACGACTCCTCAGCTCACGCCGAAATGATTGCGATATCTAGTGCGTGCGATGCGTTACAAGAAAAGTTTTTGATTGCTTCAACGTTATATGTGACTATTGAGCCATGTACAATGTGTGCGGGGGCTATTGAATTAGCCCGTATACCCAAAATTATTTTTGGAGCGCAGGAGCCCAAAACCGGTGCATGTGGGTCTATTCGCTCAATTCTCGGCTCAGGCTCTGGTACAAACACCCCTACTCGTGAGATTTATGGAGGAATCTTAGAGGATGAATGTGCTGCACTCATGAAGACGTTCTTCCAAGGATTAAGAGATGAAACTGGTGAGCACTAACAAACAACATGGCTATGGAGTTGTTGCATCACACAGTTCATAAACGTTCCGACCATCATGAGTGGGTCTTATTTCTGCACGGTGCCGGGGGCTCGTCTCGTATTTGGACGCCCCATATCAAAGCCTTCAAAAGTCAGTACAATATTTTACTCGTAGATCTTCGGGGACATGGTCAATCCAATCTCACGCCTACACACGAACCATATACCCTAGATTTACTTACCCAAGATGTCACCAATGTGATGGATGCGTGTGGGATTGAACGTGCCCATGTCGTGGGAATTTCTTTAGGTGCGATTTTGCAGCGTTGGATGGTACATCGTGTTCCTGAAAGGGTACACTCATTGGTGATGGTTGGAGCAATCACACGGTTTGATCAGTGGACTTGGGCCTTGGTCCATTTTGGCCACCTGGTCAAATCATGGATTCCATTTTTGACCCTTTATCGGCTTTTTGCATGGATCATCATGCCAAAACCTAATCATAAAGCAACAAGACGCTTATTCGTACGTGAAGCCAAAAAAATGAGCCAACAAGAGTTTATGCGTTGGTTTGAATTGACCAAAAAGGTACCTGTCGTGTTTAAACTGTTTCGTCAAATCGAGATCCCCGTCCCCACCCTATTCATTATGGGTGAACAAGATCACTTATTTTTGAAACATGTGAGGCAATTAACGTCTCTATATCCTGGCTATGGTTTGGAAATCTTTTCGGGTTGTGGTCATGTATGCAGTATCGAAAACCCTCGCCAATTTGACAGGAGTACGTTGTCGTTTTACCAGACGCTCAATCCGACATTACCAAAAGGTTGATCTCCATGTCAGATCGTAGAAAAATCGACTCTTTTGAACCCAACTAGGAGGATGGCCTGCCTTGCGCAAGCGTAAACGAATAAGTGGCCAGGTCGATTTATGTACGATTCTGGAGGGTACGATATACTCACCAATCCCTATAGCTGAATCGCCTCCCCAAGTAACCTTGGTATGGAATCGTTGGTAAAACGGGCCATTATCACTGAGAGTTTGCCGCTGAACCTCCAGTATGGACTCATTTTCGGCCGTAATATGAAGTGATTTTAAATTTTTAAGACCAAAAAAGGATCGATTCAAAAACGGTGTAATCAGTACATCTTGAGTGAACTGAACAGATCCTTCCAAAGCATTTGAAATCCACGCTCCACCCGTGATGGCTCCTTCAAGTTGACTCATGACGTAATAGAGTAAAAACGATCCATCCTCAAAATGGGCCCTGCCCCAGTGCCAATCGGAAAAAGACTTGTGCATGGGTTCCATGCCAACATTGTGGTCGTGATAGCCTTGTCCCTCAAAGCTTAAATTTATGGCTTTACTTCCACCCAACTGCAACTCGGCATGCACTTGGGCTGATTCCATACATAGAATCCACGAATGTGCCCCTAATGAGTCTTGCGATGATCCGATGTGGGATCTCACTGGCTCTTTTAACGCTGAGCTGTAGCGTAAATGGCCTTGCAGCGAATCACCATTGGGGAGTTTGTCATCAAGTTGTATCTCCACGCGGTACTCCTTTCTGTCACGAACCAAAAGGAGAGTGTGAGGTCCAAATGTAAGATGTACTTGATGCGTTTGCATCGAGGTGTCAATGGTACATGCTTGAGGCTCTAATTCCTGAAAAGAGTAATAGATGGGTTGGCCTTTTTTGTATAAAGAGAGTGTTACAGCAGGATACTCTTGAGGCAAAGGGCCTGGAACATCTTCAGAGCGGGGATTTTGAAGCGCTCCGTGGTAGTGTGGTGAGAACGGATTGCCTTCATAAAAAATCAGAACAACACTCCATGTTTTACAACTTGAGATCGCATCGAAATACCACCATTCATAGCCACCGGATGGCTTCTCTTGCTTTTGCAGATCTATGAGTTGATTGGATAAAATGTTCATTAAGGCTTAAAACAATATCATCTAACACTTCATTCAGTCGATGGTTTACTTCTGCGTATTTTGCACTATGCAAAACGACGCTTTGTCCTTCATCGCTAATATATCATTCGTTGATGTACCACTGATAGATGTATCACTGGTTGATATATCACTGTTTGCTGCGATCTTAATCATACTCCTTTCATGGGGTCATTACCTACGGAATCGTCTCGACTTTAAACGCTTTCCAACGCATCATGGCAAAGAAGACGCCTCCTCAATCGGTCAGCTCAGTCAATCTTCAATCAGCCAGCTCACATTTTGTATCCCCGCGAGAAATGAGGCTCACAATCTTGAGCGACATCTCCCACTATTTTGTCAGACAGGATGCGATATCGTCGTTGTAGATGATGAATCCACGGACCATACGAGAGATGTTTTGGCCACATTGCAGAATCAGTACCTAAACCTAAAGGTGCTTCAAAGTGCACCTCGCCCTAAGGGTTGGCTTGGGAAAACGTGGGCGTGCCAACAAGCTGCAGATCAAGCCACATCTCCTTGGATATGCTTTGTGGATGCCGATGTTTGGTGTTCTGAGTCATTTTTAAATCGCTTTGTCCCCTATTTTGAGCAATCATCCGCTCAACACGATGGATTAATTACGATTTGGCCACAACAAGTGTTGGGAACGTTTTGGGAGGTGGTCGTGATACCACATGTTTATGTCGCGTTGCTCACGTTTCTCCCCATTCGTTATCAAGCACGTAAACCGCGTTGGATGCCCTCAGCCCTCTACAAACGTATGGCATATCAATTTGCGGCTGCTAATGGTCAATGGATGACATTTCATAAAGATACCTATCAAGCGATTGGAGGGCATGAAACCGTAAAACACCATATCGTGGAGGATGTAGAGCTTGCAAAACGTGTTGTACGCCAGGGGTACTCATTGCAAATGTATAAAGGTGTTGACGATGTCTTCTGCAGGATGTATCAATCGCCACAACAAATGTGGGAAGGATTTATGAAGAACTTCTTTGCTGGATTTGGATACAACACCCCTCTGTTTGTGTTCATGGGTTTGCTGCATATCGTCGTTTACCTCATCCCCCCAATTACCCTTCTTTCGGGAATGACCATTCCAGTTGCGTTACATACATGGGGTATGGCTGCACTTGCCACATTCCTGGCCATAGGATACCGTGGCACAGTGAACTGGAGTCAAAAGTGGCCACCATTAAGTAGTCCGCTTCATTTTTTGGGCGTATTGTGGTTTGAAGCTCTTGCCATTCAAATTTTATGGAATCAAATGAGAGGGAAACCTACCGTGTGGAAGGGTCGAAAAATTGAGTTGTAACTAAGATAAAAGCCAATCATATTGCGGTATGGATTCCTTGTCTTCCTTCTTGAGTTATCTAAGGATTGAGCGTAATGCCTCCGTTCATACCAAAGAGGCTTATGGGCGAGATATTCGACAATTTCTTGGCTTTCTCGCCGAAACATTACAGAAGACTCCAGACAAACTGGATGATCAAGACCTAGAACAAACACCATCAATTACCTTGCGCATGTGGCTTAATGCCCTACTAGAGCAGGGGTTCAAAAAAACGACGATTGCAAGAAAGGCATCCAGCCTGAAATCATTTTTTGCGTACCTCCAAAAACGAGACTACATCGATCGCAATCCTACGGAGGCACTCTACCTCCCAAAAACCGAAAAACGCCTTCCAGTGGTTATTTCTGATGAAGAGATGACCCAATGCTTGGATGCTCTGAGTGAGATGCCTGGCGATTCGTTTGAGGCTATTCAGGAACGAGCGATTTTGGAAGTATTCTACTCCACTGGAATGAGGTTAAGTGAGCTTGTTGGGCTAAATATTGGTGATTATAATGTGCAGCAACGGCAAGTTAAGGTCCTTGGCAAAGGCAATAAAGAGCGGGTCCTCCCTCTTGGGGATAAGGCCCAGCGTGCCTTAAATGACATGCTTCGCGTCAGAGACCAGAAAGGTTGGTCCGCGACGACGGCTGATCCTCTGTTTATCACGGTTAAGGGGGCGCGGGTATATCCCCGCATGATTCAACGCCTGGTCAAAGACTATTTGGACCGTGTAAGTGAAGCCACCAAAAAGAGTCCTCACGTGATTCGTCATAGTTTTGCCACACGCATGCTTGACCGCGGGGCGGATATTCGGATTATTAAAGAGTTTTTGGGGCATGCAAGCCTGTCAGCCACGCAAATATATACACATACGAGTGTCGAACACCTTAAGTCGATTCATGCGAAAGCACATCCAAGAGGGAGCTCAAAGATGGATGTTCATCATCAAGAGTCGTCTGAAGATACTCTATCCCGAGTCTCTGTGAATTCTCCATCTATTCATACGGGACATTAACCATAACCAAACCCATAAGGCTATGAAGACTCAATTTACCGCGAGACATTTTCAGCCATCAGACCAGTTGAAGCAGTTCAGCCTCGATGCTGTGGACAAACTGCACACGTTTCACACCGACATTAGCTCTATTGAGATTGTTTTAGAGCCGGGTCAAGATGCAGACTGCCCACAAAAAGCCGATTTACGAGTCAAAATACCCGGCGATTTTTTGACGGCAAGCGTGGAGGAAGAGACCTTTGAAAAGGCGGTTTTGGACGTGGTTGATGTGGTCACCAGACAATTGCGTAAGTTTAAGACAAAGCACGCGACACACTAATACCACGTATGCCATTACGCGTTCCTCCCTCCCGTCCTAAACGGGAATCGATGACCGTTGCGGAATTGACGAGAGATCTCAAGGATCTACTCAACCTAGAGATCCGCTTATGTACCGATGAAACACGGTGTGAAGCCAAGAGCATCACCGATTGCACACTTCATCGTCCAGGACTCGCGCTGGCTGGGTACGTGGAAACCTTCACACATCAAAGAATTCAAATCCTAGGCAATACAGAGATTGAATATTTGTTGCATTTGCCCAAAGAGGAGTCTCGAGAACGATTCAAGCACGTATGCTCCTTCGAGAGCCCTGCCATTATCCTGACAAGTGGCAATGAGTTACCAGATGATTTGCTGCATGAAGCAGATTTGAATGGAATCCCAGTGTTATCGACTCATCTTGAGACCACCCGGTTTATGTCCATTCTGCAGGATTACATGGACGACCAATTTGCCGATCAAACGATGATTCATGGGAGTATGGTGGATGTATACGGCATTGGGTTGCTAATCGCTGGCAAATCTGGTATCGGGAAGAGTGAAGTGGCTATGGACTTGGTGGAACGAGGCCATCGATTGGTCTCTGACGATGTGGTGATGCTCACCAGAAAAAGCTCGGTCATTATGACGTCTGCCACGGACATGAATAAACATTTTATGGAAATTCGTGGACTGGGGGTTGTTGATGTCCTGTCTATGTTTGGGATACGATCCATTCGTTATCAAAAACGACTTGAGGTCGTTGTTGAGCTTAATTTGTGGGATGATGAGGACAACGTTGAGCGTACAGGGCTCACCAATGAGAAGGTAGACCTCATGGGGATCTCCTTACCATTAATCAGAGTCCCAATGACCCCCGGGAAAAATATCACCGTTCTTGCCGAGGTGATTGCGATGAATCATCTCCTTAAACACTATGGCTATGATGCAGCTAAAGCATTTCAAGCCAAAGTTCAGACACAGATTGAGCGTAAGATGAAAGGAGAAACGATCGAAAAAGCACCCACTTCAAGGGGGCCGGGAAGCGCCATTTCCTATTTTGAAGGCGATGTGGAGTAGCCAAGCAAAGATTTGTATCTTTAGCAAACAATTGTGGATATGAATCAGCCTAGACACTACATCTACGACGAAGACGCTTGTCGCTTTGTCCCTGTAGAGAGCAATAAGAGAGAGCTTTTCCTTCTATCGATGTCCTTGTGGATACTCAATGGGATGGTATTTGGTGCTATCTTTCTTTCTTTGATTTCTACGTTCTATGCAACGCCTGCGGAACTGGCACTAAAAGCTGAAAATGAATTTCTCATTGAGGAGGTAGAAGAGTCCCAGCGCACCATGAATCAACTCATGGGGCAATTAGACGAGCTAGCTGCTCAGGATAACGAGATGTATCGCTCCATTTTGGGTTTAAATGACATCCCAATGGCGGAGCGCAACGCTTCCATGGGGGGTGCTCGACCTCAGGAATTGGATCTATCGGTATCGCCTTCGACAGCTCAATTACTTGCTGAGGCTAGACAATCTGTTCGTCAAATCGAGCAGCGAATACGCATTCAAAATGACTCTTACGAAGAAATAAAACGTTATTTCAACACCAATTCTGACAAGCTTAAACACATCCCTGCCATAAAACCCGTGGATAATGTCCTAACCAGTGCATATGGCATGCGAACTCACCCTGTGATGGGGTATAAAACCATGCACGCTGGGATTGATTTCCGATCCGATATTGGGTCTCCTGTTTATGCAACTGGCAATGGGACGATCTCTTCAAGACGGTATGCGGGAACCTTTGGTCGATTGATTGTGATCGATCATAGCTACGGATTTGAGACCCGGTATGCCCATTTATCAAGTTATGCAGATGGAATCCAGGAAGGGCAACGAGTAGAGCGTGGAGAGTTGATTGGATACACAGGAAATTCTGGAATGGTTAGCGGCCCTCACCTCCATTATGAAGTACTCCGTAATGGCAAGCATGTCGATCCACTTATGTATCTGTTTGCCAATACCACGCCTGAGGAATTCAAGCTTTACCAAGAGCTAGCTGCGACAGATCACGCCTCAATGGATTAAGTCTTTGTGGATTAAGTCTTTGTGGATTAAGTCTTGATGTGTCAAGGGTCAACATCAAGCTTGTACCCTTTGCCCCGCACGGTATGGATGTAAGGTTTGGAAGAAATCTTGCGAATTTTTTTTCGGAGGCCACTAATGGATACACTGAGGAAATTCGTTTTGGTGTCAAAATGGATTTTCCATACTTCAGCGGTTATCCACTCCTTTGAGCACAGCTTCTGACTTTGTTTTAAGAAGGTCTTCATAAGCTTGTTCTCAATCTGGGTTAATTTTACATGTTTTCCCCCTTTGCCATGTAAAACCCCTTCTTTCGTGTCGAGCATAAGGTCGTCAAAGGAATATTTTTTAGCCGATTGATTCTGCTTCTCAAGCTCCATGTACTCCAAGAATTTTTCCCGAATGGACTGACTCGAGTAGGGCTTCGTGCACAAGTCGTCTGCTCCTGCTTTTAAAGCCTTGACCCTCCCTTGGGTTGTTGAGTCTTGTGAAGCGAGTAATAAAAACCCCTTGTAGCCATTGTCGCGAAGATGTCGACACATTCGTCTTGAATGTGATACCTCCCCCCCACCATCGATAAAGATAATGTCAGGGCATTCATTTGGAGAGAGCGTCGTGAAGTTGATGTCCTCGAGTTCAAAAGGTGAGTGTGTAGAAATCTTGCACTCTTTGTGTTCGAGCGTTTTTGCCAACGAATCTAGAGAAACCGTCGGATATGGGATAAGCCAACATTGGATCATGCTTGGAGGCGTCATTCAGTAACGTACAGATTCACAAAATTATGTCGATGGTCATTTTATAGAATGTGACTTATAGTAGATGACAATCTTCTAAACACATCAACATACATTATTTCGACGAATCTGTTATTAAGGTAGTATCAACTTTAAACGTGCGTCCCATCGCGCGAAACTGGCGAACAAATCGGCGTTTGCCAACCTTTGGAGCGAATTGTCCATATTCAACAAAGACCACTCGTTCTAGTTCAGGGATGTAATACGTGAAGTTGACAAAAGGTCCACCCATAAAGTCATTGACCATCGTCCATGTGCCCAAGGTTTCGAAGGCCAAATTCTCTGCCTCATCGATTAATGACGTTGATACAGGACGTCTAGTTTCTGTGGTAATGTATGACTCGGGTCGGCTCCCTTTGAGGTACGCGGCCATGATGGAATCTCGCTTTGCTTGAATCCATTCTGGTGTAATCACTCCAGGGTCTTGCAACTCTTCCCATGCACCCCATAACCAACGATCATTATCGACTAACGGACGCCTAAACTGGACAAAGCGTGTGGTATCAAACGTCCATACATAATCGTGTTGCATACGTACGGACCAACCAGCATGGGACATTAAGGAGTCAGCCAGCTCAACCTGTTCCCCTTTTTCATAAATATCACGAGTCCATCGTTCTAACTCGTATGTTTGGAGTGGCTCAAAAAGTCGACGATCTGCCTCCAAAATATTTTGCTTCATGTCGGCTGTATCCCGTCCTGTCAGCACCAGAACCCATTGTTCTTGTGCCCAGACGTCCTTGGCAGGAAAGGCAAACGAGGTTCCCTCTCGTACGTTTTGCTCAAACGATTCGTTGAGCATTGAACGAACTAACGAACCCGTGGGCGTCTGCTCATCTAATGGGGCAGCAATCACAACATTCGAACGGTTTTCGATGACAGATAAATCGGATTCACGCTCAAACGATGCAATTTGAACCTTGTATTGTGGTTCGTATCCAGGTACATGAGGAATGGCCTGCTCAAAAACCTCCCGAATGGCAGGTACCAGGGATCCATTATGCTTTGTGGTATCTACGACGAGTAAAATAGAATCCAAAGATCCTTTTGCCTTTGGCTTGTATTCCATATTGCAGCCTGCAGCCACGATGAGTGTCACTACGAAGCCAAGCAAAAGCGTTAAGGCGGAGTCTGAGCGATTCATGCGCAAGGCGTTTACGTTAATGGCTGTAAATGGGAAAGAAACGCATCGAGTGCGTCGTCTACATCCTGTTCCTTTGATTCAAGTAGTACACGCAACAGCGCACTACCCACAATAAATCCATCCAATAGATCTTGGTAGGGTTCAATATCGGAATGTTGCTGGATGCCAAAACCTGCCATGACCGGATTGTGTTTTACAAGCCCTCGAACCCTTTCTAGAAATTCACGTGTTTTGGACGTGTATTGTGATGCACTTCCACCCGTTACACCCGTGACCATGACGATGTAGAGAAATCCTCGGCACAATGTATCTAGCTGCTGGATACGTTGATCTGTAGATGTGGGAGTGAGTAGACCAATGAGGGCGATATCGTGTTTGTGAAAGATATCTCTGACCCTGCCCATTTCCTCAAGGGGGACATCTGGCAGGATAACCCCATCAACTCCGGCCCTTGCGCAATCCTTGGCAAAGGTCTCTATGCCATAGTGAATCACCGGATTGATATACCCCATTAAAACAACAGGTGTTTCGTGGCGTTGCCGAAAGGTTTGAACAGCTTCAAGTATCCATGAAATATTCACCCCTTGCTTCAGGGCGAGTTCATTAGCCTTTTGTATGGTGGGGCCGTCGGCTAATGGATCGCTAAACGGCATACCAATTTCAAGAATCGATGCCCCCGAGCCCACCAAGGTATCTAATGTGGTTTGAAACCGGTCCACTGTGGGTAAGCCAGCGGTAATGTAGAGCGTCCTGGCGAGATCGTCTGATGTTTTTTGTTGAAAGAACTCCGTAAGGCGATTCATGACATTCCTCTCGAAGTTGCACGATACTCGGTGATCATCTCCATGTCTTTATCGCCTCGACCAGAGCAGTTAATCACGACGAGGCTCCCATCTTTGACAGTTTGTTGCTTATCTAGCCATGCAAAAGCATGTGCTGTTTCTAATGCCGGAATAATCCCTTCAAGAGCTGCGCACGTTTCAAGGGCTCTCATCGCTTCTTGGTCCGTAGCCGCGCTGTAGTGCACTCGCCCTTCGTCTTTCCAATGGGAGTGCTCAGGCCCCACTCCAGGATAGTCGAGGCCAGCGCTAATACTATGAGCTAAATCGACCTGACCATGTTGATCTTGCAAGAGGTAACTTAAGGAGCCATGTAGCACTCCTGGTTTGCCTTTGGATAATGTCGCAGCGGTTTTTTGACTCTCCACACCAAAGCCAGCAGCCTCCACACCAAACATGGCGACGTCTTTGTCGTCAACAAATGGATGGAAAAAGCCTGCGGCATTGCTCCCTCCACCAACACACGCCACAAGAGCGTCAGGTAGTTGCCCTTCCATCTCAAGAACTTGCTCACGTGTTTCTTTGCCTATGACACGATGAAAATTTCGGGTCATTAATGGATAAGGGTGGGGGCCAACGACGGAGCCGATGATGTAGAAACAATCTTCCACGTGAGTGACCCAATGCCGAATGGCATCACTGGTGGCGTCCTTGAGCGTGCGAGTACCCGATGTTACAGGTCGAACTTCAGCGCCCATGAGCTGCATGCGCTCTACATTGAGCCTTTGACGTTTGACATCCTCTTCACCCATGTAGACAATACACTCCAGTCCATATTTAGCGCATGCGGTGGCCGTGGCAACCCCATGTTGACCAGCGCCTGTTTCTGCGATAATCTTCGACTTACCCATTTTTTTGGCTAACAACGCTTGACCGATGGCGTTGTTGATTTTATGCGCTCCGGTATGACATAAATCTTCCCTTTTCAGATAAATTTTGAGCCCGTAGTGGTCGGACAACCTGGGAGCATAACTAAGCGGTGTGGCGCGTCCAACGAAATGGTGCAGCGCTTCGTCTAATTGGTGGTGAAACTCAGCATCCTTCTCCAAGGCTTCATAGGCATCGCAAAGTGCCTCTAGTGCTGGAATTAACGTTTCGGGGACAAATTGTCCACCAAATTCGCCAAAATACCCTTTTGATTGTGCTTTTGTGACCTGTGGCATGTCTTAAGATGTTGTTTTTAAAGAAGAAGTCAAATGACTGATTTTGTCATAATCTTTGATGCCTGGTGCCTCTTCAACGCCCGAATTGACATCAAATCCGTAAGGAGTGTATAGTTCTAATGCCTCTTGGATACGTGTTGCGTCCAATCCCCCACCAATCCAATACGGTTTATCAATGGAACACGAGTGCAAGATGGACCAATCAAATGGTTGTCCTGTCCCTCCCCGTTGCGTCTGGCCACCTTGCTCAAGACGAGAATCGAACAAAAATTCATCCACCACATCGTTGTATCGATTAAGCTGCGACTGAACCTCCTGAGCGGTATCTTCAGGACCAACGCTAATGGTTTTGATGATAGGTACGTCCAACGCCTCACAATAATGGGGTGGCTCATCACCATGAAGTTGAATATGTGAACAACCTGAGCGTTTCAGGATCGCTTTTACGTCGTCTAGTGGCTGGTCCATGGTCACGGCAACCATGCCCATCCCCTCTATCCACTGGGTGATGGCTCCAACAAGATTCACATCCACCGTTCGTTGACTTTGCTCGGTAAAAATAAACCCAAGGCGATCAACAAACGCGCCTGCGCAGAAGCGTGCGTCCTCCAGCCGTGTGATACCACAAATTTTGAGTGCAGGTGATGTCATCGGTTAGGCAAGTTGGCTTTTGACTTCATGTTGCCATTGTTGAAGCAAAGACGCTGGATCAGACGAGCGCATCAAGGCCTCTCCAATGAGGGCTGCATCAATATGATGCGTCGCACATGCCACAAGAGGCTCAGGTCCTTGGATTCCACTTTCCATCACACGAATGACGCTGGATGGAATCCCTTGCAATTCCGAGAGCCCATGGTCTGCGTCTGTATCAAAGGTCGCAAGATTCCGACTATTCATGCCCACGGCAGCAACGGACTCCTGGTATCCTTCTACCGTTGACCAAACCTCTGCTGCATCGATTTCTAAGAGCACATCTAGGTCACATTCAGCTGCTGCATCTACAAGCTCTTGAGTTTGAGCTGGGCTTAATATCCGCTCAATTAAAAGTATCGCATCTGCTCCATATGCTTTGGCTTCAAACACTTGATAGGGATCGAGGATAAAATCCTTGCGAAGTAGAGGCAACTCTACCTCCCGTCGTACCGTTTGAAGATCAGTTAGAGACCCCTTGAAAAACGGCGTATCTGTCAAAATTGAGCATGCCGCAGCACCCCCCTTTGCATAGGCTTTGGCTTGAGAGATAGGCTCAGCTTCAGGTGCAAACACCCCTTTGGAGGGGGAACCTCGCTTAAATTCAGCAATAATGGCGGGCATTGTTGCTTGCTCCTCCCCTTCGCGTTGGAGGGCCTCCTTCAATGAATGGGTGGGTTGATGGAAATAGTCAAATCCATCAAAATCTTGCATAGTGGCATGAGATTGATGTTTACGGATCTCTAGACGTTTGCTCTCTACAATTTGATCAAGAATCGACATGGGACACCTCAATCATAGATTCTAAAACATTCAGTGCGGCTCCAGAAGCGATCGAATCCCTTGCTTGCTCCATGGCTTCACGCAGAGGCCTTTCTGGACTGATGGTGTGTATAGCCATGGCGGCATTCATGCAAACGGTATCTATTTTGGGGGCATCGGCCTCGTTTTGGAGGATTTGACGCAAAATTTGAGCATTCTCTTGGATGGATCCCCCGCGCACATCATCCTGTGACGCTTGGTGCACGTGAAAGTCGTGATACGATCGTTGAGATGTAATGACGTGATCTTGCATAGGTGCTGTTCGGTAAGATACACCTTGGCCAAAGGGGACCCATTCATCATACCCCTCCAAATGATGAAACACCGTGGCTTCTACCCCCCGTTGATGCAATGATTCTGCCATGGTCTGCGCCACTTGCACGCCATAAGCCCCCACTAGTTGATGGGTTGGATTCGCAGGATTCAATAGTGGGCCCATCACATTAAAGATTGTGCGAATACCCAGAGATGCCCGAATAGGTGCAACATGCTTCAGTACTGGATGAAACGAAGGGGCAAATAGAAAGACACTTCCAATTTCCTCGAATATCGTATGCAAGGTGTTCACTGAGGCAACTACCGGTATTCCTAGCTCCTGAAGAACGTCAGAGGAGCCGCTCGACGAGGTTACCCCCCTATTTCCATGTTTCACAACATGGTAACCCGCTCCAGCAAGGACAAAAAAAGTTGTTGTAGAGATGTTGAAGGTGTTTTGGCCATCCCCGCCTGTCCCACAGACATCCACTGTGGTCAAAGACTCATCTACCTGAAATGGAACCATATGACCACGAACGACATCTACAGCCATCGATAAGATAGCCTCATTAAGAGGGAAGCTTGCTAGTGTGCGCAAATAATCCTCAGCTACATCCTTTGCTAGGCTTCCTCGGATTAACTGTGCAAAACATTCTCGGTGCCCATCAAGTTCGTGATCACGTAACTCTTTGGACGCAACAAACTCTGCTACCCACCGCTCGATTGATGAATGACTCATAGAGACTCTATCCAGTTTTTGAGCATGGTTTCCCCGTCTGGAGTTAGAATACTTTCTGGATGAAACTGAACACCTTGAAGGGGGTACTCGGCATGCCGCACCCCCATGATAACGCCCTCCTCTGTGCTACATGTTACTTGAAGTGATGATGGTAACGTGTTGGTGTCCAGTGCTAAAGAGTGATACCTGGTGGCTGTAAATGGATTAGGGACCTCAGTAAACAGAGGATCGCCTTCATGGCGTACCGTTGAGACTTTTCCGTGCATTAAACTTGGCGCGTGAATTACATCTCCGCCAAATACCTGCCCAATGGCTTGGTGGCCTAAGCATATGCCAATGATGGGACAAGACGGGCCAAATCGTCGAATCACCTCCTCAGAAATCCCAGCATCCTCGGGTCGTCCCGGGCCTGGTGAGAGAAGTATCCCTTTTGGGGAGAGGGCATCTATCTGTTGAGTTGTTATCTCGTCGTTACGGACAGTTCGTACGTCCACGCCTTGGATAGCGACCAGATTCACCAAGTTATAGGTGAAAGAATCATAGTTATCGATGACGAGTATCATAAGGACGTCGTTGACGTAATCTCAGAGGTTAACAAACCAAAATGGTCTCTGATGGAATCCATGTAAGGCATTGCTTTTTGTCGAGCATTCCTGCCCCCCTCGCGAAGAATATCCATAACATCGTCTGGCCGCGCAGATAGGTCGTGTCTGCGCTGTCGAGCCTCACCAAAGTAGTCATCCATTAACCCTTGAAGTGCCTGTTTGGCATGACCATAGCCATAACCACCTTCTCTGTATGCTTCGGCGATTTCATCTGCTTTTTCGGGCGTTGCAAAAAGGTTGATGAGTTTGTAAACGGTGCAAGTCTCAGGGTCTTTGGGGTCATCCAAGTCTTTGGAATCGGTCACAATGGTACCAAGTGTCTTTTTTAGGGTTTTCCCTTCAGCAAAAATTGGGATGGTATTGTCAGAGCTTTTGCTCATTTTTTTTCCGTCTATCCCTGGCACATTGGCTCCCTTTTCCACAAACCTTGGCTCAGGAATGGTGCAAAGTTCTTGTTGTGCGGCATGATTCACCTTTTGGGCAAGATCTCGAGCGATTTCGATGTTCTGTTTTTGATCTTCACCCACAGGCACAACATTCGCCTGCATGATTAAAATATCGGCGGCTTGAAGGATAGGATAGCTAAATAACCCAATATTTGGCGTTAAGCCTTGAGCGATTTTGTCTTTGTAAGCCACCCCTTTTTCCATTAATGAAACCGGCGAAAATGTGCTCAAAATCCAAGCAAGCTCTATTGTTTCAGGCACATCTGACTGCAAATAAAGCGTGCATTTCGTTGGATCAAGGCCTAAGGCAAGGTAATCGATGGCGACATCCAAAGAATACTGCGCCAAAGCGGCTCCATCATGAAGTGAGGTCAGGGAGTGATAATTGGCGATAAAGTAAAACGATTCCTCCGTCGACTGTTGCCTCTCGATATGTTGATGAATAGCACCAAAGTAATTACCCAAATGAAGTTGACCCGAGGGTTGTATACCCGAAAGCGTAATCATAATGCGTTAGGTTAGTGTTTTGGCTAAGGCGACGGCTTGTCGCAACGCCTTGGATTTGTGAAGCGTTTCATGATACTCTGCGTCTGCATCACTATCGGCGACAATTCCAGCACCGGCTTGAATGCGTAGCTGATCTCCTTCTATGATGAATGTTCGAATGGCGATGCATGTGTCCATGTTTCCTTTAAAATCAAAATACCCAACTGCACCTGCATAAGCTCCTCGTGGATGTGGCTCAAGGCTATCTAGTATCTGCATGGCACTCACTTTGGGCGCTCCAGATACAGTTCCGGCGGGGAAGCAGGCCTTTAATACACTCAATGCATCTAGATCCTCTCTAACGGTCCCTTTTACCTCACTAACGATGTGCATGACATGAGAGAAATACTCTACGTCCATCTGTTTACTCAGGTGAATGGTGCCATGAGTACACACTCTTGAAAGATCATTTCTTCCTAAATCGATGAGCATAGTGTGCTCAGCAAGCTCTTTTTGATCCTCAAGTAGATCTTGTTTGAACGCACGATCTTGTTCAGGGGTCTCACCACGTGGACGTGTCCCAGCAATGGGGTATAACACAGCGGTTTGATCTTTGACTTGTACGAGGATTTCAGGTGAAGAGCCGACAAGTGTACATACCTCAGGGTGATGAATGTAAAACATGTATGGAGACGGATTCACATGACGTAGGGCACGATAAAGACGCAATGAATCGTCTGTAAACGTTGTCGTTAACGCACGGGACAGCACGATTTGAAAGGCGTCCCCCTCATAGATGTGCTCTTTGATCGTACCAACAGCGTGAATAAAGGAGGATTTTGTGAACGGTGAGTCAAAAGGTATGTCTTCCGTAACCCCTTGTTGAAGGGTGTCTAGGGATGTCTCAACGGTGAGTATCTGCTCTGAAAGAGCAGTCAATGCCATTTCGGCTTCATCATAAAGTGCTCTAATACGTTCTTCACTGGAAACATCTTCAGGTTCAGGGAAGACCAATTTGGTCAATGTGCACGTTTGTTTCACATGATCAAACTGAATGAACTGATCAAACAGCATCCACAAGGCGATGGGTTGTTCCGTATCGCTCACCGTATTGGCGTCATGGGTCGCTTGATCGGCATTGGTGTTCGCTTCATCCGTAGCATGCGTATCTGTGTCATTGTTTTGAATAGGCTCAAACTCGTGAATCCATTCATAAGAGGTATATCCTACGATTCCACCATGAAAGCCACCCTGTTGTAATTGAACCTCAATGGACTCAGCCCAGCTTTTGGAGCTTAGCCACTGGCGTAAGGTTTCATCCCAAGGTAGATTACAATTCTCAGTAGGTGTCTCACCATCACGGTGCTGGATCTCTGTTCTGCCACGATATCCTTTCCATGTTATCTTGGGATCAGCCCCCAAAAAGGAATACCGTCCCATGGATTGGTCTGCGCTGACACTTTCAAAAAGAAAATGAGCTTTCTCAGGATGTGCGTGGCGAAGGGCTTTACACGCTTGCACAGGCGTTAGCTGATCAGATAGCAACGTCATTGAGCAAGGGATAACAGCTCCCTTGGTTACGGCATGTTTAAATTCTGGGAATGTACAATCCATCTAGAAACAAAAAATCCACTGCATTTCGCGTACAGTGGATTGGACGTACGAAATGCAGATCGAATTCGTTACCTCCACCAAGCTTTATTATTGTTACGTCGCTTCTGCATTGTTTAAAAAGAGAATTTCTTCAGACAATTACTTCGGTCTATTATACCGGCTAAATCTTCCGGATAAAATTACCGGAGCATTCTTTTCTCATTAGATCATCAAAGTTAAATGAGTTTGCCTTAACCTACAATTTGTGTTTTCGAAACATAAGAATTCATTGGTAAGAAATAGACGCGCGTAGCCAACAAGCTTTTTATATTTAACCCATGCGACACACCCTGACTCCACTGTGGGTTCTTCTTGGCTCAATCTTCCTTTACTCTTGTGAACAAACAACAGCCGATCAAAAGGTTGAGTCCATGTATTTTGAGACGATTTCGTTTACCCCTACATCAATTCAATACGCCCCAGATACAATTCAAGACACCACGATAACGGTAGCTTTCCAAGGTGTACTCCACGGAGCTAGCCCCACGACCGAGGGGGTTGCATTCGTCTCTACATCGCCAACGTTTAACGCTCCCCTAGATATTGTACTTCAGAGTGATGGATCGTTTGAAGCCTCCAGTCAACTCACGTTAAATACTGGGGAATCTACAACGCTTCGAGCGCGGATTGAATTTGTTCAATCTGGTGGGCAAAGCGCTCGCTACGAGACCTCAGTTCCTGTAAAAGGGGTTGCAGATGCAGCCCCTATGATTGACTCCATTATTCACCCCGATAGCGTAAGAATCCCGACTTCGGGTTCGCAGGCAATTTTGTTTGTAGCAGAAATCTCGCATTCCATTAGTCTGCAAAATGTTGCTTCAGTAACTATGGAATTACTAGACGCCGAAACCAAGGACTCAAGAGGCGTCTTTTCCTTGGCCGATGATGGTTTAGATGGCGATGAACAAGCCAACGATGGGCGTTATTTTGTTGGGCTTAGCATTGGGTCTGATAACCAACCTGCCAGCTACATCCTCCAATGGAATGCGACTTCGGTAACAGGGCTTTCGGCGACTCAGCAAACCACCACATTGGATATCATCGAATGAGAATGACCCACAAAAGGCCCCCCTTCCAGTTATCGAGGATGCTATATGTTGGATTCCTTTTCATCATCATTGGGTTTTCTGAGGGAGTTGTAGCTCAAACGAACGGTTGGGTTGGTCCACTTTTTGATCGAGAATCCTCGTTTCGACAAAATAGCATCTCTGTCGTAGGCGCAAATGCACAAGGAATATGGATAGGCCCTGGATTGGAGCGCGCAATACCCCCTTTTGACACATGGGACGTACCCGTAGGTCTCGATTCAGTAAATCAAGGTCTATCATCGTTGTACTCCATCCATGCCGATGGTGACATTCTACTTGCAGGATTAGGAGCCACCACACAACTGGAAGAGGAATCGATTCCTCGCGCAGCCGGCTATGGTGTCTCTCGTGACATGGGCGCGACATGGAGGTATCAACCCTTTCCCTTGGACCCTGAACCTAACGCATCTGTTTGCCCCGACCCCTCTGACCTCGACGAGGCGTGCGACATAATGTTTACGTATGGACCGAATGAGTATCGAAGGGTTCGAATTACCGTACCGGAGCAATCTCCTCCGTACGACTTGTTCTCCCATAACGGGACCTTTTTTGCGGCCCATTGGGCCTCTGGCTTAAAATTGTCGAATGATAATGGGCAATCTTGGCAATTTGTCCCACTGCCACCTCAGTCAGCATCCACCATGAGTCCCTCTTCACCTGTCTCGTGGAGTGGCTCAACATCTGATGGGATCATTGAGCGTTATGATCCTCGATCTGACAACAACTTACTTGGATTTTCAGTACATGTCGATGAGTATGGAAAGGTCTTTGTCGGTACAGCGGGAGGGCTTAATATATCGGAAGATCTTCTCGATGTAGGCCCCTCTAAAGCGTCGTGGAGTCATATTCAAACCAATGGATCATCGGGTGGGCTAGCAGGGAATTGGATTATTCGGATGCGGCAACAGTCTGAAACGGGTGTCTTATGGATGACCAATTGGCCAACCTCTGCCTCAGAACAATATGGACTTGTAAGCTCAAACGATGGTGGGGAGTCTTTTTCTCAACATCTTTTAGGGCAAAAAATCAATGATGTAGGCTTTATTGGATCGACGATTCTGGCTGTCGGAAATAATGTATACCGATCGGTTGATGGAGGCACCTCCTGGATTAACCAACGTCCACTGCCGGTGGCTGGAAATCAACTACCACAGTCTACTGAATTCTTCTCTGTAGACACCTACCAGGAGTGGATTGTCGTAGGGAGTTCTCAAGGACTCCTAGTGTCTCAAGATGAAGGGGTGTCGTGGGAGCTGATTCGCGTCGATTATCCCCTATCGGGTGAACATACTACGCGTCCTAGTGACGAGGTTGATGGGTATGTCTACCCCAATCCTTTTTCCCCTACCGCGCATGAATTTGCAAGGATTCGTTTTGAGGTGCCCGAACCCATGGATGTCACGTTGTCTATTTATGATGGGCAGATGAGGCGCATTTATCAATCCAACGAATCGGTACAAACAGCCGGAGTTTTTGAGGTGTTATGGAATGGGCAAACGACCAATGGCTTAGAGGTTCATAATGGGGTTTACTTCGTCCAGGTAAAGGGTGAGTCTGAATTGTTTCGCGGGAAAATTTTGGTGATTCAATAATGAAGTCGATGTCTAACCAAGTTTGGATGGGCTTTTTTGGGTGGTGTCTCCTCACCATCATTGCGCCCACATTTCTTTATGCTCAAGTGGGCGGTGCATCGGGTATCCAAAGCAGATTGTTTATGTCTTCATATGAGCGCTCCCTTGGTGGCGTAGTGGCGAGCATGTCATCATCAAAAAGCGCGTTGGCGCTCAGCCTCAACCCAGCTGCGGCAAGGAGTCAAAGCGAGCCATGGGAAGCGTTGATGCAAACCTCTGTTTTGACATTTGATCGAGCCCATCACCGAGTTTCCGTACATGCGCCACTGGATGAGCGCTTAGGCCTACGAGTTCACGTCGCTCAATACCGCGTTGGTGACATAGAGGGTCGTAGTCTGAGTGGGTATCCTACGCAAACCTTCTCAACAAGTGAATCGATGGTCGGTGTTCAATTGGGTCTTGCGATCACTGAGAACATTGAGGCTGGGGTGGGAATCTCATGGCATCACTCCTCCCTACATCCAGACCTAGAACCTGCTACGACGATAGGCGTAGATTTAGGCGTTCAATCGAAGCTGTCGCAGCGATATACCTGGATGGTTGTAGCAAAAGATTTGTTGGCTACCTACCGATGGACAACCGGAACAATCGCGGGTTCGACTCAAGAAGGATCCATCAGACAGGGATTTACACGCCGTTTCCTGTTTGGTCACAGCTTTAACGCGACGGATGCACTCCAACTCCACCATTCAGTGACCCTGTCGACACAGCAACAAGACTCACCAGATCGAGCCCGTTTTAGCGAAAGCGGCCTCCTGCTTCAAGAGTCTAGTGAACAAACCACACGAGCACTATCCACCTCATTTGGGTTGGATTGGGCAGCCCATTCGCGCCTAAGCCTACAGATTGGACTTCACAGCACGCCATTTTCTGAGGTTGAGACAACTTGGAAAGGATCGGGTGGATTTATGCTCGATCTTGAGGACGTGCCCGTTGTTGATACCTTCCATTATGCCATCTGGCGTGAGCATCCAGACATTGGTTTTGCACACACCTTTTCGTTAACCTTTACTCTATGATTATGACTCTAATGGACCAAGTCAGCAGAGGTATCCGACCAACCTTCACACGAATGATGGTTTTGAGTTGTCTATTTTGTGCAACCATGACCACGGTGCATGGCCAATCCTTAGAGAACCCTACTCTAGACTTGGTTGACATCCCCTTTGAACCAACGGTACAGGCCCTAGGTGGGGCTGGAGGTCTATCAAATGTCGGCCCTAATGCCATTTTGTATAACCCTGCCTTCCTTACCAGCACATCAGATTCCTGGATTGATGCGTCTTACACGGCATGGATCTCCAATACCTCCTTTCAGTATGCTGGTGTGTCATGGGTGGGACGTCGGGCGTCCTTTGGCCTTACAGTTCAACGCTCTGCTGTGGGCGAGCTTCAGGCTAGAACACAACCAGGCCCTTCCACAGGAACCTTTTCGGCTGAAAATTTGATGTTGACCGCTGGCATTGCACGAAATCTTGGCCCCATTGCGTTCGGCGTGAGTATAAGTGCGTTGCGACAAGAGATTTTTCAATATCGAGCCAATGGCGTCTCATTTTCTGCCGGGGCTTGGGCACCTGTCCTTGATGACAGACTTGAGTTTGGCGTCTCCATCGAGCATATGGGGGAACTTGATGCGTTGGATCAAACATCCACAGAACTACCCTATCGCCTCAGGCTGTCCAACAAATCGCATGTCGTATCCCTAACAATTAATCAAGATCGTGTGATTGATGTACGCAGCTACATTGATGTAACGCAGCAGCTTATAGATCCCGATGCGTCAACGGTATTGCATACAGGCATGGAAGTAGACTTCAACAACCAGGGTGGATTTCGAGTGGGTAAAGAATGGAAAGAGAGCCAACAGAGCTTCTCAGCAGGTCTATTTGTGGCATTAGACCGTGTGAGCTTAGACTATGCATTTAGTCCATTCAATTCTGGATTTGGCACCGCACATTCGATTGGATTACGTGTTCCATTAACACAATGAGAGCGCCAAAGTTCAAGGATTGGTCGGAGATATTGCCGGACTCGATTGAGACACTACACGTTTTTCCGAAGCACCGGGCACACACCCCCAAAACCGACTATCTGACCCAATTTTACGCACAAAACTCGCTTAAACCCTCCCAACAGTGGATCAGTCACTCAATTTGGGGGTATGCGGTGTTGTTATGGGCCAATCCAGCTAGGGCGGCAGTTCATCAACATTGGTTAGAGGCGACCAATACCAAAGGAGTCCTAGCATTTGTTTGGAAATGGGTTTGTTTGCAGTGGTTCCTGCTAAGAGGTGGCTGTTTAATTTGGACCTGTCATAATGTAGAGCCCCATCAACGAAGTAATCGATGGGTGAATGCTCAGATTCAACGATGGCTACTACATCGTTCGTCGGCTGTATTGGTGCATTGCACCGAAACCCAAACCCGCCTTGAGCGAGCTCACTCATGTAGTGACAAAGCATTTTACAGGATTAATCACCCCTCCTTTGAAATCCAATCCATCGGGAAAGATGAAAGCAGACAATATCTTAGAAAACATTATGAATTAGAGAATAACCTATTGAATGGCAATGTGTTGGAATTTTTTGGAAACATTGCTTCATACAAACAAATCCCCCAAGCCATTGAACCCTTTTTGGAGGATACTGAGTATGTATTTTGGATTGTAGGTCCGACCAAACCAGATGGTGGACCCACCTTAGAATGGCTTTCTCAACAAGCAGCACGCCATCCCTATCGGTTCTGGATACACCCTGTTGAAGTTGACGATGAAGAGGCCGAGTGGATTGTATCTGCTGCGGATGTGATGATGTTTAATCACCGTTCGATTGACATGTCTGGAGGTGTAGCTCTTGGGTTGTCAGCCAGTAAGCCTACGGTAGCACCGTTTATAGGTTGTATCAAGGAGCTATCTATGCAATCTACGTATGGGCTAAATACCGATCTCTTACATCCATTTTCATCGTCAGAGCAGATGGTCCAAATTGTTGACAAACTTTGCGCCTCATGAGTGGATCGACGCTAATTGGATTGACGAGACATCATCGAGGTGTTGTGATGATCTTGCAACAAATCGGTGTAGAATGGACGCTCTTAAGTAACTTTGATGGTACTTTCGATACTACCTCCAATAGCACCGCCGATCTTGCCTACGATGTGCTTTTGCTTCCCCCAAATGAGTCGAATCGTCAATGGGTTGAGACTGCCCACACCATCCCAACCATTGACTTTTCAGGGCTTATAGCCAAAGATCAAGGATTTAGGTCGTTCTCACAGACCGTCAAGCACCTTCTTGATACACCCTGGTTACAGCCTATATGGGATGTACCGATACACCCAATGACGGTTCGTGCCTTTCCCAAGGGGCAAAGTCTTGAAAAAAGCATTTGGGTGGATGAGCCGAGCAAGGTTTGCCATGTCGGTCTCCCATTTTGGTCACAGGCAGAAGTACATGCCTCTTGGATGGCGACCATGCCTATGGAGTCATCCATCGACCAAACATCAAATCGACCGTCTGAGCGTATTCACAAGACACCCTATGCTCTGATGAGGCGTGTGTTACATTATGTACTGATTCACTGTTGTTTATGGTCTGGCCGTACCCTCGTGCGAAAAGCATCCCTTCCTGAAGGTGTCGAATCGGTCATGATGTTTCGAGTGGATAGCGATTACGGCACCAAAGATGCAGTGAAATCATTGATTCATACATGCCAAACGTATGGAATACCCGCAACTTGGTTTTTGCATACTGAAGCCCATAAAGGATGGTTGGACAGGTTTGTTGATCCCAATATTGAGATGGCAGTTCACGGGGCTCGACATCAAAGTAGAGGCTCAACGGAAGCGTTGTTGAGAAATATTCGTCAAGCAAGAGACGATATAAAACAAGAAACAGGCCAAAATCCAACGGGTGTAGCCATGCCATTTGGTCGATATACGTCTCCAATTGCCGAGGTCTACAGACAATGTAATCATCTTTTTGATTATGCCTCTGACTTTGGCTTTGATAGCGATAATCTTCCACACTGGCCAAGTGATAATCAGCCACTGCAAGTGCCTATTCACCCCATTTGTCCAGGGTCGTTTCGCCGAACAAATGCCACAGAACGGGATATCCAACGATATTTTCTAGGAAAATGGGCTAGATCCATAGCACGTGATGAACCCTTTATCTTTTACCATCACCCCATGCAGAGCGATGCGGGGGTTCTCAACCAACTTTTTGGTGAGGTGGCTGAATTGAGATCCAAGGGACAGCTCGAAACATGGACGATGCAACAATGGGCCTCATGGTGGGTTCGACGCTCCATGTCCAATCGTCACGATAAGTTGGTGGACAACGAGTTGGAAGGCGACACAAAGCTACGCGACGTCGATCCCCCCATACGTGTGAAGTGGATTGAGGAGGACACAATCCCAAAGCCATTATCTGGGCAAAACCACTCAACAGGAACATATTCACCCCCAAAGAGACCTTTTAAGCAGTGGAAAGCCATGATTTTGGATGAATTAGGGCAACGAACACAATGAATATCCTATTTGTAACATCGCCAAAGACGTTCCAAGTCCATGGGGGATTAAGTAGGCAGTTACATCAGACCAAAGCTGCTCTTGAAGGCTTAGGGCATTCTATTGAGGTTGTCACCTCATTGCTGCATCATGTTCCATCAGCAGACATCATTCATATGTTTGGTGCCTCCCCAGATCTTGAAGAGGATCTTTCTATTGCGCTGGATCAAGAGGTTCCTGTGATTGTGTCAACCGTGATGTATTCCAATCGGGCAGCCTCTACCCTTCGTCGAGCACTACAGGTTCAGAAACTTACACAGCTTTTAGGTTGGAGTTATAAACCCGATTTGAACGCTAAATATCGTCTCTGCCATCAAGCAACACATCTTGCACCCAATACTGAGGCTGAAGCACGCTTGATTCGTCAAGCCTTTGGGATACCCCCTCAAAAAATCACTGTCATCCCGAATGGTGTGAATGTTGGGCGTTTTGAGCACTCATCGCCAGAGCTCGCACTGGAGCGCCTTGGTTTTAATGGGTTTCTCCTCTATGTAGGAGATTTAGAGGCACCCCGCAAGAACGTTCAAACTCTAGTAGAGGTCTACAAAAAAGAACACCGTCGATTGAATTGGCCACCCCTTGTGTTGATGGGTCGTCTTGGGTCCGATCACCCATTGCAGGCTCAAGTCCAAAGTGATCCTATGATTCACTGGGTTGACGCTGTGGCTCCTGACGATCCTTTACTAGAGTCGATGTATCGTGCTGCAAAGACGTTCGTACTCCCCAGCCAATTTGAAACGCCTGGAATTGCTGCGATGGAGGCGGGTTTATCGCAATGTTCCATTGCCATTACCCAAAAAGGTGGCACAAAGGACGTGTTCGGGTCTGAAGTGCATTATTTAGATCCTTTCGACGAGCGTTCTATCTCCCAAGCGATTCATCAAGCACTCCTAAGTCCCCCTTCTGATACCCTACATGCAACTCTACAAGCACTGGACTGGTCAGAGGTTGGCACTCAGACAGCAGCGATGTATCAAAATGTTATCTCAATGGCTGCTCAGATTCCTCAAATCAACCCTCACAGCACGAAGGTGCGTACGTCATGAGCCGTTCTCCAATACATATTGCGGTATGGATAGGAACAAGACCCGAGTATATAAAAATGGCTCCTTTGGTCTTGGAATTACAGGAGGATGCTCGCTTTGAGGTGCATGTCGTTCATTCTGGCCAGCATGCAACCCTTGGCAAAGGGACCGGTGAACTCTTTGGGGTGCACCCGCTGGAGATGACATTACAACCCACAGATGGACACCTTGAGGCATTGGAGCAGGAAATTAAGCATCAGGCTACGCAGTGGTTTTCAAACCAGCATGTAGATTGTGTACTTGTTCAAGGGGATACAGCCACGGCATACTGTGTTGCCGATGTTGCGCACCACACGGGTGTTCCGATAGGTCACGTCGAGGCTGGTTTGCGGACGTATGACGTGTCGCAGCCGTTTCCTGAAGAAGGGTATCGTCAAGCCATCTCAAAAAGAGCAAAATGGCACTACACCCCAAGTGAGCAGGCTACCTCTAACCTTGTCGCAGAAGGGGTCGACCCTTCTACCATCCATCAGGTGGGAAATACCATCGTGGATGCATTTACAATGCTTGAGTCACGATTCGCGTCACAGGATGCTGCACCCTACCCCATACCCTATTGGGTGATGACCCTGCATCGACGTGAGTCGCAAGGAGAAGCAGCACATCAAGTCACGCAAACACTCTTGGAGTATCTCAATGGGAACTCATCTCAACATCTTGTCGTAATTCAACATCCAAATCCATCGACTCATCCACCACTAGAGACATTGTCGGGTCACCCTCAAATTCATCTTGTGGAGCCATTAGAGTACCTACCCTTCCTCTCACTTTGTGCAGGTTCTCAAGGCATACTAAGCGATTCCGGAGGGCTTCAAGAAGAAGCGCCTCTACTTGGTCTTCCAATCCTCATTTTTAGGGAGGTTACAGAGCGTCCTGAGGTTGTCGAGGCTGGATATGGCAAGCTTGTTGGAACTAACCCCGAAAACATTCATATTGGATTAACGTGGTTAGAAGAGCTAGTGAATCCACTACAAAAAACATCGCTCTATGGTCTTGGGAATGCATCAAAAGCTATTCACGACCATCTTTGCGACGTCTTTTTTTAGAGCCCATGGACTTAACGACTGCCATATACCTTTGACTGTAAGTTTAACTTTACGGTTGGTAATGAATCTGTCTAAAAATCACACTGAAAATTTCACTGAACAAAAAACGCCCATGAATACGTCAAGAAAATCATTTATTAAAACATTAGGAGCTCTTGGTGTAATGCCATTGGCGCTAGCACAATCTGCTTATGGTAAACCAAAGACAGAGTTAAACAGCACCCCTCTCACCAAGAACCCCAAGACGCTAGCCGTCGGATCACGTAATGCGCTAAGAGGCCTTGAGCGAGCTGTATCGATGATGACTGATGGAAAGGATCCGTTAGATGCCGCTGTGGAAGGAGTTAAAATCCAAGAGCTTGACCCCAACGATATGAGTGTTGGATTTGGGGGGCTTCCCAATGAACATGGTGTTGTTCAGCTTGATGCCTCATGCATGCACGGACCTACCAAACGGGCAGGGTCTGTTGGATGTCTAGAGGGTATCAAAACGCCCTCTGAAGTGGCCAAAGCAGTCCTTGAGCTTACAGATCACATTATGCTTGTGGGAGATGATGCTAAAACTTTTGCCTTGCAGCTTGGCTATCGGGAAGAGAACTTGCTCACTGAGCGAGCCAGAGAAGCATGGCTGCGATGGAAACGAAATCTCAACCCAAATGATAACTGGCTGAATGAGGACGAATCAAACCCCTACTCCACCGGGACGGTTCATATATCGGCTTGTACGCAGCAAGGTGATATCGGCTCCATTACTACAACGTCGGGTTTATCGTATAAAATCCCAGGTCGTGTGGGAGATTCGCCCATAATAGGCGCGGGGCAATACTGTGATCAACGTGTTGGATCTGCAGGCTCAACGGGTCGTGGCGAAGCCAATATTATGGCCTGTGGAAGCTTCACTGTTGTTGAACGAATGCGTAACGGTGAAAGCCCTGAACAAGCTTGTTTGTCTGCCCTACAACGTGTTGTAGAAATGACAGAGTCACGACTCCTGGATGAGAATGGAAAACCACGTTTTAACCTCAACTATTACGCACTCAACGTGCAAGGTGAGTTTGGTGGAGCCACTATGCTTAAGCCATCTGATCGAGCGCTTGACAATGGTGGAGGGACATTTGCCGTTGCAGAACCTGGCAATGCTCGATTAGAGCCCATGGCTTGGTTATTTGACTAACGGTCATTACGCTGGAGCCTCACTCTGAGTAGGCCCTGCGATAGTGGTTGATCGACTCGAAATACGACACTAAGGACCATCTTCGTGGTTCCTCGGCTAGGTAGCTCCACCACAAGCCCCGTGGCTCCCATAAATGATGAGAGTTCTTTTGCCAGCACATTTGGACGATAATGACTCGATGGTACGTAAGACGCATCTAGAAGAGCACCAATCACAAGATTGGATTGGACAGGGTGTCTAGCGTCTATTGATAGTGAATGAGCTGAACGGACTTGAACTTGATGGGCTTCAAACCCTCGAAACATCCCTTCACCTCCCCATGAGACCCAACCTTGTATGTCATCCATACGCATTCCCCATCCATAGGATTGATAGAGCTGGATCCACCCATACCACGAGTCGTTGTGGGTACTCCATAATTGTCGAAGGGTGATGCGTGAGCCTCTTTGAGGGTTACTCCCAAGAGGTGTTACCGTCTCTAAGGCCCAAGACCAACCTTCAGGCATGGTGCGGTCGGGTGCACGCATGAAAGACCATGGCCCGTAATTGGCACGTAAGCCGGCCGTGATTTGCCAATTTCCGGGTATTGCTTGGTTCGTGGCTTGCGTAGATTCACTTTTACTGAATCCAAGTTGCGAACCTAGTCGAAAGGAGCGTTCTGCAAACCAGAGGGAGCTCCATTGTACAGAGGCGGTTTGCGACAATGTATCGCGTGTTTCGAAATCTACCTGGACTTGATGTTCTTGAACCCACGGTTTGAACCACAATTGGGATAACTCGAGAGATGCGAGGGTTACCCCATTGGGCGTTGATTCATATCGTCCTCGAAATGACCGTTGATGACTCCCAAAATACGGAGCATCTATCTCCATAGATCCATATAGAGCCACATCGCGTGCCTCTTGTTGCAAAGCCACTACCCCTTGAATTGTGGGTCGGCGCTGATCCTGAATGTCCACGTTGGGAAGAATAAATCGATGGTCAGGACCTTCAATGATTTTGGACCAGCCATCCAAAGAGAACGAGCGTATACTTGGTTGCCGGCTAAGTGTATTTTCTATGGATGATGTTGATAGAGAATAAGTCGCGGATTGGCATTCATTTTGGGGTTCATCTGTTACGAGGCATGGATGTCTTAAGCCTAGAGCTCCCGCATCAAAATGAAGCCCCTGCTCATCCAACTCTATACTTGCTTCAGGAAATCCTTGTTGGGCAAGATGGGTTAAGAGGAGTGATAATGATGTTGAGGAGTATTGATGCTCACGATATGTTGAACTGTACGTCGAAAGAGTGGATTCAGCATAAGTTTTTCGTTTACGCTCAGCCTTGAAGCTGGATGAAACCGGTGAGCTATAATGCACCTTTAATGGTTTTGTCGTGTCTTGATACTCATGTTTATGCATAGGTTGTGATGCTCCATCAGGTTGAGTTTGACCCATTGAGTTGCCATGGCTAAACGCCAAAAATAGCCAAAAAAGCGCCCCTTGAAGGATCCAAACCCCTTTATCTCGAGGATTAAAATAATGCCGATACAAATGGAGGAAGTGCCTGTGAAGCCTTGAAAATCTCTGCTGAGAAATACTTAAGCTCTGGATGGGATTCACAAAATTGTCTTGCTGAGTCAAAGGCATAAGATGATTGTGGATCGACCTCATTGGATGCCATCATCATGGACCATGTTCCGGTTGGGTAAAGAGGTATAGAGCACAAATAGGGAGAAACACTTCCTACATGAGTAGATAACGCATGATAGAGAGTTTTCATATTGGGATGAAACGTCTTGACCCATGGCGATTCAGATTGCGAGACGACGACACCACCAGGTTTTAACGCCTTTGCACAGGCTTGAACAAAATCATCGCTAAATAATCCCTCAGCAGGTCCCACAGGATCAGATCCATCAATAAGAATCACATCGTATTTGGACGATTGGCGCGCCATAAATTGAATCCCGTCTTCCAGATATAAGCTTGAACGAGGGTCATCAAAAACCCCGAGCCCTGGAAAGCACGTTTTTGAGGCTTCAATCACCACCTCGTCGAGTTCAACCCAATCAATGGACTCGACATCCTCATGCTTACAACACTCCCGGAGAGTGCCTCCATCCCCTCCACCAATGAGACAAATATTCGCAGGTTTCGGATGGGCGCACAAGGCTGGATGCGTTAACATCTCATGGTAGACAAATTCATCTAGTTCAGATAACATGACCATGCCATCAAGTGTCATCACATGCCCCCAACTATCGGTTTTGAGCACCTCAACAAGCTGAAAGGGGGATTGCTTAGAGAACACAACCTCTTGGACGCCCAGGGTTAGACCTGTACGCCCATCATACCATTCATCAAATCGATTCAATGGCTCCTTGGAGTGGTTTGTGATGAATAGACTCCCCTTTTGGCATCTTAAATAGACCCCGCTTCATTTCCATGGTAGAGGTAGATTCTGAGCCGAGATCAGTGGCAATTTTATCCTGAATTATCCATGGGTCAATCGTCTCACCACATGTGAAAATGTCCACCGCGGCATACCCATATTCGGGCCATGTGTGAATGGTTACATGAGATTCGGCAATAATGATCACACCACTAACCCCGTATGGATTGAACGTATGAAAATCGTGAGATACAATTGTGGCACCAGAGGCTTTGGTCGCGTCCACAAGGATGGACTCCATGCGTGCTGGATCATTAAGTGTTTCGATATTGCACTGATACAATTCGACTAAAATATGGCGTCCAAGGGCCTGCATAGGGCAACTCCTCTGGGGGTGTGTGTATAAACTTCGCAAAATTACATCTTTTTACGGATGCGAAGTATGTCTTAAAAAAGATTTTTTATTGGACGGATTGGTGAATGCGTGTAACGACATCTTGCAACACATCGTGAGGGGCACCAGCATCAAATCCTTTTAAAGCACGATCGGCATCCAGGAGAGCTTCCATGATACCTGGTATCTCTGCCAATTGGTAGGCATTGACTTGCCTATCGAGGACTTTGTAATAATACGGATTCACATTACACTGGCGTTGTATCTCTTGCCCCGATAACCCCTTCTGCCGACTCCGAAGAATCACCCAAAAGAGTGTAAAGGTGTTAGAGAGCATACCAATCATACGAAGTGATTCACCAATAAGCGTTTCATCGGTTTGCTTCATTCGCTGGATCACTTGATGCGATTTGGGTACATCCCTTGCGATAATGGCATCCTTCAACTCAAACGAAGAGAGTTCTCTTGTTTTGCTTAGCAAGGTTCTTAGCGCAGTCCGATCGATGGTTTGGCCTTGATTTGCATGAGTTGCAATTTTTTGGAGCTCCGAATCAAGCATCGTGCAGTCCACACCAACCCATTCAATAAACTCCTGACTTGCTGTTGGATCCAGGGTGACGTCATACGCATCACGAGCAAGTTGTTGCAACCAACGACTGGCTTGAGCAGGCTGGAGTGATTCAAAAGTGTATAGGTTAACATTCGGAGACTTAGCACACACTTTGGCTAGGTTTGTCCGCTTGTCGAGCCCTTTGGTATCCACAAAAAGCAGAAGAGTACTTGCGAGAGGTTGTTCTACATACCGTAGCAGTAAGTTTTGACCATCCGTGCTGGTAAGTCCTTTTAAACTCATAGCCTCTCGGACGAGTACGACCCTCCTCTCAGACATCATGGGAAACTGCTTGGCGAGACCTAAGATTTGATCAATCGTCGCATCCGAGCCATAAACCTTATCCACATTAAAATCCTCAGCCCCTTCCTCTACGGCGCTTAAAGCAAGGGATTCTACTTTTTTAATGAAATAAGACTCTTCACCTGAACAAAAGGTGACCCCATGTAAGGCTTGAAGCCCCTGCTGTTGGATCTGTGACCAGACATCGTATGCATTGGGTTTGCTAGCCATACGGATTCACAGACTTATGGATTAGGGTGTCAACCGTCCCATCAACCGTGGAAATGGGATGGCTTCGCGCAAATGGGATAGCCCACATATCCACGACACCGTACGTTCAAGCCCTAGACCAAAACCAGCATGCGGAACCGTGCCATATCGGCGCAAGTCTAGATACCATTGAAACGCCTCCTCATCTAAATCATGAGCATGGATACGATCGACCAATACATCATAGGACTCCTCACGTTGACTCCCGCCAACGATTTCACCATATCCTTCTGGCGCTAAAACATCTAGAGCTAGGGCCAGGGTATCATCATGAGGATCGCGCTTCATATAAAACGCTTTCACGGCAGCTGGATAACGGTGTACGATCGTCGGACGATCTTGATTCATGGTAAGCAAAGTCTCATCACTCCCCCCAAAATCATTCCCCCACTCAAACGTTGCGGCTGACTCTTTCCATACAGGAATATTGCGGATATCCTCTTCAACTTGAGCCATTCGCTCTAAGATTTCTTTACGACGCTGTTCAATCTGAACTTTTCGCCATTTTTTGGCAGAACCACTCTCTTGTTTTAATTGATCATCTTCGGATCGGAGTTGCGCTTTCTCATCACGACGTGAGTCGAGCATGGCATCTAATTGATGGGCCATTTCCTGGCTTTTTAACGTCTCCACTGCCTCTGTGTATGATAATCGGGTAAAGGGTGAGGCGGCTGAGGCATGTAACGTCTCTAGCGATCTTCCCAGTATAGCCAGCTCATGTTCTCTAGTTGCCAACACCTCCTTGACAACGGCCTGGAGTAATCCTTCGGCAAGGGACATCGTCATATCAATGTCATAGAACGCCATTTCAGGCTCAATCATCCAAAATTCAGTGAGATGTCGCCTGGTTTTACTTTTTTCGGCTCTAAAAGTGGGCCCAAACGTATAAATCTTGCCATGAGCCATTGCCATAGCCTCTCCATAGAGTTGCCCACTCTGCGTTAAATAGGCTTGCTCGTCAAAATACTCTGTCTCAAAAAGGGTGGTTGTCCCTTCAGCAGGATTGCCTGTGAAAATGGGTGCATCCATATGGATGAAACCTTCTTTGTGAAAGTAAGAGTGAATCGCATAGATAATGGTATGTCGAATCCTCATGATGGCCCATTGACGTTTCGAGCGCAGCCATAGATGTCTATGGTCCATTAAAAACTCCGTGCCATGGTCTTTAGGGGTAATAGGGTATCCATCTGCTACTTGAAGTATCTCCAAGCTCTGAACCTGAAGCTCTACCCCTCCTTCGCTTCGATCATCCGCAACACATAACCCCGTAAATGAAACAGAAGATTCTTGCTTGAGCTTTGTAGCCTCTTCCCACTGTTGCGGAGTTACGTCAGATTCAGCGATAACAGATTGACAAATTCCAGAACCATCACGCAGTTCGATAAATAGAAGACCTTTGCTCTGTCGAAGACGATAGACCCAGCCGTGAAGAGTCACCGTTTGATTAAGGTTAGAGGATAACTGGTCAATCGTGGTCATTGGGAACGTACATCAGGATTCGGGCAGGAGTAGACACTCCGAAAATACATCCTTTTGGAAAAAGCGTTGAGAGAATTCTAAGACATCCTCAGGGGTAATGGCATCAATTTCATCCACAAGCTCATCAAGTGTGATGAACCGGTCATGGTACATATAGCTCTTTGCCAATCGCATCATGCGGTTACTCATACTTTCTTGAGCAAGCAACATTTTTCCTTTCAAGTTGGTTTTACTCTCATGGAGTTCATCTTCAGAGACACGCTCTTGTTTGAGCTGTTCAAACTCTTGGTGTAGAAGGTCACGAACATGATCTACATACGAGGCATCTGTGCCGATGTAGACACCAAAGACACCCGTGTCTATGTACGATTGAGCAAAGGCACCAATCGAATAACAATATCCATGTTTCTCCCGAATGTTTTGATGGAGTCTGGCGCTCATTCCACCGCTAAGGAGTGTATTGACCATGAGTAATTTGATGCGGTCATCATCATTGAACGCAAGGCCCCTCCTTCCCAAGATCATGTGGGTTTGCTCAATCGCTTTGGTCAATGATTTTGAGGTAATAGGGTCTACATGTGGTTTGGATAACTCTCTTGAGGCATCACTATGACTTTTAGCGCTAGAAAAGTAACGTTCAACGAGGTGCTCTGCATGTTGATGATCGACATGTCCTGCAATCGAGACCAGTATGTTATGGGGTTGATAGCGAGCGTCTGTGTAGGCACGTAAATGCTCTTGTGTGAATCCTGAAACGGTCGGCTCAAATCCTATTATTGGACGTCCAAGAGGATGCTCAGGAAACATCATATTGGAGAATTCCTCGAATATGACGTCATCTGGTGAGTCCTTGTACATTTTCATCTCCTCAAGAACGACCTTTTTTTCCTTTTCTAACTCTTCTTCAGGGAATGTTGAGTGTAGAATCATATCAGAAAGGACGTCCAACGAAGATTCTAATTCTGTATCGACACATCGAATCACATAACACGTATACTCAGTCGATGTGAAGGCGTTTAGATATCCCCCCTTCGATTCGACATGGCGTGCCAATTCTTTTGCAGACCGTGTCTCCGTTCCCTTAAACAACATGTGTTCAAGAAAATGGGTAATACCAGCTTGGGTATCAGATTCGTCACGGCTTCCTGATTTAACCCATACACCGATAGCCACACTTTTCATGTGGTCAATCGATTCAGTCGCTAATGAGAGGTCGTTATCAAACTTTGTAAACAAGGCCTTACTCCTCGGAGTCGTTAGCCTTATCTTGAGGGGGATCCAATAGAGCCTTTCTGGAGAGCTTCAACCTTCCACCATGCTCAATCTTGAGCAGTTTGACATCCACTTGGTCACCAACTTTTAAGATATCTTCAACATTGCTGATGCGCTCATGAGCAATCTCCGAAATATGTAGTAGACCCTCTTTACCAGGTACAAGTTCAACAAAAGCGCCATACTCCTTCACCCCTTTGACAACACCTTGGTATGTGGCCCCCTCATCGAGATGTCCTATAATTCCTTGAATTCGTTTTTTGGCATCTTCAGCACGTTCTAAATTGTCAGATGCAATGGTGACGATTCCCTTCCCAGCATCATTTTCCTCAACAATGATGTCCGTACCGGTTTCTTTTTGAAGAGTTTGAATCACTTTACCACCTGGACCAATCACAGCTCCAATAGAATCACCATCAATTTCCATGACAACAAACTGAGGAGCATACTCAGAGATAGTCTCCTTAGCAGAAGAGATCGTCTTGGCCATCTCACCAAGAATATGAAGTCTTCCGGTGTGGGCTTGCTTGAGTGCACGCTCGAGCACCTCAAACGAGATACCCTGAACTTTCATGTCCATTTGAGTAGCCGTAATCCCTTTCTCTGTTCCGGCTGTTTTGAAATCCATATCGCCCATGAAATCCTCTTCGCCACGAATGTCAGAAAGGACCACGGTATCGTTTTCACCTACAATCATCCCCATCGCGATGCCAGCAACAGGAGCTCTCAATGGTACACCTGCATCCATTAATGCCAACGATCCACCGCAAACAGAGGCCATTGAAGATGACCCATTGGATTCTAAAATGTCGGAGATCACGCGAATGACATACCCAAACTCTTCAAAGGATGGCAGAACCTTTTTGAGCGAGCGCTCAGCAAGATTACCGTGACCAATTTCACGTCTACCAGGTCCACGCAAAAATCCAGCCTCGCCGGTACTAAACGGCGGAAAATTGTAGTGAAGCATGAATTTTTTTGGCTCATCGGTGAACAAGGTATCGACACTTTGCTCGTCACGCTTCGTTCCTAGTGTCACCGATACCAAAGACTGGGTTTCACCTCGAGTAAATATGGCGGAGCCATGGGTTCTGGGAATGTATCCTACTTCAGTCCAGATGTCACGAATATCTTCAGGTGAACGTCCATCGATACGTCGCTTATCGTTAAGAATTTGTTGTCTAAGCGTCTCTTTCTCAATATTCCCAAAGATGCCACGGATGGTCTTTTCCTCCTCAGCATATTGGGCATCCTCAAGAAGGGAAGCAACAACACTTTCGCGAAGTTCGCGAAGCTGTCCATTATACTCTTCTTTGCCAAGTCCTTGCTTCACAATGGCTTGGATCTTGTCTTGAGCAGCCTCGGTAACCTTTTCAATCAAGGTTGGATCTTTCTCAACAGGAACGAATTCACGTTTCTCGACGCCAAGCTTCTCTCTAAGTTCATTTTGGAATTGGCACAACTTTACGATGGCTTCGTGTCCTGCTTTGATGGCATCAAGCATTTCAGCTTCAGAAACCTCATCCATCTCCCCTTCAATCATCAGGATGCTTGTCTCGGTACCACCTACGACGATGTCAAGATCTGAGGATTTTAATTCCGTCATGGTTGGATTGATAATGAATGCTCCATCCACACGCCCGACACGTACCTCGGCCATGGGGCCGTCAAAAGGTATATCAGAGAGATGGGTCGCTAAGGACGCGCCAACACCTGCCAAAACATCTGCTTGATTTTCGCCATCGGCTGAGATTACAGAGCCTATAACATGCGTGTCATTCACGTACCCTTTTGGGAATAATGGACGCATGACTCGATCAATGAGCCGACACGCAAGGATTTCAGATTCAGACGAACGCCCCTCGCGCTTCATAAAGCCTCCAGGAAAACGCCCTGCTGCAGAATAGCTTTCGCGATAATCAACAGTCAGAGGGAAGAAATCTTGGCCAGGCTTCGGTTCTTTGTTGCTCACAATAGTACAAAGAGCCATGGTGTCTCCCATACGGATGACAACTGACCCACTGGCTTGCTTGGCTAAACGCTGTGTTTCGATGGAGATCTCTTTTCCAGGAGCAAACTCGACGGAATAAAATTCTGCTTTCATAATAATTGGACTTGATGCACCCCTATGGTGCATAGGTTGGTTAGATGTAGTTCCTTACTTGTAGGAACCTTATTTACGGATATTGAGCTTTTTGAGCAGCTCTCTGTAGGCTTCGATGTCCTTTTTCATGAAATAATCAAGCAGACGACGACGTTTACCGACCAGCATCAAGAGTCCACGTCGTGATGCGTGGTCTTTAGGATGACTTTTGAGATGCTCAGTCAACTCATTAATACGTGTCGTATGGAGCGCAATTTGTCCCTCAGTGGAGCCTGTGTTGGTGGCCGACCCACCATAATCTTTAAAAATGGTCTCTTTTTGTTCCTTTGGTAATGACATGTGTGTAGTTATAGAAGTTTTTTACAGCATGGCAAAATAACGCTTTTATCCCCTTAAACAAAGCTCTAAACGGCTTTTAACGTTTTCCTCGCCTCGTTCTCATCTTTTTTCAGCTGCTCAACTAACGACTCGGGTCCATCGAAGGGTCGTTCATCTCGAATTCGTTGCACGAAATAGACACGACACTCCGTGCCGTATAGGTTCCCTTGATAGTCAAAAAGGTGCACTTCAAGATTGGGTGTCGAGTCACCAAAGGTTGGTCTTGACCCTAAATTGGCCATTCCTTTGATGAGATCCGCCTCTCCTTGGACATCACATAAAACAGCGTAAACGCCTGTTTTTGGAATGCATTTTTTGGGTGCGGATAATCCAAGATTCAGTGTTGGATAGCCCAAGGTCCTACCCCGTTGATCACCCATAATGACCGTTTCTTGGAGCATATAGTGTTCACCTAACATGGATGCCACTGTGGCCATATCACCATCATGTATCGCTCTTCGAATCGCAGTTGAACTGACTTCATGCTCGTTTTGCGTGAGTTCAGGAAAGACTGACACTTCAAACTGATGTTTATGACCTAATTCAACCGCTAAGGGATAGCCGCCTTCCCGATCTTTTCCATAATGGTGATCGTATCCAATCCATAATTGCTCACATCCAATCGTCTCCACAAGAATGTCTTCAATAAATTCAGTTGAAGATTTCAATGAAAATGAGCGCGTAAATGGAATCACAACCATTTCATCTAATCCAAGAGCTCGAAGCTTCGTATATCGTTCCTGCAGTGTAGACAGCAGACAGATAGGTCCTTTGGTTGAGCCTATAACCTCTCTTGGGTGAGGGTCAAACGTCACAAGTGTAGATGTACAACCTTTTTGCGTCGCGTCATCAATAAGGTGTTTAAGAAGAGCTTTATGTCCGGCATGAACACCATCAAATGTACCTACTGTGATGGCACGTTTCTTGTAATATTGTACGTCGTTTAATGGCGTAATCATGCCGTTAATCGTTCTTGTAAAGCATTACAGAGTTTGTGCACATCCCATGCATTATCGATGTGATAAGGGCCAGATTTGGTTCGTTGAAGCTCATCCACAACACCTAGACTTCCTACCGCCTTGGCAAGATCGTCCACATAGGTACGGATATATGTTCCCTTCCCACAAACAATCTCCAAGGTGCATTGTTCCCCACTATACTGAAGAATCTCGCATGACTCGATGTAGGCTTCTCTTGGTTGCCTTTCAATCTCTTCCCCTTTTCTGGCATATTGATAGAGCCTTTTGCCATCTTTTTTAACAGCAGAGTACATCGGTGGTATCTGGTGAATGATTCCAACAAATTGGCTTTCAATCACTGTTTTTAGCTCACTCTTAGGGATGGGATTCCAGGATAGCGTCTCACTTACGGGCGTAGCACGATCCAAGCTTGGAGTTGTTTCACCAAATGTAAAGGTCGCACGGTACACCTTGAGTTGATCTTGAAACGTACTTATGAGCTTTGTTGCGCGACCTACACAACAGACCAAAACGCCTGTAGCCAGTGGATCCAATGTGCCAGCATGACCAATTTTTTTAACAGGTAGGTGAGGTTTTAGCTTCCGAATCACATCAAAACTTGTCCATTCGGATAGTTTGTTTACAGGCAGAACGACTCCATTCTGCCAGTCATCTAGCGATAGGAGTGAAAATCGTTTGGAATCAGCTGAATGGATGGATGAGTACGTTGATGGATTCATCCCCTCGATTACTGTGAAGAGGTGGTTTCGTCGATTTCACCATCGTCATTGGTATTCTCCTCATCTTCAGGTGGAGGTATCGGGCCAACTTTCTGAAACAATGTCTCGATCTCTTCAGCTTTTTTGGCAGTATCGTCCAGGAAAAAAATCAACTCTGGTACTCTCCTCACTTGATGACGAATTTTTTGGGCCAACGTATGTCTTATCGCATCTTGGGCTTGATCTATCGTCTCAAGAATTTCATTTTCATCCCTCTTTGGTGCAAAAATGCTAAGATACACCTTGGCAATGGATAAATCGTCGGTCATCAATACATGGGTAATACTTACAAAACAACCTGCCGGTTGAAAGTCTTGCTGTAAGATCTCCCCCAGATCTTGCTGTATTTGTCCAGCTACTCTTTGCGGTCTAATGCCCATGGTTATTTTGAGGCTTGCTCGAGAGTCCGCTTCTCTTCAGTAATGGCGTATGACTCGATTTGGTCACCTACTTTCAAATCATTGAAGTTCACGATGCTAATTCCACACTCATACCCGCTCGCGACATCCTTGACGTCGTCTTTAAAACGTTTTAATGAGTCGATCTGCCCTGTGTAGACTACAATGCCGTCTCGAATGATCCGTACAGGGTTATTTCGCTCAATCTTGCCATCAGTGACATAGCACCCGGCTATCGTGCCAATTTTTGAGATTTTGAACACCTCGCGAACATCGACCGTACCTTTGATCTCTTCTTTAATCTCTGGGCTCAAAAGACCTTCTAGTGCATCACGAACCTCATCAATCGCATCGTATATCACACTGAAGAGGCGTATATCGATGGATTCTGTTTCTGCTAACTTTCTTGCACTACTTGTGGGTCGAACTTGAAAACCAATGATGATCGCATCCGACGCAGAGGCCAGCAGCACATCAGATTCAGTAATTGCCCCAGAGCCCGTATGAATGATTTGGACTGTGACTTCATCTGTGCTCAACTTTTGAAGTGATCCGGACAATGCTTCAATGGATCCATCGACATCAGCTTTGATGATAATGTTAAGATCCTTGACCTCACCCAATGCCATGCGTCTGGCCAGGTCATCCAAGGTAAGATGCTTGGTCTTGCGAAGAGCCTGCTCACGTTTGATTTGTTGACGACGATTTGCCAGATCCCTTGCCGATTTCTCATCCTTCATTCCTTGAAGGATATCTCCTGCTTGAGGGATCTCATCAAACCCTGTTAGTTGCAAAGGGCTTGAGGGACCAGCGTTTACAAGTCGCTCCCCAAATTCATTCTCCATAGCTCTCACTCGGCCTGCTGTGGGTCCAGCAACAAAAGGATCTCCAACTGCGAGGGTTCCTTTTTCCACAAGAACGTTGGCAATAATCCCTTTGCCTTTGTCTATTCTAGCTTCCAGGATAATGCCTGTTGCACGCCGATCAGGATTCGCTTTAAGGTCTTTTAGTTCTGCTTCGATCAACACTTTATCTAACAAGTCATCTATTCCCTGCCCTGTCTTCGCTGATACGAGTGCTGATTGGTTTGTGCCGCCATATTCTTCGACGATGACACCATGTTCAGTTAGTTGCTGTTTAATTTTGTCTGGACTAGCCCCGTCTTTATCCACCTTGTTGATAGCCACAACAATCGAGACTCCAGCCGCTTTTGCGTGGTTAATTGCCTCAATCGTTTGAGGCATCACTGAATCGTCCGCTGCAACGACAAGTATAACAATGTCTGTAATCTGCGCACCCCTTGAACGCATGGCGGTAAATGCCTCGTGACCGGGTGTGTCTAAAAATGTGATAACGCGTCCATCGTCTGTTTTCACCTCATAAGCTCCTACGTGCTGCGTAATCCCCCCTGCTTCTCCCGCGGCCACTTTTGCAGATCTTATGTAATCCAAAAGCGAGGTTTTTCCGTGATCAACATGCCCCATGACTGTAATAATGGGTGCTCGAGGTTTCAAGTCTTCGGGTGCATCGACAATCTCTTCGATATCATCCTCGAGCATTTCATCGGCTGTGATGAATTTAACTTCTTGGTTAAACTCTTCAGCGAGTAGCTCAATTGTTGCTGCATCTAACCTCTGATTGATAGAAACCATCATCCCGAGGTTCATACATGCCATGATGATTTCATTGGCATTCACCTCAAGGAGTTCAGCTAAATCACTGACAGTCACAAACTCGCTTACCTCTAGAACTCCAGCTTCTAGGTCTTGCTCTATTTGTTTTAATTCTGCCTCTTCTGCCCGCTCATCACGGCGTTGCCTGCGTCGTTTTTGACGTTTTGTGCCGACCGATCCGCCCTGCTTCAACTCTTGCAGGGTCTTTTTCATCGATTTATCAACTTCCTCAGCTCCAACTTTGGACTTCCTGCCTTTACCCTTCTTCTTGCCTTTGTCCGTAGCACCGTCTGCCACAGGTGCAGCCTCACCAGCAACTCTGTCCTTTTTGCGTTTTCGCGTGGCTGCTGGTTTGCCGGTAGAAACACCTGTTCGTTTTTCCTCTGAAAATGTGACTCGGCCTAGGACTTTTGTGCCAGATAGTTTGTCAGACTTTGCTCGAATGGTGATTTCTGGATCAACGTCGTCTTGATTAGCTGCCTTGTCTTCTTCATCAGATTGATCTGTGACATTTGTAGCTTCGCTACGATGATCATCTTTCCCGGATTGGGCATGTTCATCATGATCTGAATCACGATTCCCCGATTCGGTTTGTTCGACAGCCTCATCAACGCTGGCATCATCATCAACATCATCTTTACCAACATCCTGATGCTCCTCTTTCTGTTCCTTACTAGGCTCAGTTACATCCTCTTCTTCGGATACGCCTTCAATAAGCTCTGCGTTGGTTGAGTCTGCTTCCTGAGTTTGAGCTTCGTTTGTGGTGTCAGAATCAGTTTCTTTCGTTGGTTCGTCTGAAGTCGTTTCAGATGCATCTAGCGACGGCTCTGTTGTAGGTTCTAGAGATGGCTCTATTGTAGGTTCTAGAGATGGCTCTATTGTAGGTTCTAGAGATGGCTCTATTGTAGGTTCTAGAGATATGTCAGCGCCCCCAGATGCTATGCCATCCCCGTCAGTATCAACACCATAGGCTTTCTCCAACACCTCTTGCATTTCAGCCGTAATCGTGCTGTTGGGTTTATTGGCTATCTCAAACCCATGACTTTCTAATGCATCTACAATAGAAGCTGTAGATACATTGTATTCCGATGCAACTTTAAAGAGTTTCTTTTGGCTCATGGAGCGGTATTAATCAACAATTAGGTATTAGACTTCGTCTGTTTCAGCTGGGTTTTCTGCCTCAACGTTTTGATCTGCTTCTGTTGCTTCTTCAGCAGAATCAGATTCTACGGATTCTGTTGGGTACTCAATTTTTGGCGCCTCGCTGTCTTCTTCAAATTCAAATGAAATGACTGAAAGAATATTCTGAGCTAGCTCTTTCGTTATGCGGGATTCCGTTCTTGCGACAATTTCATCCGCGTCTAAATCAATCACGGCTCGGGCTGTATCGAGTCCGATTTGGCGGAGTTCTTCGATCATTTCAGACCCAAAATCTTCCACAAATTCCATGATATCGATATCGTCTGTCTCTTCCTCGACTTCGCGATACACATCAATCTCACACTCTGTTAATCTGGTTGCTAACCGAATATTGACTCCATTTTTTCCAATCGCCTTGGACACCTCATCCGCGGGTACCAACACTTTTGCGAATGTCCCATCCTCATTAAGCTCAACATTCAGAACGTTAGCTGGCTGAAGGGCACGCTTGATGAATTCAATTTTGTCCGTGGTGTAATTAATCACATCAATATTTTCATTTTGGAGCTCCCTGACCACTGAATGGATTCGCACCCCCTTCATGCCAACACAGGCCCCAACAGGATCAATTCGTTCATCATGCGACAGTACTGCTACCTTTGAGCGATTCCCTGGCTCTCGTGAAATCCTCATAATTTCAATGACCCCATCAAAAACCTCAGGGATTTCATTTTCAAAAAGTCTCTCCAAAAACATAGGCGAGGTGCGAGAGATTACCACAGAGGGTGTACCATTAAATCTTTTGACCTCTGTGACTACAGCCCGAATCGAGTCCCCTTTGCGATAGCGGTCTTTGTCGATTTGCTCCCCTTTGGGTAGGTAAAGCTCAACCCCGTTGTGATTCACAAGAATGTCAAAATTGTGTCTAACTTGGTAGACATCTCCCAAGACGACCTCACCTATGCGGTCTGAGTATTCATCGAAAATATTCTCTTTCTCTATTTCACGAATGCGTTGAGAGAGTTGTTGCTTTGCCATCGTGACAGCACGACGTCCAAAGGACTCAATACTCACATCTTGTGCAAATTCATCGTAGAGTTCTAGATCTGAATCTTGTTCTTTGGCGTCCTCAAGAGAAATTTCCGCCACGGGGTTTGTTAGTTCCTCCGCAGGGACCACCTCTCGAACGTGGAGGATTTGGATTTCTCCACGATCTGGATTCAATATCACAGAGAACGCATCATCAGACTCGTATTTTTTGCGAATCATGGATCGAAATACATCTTCAAGTATCTCAAGGAGTGTCTCTCGATCTAGACCTTTTTCTTTGGCAATTTCGGTAAAGGACTGAACAATGATTTGGGATAAATCGGGTTGCATAGGGTCACCTAAAACGAAGGGGTTACATAAACGTGTTGAATGATAGAATGCGGAATCAGAGGAAGATCCTCTGATGTATTGCCTTTAGTTACTGTGAGTTGTACGCCATCCTCGGTGTAATTCTTTAGAACACCTTGTACCTCAATGGCTTTTCCGCCTGGTTGTTCGCTATCGAGTAGTTCAACTCGTACGGTTCGCCCTTTATTCTTTAAAAATTGCCGTGGATCTGATAAAGGCCTATCTAGACCTGGAGAGGTAACATTAAGGGTATACGCATCCTCAATAGACTCATGCGCTTCCATGATAAGAGCGAGTTCTTTGCTGATTTTACTGCAGTCATCTACGTCCACACCCTTGGATTCGTGATCAATCACGATCCAACACTCTTTACCTCCTTTGGCAACGAGATTCACATCTAGAAGGTAGTATCCATAGGATTCTACAACCGGTTGTGCTAGTTCTTTTATATTATGTGTAATCGACATTAAATGTTCTGGAAAGTACCCTACTGACAATAAAAAAAGCGAGACCCTCGCCGGGCTCACTTATATCATAAAGATAACGCATTTCCCTCTAAGAACCAATCTATGACTCCCTCCTCCCTACGCTCCTGGCTCGTGTTGCCAGCGATACTCCTTTTACTTTGGGGCTGCCAATCTGAAACGGACCCCTCACCTGCCACAGCGAGAGAACTTGTGGTCGAGGATACCATCGAGTTTATCCAAAAGGATGGTCAGCCATTACCCCTTGAAGTTGCACTGGCTGATGATAACGACGAACGGGCGGCTGGACTCATGCAGATCCGATCAATGGGCGAAAATCAGGGGATGTTATTTGTATTTGAGGATGAGCAACCACGAAGCTTTTGGATGGCCAATACACCTTTAGCACTGGATATGCTTTTTGTGAACGAATCTTTCGAAATCGTGACGATTCACCGAAATACACAACCTTTCTCTGAGCGTAATTTCACCTCGGAAATTCCTGCTAAGTATGTCATTGAAGTCAACGGTGGCTACACAATTAGACATGACATTCAAGAAGGGATGAGAGTGCGTATCAACGCCTCAGCTTCTGAGTGAAGTTGACGTAGTGAGCCAGAATTGTCGATAACGGTATCGGCATACGCTACCATCTCTTCTTGGGTCATTTGAGCGCTCATTCTATCTAATACATGCTGCCTTGACCACCCACGATGGGCCACGACACGCTGAATTCGAGATTCTTTATCTGCAACTATGACGACAACATGGTCAAAACCCTCGGGCCGACCATGGTGGAGAAGTAGTGCAGCCTCTTTTACAAACATCTTTTTACCCTGTCGTTTGGCACGAATGACGTCTTGTTGGGTGTCTTTTAAAACGGCGGGGTGAACCCAGGACTCTACTTTTTTTCGAGCGGTAGGGTCGGCGAAAATAATCTTTGCAAGAACGTCACGTTGGAGATGGCCGCGTTCATCATAAAGGGTTTCACCAAAGGCCTCTACAAGTTGCTGTTTGAGGGCGATATCGGATTGCATCAGGGTAATGGCAGCTTGATCGGCATAATAAATATGAGCACCAAACGTCTCCAAAATTTCACAAAGTTGTGACTTTCCACTGCCTATCCCCCCCGTAACACCCACAATCACCATAGGTCAAGACTCAGTCGTTGTCGAAAGAAGTAAAGACTTGATAAACGCATTTAAATCTCCGTCCATCACCCCCTGTACATCTGAGGTTTCTGTATTGGTTCGGTGATCCTTCACCATGTTGTAGGGGTGAAAAACATAAGATCGTATTTGGGATCCCCACTCTATTTTTCCTTTACCAGACTCTAATTCAGCTTTGGCTCGCTCCTTGATTTGCTTCTCCAGCTCATACACTCTTGATTTAAGAAGGACCAACGCTTTTTCTCGGTTCTGTAACTGAGACCGTTCCTGTTGACACTCCGCCACAACACGCTCTTTGGTCCCATCGCTTAGCGTCCCTTCCCAAATGAGTCGGACACCCGTCTCAACCTTATTGACATTCTGACCACCCGCACCGCTTGAATGAAAGCGCTGCAGTTCGATGTCTGAATCTTGTAAGTCAAGCTCAATGGTGTCATCAATCAGTGGTGATACAAAAACAGAGCAAAAGGATGTATGACGCTTGGCGTTGCTATCAAATGGGGAAATTCGAACTAGTCGATGGACACCGCTTTCAGCCTTGAGATACCCATAAGCGTTTTTCCCACTGATTTGCAGCGTGGCACTCTTGATGCCCGCTACGTCTCCATATTGATGCTCAATGACGTCTACACGATACTCTTGTTTATCGCTCCAGCGCTGATACATCCGGAACAACATTTGAGCCCAGTCTTGAGACTCTGTGCCACCTGCTCCTGGTGTAAAGTTGACGATGGCGTCACGATGATCATCCTCATCCGATAACATGTTTTTTAGCTCAAGATCCTCCAAAGAGCTAATAAATGAGTCGATCTCATGAGTCAAATCATCTTCAACATCCTCTCCTTCCGATAAAAACTCGTAGAAGAGCTCTATAGATTCTTTTTTAGCTGCCAGCGCATCCCAGGAATTGACTAAATCCTTCTCACCATCCAACTCCCTCATCACTTTTTTGGCCTCTGTTGGGTCTTGCCAAAATTCGGGATCTTGCGTCCTCTCTTCTAGTTCTACGATTCGAACGTTTCTACGATCGTAGTCAAAGATACCTCCTAAGGTCGTCCAACCTTTGAAAGTATGGTGATAATTTGTCTAAGGTGTATTCCATAAGCGTTAGATGTTAATCATTTGTAGACTTAGGCTTAAGACTTAGGCTGCTTAAGAGCTAGGCCGCTGAAGAGTTAGCCATCTGAAGTTGCACCAATTTACGATAGAGTCCATCTTCTTGCTCAAGTAACGAGTGATGGGTACCCTCTTCCATAACACGCCCTTTATGCATAACTAAAATATGATCGGCTTGCTGTATTGTCGAAAGTCGATGTGCAATGACGATTGACGTGCGGTCGCGCATCATCTCTTCGCAGGCCATGGTAACCAAGGCTTCACTTTCTGAATCTATGCTAGAGGTTGCTTCATCCAAAATGAGTACGGGTGGATTCACCACTTTGGCCCGTATAAAACAGATGAGCTGTCGCTGTCCCAGCGATAAGGAGGCTCCTCTTTCAGCAAGCTTCGTTTGGTAACCATTGGGTAAGCTATCAATAAAATCATGGGCCCCGATTTCAACAGCAGTCTGCTTGACATCTCGCATGGAGACTTTGGGATCTCCAAGAGTGATATTCTCCTCTATGGTACCGCTGAATAATGCATTATCCTGCAACACAAGAGCAAATCTCGAGCGTAAATCCTCAAGGGCGTATTCTTTAATGTTCACCCCATCAACGTAAATCTCCCCTTTTTCAATTTCGTAATATCGCAGTATACAATTGATGAGTGTCGACTTACCTGCACCTGTAGCGCCCACAACAGCTAATGTCTCTCCAGATTTTGCCTCAAAACTCACGTCTTTGAGGATAAAATCACTCTCTTGGTTATACCGGAACCACACCCCACGAAACTCAATGTTGCCCATTTGTGAGGATGGTCTATTCGTTTGCAATGGCAGCACATTAGATGATGATGCTGCAGGAGCTTTAATATCATTGTCTGTATCAAGCACTTCAAAGAGTCTTTGAGAACTGGCTAAAGCACTTTGTAGTGCATTCCATTTTTCGGAAATACCACGAATGGGCTGAAAAAATTGTCTTACATACTGAATAAAGGCCAAAAGGACTCCAAATGTCACGCCTCCAAGTAGGGCACGCCCACCACCATACCATACCACAAGGGCCATGGCAACAGACGCCAAAACCTCAATTGTTGGCCAGAAAATGGAAAAATAGAAAATGGTATTGTTATGGGCTTTACGATGATCTTCATTAATGGATTCAAAATCACGCTCTACATCCTTTTCCCGATTGAATAACTGCACTATCGTAATCCCTTGAATATGTTCTTGAATGAACGAGTTGAGTCGTGCAACTTGATCCCTTACCCCTAAAAAGGCGGCCTTCATTTTCCCATTAAACCAAAATGTCGCATAAAAAAGGATTGGCAGGACAAGAATAGCAATAATCGTTAGCTCCCAACTCATCGTGATCATAAAGTAGAGAATGAAGATAATGCGAAACATATCGCCGATGAGATTCACAATCCCATCGGATAAGAGTGAGGATAACGCCTCGATATCACTGGTTGTACGTGTTATAAGGCGCCCAATCGGATTCTTATCGAAAAACTGAACATGAAGGGATTGAATCTTTTGAAAGATCTCAACCCTAAGATGGTGTAAAGACATTTGTCCAAACCATCGTGTGAGGTACGTGTTAAAGATTAGGATGAACAACTCAGCACCAAGCGTTGCCAAGATCAGTAAAATCATCCGACTCAATCCGTCCACATCCCCTACCGCAATATGGTCATCCACGGCCAATTGTGTCAGTTTTGGGCGTAACGATCCTAGATAAGAGGCACCCAGTGTGAGTACCAGTGCCAATAAAACCCACTTTTGGTAGGGTTTTATGAAGACATACAGCCTTTTTATTAGCTGTTTGTTATCGTATCTCGTGTCCTTTGATTCTATCAAAGCCTTTCATTCGTTAGCTTAAAACCGGTCATAATCATCATATCGAGGCCTTGGCGTAATAGGTTTATGTTCTCGAGACCCAGAGCTTTGAGATCGATCTGTTGACCCACCACGATCTGGACGTGCATGGTCCCTTTTTGATCCACTGTAGCCCCCTCGTGACTGTGATGCCCCCCCTTCTCGCCTTTGCCCTCGATCACCACCCATATGTTTTTTTCTGGGTCTGAAGCCGCCCTTACCTTTTGTAGGGCCTTTGGTGTTGGATTTTTTGGGGTCTTTATCCTTTAACTCTTTGAGGATAACTTTTGCTTGTACGATCCCCTTTTCATGGGCAGGATCGGTAAAGATTGGGCGTAGTTCTGTTGCCAGCCACGTGGGGAAAAATTTCTCTCTTGCCTCTTTGAGTAAGACAAATGAATTGGTGTACCGAGCAGAAAAATGTCCAATCACTAAAAGTTTTGCTTGTGCTTCAGTGGCGACTCTAGCAGCGTCTGAGGCTGTGGAATGGCCATTCATGGCCGCTTTGTCCTCCAGATTTTCTCCAAAGGTGGCCTCATGATAAAGGATGTTTGCATTCGTCGCTAGCTTCACAGCTTCTGGACAGTACTCCGTATCGGTGACATAGGCAAAGGAATCTCCAGGGCGTGGATGCCCGACGATGTCACTTGGCATGACCTGGCGTCCATCATCCAAAGTGATGGTTTCACCTGCTTTGAGCGACTTGAATTGACCATCTTCTGTGATGCCTAACTCAGCGGCTTTTTCGGCATTTACTTTGCCCGGCTTATCCTTCTCCTCAAATCGATAGCCAATGCAAAATATGGAGTGTTTTAAAGGTCGCGCCTCAACCGTGTACTCCTCTTCATCCACCACCACAGCATGCTCAAAGCCTTCATCTAGCTCGGTAAAGTCGAGTGAATAGCCAACCTCCAATTTCGAAAATTGTATATGCCACTCAATGTATTCCTTAAGTCCTTTCGGGCCTACAAACCGAAGAGGCTTCTCTCTTCGCTGTAATTGAAATGTGGCTAGTAATCCAACCAACCCAGAGATATGGTCTATATCAAGATGTGAGATGAAAATTGTATCAATTTTTGATCGCTTCAAACCTGCCTGAAGTAGCCTCATTTGAGCATTTTCGCCAGCATCAAATAAAAATATGCTCCCTTCTCTCCACAACGCTACGGAGGGGAGGTGTCTTGTAATGGTAGGGGTTGCCGAAGCAATGCCCAAGGGTACAACTATCATAGTTTCTCCTGAATGTTGAAAAGAACATATTCGCGTTCAACGAAGGGATGTTCATGTGATCTTGTTTATGATATTTCGACTAAATCTTCCTCAAGTTTTTGAGCTTCTGACATCCTGTGATAGACCCCTTTTTGGTTCAGCAGTTCTTGATGGGTCCCTTCTTCAACCAGTCGGCCCTTATCCAGAACATAGATACGGTCGGCGTTTTGAACCGATGAAATTCTATGTGAAATCGTCAGGACCGTCTTGTCTTGAAGTTCTGATTGTAAAGTATGAAGAATTTGGTGTTCTGTCTTGGTATCCACAGCGCTTAGCGAATCATCTAGGATAATCATAGGCGGATCTTTAATCAGTGCTCTTGCAATCGCTGCTCGCTGTTTTTGGCCACCTGATAGTGTGATACCTCGCTCCCCAACCATGGTATCAAATTGTTTGTCAAAGGCTTGGATGTTTTCCAAAACTTCCGCTTGGTCTGCAGCACGCTCTATAGATGCAAGAGACGGTGATGATACACCAAATCCAATATTTTCCCCAATCGTATTTGAAAACAAGAACGACTCCTGTGGAACATAGCCGATCCATCGACGAAGTTGATGAACATTAAGCTCTTCTATCGGTGTATCGTTGACTAATATCGTTCCGCTTGTAGGGGTAAAGATCCCAGGAATGAGTTGAGCAACCGTCGATTTACCACTTCCTGTACGACCCACAATCGCACATTTAGATCCAGCGGGTATAGTTAATGAAATGGACTCTAATGCGGGTGTTTCTGATGTTGGATAAGAAAAAGAGACGTTCTTCAACGCAACCGATAATGTTGGTGGTATGGTGGGTTCTAGGTCCGCAACATCCATAACTGGGTCGGTTTCCTCAGGTTCACTCATGAATTGTTTGAGTCGCTCCCAAGAGGCCATAGATTTTTGATAGAGATTCAGTGTATACCCTAAAGACGCAACAGGCCATGTCAGATATGCCACATAAATCACAAATTCGGCAATATTACCGACCGTAACCATTCCATTCATTGCCATTTGCCCACCCTTCCAAACCACAATCATCACGGCCAAGCCGATTAAAAAATTGATTGACGGATGGAAGATTGATTCAACAAGATCCAACGAGAGTTTCCTTTTGCGGTAATCTTCGCTTGAGGCTGTGAACTTACCCATTTCATAATCCTCTCTTTGGAAGGCTTTTATCAAACGAATACTACTAAAGGCTTCTTGTGCTCTGCCTGCCAAAACAGAGTACTGCTCTTGTATGGCTGTTTGATATTTATGGATATAGCGGCTTATCCAATAGACACAGATAGCCATGATGGGTAATGGGATAAGAGACCAACGAGTTAAGGTTGGATTGACCGATATCATCATGGTAATCACAAACGTTGCTCTGGTGATTGTGTTTACCGTGTACATAAACACAGGTCCATAGTAGTCTCGCACACGCGAAATATCCTCTGTTGCTCTCACATAGGTATCCCCGGACGGGGTTCTCGTAAAATAATCTTGAGATAATCGAACCAACTTCTCAACAAAGTGTGTCCTCATATCAAATTCGATCTTTCTTGAGCTTATAATGATCGTTTGGCGCGTCGCAAACAAAAAGAATCCATACAGGATCACACTTCCTAGAAGTAAGCCCGCGTTGGTTGCAAGAATCTGACCTGCTTCAGAATTAAATAAAACATCAATCATGTTTGAGGGGATGCCATCTTGCATTTGTTGCAGAGCACCTATCTCATCCATCATTTCGCGGATATATCTAGGAATCCAGATAAGAAACACGTTTGCAAGCGTTAAGAATAGAGCCCCTACCAGATAAGAGGTCCAATAAGGCTTGTAGTAACTATTTAGAGATTTTGCTTGCAACAGCCTTGAGTGTTTTAATCGTTATCGTAAAGTATTACAGCTTGAGTTCTTATCGTAAAGTATTTCAGCTTGAGTTCTTATCGTAAAGTATTTCAGCTTGAGTACTCATCGTAAAGTATTACGAGTTGAATAACTTATTTTCTGCACAGGCAATTCCAGACAAGTAAGCATCCTCAACAGAATTTCCTTGAAAGTAGTCTCCAACGACAGCAAGTGGCGCTTCGACTCGACCGTTCGTTAAATAGGGTGCTTCAAGGGGGTTTTCACACTCTGCATAACGCCATGCATGAGCCTGAGACCAAAGAGGTGTTTGGATCGAATCACCGAGCTGTAAAGATGCCTCATTGAGCAAGTCCGCCTCGATTTGTGGCCATATTTTATCTCGCTTGTTGGTATATACGGCTTGTTCTGCTGCTTTGTGCGTGGAATGCAATACATATCGAATAGGCTCATTCTCTGTCGAATCACGCCGCTGATCATGTTTGGATGACTCATTCGATATAAGTTGTAACGTCTTTGAATTTAAAAATAAGGTTGACCAAGGGGTCGTTAACCTAGAGTCTACGAGCGCCATAACCGTGAATGTGGGCAAATATCTCACAACATCGATTTCTCGAATGATTTTGTAGGTGTCAACCTCATCATGGCACGTATTCAATATGCCATATGCCTGAGGAGCAGGTGTTGCAACTATAACAGCATCGGCTTCAACCATATTACTGTCACGGAAATTGATCAACCACGGTTTTTTTGTTCGTTGATTCGCAACACCACCATAAAAGGTCAGACCTGATACATGAGCATTTGGATGCACATGAACCATTCTTGCCAACTCTTTACCAAGTCGATTCATCCCTTGGGTCGATGTAAACCACTCCTTACCGTTGTGATGTGTAGAGGATAAACTCTCTAAGAAGGGGAATTTTTTGTTTTCTGTGCCAATTCTAAATGCTTTATCACCCCATGGCTTGACCAGGTCTTTGGCTCGCCAGCGTGTAACCTGTTCGGCGAACGTCTCACTTTTCACGGAAAAAAAACCAATTCCGTGATCAAAACGATGTTCCGCTGATTCGTCGGAATACCGTGTGGCCATCCGACCACCCAGACCACGGCTCTTCTCGAAGACGTGGACTTCATGCCCCTTTTTGGCCAATGCCTGTCCAGCAGAAAGGCCGGCAATACCGGCTCCTATAATCGCTATTTTCATCGCCCAAATGTAACACTGCTTCAGACGATAGTAAAGGTTTAGTTTGTGACGTCTCGGTCTAAAAACTCATCATTCAACTGGGTATGTCTGCTTACCATAGGGACTCGATACCCACGAATAAAAACATCTTTGATGGAAGATGTTGTTTCAAAAGGATCTCCATCTACTAAAATAAGATTTGCATGCTTGCCAACGTCAATCGAGCCTAATTTATCATCCACCCCCCATAATTCTGCTGGATTAATCGTGACAGCTTTTAGAGCTTCCTCGATACCCATCCCATACGTTGCCGCGTAACCTGCATGAAACGGGAGATTTCGGACATTTTCCGTATTAAATGTTGATAAAGAGACATGAACACCCGCATCGGCCATTAAACCAGCATTTTGGTAAGGACGTGCATAATGGTCAGAGGATCGCGATGGAGTCACTAGAGCCGTTGCAATCACAGGAATATCGGCGGCAGCTATCTCATCAGCGACTCTCCACCCTTCCGAGACTCCCGAGAACACAAAGGATAGATCATCTTGATGAGTAGCCCATTCCAAGGCTGCAACGATATCTTTCTCACGATTCACACGTACAACCAGCCGCGCTTCTTGTGTGAATAAATATCTCATGGCCTCCATTTTTGCATTCACGTCTGGTTGTTCATCCAATTCTCCTGACTCGACCGTTTGCCACATCTTATGGTAGGCTCTCGCATCATCAAATAGTTCATCTATCTGATCCACTGCTTCATTGTAATCATCTTGAATCTCCTTTTCTGAGCGGCTATCCCACCAGCCTCGTTTACTAGATGAGGGCCAGTTTAGATAGATACCTGCTCTTTGGTCTATGGACATCGCTTCTGGTGTGTAGCCATAAAGATCGATTAACGAACCTGTTCCCGATACAAGCCCACTCACAGGGGCGGCAATAACGTTCGTGACACCATCCACACGCGTCACGGGGATACTGACAGAGCCTGGGTTTACCGCAGTTTGTGCAATCATTTCTGGATTCACAGACCCAACCTCAGCTGCATCAATAGTCACAGCGACCGCGCCAATTTCATTGAGTCCTAATTGTGTTTCAGAATCAATAAAGCCTGGATACAAACGATGACCTGAGCCATCAATGCGGGAGACATCACCGCTCAAATCTGGTTTTACATTCGAGCCAACGTGCTCGATGATGCCATCTTTTACGACAACCACACCTCCTTCTATCACATCAGAGGTTACTGGATAGATATCTACATTCTCTATAATAAACGAGCCATACTCTGGCTTCTCCGTGATTTGAGCGTGAGCCGTTGCGAGTCCGAGCCAAAGGGAGAGCGCAATCACCCATCCACTCAAGCTACGTAAGGGTAAATTCTTCTGATTCATAGTCTTTTTTCTCAAATGAGTGATTAATAATTGTGAGATTGCTCAGATTGATGTCCAGATTCAAAAAGTTTGAATGCATCCTCCATACAGGCATCATCTTGACGGCCACGTATAGATTCAGAAACTTCTGACTGGAGATCATCAAATGACTGATCATGACTAATAGCTCTATCTAAGCGTGCATCTGGGGCATCTGTTTTACGGTTAAAAAGTACTTGCCCATCGACCAGAGTCATTTCATTCACCGCGTAGATGCTAAGTGGATCAGCAGACCAGATACTTACATCTCCATGTTTACCAACCTCAAGAGATCCTACATACTCATCAATGCCAAGCTGTTTAGCTGGATTTATGGTAATCATCTTCAAAGCATCATTTTCTGAGATCCCTCCATAACGAACGACTTTGGCTGCTTCATGATTTAAATGGCGAATAAGCTCATTACTATCGGAGTTAATCGACGTATTTACACCATTTTCGTGCAAAATGGCCGCATTATAAGCGGTTGAGTAGTAGACTTCGAATTTATAGGCCCACCAATCCGAGAAGACAGAGGCATTTGCACCCGCTTCGGCAAGTTCGGGAGCCACTTTGAACCCTTCATTAGCATGCTGAAAGGTGTAATTCTCCACACCATAATCCTTGAATACGTTAACAAGCATCATAATCTCATCTGCTCGATAACTATGACAATGAACGAGAATATCACCTTCTATGATATCTGAAATCACTTCGAGTCGAAGATTCTTAGCCACAGGCACCGGTAGGGCTACACGATTGGGTCGTCGCTCGTGAGCCGCTTTCTGTTCCAAATAGGTTTCTCTTTTGCGATCATATTCAATGGCATCATCAAAGATATCACGTATCACACGCTCAACGCCCATTCTTGTTCTGGGTTGAACCCCTGTACCCTGACCATGGACACGCGTTGGATTCTCACCAAGAGCGAATTTGATGGTTTGAGGAGCCTCTTGAAACTGTAAACCAAACTGATCAGCGCCATATCGAAGTTTCAACGTCGCATTTCGTGCCCCGATGACATTGGCTGACCCATGCATAAGATTTATGGACGTGACCCCTCCTGCAAGAGCATGATATATGGCGACATCATTGGGATCAATCGATTCCTTGATGGTGATTTCAGATGTTACTGGAGATGTTGCCTCATTGGTTGAGACAGTATTCAGGTGGGAGTGCGCATCAACAATGCCAGGCATGACAACCTTGTCTGTGGCATCAATGACAGGCGTGTTAGTAGGAACTGAGAGATCTTGACCAATCTCTTGGATGATACCATTGACGATGTACACATCTGTGTTGGGCAAGTCACCCTGTGTAATGGTTTTTACAAGTCCATTTTTGATTAATACCGATTGAGGTCCATCATACGTTGTTGGTTGTGCAAGCACAGACGTGAAAGACAGCAAAAACAAAGCCGTCAGCAGACCTTTAAGCGTGGTTAAGTTTTGTGTAGTCATGAGAATTCCTTAGTCGTTGTCAATCGTTATTACGTGGCCGTTGGACACTGTAAAGAGTCGTGTAGCATCCTCACTCAACCAATCTTGGCCATTGATCACGATCATGTTGGCCACACTGCCCTCGGTGAGCGTGCCAAGTCGCTCGATCCCAAGAATCATTGCTGTATTGCTAGATAGAATATTGAGTAATTCTTGAGATGTCACTTCTCCCTCTTCATGATAGAATCGGAGAGCCTCAAAGAAATCCTTGTCATTTCCATTATATCCATGAACACCGATCATTAACCCAGCATCCAACATGGTTCGTAAGGCTCCTTTTTTGGCTTCCCAGGCAGAGGCCTGACGAGCTCTGAATGCTTGCTCTTCTTCTGAGAGTTCCTCATCAGGCTCCTGCTCACTCTCTGAGTTAGATTCATCGGTGGCAGCATCATCAGCATTATCGGCGGCAACTGATTCGTTTGCGGTGTTTTCTACAGGTTCTGTCTCTTCTGTCTCTTTTTGAATCCAATCTGGGGCTTCTGGTTTCTCAAATCGGAAAAGGACGGGCGTTGCAGATTGAACAAGTTTCGGTGCGATAGGAGACAAATCCGCATCAGTGGCAAAGATTACAGGGAAATCAAACTCATCGGCAAGCATCAACACTCGCTCAGCATCTTCAGGGCTTTCCACCGATGCCATTAGTGGTTTTTCCCCATTCAGCAGTGGAAATAGAGACTCTAGGACAGCATCTCTTTGAGGCGTCTCCATCTGTTCTGCTCCAGGACCTTCGACATAGTTAATGTGTTGTTGCAAAGCCTCAGCGTCATACAATAGCTGCTTGAAACGAGCCATAATGGCCATATCTGTGGCTGGATAGGCTCTTCCCCCCGCTCCTTCAAATTGGAATACAAACCCAAGAGCTGATTCATACAGAGGCGATTCAAATCCAGAAAACGTTTCTTCGGCTTGAGTAAAAAACAGACTGCTCTGGCCTGGCATCATTCTTCCTGGATGGGAACTGTTAATGGCCCCAAATCCTGCTGACTGATGAGCGGCCACTGAAGAATGGGACACATCAAATTCAGACTCAGGAAGTCTGTGAGGTTGAATGCCTGCGCGATCATACGTTGGGTCGGAAGGTCTATCGGGGGTTCCATAAGAAGATGGGTCTTCGGCATCAGGCAACCCTGAATGGTTCAGCCCATCAATAAAAGCTGGGACGATAAGCAGTGAGTCCCCCTCAACCAATATTCTAGCACTGCTTGGCAGAGTCTCACTGCTAGACACACGTCGTATGATCCCCTCGGCCCAGTGGATGGTTTGATCGGATTTGATTGTGCCATCGGATTGAATCACATTAACTCCCTGCACTCCATAAGAAGGAAGGGTCGTTTGAGCAGTCGCTGTGAGTGCGCTTCCAAGGAAAAGGATCATCCAAAAACACAAGGATGCCTCACCCATTCTATCATTACGTTTCATTTGCGTACGTTCAAGGATGAAGTTTTGATTGAGAAATTTTAAATAACAAACATTCTGGCTCAAAACAAAGATTATTCCAGCCTGACGACCGAACAAAATGAAAATGATGTTTTAAACGTTATAGTCATCCACATGATGGCTAACAGCAACGCTAGACGTGCTCATGAAACAAATATCACTTGTACTCTTCTCCCTTTTAACCACGACCTCAATCTATGGCCAACAAAGTTCCATGGAGGGTCCCATGGAAGGTAGGGCTAGCGCCAACAAACTTGAGAAGACCCAAATACCCCACTTTGAAGAATTTGTCTTGTCTTCAGAGGAGTCAGGAACCCAGCTTGGGGTCCTTATGTCTATCCCGTATAGTCAACTCGACTTTCAGTGGTCTTCCGACAGAAGCCTTTATATAGCTGATGCTGAGCTAGTTTTTGGGCTTGTTAGTGCAGAGTCCATCTCGTCGCTTGGTGATCAATCTGAGACTAATCTGAGACGATGGTGGAGCAACCGAAAAGAGTCAAATGAAGACCTACTAAACAGATTAGAAGACTCACCTATTGACACAACCTTCACAATCACCCTAACCACGAATAGTTTAGAAAGGATTCAAGATAGTGTACACACACAAGGGATCGTATGGACTCTACCTAATACCTATTTTAATGATTCGTATGGCGTTAGGGCCATGCTTTACTCAGGAAACAAGCAACGTCCTATGCGATCGAGACCAAAAACACTCTCGGCAAACCGCTCGATCGTCTATCCTGTCGTTGAGCAAGATCAACTGTATTGTGCTCAGTCCATTAGAGCTGCCCTTGCCTACAATACAAATGCAAAACTTCTTTGGTTAAAATCGTCGACGATGGAAACTGGAAATGAACGGGCTGAGGCGCAGTTTTTTAGTGCCTCAGAGGTTTCAATGTCCGACAAAGACAACCAAAGCCCATCTGCTCAACGTTTACTCCCATCTCTCGACGTGGTTGCCCACCCCACATCCATCATAGATGAAAAAGCCTTTAGTTCGGGGCAACTTTGTGTGCCGAAACAAGATCAATGGGTTTCTGCAACATTTGATGGTACGTTGCTTCCAAATGAGACACTTGTAATACGCATAGCAGATGAAAGATTTATATGGCAAAGCATCTGGGAGAATATGCCAAGAAGTCTTCGCAACATTGATATCGCCATTCAGGCCCTAAAATTCATTGAGGAAGAAGGGATTGTTAATGATATGATGGATGGCTCAACTTCAGACAAGAAAACCTCCTTTTTTGACTATTGGACACCCAAAGATCCTACTGACGACTCCCATTATAATGAGCTCATGGTTGAGTTTTATCGACGTGTTGACCAAGCAGCTCAAGAATTTAGTAGTCCTTCCCTTGAGCTATTGGAGTCTGATCAAGCGAAAGTCTTTATTCGATACGGTGAGCCCGATTCAAAAACACGCGAGTTTCCACCCGATGGGAACACCCAAGAAATCTGGCGTTACGGACAAATAGAATTTCTTTTTGAGGCATCCTCTGGGTTTGGTGACTTTGTCTTGGTATCACCCAGGTCGCTTTAAGGGTTGGGTAGAATGAACAACACCATTGAGGATGCATCGTGAATGAGGTTCCATGGATAGCCGTCACGCTAGGTGACCCTCTTGGTGTTGGACCAGAAGTGACGCTGAAGGCCCTAGAAACTGTACTTGAGCAATCATCGGGTGACGAATTGGTTCATCCACCTATCGTACTTTATGGGTTGAAAGCACATTTTGAACATTACCCCGCCGTTAAGTTTCTAGCAGACAAATTATTTCGGGAGTATTCCATTCAGACCATTCATTCCATTGAAGAGGTAGAATTCCGTCTTCAGGATCGTCCGGCTCTATACTTTTTAGAGGTTCCGCAGGGTGCAAAAGCCCCTAATCCATACCGTTTGGCAGGCATTGCGGCAAAGGCGTCTCTAAAAAAAGCTGTGGATGATTGTAAAGTCTATCCACATGGATCTTTAGTGACAGCTCCTATCTCAAAAGAACGAATGGGCGCTATTGGGTTTGAATATGGAGGACATACAGAGTATTTGGCAAAACGGTTTGATGTTGCTGACGTTCGCATGATTATGGAGAGTGAGGCTATGGATGTATTGTTACAGTCTCTTCACATCCCCGTTGAAGACGTCGAAAAGTTTTGCAACGAGGAGATGTTCTCTACGACATTAAACCTTTTAAAGCGTGACAAGCATGGCGCAGTGGAGGCCAATGGTAGTGTGCGTGTGGCAATGCTTGCCCTCAATCCACATGCAGGGGATGGTGGACACATATCGTCGTTCGAAAAAAATGTGATGGCGCCTTGGATCGAAGCTACTCAAACGTCGTCCAGCGCTATGCGCATTGAGGGCCCATTCGCTGCAGACGGTTTTTTTGCGCAACAGCGGATGAACCAATACGATATCGTTTGGGCCATGTATCATGATCAAGGGCTCATTCCCTTCAAAATGTTATCCGGTTCAACAGGTGGGATCAACCGAACTATAGGGCTCCCCATTCTTCGAGTTTCTCCGGATCATGGCACAGCCGATGATATCGCAGGGCGTGACAAAGCGAGTCCTACGTCGATGACTCGAGCGATCGAGCGTTGTCTACGGTGGGCATCCATGACACAGCAAACTGAACAGTGAAGGCTGAACAGTGAAGGCAGCAACGAAGTGAGCAGTGATTATCGTAAAGAGATTGAGTAAATTGTCGTAGGTATTACTGGGTATGAACTCTGGTAGAATAACTGGGTATGCACCCAAGTAGAATGACTGGGTATGAACCCAGGCAAAGAACACGCCGCACTGTAACACATGACGAAAGCGTTGAATCCTGTTCTAGAGCTTGATCAAGTCTCTTTATCATACCAAGGCAAGCCTGTCTTGGCTGAGTGTTCCATGTCGCTTCTTACGGGTGATTTTTGTTATCTACTAGGCCCTACAGGATCGGGAAAGAGCTCCATCTTAAAACTTTTTTACCGAGCGGTAAATCCCACCAAAGGGGATGTTAGACTCCATGGTAAGACGATTCAAACGTTGCCAAACCGTAAAACACCGTATATCAGAAGACAGATCGGTGTAGTATTTCAAGACTTTCAACTTTTACAAGACCGAAACGTCTTCGAAAACATTGCCTTTGCGCTACGTGTTACAGGAACTCCTTCAGCAAAAATTGAACAACGTGTAAAGCATCTGCTTGACCTTGTTGGACTCTCTCACAAAAAAAAGGAGCCTATCCATGTTTTATCAGGTGGTGAGCAACAAAGGATTTCCATTGCAAGAGCTCTAGCCAATGCACCTGATGTTTTACTCGCTGATGAACCTACGGGAAATTTAGACCCTGGCGCGTCAACGACCATTATGGAGTTGCTTCATCAAATTAATCGTGAGCAGCAAGTGACGGTTTTAATGGTCACTCATAATCACTCTATGGTGAAGCGATTTCCTGGAAAGAGACTTGAATTGAAAGATGGCACGCTTTATGACCCAAGTGTGACACCAACCCACAGGCTATCCAGTATATAAACACACAAAAAACATAAACACAGGGATAAAATCTCATCCATACAGAACCACATTAACTAAATCCAAGCCATGTCAGATATCTACCCAGGACTTCGATTCTTTAGCCGAAAGTTGATTAAACCGCAAGATTTAAACGCTCATGGCACGCTATTTGGAGGGTCCGTCTTGGCGTGGATAGATGAGGAAGCGGCGATATACTGTATCTGTCAACTCAACAAGAAAAATATTGTGACAAAGTATATGTCTGAAATCAATTTTGTGAGTTCAGCAAAGGTGGGTGATGTCATTGAAATTGGCATGGAGACGATTGGATTTGGACGCAGCTCCATCAAAGTTAGGTGCGAAGTTCGGCATAAATTCACAAAACAAACCATCATCAAAATTGATGAAATCGTGTTTGTGCATGTCGATGAGCATGGCAAATCAACGCCCCATGGAGTCACGGAGCCTGTGAATGACTAAGCAAGAATCGATTCTGGTGACGGGAGGTGCAGGCTATATTGGCAGCCACACCGTGTTGGAGTTAGCTCAACAAGGGTATAGCCCTATAGTCGTCGATGATTTAAGCAATAGCGCCTATGAGTCTATCCGACGTGTTGAAGAGTTAACCCGGACAACTATTCCATTCTATCAACGTGATGTGGCGGATCCGGAGTCTCTTCACTCCATGTTTGAAGATCACGCCATCCAGGGGGTGATTCACTTTGCTGCCTTCAAAGCAGTTGGGGAATCTGTTGAGAAACCATTGGCTTATTATCAAAATAACCTTGGGGGGTTATTTTCTCTGCTCCAAGTCATGGATCACCATGAGGTGACGCAGTTTGTCTTTAGCTCTTCGTGCACAGTGTATGGGGATGCTGAAGTGGTCCCTATCCCAGAAACCGCACCTGTGAGTGCCGTAAATCCTTATGGGCAAACCAAACTCATGAGTGAGGTCATTCTTCGAGATGTGGCTCAGAGTCGATCAGAGTGGTCTGTGACGAACCTTCGATACTTTAATCCCGTTGGAGCCCATCCATCTGGCCGAATAGGTGAAGATCCTTCAGGCATACCCAACAATTTAATGCCGTATATCACTCAAGTTGCTGTAGGGGCAAGGCCCTTTCTGCGTGTATTTGGTGACGGCTACCCAACACATGATGGAACGGGTGTTAGAGATTACATTCATGTCGTGGATCTAGCCAAGGGGCATATTGCTGCCTTAAAGTACCAGAAGGGCAAGCCAGGTGTCCACACATTTAATCTTGGGACTGGGTATGGGTCCAGTGTCCTAGATGTTGTAAAAGCGTTTGAGCGAGCGACTGGCAAACCAATCCCATACGAGATTGTTGAGGCTAGACCTGGCGATGTTGCTGAAGCGTTTGCAGATACCTCAAAAGCGTCGTCAGTTTTGAATTGGTCCGCTGAATATGGCCTCGATGAGATGTGTCGAGATGCATGGAATTGGCAATCAAAAAACCCTCATGGTTATGACGAAGACAGGCCAGTATAAACTCTTTAATGACCCTGTACATGGTTTTATCCATATCCCAAAAGGCATTCTTGTCGATTTAATTGACCATCCTTACGTACAGAGGCTTCGAAGAATACGACAACTAGGCCTAGGCTATTTGGTCTATCCAACGGCTGAGCATAGTCGTTTTTCTCATGCCTTAGGGGCTATGGAGGTATGTCAACGTGTTCTGCAAAATATCCGTCAGAAAGGGACTGACATTAGCGACGAGGAGGTTGAAAGCACGCTCATTGCAATACTACTCCATGACGTGGGTCACGGCCCCCTTTCCCACACCTTGGAGCATTCATTAATTGATCAATTTGATCATGAAATGATGAGCACAAAAATCATGGCGGCTTTGAATGACCATTTTGATGGACGCCTCACCACAGCCATTGCCATTTTTGAAAATACCTACCCAAGAACCTTCCTACACCAATTAATCTCCTCTCAATTGGATATGGATCGACTCGATTATCTAAGGAGGGATTCATTTTTTACGGGGGTGTCTGAGGGGGCAATTGGTGTGCCTCGTATTATTGAGACCCTTCGCGTTCACAACGAACAGCTCGTCTTGGAAAAGAAGGGGATCTACAGCGTGGAGAACTTCATACTGTCTCGACGATTTATGTACCTCCAAGTGTATCTACACAAGACTGTATTGGCAGCAGACGTCCATATTCGTGGAATTCTTCGACGTGTCAAAGAACTCTATGAGCAAGGGCAACCACCCACTGTCCCCTCCCCTGGGTTATCCTATTTTTTGAGTCATGCCACAGCAGCAGAGGGCGGAATCAGTGATGAAATGATGGCGCAGTACACATCCTTGGATGACCATGATCTGTATGCATGCCTCAAGGCATGGCAACAGAGTGATGATGCGTTTCTTCGGGTGTTATCTCAGCGGTTTTTAACGCGAAAACTACTTCGTACCACATTTATGGACTCCCCTGCAAGTGACTCGGTCATGGAAGCGTTGAAAGATCCAGCGGAGTCAATACTTAAAAAGTGGGGAATATCTACAGACCAAGCAGACAACAGATTCGCCTCGTATGTACTTCATCGGGATATGTCAACGACCGAGGCGTATCACCATCGAGGTCAGGACATCATGGTATTGCAAGAAAATGGAGAGATAGACGAGTTTTCTAAAGCCTCAGATGCTCAACATATTGCCGCACTCTCACAGCCGATCAAGAGACCTTACATCGTGCATCCAAAAGAGATTCACGTTAACGACTTTCTATCATAAACTTTGTATACGACTTCATCGCCAGGCGTCACTGATGTGCACTCCCAGACATTGTCAATCTCTTGACGATATTCTGGAAACGTTGTATCCCCTTCGTACGTCTCAAGAACTTCCGTGATGTAAAGTCGATCAGCCATTGTGAGCCCCTCCTCATAAATACGACGCCCACCAATGAGGAATAAATCGGTGGAATGGGCCTCAGCATAGACTTTACCTGCTTGAAGGGCGTCTTCCAATGTTGTGTATACTTCGGTTTGAGCCTCTTTAGATGTCAACGTCGAACTCACGACAATGTTTTTTCGACCTGGTAATGGCTTGCCACCAATATCCATAAAGACATTTCGACCCATAATAATGGGTGCGCCCATGGTCGTTCTCTTGAAAAAGGCTAAATCTTCTTTGATGCGCCAAGGCAGTCCTCCTTGATGCCCGATGACCAAGTTCGGATCATGCGCAACAATTACACATACCCTCATACAGCCACCTCAAATCGAATCCCTGGATCTGGATCATACCCATCCAGCGTGAAATCATCATATGAGAGTTGATCCAGTGGCTTTTTTGCAATGGTGAGAGTCGGCAAAGGTTTAGGCGTTCTTGTGAGTTGCTCTTTTAGACCTTCAATGTGATTGACATAGATGTGTGCATCAACAATGGTGTGAGCAAATGTGCCAGGCTCCAGCCCCGTCTCTTGTGCTATAGCCATCGTTAGTGCCGCATAACAGGCTAAATTAAATGGGATCCCCAAAGCGATGTCTCCAGAGCGTTGTGTAAGGTGGCAATGTAGTTTACCTCCCGATACATTAAAAATGTACATAATATGACATGGGGGTAAGGCCATTTCATCCAGCAGTCCAGGATGCCAGGTATTGACAACCATCCTGCGACTATTGGGATTGGTTTTGATCATCTCGATGACTCGAGAAACCTGATCTACTTCATCATAACGCCAAGTAACATCCGTTCGTGATTCACCTTGAGGGATATACGCTTGATCTGAATCGCCCACCTTTAAGCTAGGATATCGTCGCCAGAGGACAGGATATATGGGTCCTACATAGCCATCTTCACGAGCCCATGCGTCCCATATATGAACATTTTGATCATCACGTAACCACTTAACGTGGTCATCGCCACGTAGATACCACAATAACTCGTAAATCACCGAGCGGAAAAACACTTTCTTCGTGGTTAATAGAGGGAAACCTTCCGATAGATCGACTCGGTAAAATTCTGCAAAGTTCGAGATTGTGTCGGTTCCCGTACGATTCTCCTTTAGAACGCCATTGTCGAGGACACGTTGAACGAGATCATGGTATACCTGCATATGAGCTGAAACTTGAGTGTTTTGAGGTGAGTGATTACGAAAGTAGCCCTCTAAGAAGGAACATCGCGATAGAAAAATAGATGATAATACCCGTTACATCGACAAGGGTAGCCACAAATGGAGCAGAGGTAACGGCGGGATCTAACCCTATCTTTGACATGATAAAAGGGAGCATGGACCCCGAAAGGTTCCCAAAAAGGATCACTCCAAAGAGACTACACCCTACGGTGAGCGCTTGCATAATGGAAAGGGTTGCTTCCCCTGGTTGAAACTCAATCCAAGCATATGTAATGCCAAACCCCATCAATCCTACCATGAACCCAAGAATGGCGCCTGAAAGTAACTCTCTTTTAAATACATGTCTCCAGTCTATCAATGAGATATCATCCGTGGATAGCGCTCGAATAATCAAGGTCGCGGCTTGCGATCCCGAATTTCCCCCACTTGAAATAATCATAGGGATAAAAACAGCAAGCATGGCCGCCGCCGCTAACAAGGAATTATACGCAGCCATGGCAGTTACTGTGAGCATTTGACCCAAAAATAGAATGAGTAGCCATCCAATGCGTTTGCGAACCATCATAACGATGGAGGTCTCAGAGTACACCCTTTCTAGTGCATTCATCCCGGCCATGAGCTGCATATCCTCCGTTGTCTCCTCCTCCGCCACGTCGATAATGTCATCAACGGTCACGATGCCTACCAAAATCCCGTCTGAATCCACGACAGGCAGTGCAATTCGGTCATACTTGCTAAACATCCGTACAGCTTCCTCTTGATCATCAAATGCACTCAACGCTGTAAATTGATCATCCATCAACTCTTCGATCACCTGCGTTGGATTGGATAGAATAAACTGATTAATGCGAAGGTCATCGATTAATCGTTCATACTCATCCACGACGTAGAGTACATTGACCGTTTCTGCAGAGTACCCATATTGTCGAATGTGTTCTAAACTTCGCTCGACGGTCCATTCTTTTTTTATGCGGACATAATTGGTGGTCATCAATCTGCCCACACTCTCTTCGGGGTAGCCCAATAACTTCTTCACCTCAACTTGGTCCTCTGATGACATACTGTTGAGAACACGCTGTGTGAGATGTCCAGGTAATTCTTCCAACAAGGCGACCCTGTCATCTGGCTCAAGGTTGCTCATCACATCAGCCATCTGTCTCTTTGAGAACACTTCAAGCAATTCCTGACCGTGGGAACTGGGTAGGTAAGCGAACACTTCAGAGGCTTGTGTCTTTTTGATCAAGCGAAACACAACGACTGCAGTAGATGGGTCAATTCCCTCGAGAAGCTCGGCTAAATCAACGGATGGGACATCAGAAAGTGCCTCCTTGAGTGACACCCAGTCCTTCTGGTCGATAAGCTCCTCGAATTCAGGTTTTAAAAGGTGAGCAATCATGAACTATGGCAGCAACAATTTGTCGTAAGACTGGAGTAGAGCAACAACAATTGCTGGCAAGATACTAAATCAACCAGACTGATTTAGATACTGAAGGGCGACCTTTGCCGCTTGTTGTTCTGCCTGTTTCAACCGACTCCCCTTCCCTTCGCCTAATACGTCATTTTTGACGGTTACGGACACCGTAAACATTTTTTTATGACCGGGTCCTTGCTCCTTCACCAACTCATAGACAGGTTGCTCCCATTTTTTGGCTTGGCAATATTCAAGCAGCAGTGACTTGTAGTTGTCCACTTTGGTTGAGAACTCCTCAAAGTGAATTTCATCATCGAGTAGTGACGCTACCGTGGTCTTCACACGATCATAGCCATAGGTGAGATACAATCCACCGATAAGGGCTTCAAATAAGTCAGCTAACACACTTTTAGATTCTCGAACCGAGGCATCTTGAGTACGCTCCCCAAACTGAATCGCATCCACCAATTGGATAGACTCAGCAAGTGCCGCTAACGTCTCTTTTTTGACCAATTTTGACCTAAATTTTGTGAGGAACCCTTCGTTTTCTTTTGGGTAGCGATCAAACAATAGATCCGCAACCACAAGATCTAGCACAGCGTCTCCTAGAAACTCATATCGCTCATAGGTGTCGTATGATGCAACATCGGATGACTCTTTTGTGGATCGATGCCGAAGGACTTTATCAAAAAGTGAAATAGGTTCAAGTGCGAGCCCTAGTTTTTCCTCTATGGGTTGCCACTGAGGTCTAGGATGATGTTTTTGTTCAGTGGCAGACTCCTCACGAGGTGGATCGGTCGAAACTACACGATCGGTTGAGCCAGGATGGGTGGTTTTGTCAGGTGAGGATGTTTTAAAAAGACGTGACCACAGCCCCATGGTTAAGGCTGATATTTTCTGAAAACAAGGGCCGTATTATGGCCACCAAAGCCAAACGCGTTATTCATGGCATGGTGCACTTCCTTGACCACGGACTCATTGAATGTGTAATTCAAATCACATTCTGGATCATGCTCACGAAAATTAATGGTTGGAGGTATGACGTCGTGGTACGTCGTAAGGAGTGCTGCAATCGACTCGATCGCCCCTGCAGCCCCTAATGTGTGACCTGTCATCGATTTGGTTGAGTTACACTGGATCGAGTAAGCATGATCTCCAAACACAGATTTGATGGATCTTGTTTCGGCAGCATCGCCTAACTTCGTTGAGGTTCCATGCATATTAATATGGTCGATATCGCTAGGTCCAATGCCCGCCATATCACAAGCGTTAGACATCGCAAGTTTTACTCCATTACCCTCTGGATCGGGTGCTGAAACATGGTAGGCGTCTGCGGAAAAACCATACCCTACGATTTCTGAATAGATTCGTGCCCCTCGTGCAACGGCGTGCTCCAAAGATTCAAGAACCAAAATCCCTGCCCCTTCACCCAAAACGAAACCGTCTCGTGTTGCGTCAAAAGGTCTGGATGCTGTCTCTGGGGAGTCATTTCTGGTAGAAAGAGCCTTCATGGCATTGAACCCCCCAATACCAATAGGTACAACAGAGGCGTCTGCCCCACCAGCAACAGCGATATCAGATGTTCCCAAACGAATGGAATCGAATGCAAGGCCTATGTTACTCGATCCTGTTGCACAGGCTGACACGGCACAAAAATTCGGCCCCTTGAAACCGTACCGAATCGACACTTGGCCAGCTGCGATATCAGGAATCATCATCGGAACAAAAAATGGAGAGATTCCTCGGGGTCCCCGTTCATGAAGAGCAATACAATTCTCGTAATAGGTCTTCATTCCCCCAATGCCTGTGCCTATCATCACAGCTACACGATCTTTGTCGATCGCATCGAGATCTAGGGCAGTATCCTCGATCGCTTTATCTGTAGCGACGAGCGCATACTGCGTCGTAGGGTCGAGCCTTCTTGCCTCTTTGCGCTCAAAGTGGTCTTCGGCCGCGTAACCCTCTATAAGACCTGCGATTTTGGTTGCAAAATCAGTGGTGTCAAAACGGTCATTCGTTCTCACACCACTCTTACCCTCAACAAGGCCGTTCCAAAACTCTGCAGCACTATTACCTACTGGAGTTAAGGCACCAAGGCCTGTAATAACGACACGGCGATGGGTCATCCGATTTTATTCCTTAATAATGTGTGTAAACAGCTTAGGCTGTCTTTTCTTGCAGATAGCTAATTACATCACCAACTGTGGCGATTTTTTCAGAATCTTCGTCAGGAATGCTGATGTCAAATTCTTTCTCAAATTCCATGATTAACTCTACCGTATCAAGAGAATCGGCTCCAAGATCATTGGTGAAATTTGCTTCGGCAGTTACTTCTGAATCATCAACACCTAGTTTGTCAACAATGATGCTAGTTACTTTAGATTGTACGTCAGACATGAGAGAGTGGTTTAATTTTTTGGTGAATGTGAAAAGATAAAAGGTTTCTTTATGATAAAATAATCTTGGTTAGTCTGATTTGAGGTGCTCAAGTTTATCGGATATTTCGTCCATCAATTACATCGCCATTCCACCATCAACCCGAATAACCTCACCGGTGATGTACGAGCTATTGGCAGATGCAAGGAAAGAGACAAGATGAGCAACATCCTCTGCACTACCAGGCTCACCAGCAGGGATGGATGCTTTTATCGTCTGTAATGTCTTCTCATCGAGTGAATCAGTCATATCCGTGGTGATATACCCAGGTGCGATGACATTGGCACGAATTCCACGACTTGCAAATTCTTTGGCAAAGCTTTTTGTAAAACCAATCATACCCGCTTTGGACGCTGCATAATTGCTTTGCCCGCCATTACCGGTTAATCCAATGATCGAGCCTACATTGATGACCGAGCCACTTCGCTGTCTCATCATGGTTTTAGCAACCGCTTTACTACCATTAAAAACACTCTTGAGATTCGTTGTAAGTACTTGATCCCATTCATCTTCACTCATTCGTAGGATGAGCTGATCTCGTGTAATTCCAGCATTATTAACAAGCACATCAATTTTTCCCCATGCTTCCACTATAGACGCTACCATGGATTCAGCCTGTTCTAGTTTTGAGGCATCAGATTGTAGAGCCATGGCTTTGTTCCCCATTGCTTCAATCTCTGCTACAACATCTTCAGCAGGTCCTTTCGACGATGCATACGTGATCGCCACATCGGCTCCCTCGCTTGCAAGGTGAAGTGCAATCGCTCGTCCAATACCCCGACTCCCCCCGGTTACCACACATACGTAATCAGCTAAAGGTTTACTCATAAGGCTTCGATTGTTATTTCTGGATAGGCTCTTTTCCACATTTTCTGAAGGACAACACCTGGTCCACACTCGCTGATGGACTCCACACCTTGCGCTTGCATGGCCTTCATGGTTTGCGTCCATCTTACGGAGCCTGTTAGTTGGGATAACAGATGCGCTTTTAACTCATGAGGGTCACGAGAGGCATTGGCTGTAACGTTACTGTACACATCCATGCTAGCGGGCCGAAACTCCACCTTATCCATAGCCGTTGCTAGCGCCGCTTCGGCAGTCTGCATGAGGGGGGAGTGAAATGCACCACCCACGGTCAATTCTTTGACCATTTTGGCACCTTCAGCTTGTAAACGTTCCATCGCCTCATGAACAGCTTGAATATGCCCAGAAATGACAATTTGGCCCGTAGAATTGTAGTTGGCAGGCACAACATGATAGTCTTCCTTGGAGACCTGTCTGCAAATCGATTCTACAGTCTCATCACCAAGACCTAAAACAGCTGCCATGGTCCCTGGTTGATTCTCTCCGGCTTGCTGCATGAGCTCTCCACGTTTTTTAACGAGATAGAGAGCATCTTCAAACGTTAAAACGTCGGCGGCGACCAACGAGCCATATTCCCCAAGACTATGACCCGCTGTCATGCTAAACACCCCCTCACTTGGTGAGTATTCTTGCCATAATGCCATTGAATGGACAAAAATGGCCGGTTGTGTCCATTTCGTCTGAGTCAAGACCTCGATGGGGCCTTCAAACATTACCCGAAGCAATTGCCCTTCAAAGAGTGCATCGGCTTGCCTCATCAGATGTGCTCCGGCTCCATTCTTGTCTAGTAGGTCTCGCCCCATGCCCACGTTTTGGGATCCTTGTCCAGGAAATAAAACAGCGTTCACTACGAAGCCCCTCCCCATGTTAGCCACGCAGCACCCCACGTTAATCCTCCTCCAAACGCGGTTAAAATCAATTCATCCCCTTTTTTGAGCTGATCTTTCCAATCATAGAGACAAAGTGGAATGGTTGCGGCAGTTGTATTGCCATATTTATCAATATTCATCATCACTTGATCCATCGTAACCCCCATGCGAGTCGCCGTTGCTTCTATAATCCTGGAGTTTGCCTGATGTGGTACAAGCCACGATATATCTTCGGCAGCTAGGTCATTTTTCTGCATGATCTCTTCTGCGACTCCAGCCATCCCCTCTGTGGCTCGTTTGAATATGGCACGGCCATCTTGGCGTATAAAATGTTTACGTTGCTCAACACTCTGCTTTGAAGCAGGCTCTTTACTTCCCCCGGCTTCTTGTACTAGATATAGATCGTCATCACCATCTGTGTAATGAATAAAGTCACGGAATCCATGATCTTCTTCAGTGGCTTGGAGAACGACAGCACCTGCGCCATCACCAAATATGATACAGGTGTTGCGGTCTGTATAATCCACAATTGAGCTCATTTTATCGGTACCAATCACCAAGATGGTGTCAACTCGTCCAGACTCAATCATCATTGCAGCCGTGCTGAGTGAATACAAAAAGCCTGAGCAAGCAGCCGATACGTCAAAACCGTAGGCTGCCTCAGCACCCAATGCTTTCTGAATTAGGGCAGAAGTCGCAGGAAACATGTAATCGGGTGTCACTGTAGCAACCATGATTGCATCTACGTCACTTGCCTCGATGTTAGCGCTATGGATTGCTTCAATTGCCGCTCGGGTTCCCATATGAGCGGCTGCTTTATCAGGATCTTTCTCAATCCTACGCTCGCTGATGCCAGTCCTCGTACGAATCCACTCGTCATTGGTCTCGACGAGTTTCTCAAGATCCGCATTGGTAAGAATGTGTTCGGGAAGGTAATGACCAATGCCTGTAATGGTGGCCTTACGTTGGTTAGAACGAGCCATATAGGTTAGTTAAGTGAGGTAAGAATGCGTTGATTCAGCTCTACTTCAACACAATGCATTGCATTACTAATCATGTTAAAGATCGCTTTTGGTGTGCTTCCACCATGGCCTACCATACTAATGCCATCCACGCCAAGGAATGGCATACCGCCAACATTTTCATAATTGAAGGGTTGCAAAGCATCATTGAAGACTTCGGCAACCAACGCCTGTTGTGTTGGTTCCAGATGTTTTTCCTTCATCGTTTTTGAAAGCAACTCATAAAGTACATCGGGAATGGATTCACCAAACTTCAACAATAGATTCCCCACGAGGCCATTACACAGAAACACATCTGCTTTCCCCGTGAGTATGTCGCGCCCTTCAATATTGCCGACGAATTCAGGGAGATTTTGAAGCACTTTGTAAGCCTCAACAAGCACCTCAGTCCCCTTCTCAGCCTCTTCACCCACATTAAGGAGTCCTATTTTGGGATGATCAATCTCCATGAGGTGTCTCGCATATATACGACCCATTTTGGCAAATTGGACATAATGTTCCGGCCGTAAATCGAGATTTGCACCTGCGTCTAGCAAGAGCCTGAAGCCTTTTTTGGAGGGATACACTGTACAAATGGTCGGTCTGGCGACCCCTTCAAGCTTTCCAAGGATAAACATGGAGGCTGCAAGTAAGGCACCTGTGTTACCAGCACTTACAAACGCTTGCGCGTGCTTCTTTTTGACGAGCCCGTTTCCCAGTGCTATGGATGAGTCTGGTTTTGTCTTCAGCGCTGCAGATGGAGACTCCTCCATGCCGATGATATCAGGCGCATCATGAATTACACATCTAGACAAGTCTAGTTGTTGCGAATGAGCTTCTTCTTTAATAAGGTGCTCGGGTCCTAGTAGATGGAGGGTAAGATGCGAATGGGTCTCAAGCGCAAGTTTCGCACCAGCTATTGGGTTTTTAGGGAAATGATCCCCTCCAACAACATCTACGGCAACATGAAGTGACGTAGCCATTGGGTATTGTTACGCTTGTGTAGCGCCTATGTTCAGGACTTTGCGCCCTCTGTACATCCCACAAGACATACAAACGTGGTGATATCGGTGTTTATTTCCACAGTTTGGACAGGTTGCCAACGTTGTCTCCTCTATCCCATGGTGAGAACGGCGAAGATTTCTTCTAGCCTTGGATGTTTTTCGTTTTGGATGTGCCATGTTTTATGTCACTTAAGATGTTTTAATGCCTGCCATCGAGGATCCACAGATGATTCAGTCTCTGCGTCACCAAATGTTTGTGTTGAAAATGGTATGATTTGTCCGTTCTCATCAAAAAACTCTGGATGAAGTGGTCGTACAGGCATTTCTAAGACAACAGAATCCCTGACTTCAGTTTCCAAATTGATCGGTTCATCTGGCTTTGGATAAGGCTTCTTTCCACCAGAGTAATCTATCTCTTCGACAGCAACATCTGATGAGTATGTTACATGGTAAGAGGATTGAACTGACGTTTCAAACCATTTCAAAGAACGTTGGCATTGGCGTTTCACCACTGCACTGACCGAAAAAGACACATCCACAAACCATTGCGTTTTGTGGAACTCAAGCTCTACACTCGCTTCAAGTAACTCGGTCCCATCAAGCTCAAGCTCATCTTGTGCGAGGGAAACCATCTCATTGGATTTCCCGTCGGGAAGATCTTGAATCATGAAAGAGAGTCTGCCGTTTCCAGCCATAGCCTACAAAGTTACAAAAACACTTCGGCTAGAACAATCAATCTTCAAATAAGCCGTGAAGTCTCTTGTCAATTAACGACACAACCATACCTAAATCTTCGTCGTTACCCACAAAGTCCAGATCGTCGGTATCGATAATGAGTTTTTGATGTGGATAGCGCTGCACCCAATCTTCGTAGTACTCATTCAATCGCTCCAAATAATCAATACGGATGGTGTTTTCATACTCCCTTCCCCTTTTTTGGATCTGTTTAACGAGGGTTGGGACTTGTGCCCTTAAATAAATGAGGAGGGTTGGTGGGGTAATAAATGGTTCCATGGACTCGAACAGATTGGAATAGTTCTGAAAATCTCTATCCGACATGAGCCCCATATCATTCAAGTTCTTGGCAAATATCTCAACATCCTCATAGATCGTTCGATCTTGAATAATCCCTGTATTTTCGGATAGCATCTCTTGATGATGGTTAAAACGCTTCGACAAAAAGTAGATCTGAAGGTTGAACGACCATCGGCGCATATCTTCATAAAAATCAGACAGGTACGGGTTACCATCAACATTTTCATAGAAAGCCTGCCACTTGTAGTGGTTTGCCAAAAACTCCGTTAGAGCCGTCTTTCCTGCACCTATGTTTCCAGCAATGGCAATAAATGATTGTTTTTTAGCCAAAAAAACCTGTCTGATCGTTAAGCATTACCCATTCAAGATAGTAATCATTTCTTTTTTATAAGCCTCAACTCCAGGCTGATTGTATGCGTTAACCCCCATAAGATCACCCATAACCCCAGTCGCTACCATATAGAACGTAAAAAATGCCCCTATTGACAATTCTGTTGCATCTGGAAGTTCCACCTCAAGCACAGGGATTCCATCATCACAATGTGCCTTAATCGTCCCCTTTTTTGCACTTTCATTGACCCTTGATAATGGCGTTTGTGCAAGATCTTCGAACCCATCGACTTGATCGTCACGGGGGATATCAAGCTCAACCGGCGGGGTGTCTAATGAAATCACCGTTTCAAACAGGATTCTGGGGCCATCCTGGACCCATTGACCCAAAGAGTGTAAGTCTCGAGAGTAAAAAGCTTTGGCAGGAAATAGACCCTTTGAGTCTTTTCCTTCTGATTCACCTTGAAGTTGTTGAACCCAATCCATGAGCCCATGGCACTCCTGATCAAAAGTTGAGAGACATTCAATTGCGTACCCTTGATCCATCAACTGTTTTCGAGCAGACGCCAAGGTGAGTATCTGCACAGGGTCTTGCTGAATGTCCTTTACTTCCTCATGTGCTCCCTGCATGACTTGGTGGATATCAAGTCCTGCAACCGCGATGGGTAAAAGTCCTACGGGCGACAACACCGAAAACCTCCCCCCTACGTCACCAGGTACGACAAATGTGTCATAGCCCGCAGCATCAGCAAGGGTTCGCAAAGATCCTGAGCTAGACGACGTAATGGCCACAATACGTTCGTTACTCTCACCTGGGTGATGGGTTTTTAACCATGCCCTTAGAATCCGAAAGGTAACACCTGTCTCCACGGTAGACCCCGATTTTGAAATCACAATAATGGAGACCTTTTTCTGGCTCCCATCATACTTGGGCGCCTCAAGTTCCGCCATTAAGTCCTTTAGCTCGGTGGCGCCGAGGTGCGTCCCCACAAAACGCACGTCAGGGGCGTGACGCTTTGCTTCGTAACGCAATGACGCAGCAATGGTTGCCGCAGCGCCTAAATAGCTTCCTCCAATGCCAATACACAATACAATATCAGAGATTGCTTGCAGGTGAGCTGCTTTGCGTTGAATACGGTCGAGTTCTTCTGTATTTGCCTGTGACGTTAATGTATCAAGCCAACCTAACCACTCACTACCTTCAACATTTTTGTTAAGTAGATTCTGAAAACTTTTTCGGGCTTGACTAAGGTCTAGATTGGATCTATTAGCATTTGAAGTGGCAGTCTCATGATTGACAACAGCTTCGTTGGGTGATAAAGCGTGAACGACAACGTTAATCATCTCAAAATTTTGGCTAATTCTACGAGCTCATAATTAATGTCTTTCTTTTTGGCGACGGAACTTTTTAATGGGGTCAATTGAGTTCGTTTGTTCACAATCCCCACCATCACGCTCGAGTGTCCATCAACGATGGCTTTGACCGCTTCTGAACCCAATCGACTCGCTAGGACACGATCGCGAGCTGTTGGAGACCCACCACGTTGGATGTGTCCAAGGATGGTCACCCTCATTTCGTATTGATTAAAGTCGTCTTTGAGCTTTTCAGCGAGTTTAAGCGCACCCCCCGTTTCATCTCCCTCAGCAACGATGACTAAACTACTTCTTTTTTGCTCACGCAAAATGCCCTTTAACGATGCTCTTACATCATCCACATCCAACAGTGACTCTGGCAACAAGATCAATTCTGCGCCAATAGATATGCCCGTCTCAAGAGCAATAAAACCAGCGTCACGCCCCATAACTTCAACCAAAAACAAACGATCATGGGCATCTGCTGTGTCTCTGATCTTATCAATAGCCTGCATGGCTGTATTTAAAGCGGAGTCGTATCCAATCGTATCGTCTGTCCCTGCCAGATCATTATCAATTGTGGCCGGGACACCTACAACAGGGACGCCAAATTCTGTTGCAAAGATAGAGGCTCCTGTAAATGTTCCATCGCCACCAATTGTAATGAGCCCGTCAATGTTCTTTGCTTGTAATTGATGAAATGCCTTCTCACGCCCATCTTTTGTTCGAAATTCTTCAGAGCGAGCCGATTTAAGAATAGTTCCTCCTCGTTGGATGATGTTGGAGGCAGAATTTGTGGTGAAATCGACAAAGTCACCTTCAATAAGCCCTTGATAGCCATATGATACACCCACAACACCGACATTCAGCGATGTAGCGGTACGTATAATGGCACGGACAGCAGCATTCATCCCAGGGGCATCTCCACCACTTGTGAGAACCGCAATTTTTTTCATGAAAGCAGAAGAGTTAGTCTACATAAAGTGATAAGTTTACATTATAGCACCTCAAATGAACGGGTGCAACAATTTCCACATTTCTTAATTCCCCTCGTTCTAACGCTAAGCGTCTTTCTCGTTTGTCCACAACAAGACCTCTTTCAAAAACCGATTTAAAGCAGAGACTTCAACCTATTGAGGCCGATTTACGAGCCTTTAGATCGGTTTTTAAAGAAACCATTGCCACAGATGTCCCTTTACTAAATCGTGTAATTGGATACATGCATCGACAGAAGGGCAAAGAAATCCGGCCTGCCCTCGTATTTATGACTGCAAGATTATTTGGGCCTACAACCCATGCAACGCATGTTGCCGGGACCATGATAGAGTTGCTACACACAGCAACACTCATTCATGACGATGTCGTCGATGAGGCGGATTTACGACGAAATTTTACAACGATTCATCGCATTTGGAATAATAAAGTTGGGGTACTTCTGGGCGATTATTTGCTGTCCAAGGGGTTGAGCGTTGCACTGAAAGAAGATCAGGTGGCGTTGCTGAAAATCACCTCTCAGGCCGTTGAAAGAATGAGTGAGGGTGAGTTACGGCAACTCAAAACGACAAAACTTCAGACGATGACACAGGAGCGTTATTACCAGATCATCGAGGAAAAAACGGCAAGTTTATTGGCCGCATGCATGGAATCTGGTGCTCTAAGTGTTTTGGACGCCCCTTCAGAGGAAGCTTTGAACGCAGTTCATGAGGCGGGAATTCAAATTGGCCTCGCCTTCCAAATCAAAGATGATTTACTGGATTATCAAGACAAAGGAATGGGCAAAACAAAGCAACACGATCTTGAAGAGAGAAAGGTGACCCTTCCCTTGCTTAAAGCTATCTCCAATGCCGCACCAGCAGATGGTAAACAAGTCATGAGACGCTTCAAGAAGCGAAAAAAGTCAAAACAGGACATCCAATGGATCCTTCGATTTGTAGAGGATCATCATGGGATAAAAGAGTCAGAGCAGGCGATGATTCAACACGTGGATCATGCCATTAAGACACTACAAACTCATCCCAACAGACGAACTGATCACGATACAATGGCAACGATGCAAGAATTTGAGCAACTCATAGATTTCGTGATTTACAGGTCTGTGTAGAAGTCATGCATAAATCAGAGGGTTTTCTTGTTGTTTCTGATCTCCATGTAGGTGCTATTGATCAGGCTCAAGACCATTGGGCCGGAAGACTAGAGTCTCTAGCATCTTACGCATTTCACCATCGACTGCATCTGATTATTGCCGGCGACTTATTTGATTGGTGGATGGATTATCCTACAGCTCGACCTATTTCCCATTATCCATTTCTTAAACAATGGCAGGTTTACATTGAAAAGGGACTTCAAATCACTTTGATTCCAGGCAATCATGACTATTGGATTGACGACTCTAAAACCCTTGCTGGAATCGAGATAAAAAGAGAATTATTGGTGTTAGAGACCTCCATAGGCTCTGTATTGATCTTTCATGGGGATGGCTTTGATCAACCTGCTAAAAACCTCCCCAAACCCATGTTGCACCGATGGCTCCAACATCCATGGTTTATTGCAACGTATCAAGCACTTCTTCCACCTCGTGTAGGGTGGAAGGTCATGGCTTATTTTTCTTCTTGGAAACGATCTCCCAACACGTCAACTCTACGTTTAGATCTTTGGGCTCAGAATACTCTTCCCTCTTTGGACGCTACTATCGCCGTTTGTGGTCATGACCATGAACACCGTGTCTCGAAGGTGGATGAAAAATGGTATGTTAATTTAGGGTTGTTTGTGAAGGATCAGGTTGCATTTCAGTACAAGAATAAGACCCTTTCACTCGTTAGAATAGGGTCTTCATCACATGAATCATGGTCAACATTGAAAACCTTCAATTCATAGAGACCTTTCAAGTATGAGTGAGCCAATGGATAGAAAACGTTTTTTGAATGACCCTGAATATCGAGACCAGGTTCGTCAATCAACCAAAAAACAATCGATTGGGGCCCCCTCCATATTGGTAGGGTTACTCATGGGGTTGTTGTTCATGCTGGCCATGTTTTTCTGGCTTGGGCAAGGATTACCCTCTATTGAAGAGCTAGAAAATCCAAAGACTGCGGTTGCCTCGGAAGTAAAAAGTCGGGATGGTGTCGTATTAGACCGATACTTCACCGAAAATAGGACATGGGTGCCCATTGAGGAGATTTCTCCTAACATCTTGGATGCACTCGTTGCCACAGAAGACAAACGCTTTTATTCACATTGGGGACTAGACATTCAGCGTTTGCTCAGTCTCCCCTATTATTGGGCTCAGGGTAAAATTCAGGGCGCTTCCACCATTACCCAACAGCTCGCACGCAATCTCTACAAAAAGATTGGGACCGAATTTTCTGTCGTCAGAAAATTGAAGGAGATGATCACGGCCATTCAGATCGAGAGAAACTACACGAAAGAGGAAATTCTTGAGATGTATCTCAACACGGTGGAATTTGCGAACAGCGCATATGGCATTGAAGCTGCGTCAAGAATCCACTTTAATAAACCCGCTCGCGACATTACCGTAACCGAAGCCGCAACACTTATTGGCCAACTCAAAGCCATTTATGCGTACAATCCTCGCATCTTCCCAGAACGGTCACAGTCGAGACGAAATGTCGTTTTACAGCTGATGCAAACCAATCAAATGTTGGATCCATCCACGGCATCTCAGCTCAAGGCTAAGCCAATTGTGTTGGATTATCGTCCCCCCTCTAAATCTGGCAGGGAGAGTCGATATTTTGGAGAGTACATTCGAATGCAGGTCCAAGACTGGCTCGATCAACAAGGATTAGACCTGTACAGTGATGGGCTTACCATCTACACAACCATCGATTCGCGGTTGCAACGACATGCCGAAATGGCTGTCACTCAAAAAGCGGATTCACTGCAAAGAATTTTCGAGGATGAATGGACCTCCCCAGGTGGGCAATACATGGACTTACTCTGGGAAGAATATCCACAATTTTTACCCAGTTTTTTAAGAGAGACTAATGAGTATAAGAATGGGTTTCAGCGTTTTGATACAGATCAAGAATCTGTCGTTTTTGACTCACTGAGAGCCGATACAGCCTTTATTGAGAGGGTGAAACGGGAGCGGACGCAGCTCCAAACCAGTTTTGTCGCAATTAATCCGACGAATGGAAATATCATGGCATGGGTTGGTGGTCGAGACTTCGGATCTAAGCAATTCGACCATGTGTATCAGAGCAAGCGTCAGACCGGGTCCACGTTCAAACCCTTTGTCTACACAGTCGCCATAGACGCGGGCTACCAACCCTATCATCGCTTATCAAAGTTTCCTACAAGCTTTATCGATCGAACCGGTCAATTGTGGGATCCAAGAGATCCATCCATCGAGGAAGGCCCTGAAATGGTTACGCTTCGCAAGGGTCTTGCAAGGTCGTTGAACAATGTAACTGTACGCTTGTTGCCAGAAATTGCAGGTGCGCCTGGAACCAATCAACTACGAGATTTAGAGCCAGCTGCCCAAAAAATCAAGGAGCTTGCCAGTGCTATGGGTATTGATATGAGCAATACACCTGCCTATCCGTCTATCGCCTTGGGAACAGCAGAGACCTCACTTTTGGAAGTTGTGAGTGCCTACACGACCTTCGCGAACAAAGGAGTTCACATTGAACCAGTTGCTGTAACCCGTATTGAGGACGCGCAAGGCAATATCTTGAAGGAGTTCTTCCCTGAATACCGTGACGAGGTCATTTCACCAGAGACAGCATACATCATGATTGATTTACTTCGCGGAGTGATTCGAGGGGGTGATGGCTTTTTTGGTACTGGCGTACGATTACAAAACGTTTACAATGTTCGACAAGATATCGCTGGCAAAACCGGCACAACTCAAAACTCTGCGGACAATTGGTTTGTAGGTATCACACCTAATTTGGTCATGGGTGCATGGGTTGGGGGTGAAGACAGACGTATCCGTTTTCCTGAGAACACATATATTGGACAAGGGGCCAGAGCTGCACTGCCTATTGTCGGAACCTTTATCCAAAATGTGACCGTCGATCCCGAGGCTCCCTGGAGCACGGAGCCTTTTGAACCTCCTGTTGGTTTTGTGATGCCTCAAGAGCCTGAATCCAACAAACAATCAGAGCGTAGATTGGAGCTTAGAACGCGTTGGTAAGTCACTGCTTTTCGTTGACTTTAGAGCCAAAGCAAGCTACCTTTTAAAGCTATACCAAATGACTGCAACGTAGTCCTCTTTCATGCTTGAGACATATCTTCCTGTTGTCCTTCTTGCTGCGATATCACTGACCATCGCACTCATATTCATGACGCTGTCACGCGTTATGGGGCCCTACAGACCCAATAAGGTGAAATTGACTCCATATGAGAGTGGCATGGACCCAATTGGCGAGGCTAAAGAGCGATACTCTATCTCGTATTATATCGTTGCTATGGAGTTTATCGTATTTGACCTCGAGGTGATGTTTTTATACCCATGGGTCGTGCGTTATTTAGATCTAGGATTCGCAACGTTTGTTGCTGTCATTGTGTTTATAACAATACTATTTCTTGGACTGCTATATACCCTGAAGAAAGGGACGGTGGATTTCAGCAGTCAAACAAAAGTTAAACCGCTATGGGATTAGAAAGTGCTTTAGGCGAAGGTTTTATCACAACACGTGTCGATGATCTCGTGGGTTGGGCACGTGCAAATTCTACATGGCCAATGCCTATGGGATTGGCTTGTTGTGCGATTGAAATGATGGCATATGCTGGACCGAGGTATGATGCAGCTAGATTTGGGTCCGAGGTTATGCGTTTTTCCCCACGCCAAAGCGATTTACTCATTGTCGCTGGATGGTGCTCCTACAAAATGTCCCATGCGGTTCGTAGGATATGGGATCAAATGCCCGACCCAAAATGGTGTATTGCCATGGGGGCATGTGCCTCAACGGGAGGCATGCATCGTTGTTACGGCGTAGTGCAAGGGATTGATAACTTTCTACCTGTAGATGCATACATCTCAGGGTGTCCACCACGCCCAGACGCTTTGTTAAATGCATTGATGACTATCCAAGAGAAAGTTAAAACCGAGCACTCTGTATTGCTTGATGCCTAATGAGCCATCAATCCACACATAACGATACGTATAACGACATTTTAGCGTTTGTTGAGCATGACCGTGGGGTCACCCAGCCAATCTCTGTCTACAGGTCAACCTCTGATCTTACACTTGTTGTCCCCAGAGATCTTATAATCGAAAAGCTTACCAAACTCAAAAACGATCATCATTTTATCTATCTCGTAGATATGGTAGGCACAGATCGCTTTGTTGAGGGCGACCGTTTTGAAGTTCTGTATAACCTGATCGATCTCAAACAAGGGCGTAGAGTCGTAATTAAGACGTTGGCTGATGAAGATGATCCTGTACTACCATCTGCTTCCGGCATCTGGACCAATGCCTCTTGGCATGAACGTGAGATTTTTGACATGATAGGAGTCCATTTTACAGACCACCCAGACTTGAGAAGAGTCTATCTGCCTGAGGACTTCGATTATTTTCCCCTGAGAAAGGAGTTTCCATTGCTAGGCATTCCAGGATCGATTGATTTACCGACGTCCACACCCGATCAAGAGGCCTCCTCATGATAGAATTAGAGCAAAAATCGGCCGCTCCTACCTTTTTCAAGAAGCACCAGGAGTCTTTCTACAAGTCGTTAGAGGATAAGCACACGACCCTAGAATTTGAGGATAATGATGATCCATTGAATTCACGAATGGTGCTAAACATGGGCCCCTCTCACCCAGCAACACATGGGGTGTTGCGGTTGCTATTGCAATTGAATGGAGAAACTATCGAAAAGGCGAAGTTAGACCTCGGGTATCTACACCGCGGTATTGAAAAGATCGCAGAGAATAAAACGTATCAAGAATTCATGCCATATACAGATCGCATGGATTATCTATCGCCCTACAGTAACAATGTGTCATTATGCTTGGCTGTTGAGAAAATTGCGGATGTTGAAGTGCCAGATCGGGCGCAGTATATACGGATGATTGGAGCTGAGTTAGCCCGTATTTCTGCCCATTTGTTATGGCTCGGAACGATGGTTATGGATTCAGGCGCCGTCTCTTTCTTTATTTGGACGTTTCGTGAGCGTGAAAAGATCTATGATATCATGGATCAATTAGCTGGCCACCGTTTTACGGTGTCTCACGCCCGAATTGGTGGGGTTGCCAATGACATTACCGATGATGCCATGGCATTGATTAAAGAGTTTGTACAAACCTTCCCAAAAGAACTTAAGGGGTTTCACAGCATGTTAGACCGCAATCGTATTTTTGTGGATCGCAATGTTGATGTTGGGGTAGTTTCTTCAGATAAAGCCATTGACTTAGGGGCGACGGGGCCTATCCTTCGGGGCTCTGGATATGCCTATGACATACGTCGTTTTGAGCCGTATCTAAAATACGACGAAATGGATTTTGAGATCCCAACGAGACTCGAAGGCGATAATCTGTCACGCTACTACGTTCGTATGGAGGAGATGCACGAAAGTATCCGAATCCTCCGCCAATGTTTAGATCGATTGCCAAAGGGGCCCATCCGCGCTAATGACGCTAAACAAGCGTATCCTTCAAAAGATGAGGTTTACTATTCTATGGAGGGTATGATTCACGATTTTATGATGACCGACACGGGGATTTGTCCTCCAGACGGAGCCGAAGTGTACCACGCTGTTGAGGCTCCCAAAGGTGAGCTCGGATATTTTATACAAAGCGATGGAACAGGGCATCCCTGGAGGTTAAAAGTGAACGCACCTTCCTTTAGAAATCTTCAAGTTTTAGAGCATTCACTTGAAGGGGCATCGATTTCAGATACTGTCCTTATAATTGGAAGCATAGACCCAGTCATGGGTGAAGCAGATAAATAGACCCATTTGATAAATAAACCCAGTTATGGGTGAAGCAGAAAAATGAGTATGTCAGAAAACTCACATCACCACGACGATTCACCAAGCCAGAATGGCTCACAACGCTACGAGTTCACAAAAGAGCAACTAGCGGAGATTGACGTGCTAAAAACGAAGTACCCAGAAGTACAAGCTGCGACACTGCCTGTGTTATGGATGGCTCAGGATACGTTTGGCCATGTCAATCCTGAGGTACAACGTCTTGTTGCACGGACCCTGGACCTTCCTGAGTCGCACGTCCATGGCGTTGCCGAGTTTTACACGCAATACTACAAAGAACCCAAAGGGAAACACGTCTTGGATGTTTGTACATGCCTTAGCTGTCACTTATGTGGTGGCATGGATATCCTTGGCTATTTAGAGGACAAATTGGGGATAAAAGTTGGGGAAACTACCCCCGATGGAGAGTTTACGCTACAAGAAGCTGAGTGTTTAGGAGCGTGCGGTTATGCACCCATGATGCAAATCACCAATGATGTCTATGTGAACCACCTAACCCCTGACAAGGTCGACCAAGTCTTGGAGCAACTACGCTCCGGCAAAACACCAGACTTTGAGTCTATCCCAATGCCTCTCGTGTCAACGACGTCAAACACCAAAACCATTGGAGGTGCAGATGAGTGATTGGAGATCTTATGAACCTGTTTTAATTCCAAATATTGCGGGTCTGGACCAGCTAGAGACATACAAAAAGCACGGTGGATTCGAGGCCTTGCATGCTGTGTTACATGACCAAGAGAAATGGCCAGATCCAGCCTCTGTTGTCCAAGAGGTGAAAGAGGCCAATGTTCGTGGGCGAGGCGGCGCTGGGTTTAATGCTGGGCTAAAATGGTCTTTTATGCCCCCAGTCGACGGCGGACCAAGATATCTTGCTTGTAATGGGGATGAATCTGAACCTGGTACATTCAAAGACCGAAAAATCTTTGAGTATAACCCATTCCTCTTCATTGAGGGGGCAACCATTGCTGCGTATGCAATGTCCATCTCAACAATCTATGTTTACATTCGTGGAGAATATCGCTCATGGATTCACAAAATGGAGAAAGCGGTCTCAGATGCCTATGATGCTGGACTTCTTGGGCAAAACATCATGGGTAGTGAGTACAGTGTAGAGCTCGTGTTGCATAGTGGAGCAGGAGCCTACATTTGCGGTGAGGAAACCTCACTGCTAGAATCCTTAGAGGGAAAAAGAGGGTATCCACGTGTGAAACCCCCCTTCCCTGCTCAACGAGGTTTGTGGGGACGCCCTACAACAATCAATAATATCGAGACTCTTTCCAACGTACCAGGTGTGATTCGCAACGGAGCTTCATGGTATAAGAGTATCGGCGTTGAGTCACATCCTGGGCCCATTTTGTACGGCATTTCGGGGCATGTTAATCGACCTGGAGTCTATGAACTTCCTTCTGGCATGCCTGTTAAGACGTTGATTGACGAGGTTGCCCAAGGCATGCGCAATGGCAAGAAACTCAAGGCAATCATTCCTGGAGGCTCCTCCACCCCTATCCTTCCTGCAAAAGATGTAGAGGACCTTACCATGGATGCTGACGCATTACGCGGCGCTGGTTCCATGATGGGGACAGCTGGGATGGTCGTGATGGATGAAGACACCGATATTGTAGATACCCTATGGAGAATTAGTAAGTTTTATCACCACGAATCGTGTGGTCAATGCACCCCATGTCGCGAAGGTACTGGCTGGCTCGAAAAAGTCCTTGAGAAAGTCGTCTCTGGGCAAGGGACAACTCGTGATCTCGATTTACTGCTTGATATTACATCACAAATGGAGGGGCGTACCATCTGTGCCCTTGCGGACGCTGCCGCTTGGCCTGTACGATATACTATTAGTCGTTTTAGAGAAGAATTTGAAGCGCGATGCAAACCGAGCCTTGTCCCTGTTGGATAATGCAAAACGTGTAGAGAACCTATGGCAGAAATCGTAATTGACGGAATCTCATACAGCTTTGAGGGCAAGCCAAAGTTGCTCGACTTTATTCTATCAAAGAATAAAGAAGTCCCCTTTTTCTGTTATCACCCCTCCATGAGTGCCCCTGCCAACTGTCGCATGTGCATGGTAAAAGTTGGGCAATACGTCAAGAATCGTGAGACTGGCGACTACGAGCTTGATGAGCATGGAGAGCGTCAAATACGATGGTTCCCAAAGCTGCAAACGTCGTGCAACATGGACATGATGGACGATATGATTGTCCATACCCATGAAACCGATGACCTAGTCAAAAGGGCTCACAAAGACACCCTTGAGATGATTCTCATTAACCATCCGCTAGACTGCCCTATTTGTGACCAAGCGGGTGAATGCCCCCTACAAATTCAAACTTATAAGTATGGCCCTGAGGGTTCACGCTTTGAGGTCAAGAAACAACACAAACCAAAGCATGTGCAACTTGGCCCCCGTGTGACACTAGATGCAGAGCGATGCATTAATTGTACACGATGCACGCGATTCACTGATGAAATAAGCCAATCCCATCAGCTTACCATTACGCGTAGAGGTGATAAAAATCATCCTACTACGGCTCCAGGAACCGTGTTTGATGATCCCTATTCCATGAACACGATTGATTTATGCCCTGTAGGCGCACTTACATCGACAGATTTCCGTTTCAAGGCACGTGTCTGGGAAATGAATCAAACGCCTGGTCTTGATATCACCAACGGGAAAGGTGTTAATGTAGATTTGTGGACGCGAGACAATGTTGTTCTTCGCATTACCCCAAGGCACAACCCTCATGTGAATGATTACTGGATGACAGATAAAGGTCGCGAAGCCATTCATCTTTACAATGAGCAAAGACTCTCCACCCCTGCGATTAGACTTCATCCCAAGGATAATAGCTTGGTTATGACCTCGTGGGATAATGCCTACCAAACCACTCAAGAGGTGGTTGATTCGACAGATCCAAAACAAATTTTGATCTTGGGAAGCCCATATGCCTCGTTGGAAGAGAATGGCGCATGGATGCAATTTAGCGAATCCATTCTAAAGCAATCCCCTTCCTACACACCACATATAGAAAAAGGATCTGGCGATGGGTTTCTCCTCGTGGATGATCAAGCGCCCAATACCCAGGGATGTGAGCTACTCGGATTGAAAAAGCAGACCAAAGAGGCATTTCAAAAAGCTGTGGCAGAGGCCCAGGTTATCCTCTCTGTCCATGACGATTATATTGAAAGAGGATGGCTCAGCGAAGAAGATATCAAGGGGAAGACATGGATATACTTTGGGACAAATGACACCCATATGGCCAAAGCAGCCACATTGACGATCCCAATCACATCTGCTGTGGAACACACCGCTAGTTATATCAATGTCAATCAGCGAATTCAACGCACATACCCCGCAAAAGAGACGAAGTACACGAACCGCCGATTGGACTTAGAGATGAGTGAAGGAAGACTTGACAGATTTGGCACCAAATTTGATCATTGGGTGAACGAGGACAATAAAATTGATTGCAAGCCGCTTTGGGAGATTGCAAGTGATTTATCATCGCTGTGGGATGGGGTGATCTCTTATCGTCATGGACGTGAAGTCCTAGAGTCTTTAGTGGCTCAACACCCTACACTACAGGGTGTATCCTACCAAGATATGGATGATCAACGAGGCATACAGCTGAGTACCTCAGGACAAATGGAGACCTCAGCATGACGCCTTACATCGTTTTAGGGGCTGCGGTGGCAGCTCTTGTTTCCTCTGCGGCAATTGCAGTTTATGCCGAGAGACGAGTGGCTGGCGCGATTCAAAATCGGTACGGACCTAATCGTGTGGGCCCACTAGGTTTGTTCCAGCCTGTAGCTGATGTGATCAAGCTCATTCTTAAAGAAGATGTCACGCCAACAGCTGGGTACCGTTTTTTGCATACTGTTGCCCCCATTATTCCTGTGGCAACAGCCATTATGACGGTCGCTGTCATCCCATTTGGAGACGGACTATTTGCCTCCAACATGAATGCCTCTGTACTCTATTTACTGGCTATTGCCTCGCTGGGGGTGTATGGCATTACCATTGCGGGATGGGCGTCAAATTCCAAGTATTCCCTGTTAGGTGGCCTGCGGGCATCTGCCCAAATGATTAGCTACGAACTTCCTTTGGGGATGGCTGTAGCGTCGTGTCTGTTGTTTGCAGGATCGTTGAACGTACTGGATGTCGCTGCATCCCAAGAAACATGGTGGAATATCATTCGAAATCCTCTTGGCGGCATCATCTTTGTCATCTCTGCCTTTGCAGAGTCAAAAAGAACCCCCTTTGATCTAGTAGAGGCTGAGCAAGAGCTCGTGGGTGGATTTCATACAGAATATTCTTCCATGAAATTTGGGATGTTCTTCTTGGCTGAGTACATGCACGTGGTAATTAATTCGATGCTCATCACAACCTTTTTCTTCGGGAGTTACCACCTACCGTTTGCGGGGATGTGGCTGCCTGAGCTTTCAGAACCCCTAAAAATGGCTCTGGATGTCTCCGTTTTTCTCGCAAAAACCAGCTTTTTTGTCTTCTTCTTTATTTGGGTACGATGGACCATAGGACGATTTACTTTCAAGCAAGTGATGGATCTGGGGTGGTCTCGACTTTTACCACTAAGCATCCTCAATTTCGTGATCATAGCCTCTGTCCTCTACTTCCTAGAGAATGGCCTCTCGTAAGCCACTGAGCATACTATTTATTGGTGACATTGTATCCCAACCTGGGATGGATGTCCTGCAAACGCTATTGCCTGCCCTCTTAAAAAAACATCAGCCCGATTTTGTTATAGCAAATGGTGAAAATTTGCATGAAGGACGAGGCCTCAATGATGAACTCGCAGATGCATGCTTTGACCTTGGCGTGCATGTTCTCACGGGTGGGAACCACTCCTTTGACAAGCATCTTATTTTTAAACGGCTAAAAACAGAAAAGAGGATTCTTCGACCCTTCAATTTTCCAAAAGGGAATCCCGGAATTGGATTTGGCGTGTTCGAAATCCCAGGTCGCGACCAGAAAATTGGTGTGTTAAACCTCATTGGCAGGACATATATGCAACCAGTGAATGATCCGTTTGAGTCCGCAGATTATGCCATTTCAAGGATGAAAGACGACGTTGATGTCCTATTCGTGGACATGCACGCTGAGGCTACAGCTGAAAAAATGGCTATGGGTTGGCACTTGGATGGGCGAGTATCGGTGGTTGTGGGAACGCACACCCATATCCCCACGTCTGATGCACGAATTCTACCCAAAGGGACCGGTTATATCACAGATGTGGGGATGACAGGATCCTTTGAATCCGTTTTAGGGCTAGATGTTGACACAGCCAAGCGGCGATTAACTATGCTAACGCCTCAACGATACAAGTCAGCAAAAGGCGATCCTAGAATTTGTGGGGTTTTGGCTACTTTGCACGATGATGGGACTTGCACCCAAATGGAACAAATCTTTTTACCTGAATTTGTCTCAGAGCGCTCATGACCTCGTCTATAATGCTACGTGCCTTCGATGTAAGTAAATCGTACACCAACGATGAGGGGGCTTCCATTGATGTGTTGGATCACTGTTCCATGGAGGTAGAACAAGGACAAATCGTCGCTATTATGGGATCAAGTGGATCGGGTAAAAGCACTCTACTACACCTTCTTGGAGGCATAGACTCCCCTGATTCTGGATCGATTTACTGGGATGATACCCACATTACAGCCATCTCAACGAAAGAGCTTGACGCACTTCGCAACCGAATGATGGGGTTTGTCTTTCAGTTTCATCATCTTCTGACCGATCTGTCCCTTCAAGATAATGTGAGTCTACCACTCATTATAGGTGGCTATGAACAAAAATCAGCACGTCAACAAGCCTCTGAACTTCTGGATGATCTCGGCTTGGGGCACCGTTTGAGTCACGTTCCAAAGCAGTGCTCCGGTGGTGAGCAACAACGTGCAGCGATTGCTAGAGCCTTTGTTCATCAACCAAGCATGATTTTAGCAGATGAACCAACGGGGAATTTAGATGAGACAACATCCAAGGATGTCATGGATGTGCTTCTTTCTCGAGCTAAACAGAGTCAAACGACATGCGTCTTGGTCACACATGACGCAGAAATCGCAAAACAATGCGATCGCATGTATGAACTTCAAGAAGGTGTTTTGCGGTAAGGTTTGATTCCAATGGCAGAGGAGCGTAACTTTCCTAATTAACCATTTATTGCTTCACATTCTATGAGCACGTTTCCTAACCCTGCAGAACAGGAAGAACAAGTTGATCCGTCCGTACGAGTCCTCCAGTGGCTTACGGACAACTCTAAAGTTTTAATCATCAGTGCTGCCGTCGTTATTACAGGTATCGCAGGTCTCGTGGGGTGGAATATCTATTCCGAAAATCGTGAACAGGAAGCGCAGGTTTTACTAGCAACAGCTGAAGGCTACCTATCAATAGGAAATTATGAAGCTGCGTTAAACGGTGTGGAGTCGGAATTCACCCTGGGCTTTGTTCAGATACAATCAGGGTACGGTGGTACAAAGGCTGCAAATCTTGCATCGTATTATGCGTCCATTGCATATTATGAGTTGGGACAATCAGACTTGGCATTGCAATCCATTCAAGACTACAAGCCTGTCGAAGGGATACTTGGTGTTGGCCCGATTGGATTCCATGCCAAATTATTAGAAGAAAATGGGTCGTACCTTGCAGCTGCTGATCGATTTATGGATGCAGCCATGTGGAGCGAAAATGAAGGGACATCCCCTGATTACATGCTTCAAGCAGCCTATAATTATCAACAAGCTGGTGATTATGACACCGCTTTGAGCGTTGTCGATCAATTGATTGATGACTACCCACAAAGCCTATCTGTTTCTCAAGCAAAATCCCTACAAGGAAAGCTCCTTGTGCTAAATTCGTGAAGCATATCCATCTCATCCAGACAGGTGGCACGATTGCCATGAATGTCAAGGATGGAAAAATGGTTTGGGATGATGACCGATTTACATCCTCATTTAATCAGGCGTTTCCCGAGTTAGAACATATCGCTCAACTTACCCATGAGTCTCTCTTCAGAGAGGATTCATCAGATATGCACCCAACCAACTGGGTCACACTGGCCCATGCCGTTCGATCTGCCGCTGCCACCTATGACGGAGTCGTTATTTTGCATGGTACGGATACAATGGCCTTTACCGCCTCTGCCCTATCCTACACACTGAGTGATCTATCTATACCCATTATCTTGACAGGGAGTCAGGTACCTTTAAGTGTGCTACGCAGTGATGCTAGGCGGAATCTAATGAATGCTGTGGAGCTCGCTACCTATCCAATTCCTGAAGTCATGATTGCCTTCAACGACTCTCTTTATCGAGGGAATCGCACGACCAAGCTAAGCATTAACGAATTTAATGCCTTTTCCTCCCCTAATGAAGCTGTACTAGCAAAGGTTGGCACGTCTATTCAGTTTCAGCAAGCGTATAAAGGGCTTCTCAATGAACAAAAGGAGCCCGCAAAACGACCTTTTCCTGATCCGGTCCCGCGATTTACACCCAACTTTGCACCTGAAGCACTCTCTGTGTTCCCTTTATTTCCCGGGTGGAAGCCGCAGCTACCTTTGCCACAAGGGGCTCATCAAACGCAAGCCCCAAACATCGATGCAAATCATATAACGCAAGTCGCAATTCTTGAAGCTTATGGCAGTGGTAATGTGCCTACAAAGGATCCTGCGTCCGTGTTACCATTCGTTGAACAATTTCTAGAGCACGGGCATCATGTTATTGTGCGTTCACAAGCGCTTTATGATACGGTGCAACTAAATGCATATGAGAGTGGCCGACAGCTGCAGAACCTCGGTGTGGTATCCGCCGGAGATATGACGTACGAGTCTACGGTAACAAAAGCCATGCTTTGTGTTGCACAGACCTCATCGGCAGAGGAGTTCAAATATCTTTTTGAAACACCTTACTGCGGGGATCGGTAAGGAGTTAATCGGCAAGCAACTCTCAAGACTGCGTGTTTTTTACACTCTCTTTAATTTCTTTAGAGAACTTAAACGTCGGTACGTTTTGTGGCGGCAAGTGGACTTCTACATTGGTTTTTGGATTACGCGCTTTTCTTGCTGCACGCTCAACCACTTTAAATACACCAAAACCACGGAGTTCAATGGTTTCCCCACGCTCCATAGATTCAGATACTGTTTGTAAAAAACCGTTTACAACTTCTTCGGTGTCTTTTTTTGTGAGCCCCAGTGAGGAGGATATTACATCTACGATGTCTGCTTTTGTCATAATGAACGTCTCCTTAGTGATGATACTGATCAGTTATCCACGCAAGTTCGTAAATCTTTTATTACATTGGTAATACTTTTTTAACACTGCCTCTCAGAACCTTTATCGCACATGGACGCACTCGAATCGGTTGTTGACTTTCTAAACAACCTTGTATGGAATACGCCCTCTGCAATCCCTGTAATGATCATAGCACTTTTGAGCTACGGTCTATTTATTACAATCCGTCTTGGGTTCATTCAATTAAGACAATTTGGTCATGGGCTTAAGGTTGTTCGTGGAGCTTATGACAATCCTGATGAGACTGGCGATGTAAACCATTTCCAAGCGTTATCTACGGCACTCTCAGCAACTGTAGGCATTGGCAATATTGCCGGTGTGGCCATTGCGATTCATTATGGAGGTCCTGGGGCACTTTTTTGGATGTGGATCACGGCATTCTTGGGTATGGCGGTTAAATATTCAGAGTGTTTGCTTGCGATCAAATATAGAGTCCAAAATACGGATGGTAGCGTCTCTGGTGGCCCGATGTATTACATCGAAAAAGGGCTTGGGGCAAACTGGAAATGGCTGGCAGTATCCTTTGCGGTCTTGGCCGTTATTTGTTCTTTCCTAACAGGGAATGCCGTCCAGGCCAACACTGTAGCAGATACCCTTCAATCGACGTTTTTAGTGCCAAAATATGCCACAGGCATTATAACGGCATCTGTAGTAGGTATTGTAATTATTGGCGGGATTAAGCGTATTGGCCAAGTCACAGCTCGCCTAACACCTCTCATGGGACTCGTTTATGTGGCTGGAGCCCTTGTGATTCTTATTCTAAATGCAGACCAAATTCTTCCAGGCCTTTGGCTCATCGTATCCAGTGCGTTTAACCCAACGACAGGAGCCTACGGTGTTGGCTCAGGAGCGTTTATGCTCACGATGGTTTGGGGAATTAAACGGGGACTGTTCTCAAATGAGGCAGGTCAGGGATCTGCACCCATTGCTCATGGAGCCGCAAAAACAGAAGAACCTGTACGTGAAGGGGTTGTAGCCCTACTAGAGCCATTTATTGACACTCTTGTCATATGCACCATGACAGGGCTTGTGATCATTACAACAGGTGTTTGGGACCAAAAGCATCCTAGCTCTTTTACACCTATTAATGCTGAAGTTGAGTATGTCGTTGATGATACCATGGATCCAGAATCCACAACACTCATTGTGGAGGATGGTGAGGTAACAAATGGCTCCATCATCTTTAACGATGTCGCGATTGAGCCACTTTATGTGGACGACGCAAACACCGAGACGTTTACTGGCCTTATCAATGTGGGTGACGATGTCTCGTTTACGACAATGGACGACGAGGAGGTTGGCCGCTTACATGGTGCGGTCATTGAAAATGGTGCCCCACTAACTGCTCTTGCGTTTGAAGCTGGGTTGCCCTTTGACGGGGGTCGATATATCGTCACCATTTGTGTGTTAATGTTTGCCATATCCACGTCGATCAGCTGGAGTTATTATGGCGATAGGGCGATTCAATATATCGCAGGTGATCGCTCGATTTTACCCTACAAAGTGATCTACATTGCCATGCACTTTATAGGAGCAGTCTTGACTCTCGAAGTCATATGGGCGATTGGAGATGTTGCGTTGGGTCTGATGACGTTTCCCAACTTAATCGCATTGTTTGCTCTTTCTGGTGTGGTGTACAAAACGACCAAGGAGTATTTTGATCGTATGGCAACGTCCAGTGACGACTAAAGATTTATAGATCGATGAAAGTCTTGGATCACGCACTTGTCCACCACGATTTATGTGCGCTGCGTGCTGCCTCATCCCCCATTGAGGTTTACAGAAACGCGAGCAACCGTATATCCACTCTTTTGATTGCAGAAGCGCTCAAACATGTAAACACATCCAATGTGTCGGTTCAAACCCCTCTAACCAAGACGGAAGGACGCAGAATTCAAGACGACGTGATCGCTGTGGCTGTCTTAAGAGCTGGATTAGCGATGATGGATCCCTTCGCGAAATTGTATCCTCTCGTGAAGGTTGCACATCTCGGCTTTGAGCGTAATGAGCAAACGCATGAAGCTCGGTGCTATTATCAAAGTTTCCCCCCCATCAGTGAATCATCCAAATTGTTTGTTTGTGACCCTATGTTAGCTACGGGTGGCACCATTTGTCAATGTATTGACCGCTGCAAAGAATATGGAGCGCAGCATATTCATGTCGTTAGCCTCATTGGGGCTCCCGAAGGAGTGGCACGAGTCGAGAGTGAGCATCCAGATTGCCCCATTACATTAGCGACCTTGGACTCACATCTCAATGATCAAGCCTACATTGTACCTGGTTTAGGTGATGCAGGGGATAGAACCTACGGCACATAACCCCCTGTTATGGCGCGAGAACACATTGAATACTTTGTATCAGACGTTGATGGGTGTCTAGCCACACCCTTTCAAGAGCCTGACTGGGACGCTCTTAGTCAATTACGGGCGTATCATCAACGTGCGCGACGTGATCGGCAGACCAAGGGACACTCTCCCTATCCCCTACTTTCCATTTGCACGGGTCGCCCCTTAGCCTATACCGAGGCGTTAACTCAATGGCTGGGCGTTCGCACACCTTTTGTTTTTGAAAGTGCTTTGGTCTTTGACCTTGAATCGTATCAAATTTCAGGAGCGGCTACTCATCGACATGCATGGATTCAAGCAGACCCTACCCATATTCATACGATCACAGCTAGTGGAGACTACGAGCTTGATACGTTTTCATCGCTTTCACAACACCCTGTTGTTCAGGATATACGCCTCGTGAAAGAGTGGTTTCTCAATGATGTGATCCCAAGGTATCCAGAAATGTCGATTGAGTTTGCAAAGATTTTGGATGCAGGATTGGTGTGCCATGACCCTAGTCTGGTAGATCTTGTTGAAAAAGAGACACAAGAATATCTAAAACAGCTTGATTTAGATCATCTTGAAATCCATACCACAGATGTTTCCATCAATGTTCTTCTTGGTGGGAATAACAAAGGGTTGGGGCTCCGGCTCTTAGCAAACACCTTTCAGACACCACTCTCCCAAATTGCGTACATCGGTGATAGTAGTGGGGATATTCCCGCACTTGATGTGGTTGGACGCCCCTTCACCCCTTCCAATGCACGAAAGAGTGTGCGTGAACAAAAGCATTACCATCATCTGTCAACCCACACAACGGCCTCCGTCTTGGAAGCATATGAAATTTGTGTAAAGGAAAATAAAGGGTAACGCTTAGTTAACATCGCGGAGATACTTTTAGCATTATTACACCTAATGTGTCAATTCTCTGTTATGAAAGCCTCCTTTCTTTTACTCCTTTCCCTTCTTCTCACAGGATACGCCACAGCTCAAGATTCATCTACACAAAACACAGATACTCAAACAGCAGATTCTAATCCAACAGATCCGCAATCTGAGAATGAGCATTTTGTCAAGTTTAGATCACAAGTTGATACCGTCTCACCCTACTTCAAAGTATCGAAAGGTTCGACTTCTAAGAACCCTTGGAGTCATCTAGACTTCTATAATCAAGCAGAAAATTTCCAGTTTGCGATCGTCACCGATCGAACAGGCGGAGAGCGTCCAGGCATATTCTCAGTTGGTATTGAAAAATTGAACTTAATGAAGCCTGAATTTGTGATGAGCGTGGGGGATCTCATTGAAGGGTACACCGATGATGTTGACCAACTCAATCGTGAATGGGATGAGTTCACTGGATTTATCGATCAGCTAGAGACCCCATTCTTTTACGTGCCGGGGAATCACGATATCACCAATGAAGTCATGGAGGAGATATGGGAGGAGCGTTTTGGTCGCACCTACTATCATTTCATCTATAATGATGTCCTTTTTCTAGCACTCAATAGTGAAGAGGCTATCCAAGGTTCTGGGGGTGGTGGAATTGAAGACGAGCAGTATGAATACATCAAAAAAGTGCTGGACATGCATCCAGATGTACGCTGGACGATGGTCTTTACGCACCAACCCATGTGGGTATATGAGGATCCTAGACGTTGGTGGGACGTTGAAGCATTGCTTGCGGATCGCAACCACACCGTGTTTGCTGGACACTACCATAACTACGTGAAGCGTGAACGAAACAACGCGAACTATTACACGCTTGCCACAACTGGAGGTGGAAGCCGCATGAGAGGGCCCCTGTTTGGCGAATTTGATCATATTGTATGGGTAACAATGACCGATAATGGTCCCGTTGTGGCGAATCTGCTTTTAGATGGAATTCTAGATGATGACATTCGGACCGAAGAACTTGCCGACATGGTCAATATGGTCTCCTCTGAGGTAGCTATGACAATACAACCGATCTTTGATCATACTGTCACACAACAGAAATACACGGCCAAAATTCAAAATTACAGCAATTCCCCCATGAAGGCTGACCTTCAGGTGATGGATGGAACTGGGGCAGAAACGGTGCAGACCATCCCACTTGATCTAGACCCCAATTCGGTAGTGATGCAAGACTTTTCGGTCAACCATACCGATCCAATCCAAGTAAAAGCCTCGTATGAGTATGCATTTGATGGATATCCTGACCTAGAAACAGATCAAACCGTCACGCTAAAACCTCAGTTTTTCCACACACTGGCCGAAACCGATCGCCGTGTCAAAGTTGATGGAGATTTATCTGAATGGGCTCAGTTGCGATACTCGAGTGCATTTGCCCTTGATATGGAAACAGAGTCACCCGTAGAGTCTGACAATGGCTTCCGCTTTGATGTCTCAATGAAAGGTAGGAAGCTCGTCGTCGCTGTAGAGGTGACGGATGACGAATACTATGTTCCGGGAGGAAATCCTCTTAATCAGGATGGAATTGGTATTATTATTGATGCCAATCCATTGGATAAAAGCTCCCAAAACAATCTGGATCAAGAAAAGGTCTTCGAAGACTGGTTCCCCTTATTAATCACTCCGTCTGACGATGAGGTTAATGAATTAGCCTATCAGTCTATGATTGGCAAATACATGTCGGGTGCGCTGAAACGGACCCCCACGGGCTATACAGCAGAGTTCGAAATGCCTCTCAAGGCAATTATGCGACGTATGACCGAGGGGGATGGCACCTTTAGACTCAACGTACTGATGAATGACTTTGACCGTAATGGAGAGTCTCATGTGACGCTCGGGTGGAAACCCTCATGGGATCAACCAACCAGCGCTCTTGGATCTGGAACCTTCGCCTTTGATCCTGAAGACGCTATTGAGGACAACACAATCGAAGAATAACACAGTCTATATCATCAAGCCAAAGCAACTTGTTAAAAACTTGTTCAGGTCAAAGAACTGAACGCACAATCATACGCTCACACCTACCCAATCTCACCTATCATGAAAATCCTTTTCTCTCTCGCAATTTCTGTTCTTCTAGCTACCACAGCTTTTGCCCAAAATGTCTCCCTCTCGGGCCGTATTGTCTCAGAAACAGATGAATCCCTTATTGGAGCGACCGTTCTTCTTGAAACATCTTCCGGTGAGTTTGTGGCTGGAGCTTCGGCTGACCAAAACGGTGTATTCCGATTGGAGGCAAGCGCTGGAAACTATCAATTAACAGCCTCTTATGTAGGTTATCGAACGTATGACGAAGCCATTGAATTGAATGGTGATCAAACAATTACCATCGTTTTGGAAGAAAATGACCTTGAGTTGCGTGAAGTGGTCGTGACGACACAAAAGCGCGCTCAAAGCAATATCGACGTTCCTGTAGCGGTAAGTAATGTCTCTGCTGAGTTCATAAGTGAAGCCAATCTTGAATCCTTTGCCTCCCTTTCAGACTACGTGCCAGGTGTCCAAGTTCAAGAGCAGGTGGTTATTCTACCAAGCTATGTGATTCGTGGGATTACATCTGATAATTCCAGTCTAGCGGTGGAAAATCGAGTTTCTGTTTTTCAGGATAATATCTCCATCTCCAAAGCGATTAGTGCATACGTTGAGTTTTTTGATATTGATCGAGTAGAAGTCGTTAAAGGGCCTCATGGCACGCTATTTGGTCGTGCAGCACAAATTGGAGCCATCCAAATTGTGACGAAGAAACCTACGGCTCGTACAGGTGGTAATGTCACACTTGGTTTGGGAAATTACGGGCAAGAGTATGTCCAGGCTACCTTTAACGCCCCTCTCATTGAAGACAAGCTATTTGGTCGCGCCGCCATCGTCTACAATCAACGCGATGGCTATGTAGAAAACCTTGCCGGAGGAGACTTACAAGGGAAAAATACCTTTGCTGCAAGAGTTAGCTACCGTTATATCCCCACCGATAAAATCGTAGCCGATCTTATTCTTAATTACCAAAAAGATGACACCCCAGGAACCTCCTTCAAGAGTGGCGTTCATGCACCCACCGGCGGTACACTTGACGCAAGTGACCCAGCAGCAATGGAGTCTGGTGAAGATCTGCGAGCTTTCCGTGATGTCTTCGGTCTTACCTTGAATGTCACAGCTGATCTCTCAGAAACGGTTTCTTTAACCTCTAATACAGGTTTTCGCCAACTCACGGGAGGCGAGGTATTTGACGCGGATGGAACCCTTGCCAAATTAATCCTTCTTGGTGGATCCTCAGAATATTCACAGTTCTCTCAGGAATTACGCTTCAATTACACAACCAACCGCGTAAACATCGCGGCGGGTGCAAGCTATTTTACCGATCAAGGTGAATCTAGCTACACTCTGTTTTCCGATGATCGAAGCTTTTTTGCCTTAAATGCTGGCCTTGGCATGATTATAGATGGGCAACCCAATTTTAGCTTCTGCTTTCCATCGCCTGAGCAATGTGCATTGCTTGGACCGACTGGCCCCGTGGTGAATCCCGCAACCGGAGGGTTTGTCTTGCTCAATAACAATGTAGAAGAGAATTTTACTGATGGCGCGGATAACTCATCCTTTGATCTATTTGCGGACATTGAATTTGATCTAACTGATTATCTATCACTGGGAGCTGGATATCGTCATACTTGGGAGTCTCTAGAAACGATGTATCACCGCCCTACACCACAGCCAAAAGATGCTTCTGTGCTAAGTCCTACTGGACGCTTAATCACGCCTGTGCCAACGTCTGAACGTCTCTACGCCTCAGATGATTTTAGTGCCTCACTATATCGTGCGACGCTCAAAATCAAACCAATTGATGCATTCAGTCTCTATGGAACAGTTTCGACGGGTCGCCGCCCATACATTATCCAATTTAATGGGCAAGGGGTTGCAGAAACCTTGGACGACGAAAACGTTTTGAGTTATGAAGCTGGGTTTAAAGCCTTTGCACTGGACAGTCGGTTAGAGTTCAACGCCAGTGTCTTTACGTATGAGTGGACAAACTTTATCACGGATCTTCCAGACGGTCTCCTTTTTGAAGTCACCGACGCAGGAGCTGCTTCTGCAGTTGGGTTTGAAACCGAGCTTCGTGCACTGATTGCTCCCTTTATGGCCGTCTATGGGAATTATGCCTACATGGATGCCACATTTGATGATGAAGACAGTGACGGGCAACCACAAGCCTATGCTGGCAATACGTTTCGGTTAACGCCTGAACACTCTGGAGCCGTAGGGCTACGATTCTTTGCTGACTTTGAAAAGGCTCAGTTTGTGCTAAATCCAAACGTCACATTCAAGTCACAGCACTATTTTGATGATAATAATGCTACGATGTATATGAATGAGCTTGGTCAAACGTTTGCACTTGAGGAAGATGGATACAATCTTGCCAACCTTACGGCAGCCTTAACGCTTAAAGAATCAGGGGTGACCTTTTCCTTCTTTGCCAATAATTTGTTTGATGAGACCTATCTGATTGATGCAGGGAACACTGGTGGGTCAGTCGGCCTACCTACGCTCGTAGCAGGTCCAAGACGATTTGTTGGGACAAAAGTGACCTTTGAGTTTTAATCACTTCGATGATTGTGGAGGTGCGGGGAGTCGAGTTACTTCGACTCCCTGTCTTCTATTCTGTTTATTGAGCTAATAAAACAAAAACGACTATCGACGTGTCATCCAAAGTTGGGGGTTACGTCGATGGTGTAAAATTGCGACGATTGTAATAACACTTTCTTGTTCAGTAAAGTAAACTGAAAAAGGAAATCGATTAATTAAAGCTCTGCGGACAATATTATTATAAATAATGGGATAATGTTGTGAGGATTTGATTAAAGAATGAATCTTTACATCAACGCAACGTGCAAACTCTTTCCCTAGACCTGTGTCCTGGCTCTCATACCAATTATATGCGAGGTCAAAATCTTTTTCGGCTTGTGGGGTAAGAATCAGTGTGTTATACACGACCTACATGTACTTTTGACGTATGTCGACCCATGATTTAGCGTTAGCTTTATCCTCATTAAGAGTTTTTAAACGCTCTTCAAGAAGCTTAGCATGATGCTCTGGTATCTCAACTTTGCCTGGATCAGAGGCTATAGAGTCCCATAAAGCTTCTACCAAAAGTAACTTTTCATTCTTGTTCAATTTTGATAATTCTTTAAGCAGCGTGTTTTCCATATTGACTGAATGGGTGAATATAGTAAACTAAATTAGATTGTGGAGGTGCGGGGAGTCGAACCCCGGTCCGAAACCGTAAACCACCAAGCGTCTACATGTGTAGTTAACGTATTGAATCTTACAAGTGGGAGTGCCCGCCAACAGGCTTCCACTTGCCAGTCTTGAAAAGATTCGCCGCCGACGTCAAGACACCGTCATTGGCTAGACTATGTATAGTTGACATCCAAGTCGCGACCCATAGACAAGTCAGCGAGTGGACGGCAAAGCGCGTTTAGGCAGCTAAGCTGTAGTTGTAATCGTTGCCAATTACTGTTTCCATAATGGTTGATTTACGAGAACCATTGGACAGTCTCGACATGCAACTTGAGATTTGACGAGCTCCGTCGAATCCGTGACACCCCCATTACGTAAAGAACGACCTTAAATATAACGCTTTTTAAGCTCCTTGATTGTTTCCATCGGTGTTGTCTTCGGAGGCGCCTTCTTCATCTCCTGCAATACGCGATCTCATATCTGTATCCGCTTGCACATTACGAAGGTTGTAGTAATCCATGACACCTAAGTTACCCGAGCGGAAGGCTTCAGAAATAGCCATCGGAATTTCAGCTTCATTTTCGACTACTTTTGCACGCATTTCCTCAATTCTAGCTTTATTTTCTTGCTCCAAAGCGACAGCCATGGCACGTCTTTCTTCTGCCTTTGCACGTGCAACTTTTAGATCCGCTTCGGCTTGCTCTGTTTGAAGCTTCGCGCCGATATTATCACCAACATCGATATCTGCAATGTCAATTGAAAGGATTTCGAAGGCTGTTCCACTATCTAGCCCTTTCTCTAATACGGTTTTAGAAATATTGTCTGGATTTTCTAGAACATCTTTGTGCGTCTCGGCCGATCCTACCGTCGTCACAATCCCTTCACCGACTCGTGCTAGAATCGTCTCTTCCGTCGCTCCACCCACCAAACGATCAAGATTCGCACGAACCGTCACTCTAGCTGTAACTTTTACAATGATTCCGTCACTTGCTACTGCTGAGATTTTAGGTGTGTTAATTACTTTTGGATTCACAGAAATCTGAACCGCCTCAAATACGTCTCGTCCTGCAAGGTCGATCGCCGCTGCTCGTTCGAAAGTAAGGCCTAGATTAGCTTTATCCGCAGAGATTAAGGCTTGGATTACTTTATATACCGAACCACCCGCCAAAAAATGGGCCTCCAATCGTCCAACATCGAGATCCAAACCTGCTTTACTCGCTGTAATTTGAGCTTTTATAATCGGTCCTGGTGGCACTTTACGCAAACGCATTCCGACAAGGTCACCGAATATTTTCACCCTAACTCCAGAGAAGAATGCTGTCACCCAGAGCCCCAAAGGGATATAATAAAAGAAGATGATTAGGACGAGGAGAACAGCGAGTAGAACAAATAATGCTGATGGTAATCCGAAAAAATCCATAGAGTTGAATTGAGTTGTGTAGCCGTCGCTACGAGTTGTATGTGCTGTGTTGTGAGTTCAGCTTAGAGAACAAATTATCCTTTTCTTACGACAAGTACCCGATGTCCATTGACTTGTTTGACAACAACGGTCTCTCCTGATTCGATAAAGTCACCTAGGGTCTGAACGTCCATGCGACGTCCATTGAAATCAACAACCCCTGAGGGTCTTAATGGACTTTTTGCGACGCCTTCTTGACCTAATAGTACGTTATACTCCGCCTCATCGGAGGAGGCATCAGTTTCTGTGAGTTTGTCATTTAATACCAACAAGCCAAACGCTCGACGCTCTGGCATCGCGCGAGCTACCATGGCAATAGCCCCAAAGGACGCAGACAATGTAATGGCCATTGTCCATACAGCCCTTGTAACCTCACTCTGCTCAGGAAAACTAAAGCCCACATTGCCAATAAGTGATGCACCCAATGAAAACACGACCAACAAAAGACCAATGATACCGGGCACACCAAATCCAGGGATTACAAAGATCTCAACAATGAGCAATATCACCCCGAGGGCAAACAACAAGATTTCCCATGCCTCAGCGAGCCCCATGATATAGAGTGGGGCAAAAAATAATGCCGCCCCGAGAGCTGCCGCTGCCCCACCGAAGCCAACACCGGGTGTTTGAAATTCAAAATAGAGCCCAGACATCATCATCAGCATCAAAATTCCACTTACAACTGGGTTGGCAATAAATCGAAGAGTCGCCTCTTCCCATGACTCCGATGTTTCAACAATCTCCTCTTCTTCAATGGACAACCTCGCAAGCATTCCAGATTTATTGTCCACAAGATCGTCGGCAACACCATATTCAAGCGCCTCTGAGGAACTCAGCGTCAAAAGTTTCCCCTCCTCGATAATGCCTTCCACTGCAATCGACTCATCCACCATAGCCTCTGCAATTTGAGGATCACGACCATTGGCTTCAGCCGTGGAACGCATTAATCCACGAAAATAGCTCTGCATTTTTTCTGAAGCTTTCTCTCCAGATTGGCCTTGGACCACAGTAGCAGCGCCTATTGAAGCACCCTCTGCCATAATGATGACGTCACATGAATATGAAATCAAGGCACCGGCAGAGGCAGCATTCTTGTTAATAAAGGCTATGGTACGAATCTCAGCATCTAGGAGTGATTGTCTGATTTTATCGGCAGCATCGACAAGCCCCCCAAACGTATCCAATTCAAGAACAAGCACGTCGTCTTCCCTTTCCTCAGCTTGAGCAATCGCACGGTCAATGTAGTGTGCGAGTCCATTATCAATCATCCCCTCAACCAGCACCCAAGTAGCTTTTGATGAACTTGGCGATGGCTCTGGATCATTTGCAGCAGTGCTGTCAAATCCAGTGTCATTGTTTTGACCCTTAAGTGGAGTGAATGGGGCACTCGAGATGATCAAAAAACCGGTAATCAACGCAATGATTTTAGTCATTTCTATGTTGTGAATTCATGTTAAAAGAGACCGATCGACGTATGTATCTTGGCTCTCTCTTTCTACGTATAAACGTACATAAAAAGTTTCATTCTGGCTGTTCTGATCTCATGCATATTCTAACTCGCAATGTCTTGGGTTTTGCCCATCGTTTTTGCCAATCATGCCTGTACCTAATTGTAGCGCTATGTGTGGCAACACCCACAGTGTCAGACATACACGCGCAGCCATCCAAAGCAAGGACTGAGCTACAACAAACAACGATACAAGGCTACGTGAGGGATGCAGAAACTGGAGAAACCCTCCTCTTGGCGACCGTGTCAATAAAAGGGACCACAAAAGGGGTCACAACGAATGGCTCAGGATTTTACTCTTTGACAACGGATCTAACGGGTGAGCAAATCCTACAAGCACGCTTTGTGGGATATGACATGGTAGAAAAGGAGATCAATTTGGACAGTGAATCAACGATTCGCCTCGATTTTGAGCTTCCACCTGAAAATCTCACTCTGGAAGAAGTGGTGGTCGAATCAGAGCGAGACAAAGAAGCCTTAAAGAATATTGGTGTAGCACAATTAAAAACAGAACAAATCAAAAAGCTTCCCGCCGTATTTGAGCCAGACGTATTTCGTAGTGTGCAACTCCTTCCTGGCGTTAAAGCTGCATCTGATTATTCTAGTGGTCTTTATATTCGCGGAGGTGGACCGGACCAAACACTCATTTTGCTGGATGAAACCACCGTATACAATCCATCCCACTTTTTTGGCTTCTTCTCCACATTTAATCCTGACGCGGTTAAAGACATTCGCCTATTCAAAGGAGGGTATCCAGCAGAATATGGGGGTCGTCTTGGATCGGTGTTGAGTGTGTACAACAAAGATGGAAATCGTAATGAACGTACTGGGGGCTTAAGTATTGGACTTCTCGCGTCTAGAGCTTACATCGAGGGCCCTGTGGGTGACGGTTCGTACATGTTCGCAGTACGCCGTTCGACGTTGGAACCGTTACTTGCAGCGCTACGACAAAGTGTCGATGCGATTCCGTCCACCTTTTATTTTTATGACATTAATGGAAAGGTTACCCAAAGTGTGTCTGAGAATGACCAGTTATCGGTAGCATTCTATACAGGACAAGACATTGTTGCCCTCCCCTTTGCCGACGATGCCGATATTCGTCTCAATTATGGAAACCGTACACTCAGCACCTCTTGGAAGCGGATATTGCCCAGAAATTGGTTTACCACACTTACGTTTACAGGGTCGACATACCAGAATAAGCCCAATTTTACCATCGCGGGCACGCCATTTAGCCAACGCAACGAAATCTCCGATGTCTCCATCAAATTTGATGCAGAGCACCAACCAAGCCCGACGCATGACCTCAAAATGGGTCTTTGGGCAGGCAACATGATTCTATCGCTTCGCAACCGATTTGATGGCGAAGAGACGTTCCGTAACCGAATTCAAGCCAATTATGCATCGGTCTATTTTCAAGATGAATGGAGACCTAATGACCGTTGGGTAGCGCGTGCTGGGATTCGAGTCAACGCCTTTTCGGAAGGAAACTACATTGAACCAGAACCACGCTTAAGCATAGAATATCGACCTGTTCCTACGGTACGAATTCAAGCCGCGTATGGTCGATACTCCCAATTCTTGACGCTTATCTCAAATGAAGCCTTCTCTGGCTTTGATACATGGCTTACGGTCGACGACGGCGTTCCACCTGCTTACGGAGATCAATGGATTTTGGGCATAAAGACTGAGCCTTTCGATGGGTATGGCTTTGACGTAGAATTCTATGCAAGAACGATGAACGATCTGTTTGAGCTAGATCCATTCCTGCCGGATGCCGCGGGCTTAGATTATGATGAGCTATTTCGCTTTGGTGAGGGATTCGCCTATGGTGTAGAAGTCTTTTTTGAGCGTCAAGTGGGCCGTTTTACGGGGTTTGTAGGGTATACGTATGGTGTGACTCGACGTAAATTTCCAGGATTTAACGCAGCCATCGGCTCAGACACGCCGCGGTTCTATCCACCTAAATATGATCGCACCCATGATGCAAACATCGTGGCAACCTATCGATTATCTGATCGTTGGACAGCCAACGCAGTTTTTAGTTATGGCACAGGTCAAGCTTACACAGAGCCGCTAGGTCGAACGCAGTACCCAAGACAGCCATGGAATAATGAAGAGAATGATGTCTTGCTCGTTGGCAAGGTGAATGCCTCCAGGCTACCGGCCAATCACCGTTTGGATCTCTCGTTTTCTAGACAAGGTCGTTTTTTTGATATCGCCGATTCAGAATTTCAAATCCAACTCATTAATGCTTACTCGCGACGAAACGTTTGGTTCTATCAATACGATTTTGACGAGAATCCAGTAAAACAAACTACGGTACCTTTGTTACCAATTCTCCCTGCATTCTCTTACACACTGACGTTTTAATAGGATGACCCGCATGAAAGTAAGATCTCCCCTATCACTTCTGCTAATTTCGGTTTGTTCTTTGGCGCTGTGGAGCTGTTCACCCTATGAGCAAGATTCTTATCAACAAGAGTACATTGTTGAGGCGTACCTTATTGCAGGACAACAGTTTCCTGATGTAACATTGACCACATCAAGTGAACTTTTCGATTCTTTCACCTTACGAGATCAAAGGGTGGATGGAGCGACCGTGATCATAGAATCTGGCGATACAGGTCAATTGATGACCTATCAACAAATCGACTCAAGTGGGATCTACACACCGACCGATACCACACAAAAAATTGAAGCAACGGCCACGTATGATCTAACGATTGATATCCCAGACAAGGATACTCCCATACGTGCGACGACCACTGTGCCTGAGCCATTGACGGTATTAGGTGGCATCACCGATAGAGTTGTCTACCAATCCTCTGAGCAACTCGAAATCTTGGTATCAGGTTCACCTGCAGGACAACAACGATTTTTCATTTTTAATACGATTGCCGACGACCCCAAATCCGAAGATTTAACGCCCTTTTATAAGTCTACGCTAGAAGATAGTGACGGCGACGTAGTGATCGAAGATTTCTATAAAGTGAGCTCCGGAATCTTAAACGAAGCCAACTTTTTTGACGAGAACGGCAATACGGTACTTCGCTTACCGTGGTTAGCCGTGTCGTTTTATGGTCCAAATGCCATTGTGGCCAATGTTTTGGATAAAAATTCGTACGACTTTGTCCGTTCGCAAAGTGTGCAATTGGGCGGGAGCACCTTATCACCTGGAGAAATCCAAAATGTGATTAATCATGTGGAGGGAGCTGTTGGTATTTTTGGCAGTATTTCTAGTGACACGATCTACACAACGATTGAGAGAAACCCGCTACTTGATTTCAGCCCCGTCGACCCAGATAAAGCCATGCAATAGGAGGAATCTCTCCAAGGAAAACCCTATTATACCCTCATGAAAATCCCCATTGCAAGTGATCATGCAGGGTATCCTGCCAAAGAATTCGTTAAGACAGTTTTACAAGATCTAGGGCACGATTCTATCGACCTAGGAACACACTCTGAAGAGTCTGTTGATTACCCAGATTATGGAGCCAAAGTAGCTTCGGCTGTGAGCCAAAAACAATATCCTTTGGGGATTTTGTTATGTGGAAGCGGACAAGGGATGTGTATGACTGCCAACAAATTTGATGGCGTTAGAGCGGCCTTGGCTTACGATGAGTCTGTCGCGCAACTCTCTCGCCAACACAACAATGCAAACGTATTGTGTCTTCCTGGTCGCACATTATCGCATGAGCAATTGCGAGAGATTGTCACGCAATGGCTAACCACTGACTTTGAAGGTGGGCGTCATGAACGCAGGGTAGAAAAAATTGAATCCTCTAAAACAACCTATTGAGCATGAGTCATTTATCGGAATCCGATCCATTAGTGTATAACCTCATAACTGAAGAAACTCAGCGACAGGATACCCATTTCGAGCTTATTGCCTCAGAGAATTATGCGTCCCCTGCTGTCATCCAAGCTGGAGGGTCATCCCTTACAAATAAGTACGCTGAAGGGTATCCTGGCAAACGGTATTATGGTGGGTGCGAGGTTGTAGACAACGTAGAAAATTTAGCACGCGATCGGGCCAAGGAGCTTTTTGGTGCTGACTGGGTGAATGTACAGCCTCACTCAGGAGCCTCAGCCAATATTGCGGTATATCTCACCTTCATGAAGCCAGGAGATACCATTCTTGGGCTGGATCTCGCCCATGGCGGACACTTAACACATGGATCTCCAGCCAATTTCTCAGGAATCTGGTTTAATGCTGAGTTTTATGGCGTTGAGCAGGACACTGGGCGAATTGATATGGATCGGGTACGCGATCGAGCGAAAAAGGTAAATCCACGACTCATTTCCATTGGTGCCTCAGCCTACAGTCGTGATTTTGACTTTCAAGCGTTCAGGTCTATTGCTGATGAAGTGGGTGCTTTCTTGTGGATGGATATGGCACACACAGCAGGGCTCATTGCAGCCGGTGTCCTCAACGACCCCCTTCCCCATGTCGATGTTGTGACAACAACAACACACAAAACATTGCGCGGCCCAAGAAGTGGAATGATTCTGGTTGGGAAGGACAGGGAGAATACCCTTGGAGTGGTAGCACCAAAATCAGGGCGTACAAAGATGTGGAGTGAAGTCTTGGATAATGCCGTTTTTCCAGGTTCACAAGGGGGTCCATTGATGCATATCATTGCAGCAAAAGCGGTTGCCTTTGGAGAAGCACTCCAACCCGGATTCAAAACCTATCAACAACAAGTCGTCGCTAATGCAAAAGCAATGGGCGAGGTGTTTGTGGAGAAAGGGTATTCTATTATATCAGGTGGAACCGATAATCACTTGGTACTCGTTGATTTACGCAATAAAGGTATTACAGGAAAAGTAGCGGAAGAAACCCTTGACAGAGCCTTCATTACACTGAACAAAAATATGATACCTTTTGACCCTGAAAGTCCATTTGTGACCTCAGGTATCCGTGTGGGCGCCCCAGCAATGACGACACGGGGATTCAAAGAGGAAGAGTTCAGACAAGTGGCAACCCTGATTGATCGTGTCTTGTCATCCCCAGAAGATGAGTCGGTAATCCATGCCGTGAAAACTGAAGTCCATGCCTTGTGTGAGGCGCATCCTTTGTCTACCCATAGACTCTAAGTATGGCTGAGCAACGCGATGTCATGTCAGCGGTGCCGCCTAAAGCGAAACCGCCGAAACGAGACCCTTCAGCGTCCATGTCGTTCTTAGATCATCTTGAGGAGCTACGTTGGAGGCTGTTTCGAGGACTCATGGGTACAATTGTTGGCATCGTTGTAGCATTCATCTTCCAAGACTTCATTATTAACGAATTAATCTTGGGGCCGACAGAGAAGGATTTCTTTATGTATAAGCTCATTGGCATTGATGCTGTAGAGCTATCACTCATTAGCCGTAAATTACCTGGGCAGTTTTTCACCTACTGGGGCACACTCATTGTTATGGGGTTTATTCTTGGCTCCCCCATTTTTTTCTACCAGTTGTGGGCCTTCATAGCGCCAGCCCTCAACATGAAAGAGAAGCTTCGAACCTTCGGTCACACTGTTTTTATCTCTTTTTTCTTCCTTTTAGGTGTGTCGTTTGGATATATGATATTGGTACCCTTTGCCGTGCAGTTTTTCACACAGTTCGTGATTGCCGATGTCATTGCCAATGAGTTTGATATCAATGAATACTTTACAAGTGTATCGATGTGGACGCTGTCTTGTGGTATTTTGTTTCAAATTCCTGTGGCAAGTTTTTTTCTTACCAAACTGGAGCTCATTACACCGTCCTGGCTACGTAGTTACTGGAGACAAGCCATTGTGGCCATTATGGTCATGGCAGCCGTATTAACGCCCCCAGATCCTGTGAGTCAGGTATTAATTGCGGGCCCTCTTGCGTTACTTTATCAAGTCGCCATCTTCACGAGCAAACTCGCCCTTCGTGGGGTAGAAAAGTCCAAAGCTGCTTAACACATATATCACTGTGTAGACTGGCCTCAAAAAATCATATTTTAACCTTATGAGACATTTGACAAGAACAGTTCAAACTATGCGTTCACTTATTCTGTTGACTGCACTACCTTTAATTATTACAGGGTGCTTAGAATCTAGTTCAAGCGTTGTAGCTCCAACGGAATCAACCGACCCAGACTATAGCACAGTCCCTGCACCCTACGATACGACCGGCAAGCCTGTCATCACATTGAACGGTGGTACGATCGCTTACCTAGTGCATCAATCGGATCACCCATTTATTGTTCAACCAAGAGATCAGGTAGCCATCTTTCTTACGCTGAGGACACTCGACGGTGAGATTGTCTCAAGCACCTATTCCGATAGCACAACGACAGCTAGCCTCGTCGATGTTCAAGGAATCTCTGTTTCTGGCCTCAAAAATGGTGTTACTGGCATGAGGGTAAATGAGAAGCGTACACTTATTGTCCCGCCAGGTGAAGGTTTCGCCGATGTTGATTCAAACAATGTGAACTACGACCTACGCAACGATACGATTCGGTATGATGTCCTCTTGGACCGAATCTATGACAACTAAGTTGTTTGCAATCCATCCATTACGGTATATACATTACGATATAGTAGACGCATCCCGTAGGTGAAACACCTCACGAGATACACGCTCGCTCCAGCGTGTGTAGAGTTCATAGGGAATGGTCTCAGCCATGCGTGCCATTTCCCACGCAGCCATTCCCTGACCACCAAATAGATGGACTTTAGTAAAAGGTGGCACTTTTGTTGGCGAAAAAACCAGAACATAATCCATCGTTACACGTCCTGCCAATGAACATTGAATCCATCCACCATCTGTTTGTACCCCAACCCATGATTCACCCGGAGGAAGGTTTCGAGGAAGACCGTCCGCATACCCCACGGGAATTGTCAGGATAACCCCATCCTCCGGCACAGTCCAAACCCATCCATAACTGACCGTGTCACCTGCCGAGATAGGTCGTTGCTGGACGACTTCACTCACCCAAATTGTGGTGGGTTGTAGACGTTGGACAATAGCGAGGACATCAGGGGTTTGCTTCCACGGTGGGATGGGTGAAATTCCCCAAAACGGATTGCCTGTGCGCACCATAGAACCCATGGGGGCTTGTCCAGAAAGGGATGCCGCACCATTGGAGATATATTTCAGAGGAATTTCATCAAAATACTCCATCGCACTGTCAAACAACGAGTATTGCGAAGGGACTCCTGGATGATCCGCCTCATCAGCCATGGCATAATGGGTATAAACCCCTCCGCAACGTAGACGACTGTTTAGAATGGCTTGTTGTCGCGCCGATGCCCAATCCTCTGGTCTAATCCCCAGACGGTGCATCCCCGTGTCAAGATTCAGATGGTAGCGTGTACCATCCATCAGAATGGAGAAGTGTGACAAGTCACTAATCGTGGCTGTTATATCATAGGTCACGTATGAGACCGCGGTTTCGGCCGTTGGAACCCCCATCACTAGAATGGGTGAAGTGACTTTGGCGGCTCGTAGTTCAATGGCCTCATCCACTGTGGCCACCGCCATCATATCAACCAAAGGATCTAAGACTTGCCCCATCACATTGGCGCCATGTCCATACGCATTGGCTTTCACCACCGCCATCAATCGGGTGTCCAACCCTATCCACTCACGGATGACCCCCACATTGGCTCGAACTTTATCAGCATCAATCTCGAGGTTGGATGTTGGGTATTGTGGTTTCATGAACGACGGCGAATTGATGCTTTATGAGCCTCCAAAAAAGGACGGCTTGATGTCTTTAAGGATGACATTGGCTGCATTACGACCTGCGGCTCCAAATACACCGCCTCCAGGATGACACGATGCACTGGCCAAATAAAGATCTTTGATCGGTGTTTTGTACTGGCTCATTTCTGGTAAAGGACGGAACATGAACATTTGGTCAAAATTCATCTCCACATGCATCACATTGCCACGAAGTAGCCCATGTTTTCGCTCAATATCCAGAGGCGATTGAATCACCCAATCAATGAGTTTTCCTTTCATATTCGGGGCATAGCGCTCCACCACACCATAAATTTTTTCTGCTTCTCGCTCACGTATATCATCCCAGTGAACACCATTGGCAAGTTCATAGGGATGCCATTGAGCCCAAGCAAAGAGTGTATGTGCTCCATCTTTGGCAACATCTGGATCAATTTTGGAGAAGGTCATCGCCAACACAGCAGGGTCCTCTGGCGGAGTCCCTTTCATATAATCTCCAACAGCGCGGTGCATGTAGTCCACGGAGGGAGCCAATAATTGCATACCGTTATGAATCTCAGGATCACCCGGTGCAGCGGTGTAGTCGGGAAGCTCTTCAACTGCACATCGAATCACCATGCCAAAGCCATTACCCACTTGAATATTCTCCACGCGCTTGAAAAGCTTATCGTCAAGATGCTCTTTGCCAACCATGCCAAGCATTGTGGTTTGAACGTGGGCATTCGACACGACGAGATCGGACCGGAACTCACGCCCATCTTTGGTCACAGCACCAATTGCTCGCCCCTTTTCAATCTGGATGTGATCCACTTCGGCGTCACATACCACGTTACCACCATGTGCTTCGAGATAACGGGCCATTGCCTGTGTGAGCATTCCACTTCCACCCCTCGGATGCTTTGCCCCACTTTGATGCAACATTGACTGCCAACCCACAAAATCGCCTGTGGCCGGTGCATCAGGCACAGGTCCAGACTGTGCAGCAAACCAAACCAGTGCGGCTTTGATGTATGGACTATCGAAGGCATCATCGACAACCTTGCCATAGCTCCCTAAGATTTTTTGTAATCCAGGTAGCGATTCACCCTTGTTAAACATGGCGCCATCCCGCATTTGACCCTTGGCCATTTCGGCAACAATGCCTCCAGCAGCCGGTGGAATTTGAAACGTTTTGAGTACCCCTTTGTTAATTTTCTCCCAAAAAGTGATGAACTCTCGATAATTGGCAACATCAGACGGGCTAACCTGACCAATCGATTCAAGGGTTTTTTCAAGATCTTTATAAAAATGGATAACCCCTTTTCCATCTGGCAAGGGATAGCTCATCATGGGGTCCATATCGATGTATTCAAGCCCATAATTTTCCAGCTCAAGCTCTTTTATGATACCTGTTTGATGAATCATAATGTGAACAGACGATCCAATATCCATCCTAAATCCATGTGGATGGGCTGGTGATTCAAAATGGGTTTCTGTGCACACAGCTCCTCCCAGAGACTCACGACGCTCCAACACCGTTACGTTGTGGCCGGCCTTCGCGAGGTAACAAGCTGAGACCAACCCATTGTGGCCTGATCCAATGACGAGTATTTGTTTGGAAGACGAGGATGGCATAACGTTACCTGCTGACTTGAGTTTTGAATGAGCGTTATGAATTGGAATTTGAACCCAAAGGCTCTTTCTTTCGTATAAGATAACGATCTGGCAACCGAAACCGTTTTAATACAACCAATCATGCGTTTTTTATCCACATTTTTTGCCTCACTTCTAGCCATTTTCGTAGCGTTTGGCCTTATTTTTGTCCTTACAATTGCCATCGTTGCAAGTAGCTCTTCTGAGCCAGAGCCTTATATAGAGGACAAGTCCGTCCTAAAAATTGATCTGAGTGGTGCGCTCTCCATGCGGGCAGATCAAGATCCATTTGAGGCATTGTTGAATGAAGGCGACGTCCCTCTGTCTATTGAATCCTTACGCGATGTGCTTGAAAAAGCTGCCGTCGATGAGCGAATTAATGGTGTTTGGCTAGAAACCGAATTTATCACTGGAAGTTGGGTTGCGCTTGAAGAGGCGCATCGACTATTGTCACAGTTCAAGGAAGAGTCTGGTAAGTTTGTCTTGGCCAGCACGACTGATCTCGGATTTGATGAAAAGGGGTACTACCTAGCATCCACTGCAGATTCGATTTATGCACCATCACAAGCTTATTTTGAGTTTAATGGATTTGTGATGCAGTTAAGCTATTACCAGGAATTATTGGAGAAAATTGGTGTAGAGCCTGAGATTTTCCGTGTGGGTAAATATAAATCAGCCGTTGATCAGTGGTTAACAGATGAAATCTCTACAGCAGATCGTGAACAACGAGAGGCCTTGCTAGCTCAGGTTAAGGGGGAGTTTTTATCCAAGGTCTCCCTCAAAACTGGACGCTCTGAAGCGGAACTTGATGACCTTATGGACGAATTATACACAGGCAGTATGGTCGATGGCCATGATGCGGGTCTAATCGATGAACTAGCATTTCCTGATGATATCCGAAAAGCCGTGGCTGAGGCCGCTGGTGTGGAAGAGGTAGATGACTTAGAGGTGGTTGACTTTGATCGGTATGCAAAAGTGGGGCGTGAGGAGGCTGGCTTGCAAGAAAACACATCAGACAATGAGCTCGCTGTTGTGTATGCCTCTGGGGCCATTATGCCGTCCATCCCAAGCGACTTTCCTTTTGAGTCAGACAATTCTATAACCTTTGAGGCCTTGAATGAGACACTTAACGAGCTTGAGGACAACGAGGATGTCAAGGGAGTCATCCTCTTTGTTGAGAGTCCAGGGGGCTCGGCATCAACATCTGAATTGATCTGGAACCGTCTCAAATCGTTCTCTGAAACCAAGCCTATCTACACCTACATGGGATCTGTTGCAGCGTCTGGTGGGTATTACATCGCGGCAGGTACACCAAAGATTTATGCGTCCCCAAATACCATTACTGGCTCTATTGGTATTTTCAGGACGATGTTTAATGCCGAAGAGTTGATGAATGATCGACTTGGCATTACACTCAGTGAGGTTCAGACCGATCCTCATGCTGATGTCTTGACTATGACGCGCCCATTGACCGCGGCAGAGCGCAGAGCCATTCAAAATGCAACAAACCAAGGCTATGAGCGCTTTTTGGAGGTTGTGGCTGAGTCACGCAACATGACACGAGATGAGGTTCATGAGGTTGCGCAAGGACGTGTTTGGCCTGGCTCTTTAGCCCAGGAGGCAGGGCTTGTCGATAGCCTAGGCACACTTGATGATGCCCTTGCTGATCTTGCAGCAGAAGCAGAAATTGAAGACTTCGTCGTTGAACAGTACCCAGAACCCAAAGATCCTTTTGAAGAACTCCTGGGCACAAGCAGTCAAATGATGGCTCAATGGTCGATTCAATGGTTGCCAGAACCTTTACAAGAGGCCTTAAACCATCCCGTGATGGCAAATACCAAGGCGATGAGCCGTCAAACATGGGCCTTGTCGCCTGTAAAAATCGAACTTCAGTAAAACAACTCTTCAGTAAAACAACTTAGGTAGAGCGTGTAGTGAGGAGTTACTTATTCATGGAGAGTAAGAACTCCTCATTATCTTTTGTCCCTTTAATCTTGTCAAGGAGGAAGTCCATCGCCTCGTAGGCGTTGTGATTGGTAAGATAACGTCGCAACAACACCACCTTTTCACGCTCACTATCGGGGACAAAGAGTTCTTCACGTCTTGTACCACTCTTAAAGACGTCAATTGCTGGATAAATACGCCGGTCGGAGAGTTTGCGATCAAGAACGACTTCCATATTTCCAGTCCCTTTAAACTCTTCAAAAATAACGTCGTCCATTCTAGAACCAGTCTCCACAAGAGCTGTAGCCACAATGGTTAGACTCCCACCCCCTTCAATATTCCTTGCTGAACTGAAAAGTTGCCTAGGCACTTTGAGTGCTTCTGTATCGACACCGCCACTCATGGTGCGACCACTATTGTTCGCACAAACATTGTAGGCTCGTGACAATCGCGTGATAGAATCCATCAAAATGAGCACATCGTGCTTGCATTCGACAAGACGCTTGGCTTTTTCAAACATAATTTCAGCCAAGCCAATATGATTTTCTGGTTTCTCGTCGAACGTTGAGGCAACAACTTCCGCGTTGCGAACCGTGCGACGCATTTCCGTCACCTCTTCAGGGCGCTCATCAATGAGCAGGATAATCGTTTTTGTCTCTGGATGATTCTCAGCAGCAGCGTTGGCAATGTTTCGCAGGATGGTGGTCTTCCCTGTCTTGGGTTGGGCAACAATCAATGACCGTTGTCCCTTACCCAAGGGTGCGAAAAGATCTATCAAACGTGTGGAAACTTCTGGTGGGTCATACTCCAATACGTATCGCTGATCGGGATAAATCGGCATCAGATCATCAAAATCACGCCGATCGTCTAAGGTGTCTGGAAAGCGACCATTGACGGCTTCAACGCGCAATAAGGCAAAGTATCTTTCTCCAACTTTCGGTGGTCGTATAATTCCAACAACGCTATCACCTTGCTTGAGTCGGAAACGCTTTACCTGAGATTGACTCACATAAATATCATCAGGGCTTGGCTTGAAATTGTAGTTCACACTACGCAAAAATCCATAACCATCAGGAAGAATCTCGAGCGTCCCTTCATTGACAATATATTTGCCAAGTTTTGGGGTAATCTCTGCAAGTCGCTCCTCTAGAGTCTCAGCGGTGGAGGTAGGTAGGCCATCATCTTCAGAAGGTCGATGATGTTGGGGTGATTTCCCATGGGCTGACTCTCCGTGTTTGGAGGACGTTTTTGATCCCTGGCTATCATTGTTTGAGCTTGAATGTGGCCCTGTCTCTGAATGCTCCTCTTGAGCCGACGGTTTTTTGTAGCGTGAGGTATGACTCTCACCATATAATGTAGAGCCATTAGATGGTTTTGCTGGTTTCAGCTCCCCATCAGACGTTAAATCAAAACGCTGAACTGGACGCACGCCTGATATTGCAACATCAGGATGTTGTTGAGCTTCAAGGATGGCAGCTATAAGATCGTCCTTTCGTAGTCCTGAGACTCGACGAATATGATAAGATTTAGCTGTCGCACGCAATTGCGTAAGCGACTGACGCTTTAGTTCTTCAGCGGTGTTCTCTGACATATAAAATTACATGGTGGTCGATGACGGAGACTTAACTAATCGACCCAAATTCCCTATCTCAAATCATTGCGCTGGTATTGAAAGAAGAGATGACTTCGAAAACCCAGCGTATAAGGTTTCATAAAAGTAAAAAGAGCCTGTGAAAATTACTAATGAGTCTTTCATGGGGGTTAACACCTCTGGCATTGTGTCCACCGAAATCGAGGTAAAGGCGTTATTGTTTGGGAGGTTTGCTGTCGTTGCAGCTCGAGGATGATTCATCGACACAAAGAAGCATTCACCAAACTCATCAAACTGATCCACTATAGATGCCGATACTTTGTCTTTCATCGGTGCATAGACTACCGTCCAGTCTGAAAGAGGGGCAATTATTTGACATCGCTGCAGACATAATGCAATCGCCTCTTCATTATGTGCGCCATCATAGTACCAGGTTTTATTCGAATTAATCGAGATAAAAGGTCGCCCCATCCATTGACGATTTTGATACTGGCGCCAAGCTTCTTCAAGTCGCTGATTGTATGTACGTTTCTCTGTTTGATGTTGACCCGCAAACACGCCGATACGTGCACAAGCCAGACCTGCAAGATGTAGGTTCTGTCGGTCCCATCCTGTGGCTAATTCAAGCTCTACCATGGGTGCAAATTGCCCGTCAATCACCTCAGAGTCTTTATCTTGAGCAATCATCATGATGCTTTTTTTGGCATCATTATGCAGGTTGCCCAGCACAATGGGTGTGTTTGCCTTTATAATACCTGCTTTTTCAGTGGCGATTTCTTGTATTGTATGGCCCAGTATGTCGGTATGATCATAGGATATCGACGTTATTACACTAACCCTCGGGGTAATCACATTAGTGGCATCCAAACGGCCTCCTAATCCTGTTTCTACGATAGCAACATCCACGTCCCATGAGGCAAAAGCTAAAAAAGCAATCAATGTTGTTAGTTCAAAAAATGTGGGTCGTATTGCCTCGACTACAGGGTGCGCTTCTTGGGCTAAACGAAGGAGAAGCTCATCAGAGATGGGCACTCCGTTCAGTGTCCACCGCTCCTGAACTCTTAACATGTGAGGTGAGGTATAAACGCCAACCTTAAGACCTTCTGCCATCGCTAATTCTGCTGCCAATCGACATACCGTCCCCTTCCCATTGGTTCCTGCCACGTGAATCATTGGGATCCCCTCTTCCGGATGGCCCAACTCCGCGACCATAATCTTCATCTTTTCAAGCCCCAATTCTACAGCATCTCCTCCAACCTTCGCCATCATGGGTTGCTGATCCATCCAGGTGGTAAGTTCCTCAATAGATGTCCAGTAAGGGATTGCTCCATCGCTCATGTCATGCTAGCTTGTCGAAAGTGTTGTGTAGGGTATATCTTGCTTAAACATCTCTACTAGCTCCTCAAATTGTGTCGTTTTTGTAAAGGTGTGGCCTTCTACACCATCCACCCAGACCACGTGTTGAAGACTATTACTCAGAAATACCCCATCGGCGTCAAGAAGAGTTGCCATCGTAGCCTCAACCTCTGCCATATGAAGTTCGTTTTGGGCATGCACCCAGTCAATTAGCGCCGATCTCACGACGCCATGAAGTGGCAGACATTGCTTAGAGGGTGTAAAGAGATGATCCCCCTTCATCCAAAATAGATTTGCTCGCGAGCTCTCAGAGATTAAGCCCTCTTTTGTGCATAGGATCGGAAAGTCCCACTCCTTGGATCGAGCTTGTCGTTCAGCATGGCGATAATAACTCATCATATTAAGCTTCATGGCTGCTGGCTTATACTCGTCGGGTAATGGAACCGTAGGGACCCGTCCAATGTGAATTGGATGAGGCCAAGCACTCCCCTCACTCCATTGAATCCACCATCGAAACTCTCCTGTTTCGGTGATAGCCCCCTGTGGTCGGGCCACCATCCAATCTGATGTGAATCCCTGATCGTTGGCAAGCATCTGCATGGCATGGATCCAATCCTGTATTTTCACTAGGCCGTCCACTTCAACGCCCAGATAGGTCAACCCTTCTACCCAACGCGCCCAATGAGCGTCACACCATTCAATACCATTGAGTTTATCGACGCGAATCGTCTCAAACGCTCCCTCTCCAAATTGTAGCGATTGGAGTAGCTCCACAGGGACATGCTCTAGAATCCCTACATGGTCCACATAGACACTCATAATGACAAGGCTTTTTGCAGGGAGAATGCAATCGAGTCACGTTTTGTCCCCACCACAAAGACTCCTGTTGAGGGTGATTCCATATGGACAACCGTGGGCACACCCGGCAACTCCCATGCTTGATATAATGGGGTGCCATCATACGACCTGAAGTTTTTTACAGAACGCTCCATCGTTACATCCTCTAACACACTCACAACATTTTCTCGAGAATCTTTAACAGAAAGTGCTACCAATGATGTCGTGGAGTCGCGAGATTCTTGTTGAAGAATGTTGATCGATTCATCGCTCCAAGGTGCCCAAAACACTAGGGTTAAGGGATAATTAAGGGGTGGTACCTGATTTCTATTTGTATCCCTTTGTGAGTCTAGGTGTGTATACTGTTGTGTGTCCTGATGCTTAGCCTGTTGTGTGTCCTGATTATTCTCAAGTTGTGACAGTGGCCTTGGTATCCCCACCTCGAACCGGGACAGGGAATCAAGGCTGATCTCTTGAAGTCTGGATGGCAACGCCTCTTCAAACCTGGTCAGACGGCGTTCTTGGTACGCAATGGTACTCCATGCAATGGCAACAAATGATATGGCTGCCACAAAGAACATAAACCGAGGGAAATACTTCGGATCAATTCTCAAAGACGTCGCTCATTAACCTCTTAGGATCTAGAATAAATGGCCCAACTATTGGCTGGCAAAGTCATCGTCGACTCACCCGTCACCGATTCTTGTGTTGCCACATTGACAAACTCTCCGTCAAATGTATGGCTCACATTGTTGAGGGGTTCATCCCCAAAATTGAGAAACACGACAACTTCGTCGTTCTCATTCGCTCGACGATACGCAAAATACCCCGTCTCATCATTATGGTCGATATATTCATAAGGACCTCCCTGTTCACCATTCCACAACGCGGTATTCTCCTGGTTCAGCGTCAAGAGCATCGAAAAGAAGTCTTGAAGCGGGTAGTCTTTCCAATCAATCGGATCACGGTCAAAGAATTCGAGTCGTTTTTCATGCAACGATTCTTGCCCCGAATAGACAAGGGGCATCCCATAGATGGTTGAGGCTAGCACTGAAAACACCTCAACATTATCCCCATAAAGCTCCACATCCGAGCCTTTCCAGGAGTTTTCATCATGATTGGTCGTAAAAAACATCCGGTAGGCGTCACGAGGGAAGGTCTCCATCTCTTTTTCCATCGCTCGATGTATCGCTGACACAGTCGAATCTCCTTGGCCTACATGATAAATTACCGAATTAAAATTCCATGCATAGGACATATCAAAAGCCTCGTAATGGTGCTCAACAACCTCGGCTTCCGCCAACATAAAAACGGGCTTAATTTGATCTAGACGCGTGCGAACCTCCTCATGAAAATCGGTCGGAACAGAGTGGGCAACATCCACGCGGTACCCATCTACATCAAACTCAGAGACCCAATACTCCATCGCCTGAATCATCTGCTCGCGCATGTCGTCATTCTCAAAATTAAGATCAATCACATCGGACCAATCTGGCACTGGTGGCATAAAATCCCCCTCCTCGGTCAGTGTGTAATACTCTGGGTTGGTTTCGGTCCAAGGATGATCCCACGCCGTGTGATTTGGCACCCAGTCCAATATCACTTTCATATCGTTGGCGTGAATGACTTCCACTAGCTCTTTAAAGTCCTCTTTGGTGCCAAACTCCGGATTCACACCCTTGTAATCTTTCACAGAATAATAGCTACCCAGGGGGCCTTTTCGGTTTTTTTCACCAATTGGGTGAATGGGCATAAACCACAAAATTTCAACACCCATATCGGCTAATGTTGGAACACGCTCGGCAAAGGCGTCAAACGTACCTTCTTGCGTGTATTGCCGCACATTCACTTCATAAATCGTAGCGTTTTCATGCCAAGTGTTGGTCTCTTGTGTCGATGTAGGCTCTGTCGTGCAGGCCGTGAACCACAGCGTTGCCACAAGGGCCAAAATGGTCAAATAGTGTTTCATGGATGTGTATTTGTATGGATTTATAAAAGAAAGCTACCCCTTTTGGTAGGTATTTTCGACATATTCTTCCAAGATTTTCTGAAACTCTTGGGTAATACCCTCGCCTTTGAGGGTTACAGAGTGCTCACCATCAATATAGACAGGAGCTTTAGGCTCTTCAAATGTACCAGGCAAAGAGATGCCAATATTGGCGTGGCGTGATTCCCCCGGCCCATTTACAATACAGCCCATCACTGCAACATCCATATCCTCCACCCCTGGATATTGCTCGCGCCAAATAGGCATTTTGACTTTGATGTAGTCTTGTATGTCCTCCGCCAATTCTTGAAAATAGGTACTCTTGGTTCGTCCACATCCTGGACAAGAAGTCACCTGTGGAATAAAACTACGAATACCTAGTGACTGAAGAATCTGTTGGCTAATTCGCACCTCTTCTGCCCGATCTGCTCCAGGTGTTGGCGTTAACGAGACACGTATCGTATCCCCAATACCCTGTTGAAGCAACACAGCCAAGGCTACAGAGCTCGCCACCGTCCCTTTCATCCCCATTCCGGCTTCGGTGAGGCCGAGATGCAAGGCGTAAGGGAGCTCATCGGCAATGCGTGAATAAATGGTGATCAAGTCCTGTACCACAGACATCTTACAACTTACGACGATTCGATTTGAGGCAAGACCCACATCCTCAGCCAGTGCTGCACTACGCTTAGCACTCTCCGCCATAGCGTCAAACATCACCTCTTTTGAGGATTTTGGTTGGGATAATGCGCTGTTTGCGTCCATTTTTTGAGCTAGCAACTGTTGGTCCAATGACCCCCAATTCACACCAATACGGATAGGTTTGTCATATTGAATCGCTTGCTCTACAATCGTACAGAAATTTTTATCCCGAGTTTTTGTCCCGGTATTGCCAGGATTAATACGAAACTTGGATAACGCTTTGGCCGCCTCTGGATATTTTGTAAGCAAAACGTGCCCGTTATAATGAAAATCCCCAATAATGGGCACCATCACACCCCGATTTAGCAACTTCTCCTTGATATAGGGTACCGCCTTGGCTGCTGCATCATTGTTGACAGTAATACGTACCAGCTCTGAACCTGCAGCTTGGAGTTGATCAATCTGCTCTACCGTGTCGTCAATGTCTGCGGTATCGGTATTTGTCATCGACTGTACAACAATAGGCGCACCCCCCCCCACTTTAACTCCATCAATGTTAACCTGGTGTGATTGACGACGCCCAATCAAATCTTTCATGTTGATCTCTCTTGTTTATTCTCACCTTTTTTGGCTTGCATCAAAGAGTCGACGCTTCTCCTCTTTGGATAATCCATCGTATCCGTTTTTGGCAACTTTATCAAGCAATTCATCAATTTCGCGGCGCACATCCACCTCATCTTCCTCTTCCAGAATCGTTGCATCACTCATCGTAGACGTTCGCCTACGTGTTTTTCCCGAAGGTGGTTCTGACCAGAGTCTTTCTATGGGGCGAATCCACCCAGATAGATCTGTGCCTTGTTGCTGGAGTCTATACATCCCAAAACCCGAAAGTGCACCCCCCAAATGGGCCAGACGTGCTACTCCGTCGGCTGAGCCAAGAAGCAGCAAATCAATACCAATAATCCCAGCCACCAGATACCTCGCCTCTATAGGGGGTAAAAATAGCATCATCATCGGTGTACGTGGATACATCATGGCAAATACGACCATAATGCCATAGACAGCTCCAGAAGCGCCAATCATGACCGTGAACGGAGCAAGAAACCCTAAAATGACACTAAGAAGCGCTCCTCCAAGGCCGGCACCCAGGAAAAGCACCAAAAATGTTCGTGGTCCCAGAGATTCTTCGACAGCTCGGCCCAGAAAAAAGAGCCACAGCATATTAAACAAGAGATGAAAGGGCGAGCCATGCAGAAAAATATAGGTAACGAATCGCCAAGGCTGCATCACATACGTTGGCCATATCGCCTCAAACCCAAGCCAGTCAATGATCCAACGATTGAGATTTTGGTCGGCAATGGGAATCCATGTGCCAAATGCCTGGATAATATAAACCCCAACAGATATTGTAAGGATCCATTTTAAGGCATCCGGCAGGCCATTATAGCCTTGTTGAAACCCCTGCTGAAACCCACCAAAACCTTGTTGCCTCATCATTTGCTAAGACTAATGTAAAGACTATTTATAAGACTAATTAAAAGAGTCGATTTGATGGAATGCGCCTCCAGTAGAGAATAAGCCCCAACCCTACGACCATTCCACCGAGATGGGCAAAATGAGCTATTCCTGATCCAGGTCGTGTCAAACCAGAGAAAAGCTCAAGTGCCCCATAAATCATCACAAAGTATTTGGCCTGTATCGGAATGGGTGGAAACAACAACATAATAACTTGGTTGGGGAACGTCATACCAAAAGCCAGAAGTAAGCCATATACCGCGCCTGAAGCACCAACAGTGGGGCCTCCAGGGCTAACGAATAGTTGAATGAGCCCTGCACCTAACCCACAAATTAAGTAGTACACCAAAAAGCGTTGGGTCCCCCAAATACGCTCCATGGGCTGACCAAATATCCATAGGGCAAACAAGTTGAAAAAAATGTGTCCAAGTCCACCATGAAGGAACATGTAGGAGCCAAGCTGCCAAAACTCAAATCTCCCCGAACCAACCGGCCATAATGCAGCGTATTGATAGAGGAATTGACCCACCATCGGGGTGATGGTTGCAACAAACATGACAATGTTTGTGAGCAAAAGGTGTTTTACCGCGGGTGGAAAAACGGAAAACTGGCTATTGGGTGTGTAAGATGATGAATACAAATTCGTTGGGTTAGCTCCAATCTAAACGCTAAAGATAACCCTTTGATTCCACTCTACCGCGAGATTTCAAGACAAATCAAGCTAATCTAGGCTTTGCAACAGCATCATCGCTCTCCATTTTTCCATCGCGCAAACGGACAATGCGGCGGGCATGATTGGCGATATCATTTTCGTGTGTCACGAGAATAATGGTGTTTCCTGCTTCATAGAGCTCTTCAAAGAGTTCCATGATTTCTTCCCCTGTCTTGGTATCAAGATTACCCGTTGGCTCATCTGCCAAAAGAATCGAGGGGCCATTCACTAAGGCGCGGGCAATCGCTACACGCTGGCGTTGCCCCCCAGAGAGCTCGTTGGGCTTGTGATCAAGTCGGTCTCCAAGCCCTACCTTGGTCAAAACCTCCGTTGCTCTGGCTTTACGATCGGCTCCAGCCATGCCGGCATAAATGAGTGGAAGCTCCACATTGGCCAAACAATCTGTTCTTGCCAGAAGGTTAAAGGTTTGAAATACGAATCCGATTTCACGATTCCGAACATCGGCGAGTTCTTTATCATCCATTTCTGAGACTCGATGTCCATTGAGGATGTACTCCCCTTCCGAAGGGGTATCTAGGCACCCGATAAGGTTCATCATGGTCGACTTTCCTGATCCTGATGGACCCATGATGGCGATATACTCATTACGGTGAATATCAAAGGTTACACCATCCAGTGCGCGCACCTCGGTATCCCCCATTTGGTAGACCCTTTTGAGGTCTTCGATTTGAATAACAGCTTGCTCAGCCATAGGGACTCTCTTTAATTGGACTCTTATGAATTTTTAGACTCTTGTTTCTCGACCGTATCTCCTGCCTCTAACTCTCTTGATAGAACGCGATAGGGGCCCGTTACAATGGTCTCCTCTTCGGCTATGCCGTCCAATATTTGAATATGGGTGTTATCTGAGATACCTGTTTCAACTTCAACTCTTTTGACCGTATCGCCCGACAAGACAAAAACGACACGTCGGAAATCTTCTTTAGCTCCTTGGCCGTTCGTGGTTGAGCCGCTGCGCCCCCCAAACCTTTGGGATGCCGCAAAATCACGAACCGTTACCGATTGAATAGGAACAGCCACAACATCGGTTGCCGTCTTGGTCCGAATATCCACTGTTGCCGACATTCCTGGCTTGAATGAGGGTGTTTCAGTCAACTCGCTCACCTCTTGTGTGGAGGCTTGAATGATCTCTGCCATCGATCCATCTTCGGTTGCATCCAGGTTGTGTGGGGTCGTGACACGGATTTTGACTTTATAATTGGTGACTTGCTCTGCTGAGCCTGCACCTTGTACATCAGCGGAGTTTGCAATCTCTGTGACCACACCATCAAACAATCTATCTGGATAAGAGTCCACTTCAAGGGCAGCACTATCACCCACCGACACATTCACAATGTCATTTTCATTCACGTCGACCATGATTTCCATTTGGTCCATACGGGCAATGCGCATCATCTCTGTCCCTGCCATTTGTGAATTTCCAAGAACTCTCTCCCCTTGTTCAATCGAAAGACGGGTAATGGTTCCATCTTTTGGGGCTCGAATCACCGTTTGTGCAAGCTCTTCTTGTGCACGACGTAAACCAGCCTCTGCGCTCTCAATCTGGTATTCAGCCGCACGAACATTGGCTTGCTGCCCCTCATAATTGTTTTTGATTTGCAAAAACTGCAGCTCAGAGATCAACTCCTGATCGTACAGTTCTTTGTTCTTCAAATACTCAGCTTCTGCTTGAAGTAAACCAGAGCGAGCTTGCTCAAAACGGCTTTTTGCAATCAACAAAGAGGCGTTAAGTTCATCGATTCGTGCTTGATAGATATCCTGCTTAATACGTACAAGGACTTCATTTGCTCGCACAAAATCCCCTTCACGCACATTGAGTTCAATAACCTCTCCTGAAACATCTGGGCGGATGATGACCTCTTCCTCGGGCTGAATCCGTCCTGAAGCGGAGACTTCTTGCACAATTGTGCGGCGGTCACTTTGGTCGAGATCTACGGTTTTTGTGTTTCCGCCCCGATTAATCCAACCTTGATTCACAGCGAGCGCACCCCCTGCAAGTAAAACGGCCAAAATACCTAGGGTCCAGAATGTTAGTTTTTTTGTGGATGATGCCATGAGTGTGTCCTAGTGGTTGGGTTTAGTTAAGAGACAACGTTTCGTTTAGATTACCGATATAGTAATCCAATAGTTTTTCCTGAAAAGTGTAGGAATAGATTGCTTGAAGTCGGTTGGATTGGGCTTGTTCAAAAAGCGCCTGGCTCTGATTTAATTCGACTAATGTGCTAATACCAATATCATAACGCTCCAATTCTGTCTCATATGCTCGCTCAGAGGCAGCGAGGGCCTTTTCTGTTGACTCCAACTCCGCAACCCTTGCTTGATAATCGTTGTAGGCTTGTGTCACTTCTGAAATAATGTTGAGTCTCGTACGATCCACGCCAAGCTTTGTATTCTCATAGGTCAATTTTTGAGACACAATGGCTGTCCTTGTACTTAGGCGATTGAAAAATGGGATATTTAAGGAGAGGCTAAACCCACGGGAAATATTTTGATCGGTAAACTGATCAGTATACGAGAATGGATTGCGATCATTTAGTGAGGATCGAATATTGGCACTTAATGACAACGAAGGTAGCACGCGCCCTTGGGTCGCTTTGTAGCTGAAATACGCTGCTTGAATGGAAGCTTGTTGGCTTTGATAATCGGCTCGATTCTCAAGGGCTACCGAGATGAGTTGATCCAGATCATACGATTGCATTGTAAGATTTAACTCATCAATATCTGGCTGATCAAACGAGATATCTTCCTGTGGGTCTAGCTCCATTTCTTGCAAAAGAGCGAGTCGATTTTGCACAACCGCATTTTGACGATTAATCAATTGGAACTCATTGCTGGCAACCGTCGATTCTTGATTCAACAAATCTACTTCTGGTCGCGCACCCACCTCAACTTGCGCTTGGATACGGGTTAGTTGTTGCTTGGATACGTCTAAGGTTTGTTGGGCTAGATCGCGTAGTTCTAGACTTAATAAATATTGAAGATACGCGCTAGCAGTGGAGAAAATGACTTGTTCTTTGACTCGCTGACGAGTGAACTCGCGTGAATCAAGTGTCGCGTCGGAGGAGCGTAATTCATTGATATTCGCAAAACCTGTGAACAAAGGCATGCTACTATTAAGACTTGCCCCGAAACTGTTGATGGTAAAATCACCAAAATCACCGGTCGTATTGTCAAATTGACGTCCGATGTTACTGGATTGAGATAAATTACCGTTTAGATTCGGTAAAAACGCCGCTGCAGCATTGGATCGTCGCGCCTTTGCAAGGCTCACATTGTTGTCAATCTCTTTGAGGCGTGTGCTATTGTCGAGTGCCAATTCAATGGCTTCTTCTAGAGAAAGTACTCTTGATGCGTCCGTTGTTTGTGCATACGTCCAAACCGAACACAACAACGTAAAGGTCAAAGCAAGCCAGAGGGATTTCATATGGGAGAGATTGATTTCAAATAATGACGTGTACGTCTAACACGATGAGATGTTTCGTGTTTATCAAGAACTTTTCTTCAGTGACCGTTTAGAGGCAAGGCTCCTTACATAGGAAACAGCTTCCTTTGCTGCCCATCTCTTTAATTCAACACTAAGGAGCCCTATCAGGCTAACATCTCTGGCTTTGGTCGTGCTCACCGTTCTCTTAGAACGTTTTTGTACCGTCTTTGTAAAGACAACTCCTGCCACGACTGCCCCTAGCACCCATGGGACAGGATTTGATTTGATTATTTTACACGATGGGCGCATCCATTGTGTGTTTTCCTGGACTGATTTGACAGATTCTCTAGCGGATGATTCTAACTCCTCGATTTGAGTGTCAAGTCGCTTGATTTCTTTTTTTAACTCACTTTTCGTCATGGATGTCATGTAGCTAAGAAAGTAATCGTCTCTTTAAGAATACGATGTTATGAATCATGTAAGTGTTTATTCAAAATGGCAATCCACGCCTTTTGAAATAAAGGAGGTCTGGCAGCGACGAGATATATCCCTAAAATAAGTAAGGGAACGCCCGCAATTGAAAATCCTAGAATTGTGGACTCCAACCATTCTGATAGAGCAAACGCGCCAAGGACCCACAGAGTGAGTAAAGAAACAAAAAGCAACAAGATGCCAAACAAGACCGATAGTGCAGCTCCAATGAGTTGACTCACCGCGAGGATGAATTTCAGTTTCAAACGTTTCAATTGGGCCACAGTGTATTGTTGTCCTTTTTCTTGGGCTTGGTTCAACCATCCAAATAATGAGTTCATATTCAACTCTCTGTATTCAAGTACCTGTATTCAACTAAGTGAATTCAATTCTGTGTATCTAGCGACCACTCCATCAACTTGATGGCAAATAACGTCTTAAGACCACTGCTTATGACCTGTGTTTGTCACTGTTGTGCAAAAACCAACCTACGACAATGCCAAGACCCACTCCTGCCGCAAAGCCAGCAGTGGGGTGTTTACGAATCCACTGCTCACTTTCGAATCGCACATCGTCGACCACATTCCATAGATGATGATCTTTTATTGTTGATGACTTGGATGGCTCGGCAACGCTTTCATCGAGATCATCATTCAAGTCTTTAAGTATCTTTTCATCCATAACACGTTTTGATGTTTGAGTTACCGTTTTTCATGCACTAATTAAATTTATATACCATTAGGCATATTAAATATATATACCATTAGGCATATCAAGTATACATACCATTAAGCATACATCCCGCTAGGCTTTCACCCTATTTGATCGTCCGTTTATTCATATCGAAGTGCATCAATGGGATCAAGTGAGGCTGCCTTAAATGCAGGATATACACCAAAAATTAAGCCAATAAATGTCATGGCAACAACACCTATGAGGGCTGCCCCCCATGGAAATACAGCAGCTGTGTCGAGCTGAAGTGACATAATATTGCCTACCAAAACCCCCGCAAATAATCCAATCAATCCACCAATTTGACAGATTACGATCGCTTCCATCAAGAATTGTGACGTAATGGCACTCTTGGGTGCACCCACAGCCTTTCGAACCCCAATTTCCCGTGTACGCTCAGTGACAGAGACCAACATGATGTTCATCACCCCAATGCCTGCGCCTAGCAATGCGATACCCCCTACGACAAACCCAATGATGTAGAGCACGCCCGTGAATTGATCAAAAGCTCCACCTAACGTGTCGTTTGTAGAGATTTCAAAGTCATTTGGATCTCCAGGGGCTACTTTTCGAATTAGCCTTAAAATCCCTGTCAACTCATCTATGGCATCCTCAATCCCAGCAACAGAAGCGGATGTGACTTGAATGTCGATATTCCTTTGTTTCCCCCCATAATTATTGAGCATGGAGGTGTAAGGAGCCACAACAAACCGATCTTGTGAGTTACCAAATACGGCTCCCTTTTCGGCAGTAACACCAATCACAGTGTAGGGTCTACCATCAATTCGAATCGTTTTGAGCAGTGGATCCACCGTTTCAAAAAGAGTTTCCCGTATCTCAGCGCCGATTATAACGACATCTCGTGCATTGTTGATATCGAGATCGGTAAAATTCCGCCCTTGCTCCAAGTCAAACGAATTGTTTGTGAGGTAGTGCTTATTACCACCACGAATGCTCACACTTGGCTCTGTCTCTTTTTCATCAAAGCTGACACTGGTAATGCTGAAGCGTTCCACAGGCCCAACATCCGAGACGCTTCGAACGCGGTCAATAATATCATCCATTTGTGCAAAGGTGATATCCTTGCGATTGCGGTATTTACCCCAATCATTTCCTGTACGGATCGCAGGGTCTTTGGATATAGTGATGACATTACCCCCCATCACATTGAGTGTGTTATTAAAGTAGGTATCAAGGACCAGTACCGCGGTGTTGGCACTAATAACAGCAAAAACCCCTACGGCAATCGCCAAAAGCGTGAGCGAGGACTTTAATTTATTGGCTTTGATAGAGTCAATTGACTGACGAGCAACGGAGAACAGATTCATAATTATTCGTAACGAAGGGATTCAATAGGATCAGCTTTGGCCGCTTTGTACGAGGGAATAAAACCAAAAATGATCCCTACAGCACTACAAAGAAGAACGGCATTCACCACCGTGGTCCAGCTCATGTAGGCCACAAAAAATTGATTGATGAGTTGAGTGGCTCCGATGGACAGCACAATTCCAATGACTCCGCCAATAAGGCATAAAACGATGGCCTCAATGAGAAATTGCGACAGAATTTCCCAGGACTTCGCACCCACGGCTTTTCGGATACCAATTTCCTTGGTTCGCTCTTTAACGGAAACAAACATAATGTTCATCACACCTATCCCACCAACAAAAAGAGCCAAACCTGTGAGAAAGATCCCCACCAAGTAAATCGTCGAGGTCATATTCTGAAATTCAGTTTCAAAGAGTTCTGGCTTATTGATCGCAAAGTCATTCTCTTCCAAGGGGTCGAGCCGTCTAATTTGACGCATAATCCCTTCTATTTCATACTGCCCTTCCTGAAGCGTGGCTTCATCTGGGAATCGAATCGATAACTGCAAGCCTGAGCGTAGCCCAAAGAGGTTTTTATATGCCCCTATTGGCATCGATGCCATGTTATCTACATTATTGAGCCCTAGGAAGTCACCCCGTTTTTTGAATGTGCCAATCACATTAAATTTTTGCCCCTGGATGCGCACTTCCTTTCCCAGCGGTGAGGCTCCATCAAATAGTGAATTCACAACTTCTGCGCCCAGCACCACAACTTTCGTCCCTCGGACATCTTCATCTTGAGTAAAAAAGCGTCCTCGATCTAGCTCCAAAGCGGTTGATTGTAAATAGTTGGGAGTAGCCCCCACCACTTCTGCAGACTCCACAAAATTATCATCATAACGTACGGGGCGATTACGGGAAGCTCCAGCCGCAACATGATCGGCATATTGGCTTCTAGACTGAATATCTTCAACATAATCAAGTTTCATCTCTGGGCGATTGCGGTACTCCCACCACTTGTATTCGCCGCCTCCAATTCCCCAAGGCCACTTCTCGATGTAGACAACATTGCGACCCAAGGCACTCATGCTGTCCTCAAAACTGCGGTCAATACCATCGGTAATGGTATTCATGGAGGTCACGGACACAATACCAATGGTAATACAGAGGGTTGTTAAAATAGCCCGTATCTTATTAGCCGAAATGGATTGGAATGCAATCCGTGTCCCTTCGGTTAGGCTCAGAAATATTCGTCTCATGGGTTTTGATTCACTGGGTTTGGCTCACTGGGTTTAGCTCACTGGGTTTGGCTCACAGAATTCGATTCACTGGGTTGGACTCATGACGCTTGGGAGGACAAAATGATTGATCAACAGCTAGTATACGAACACTAAGAGTAAACGTTTCATTCTTATGACACCAAATCAAGAAAGCATCGATATCGTGGCGTTTGGCGCCCATCCAGATGATGTGGAATTAAGTGCCGGGGGGACCATTGCCAAAGCCGTTTCAGAAGGCAAAAGCGTTGTCCTCGTCGACTTAACGAAAGGGGAAATGGGGTCTCGGGGTACGCCAGAAATTCGTTTGGAGGAAGCCAAAGCCGCTGCGTCGATTCTAGGTGCTTCTGATCGACTCAATATGGAACTACCCGACACGCTGGTGTCAAATACAAGAGAGAATCAGCTCAAGGTGATTCAAATATTAAGGACATACCGACCTCAAGTTGTCTTTGCGAATGCCCCACAGGATCGTAACCCTGATCATGGGCATGGTAGTGCGTTGATTCGAGACTCATTTTTTCTAAGCGGACTCGTAAAAATTGAAACCAAGGATAACCATGGCCAGCTGCAAGAGCCCTGGAGACCCTCTCATCTGCTGTTCTACATGCAGGACACCGTTTTTGAACCTGATCTCATTATAGATATCACAGATCATCTCGAAACAAAAGAAGCCTCTATGTTGGCTCATGCAAGTCAGGTGAATGTGCAGACTCCTGGCGATGAACCTGAAACCTATATCTCCTCCCCCACATTTTTTGAGTCCATTCGCGCAAGAACAAGGACTTATGGGCATCGTGGGGGGTGCACACATGGAGAGCCCTTTAAATTAGGTCGGGCGCCCATGATGCTTTCATCGCTAGACGCTCTTTTTGATCGAAAAATTGCCCGATAGAATGGCAATTTGAATGGGCTAGACCGTTCTGGATGTCTGGTCCTATGCTGGCCCTCCATTGCTGCCCCCAGCTGTGCCATCCATCGTTGGTCCTTACGAGGTCCCATCCATTGTTGGACTATGCAAAACTTCGGTTGGGATGTACGTCTCAAGCACCTTCTGAATTGCATCATGCATGAAGCGATTCCCTGCAACTACTTTATTGGAGAATAGCCAATCGTCTCCACCAGCCCAATTCGTTACGACGCCTCCTGCTTCTTGGACAATTAAGCCAGCAGCACCCACATCCCAGGCTTGGAGACCAAATTCATAAAAGCCATCAAACCGCCCTGCAGCCACGGAACACAAATCATACGTCGCAGCGCCTGGACGTCGAACCGATCGAGCCTCTTGGAGAAAATGTTTAAACACATTTAGATAGGATTCAGAACGACGAAATTCGTGATAGGGAAATCCAGTAGCGATGAGGCTTTGCGTAAGATCCGTGGTTTCGGAAACATGAATGGGTACGCCATTACAGCTGGCTCCCTTCCCTTTTTCTGCGACAAAACATTCATCAGACATCACATCCAAGACAACACCAAGCTGAGGTTGTCCATCGATCCATAGCCCAATAGAGACACAAAATATGGGGAACCCGTGAGCAAAGTTGGTCGTCCCATCGATTGGATCGATAATCCACCATCGACCTTCCTCGACACTCGTCGCATGGTGTCCCTCCTCAGCAAGAACGTGATCTTCGGGAAAAGAGGCTTCTAGGATAGATATGATTGCTTTTTCTGAGGCAACATCAGCGTTGGTGACTAAATCCCGCGGCCCTTTGAATGTCGTTTCTACTGTAGCTCGTTGGTGGTGAAAGGATAAAATCACCTTCGCAGCTTCTTCTGCAGCATGCACTGCACACTCACGTTCCGTCATGATTCGGAGAATTAGGTTTATTGTCGTGGTTTTGGGGTGTAAGAAAACCCTTCTCTTCGTTTTTGTTCAGGATCATACCCAGTTGGGTTCTCAAAACAGTGTTCAGCCGCAGTTGATTGCAAGGTGTTGAGTTGTTTTTGGGCTTCTCTCATCATCGTTACTAACTCTTTGCGACGTGTTTCTTGAATATTCTCCTCAGACATCTCTTTGGTGATAGAGGCCTTCAAACGTTGTAGATAGTGAGTGACCAAGACCTTCATTGTAGATTTCGCTTCCATCACCTCATCCACTTGATCCAATCGGCTTTGCTTCATCCGTTCACTCATTCGGTTTCCTGGGGTATGCTTCTCCATAAAGAGGGTTGCAAGGAGTTCAGGAGTAGGTGGTGGAAATGTCTTAAAGGTCTGGACATCAATCGGTTCTTGACGTTTGGCTCGGTCGACTAAGAGCTCATAGAATTCACGAAATTGAGTGTCCTCCAAAAATGATGGATACACATATTGATGGATATATTGAACCATCCATGCCCCGTGCTCGAGACAGAGTTTCAGAAGTCTTCGTTCATACTCAGGACGACGTTTGGGCGAAGGCGCACCGCGTTGAATGTCATCCATGGGATCTACAGGGAAACCATCTTCGTCCATCAGCGGGGGAGCATTCCCTTGTGAAGAGTCTGTTTGTGATGGATCTGTTAGTGAAGGGTCTGAATGCGAAGAAGCTGAGCGTCTGTTGGGTCCTAGAGTCTCGGCGCGCTCTTGTCGAAGCTTTTTGCGTTGTTGACGCTTGGCCACAGATGCATCGACAGCCGCATGAAGCTCACGGTCAGAGCCACCACGAAACGTATGGGTCGATTGGTGCAATTGTTGTGTTGCAACTTGACGTGCGACTGGGTCTGGAATTGCAGCTAGGAGTTCGACGAACTCTTCGAGCACATGAACGCGCTCATGTAATGATGTTAACCGGCCCGATTCATCCGCCAATCGAAGCAGGTATGTAATGTAATCTTCTGTATGCTCACGCACATGCTCGTTAAATCCTTCTTGACCGTGTTGCTTAACAAAAGAGTCTGGATCCTCACCTTCCGGAAGCTGTAAGGTCTCAGGCTCTAAGCCCATCTCTAGAGCGAGTTCGATCCCCCTCACCATGGCTTTTTGCCCCGCCGCATCGGCATCATAGATCATGAGCAACCGGTTGGTATAACGCTTGAGTAACTCTAGTTGTTCTCGTGTGAGGGCTGTACCACTATTGGCAACGACATTTTTGACTCCATGCTGGGCAAGCGACATGACATCGGTATACCCCTCTACCAATATCACCTGTCGCTCTTGGCGTATCACAGACTTAGCCAAATGGATGCCATACAAGACTTGTGATTTATTGTAGACCTCTGTTTGAGCACTATTGACATACTTTGGCCCTTTGTTCTCGTCAAATGTCCTGCCTGCAAAGCCAATAATCCTCGCCGATGGATTCAAAATGGGGAACATTAACCGATCACGAAAGGAATCATAGACACCCTCCCCCCTCGTGCGAGGCTTCACCAGATCTGTGTCTAGCAAGATAGATTCATCAATCCCCTCTTGCACTGCAGCCTCTAATAGTGCCTGTCCACTTGGCGGCGCATAGCCTAGTCCATACGCACGGACCGTCTCAATTGTAAACCCTCTTTTTTGTAGATAAACGCGGGCTTTTTCCGCTTCATCATGATGTTTGAGTTGTTGGTAGTACCAGTTCGCTGCAAAGCGAAGAGCCTCATACAATTTCTCAAAGCGTGTCGCACGTGCAGCCTGCTCAGGAGTGCTCTCCTGCTCGGGTAACTCCACGTTGTAGCGCTCAGCCAGAGACCGAACAGCTTCCATAAAACTGACATGCTCCGTCTTGATGACAAAGCTAATAGCATCTCCACCTTCGCCACAACCAAAGCATTTAAAAATGCCCATATCTGGATTGACCCGAAATGAGGGGGTCTTCTCATTATGAAAAGGGCAAAGTCCTATAAATCCTTGGCCTGATTTTTTTAGAGAGACCACATCTGCCACAACCTCCACAATGTCGGCTGTTTGTCGTATTTCATCGAGTTTATGCGCTGGAAGTCTCATGGTTGGAAGGTACAAGATATTCTCATTCTAGCGGATCCGATATGGTTGATTTTGTGAACATGACAGGCATGAGTTGGCGACACAGTCTTATTACAGTCTTCTTAAAGAACACATCAAGGTGAATTCCTTTCTGTGCCAATTTGTTTGATGGTTGAGCCTTCCCGTCGTATCTTCGTCTGACTCAAATTCAAATCATCCCACTTCCCTCATGAGCGTACTTGTTGATCGTCATACCCGTTTAGTTGTCCAAGGTTTTACCGGAAGCGAAGGCTCATTCCATGCCTCACAAATGATCGAGTATGGGACGCCACTCGTTGGAGGGATTACCCCGGGAAAAGGTGGACAAACTCACCTCGATAGACCCGTGTTTAATACCGTTGCTGAGGCTGTAGCTCAAGAAGGGGCAAACACGAGCATTATTTTTGTACCCCCAGCCTTTGCTGGAGATGCAATCATTGAGGCAGCTCAGGCAGGGATTGGGCTTATTATCTGTATCACAGAGGGGATTCCCGTAAAGGACATGGTGATTGCCAAATCGGTGGTAGAGCGTCACGGTGCAAGACTCATTGGGCCAAATTGCCCAGGTGTCATTACACCGGGACAAGCAAAGGTTGGCATTATGCCAGGGATGATATTTACGGAAGGTTCTGTAGGACTAATTTCGCGAAGTGGAACCTTAACCTACGAGGCAGTCGACCAACTCACCAAAGCAGGACTTGGGCAGTCGACCGCGATTGGTATTGGGGGAGATCCAGTGATTGGGACAACACATACCGATGCCGTCAAACTATTAATGGATGACCCTGACACACATGCGATTGTCCTTATCGGTGAAATTGGAGGGAGCGCCGAAGAGGAAGCGGCTGCCTATATTAAGGAACATGGTACCAAGCCCGTGGTTGCATTCATTGCAGGATCGACAGCCCCTCCAGGTCGACGTATGGGCCATGCAGGCGCGATTATCTCAGGAGGTCAGGGAACCGCTCAAGACAAAAAACGGGCGTTAGCCGATGCCGGTATTACCGTGGCTGAAAGTCCTGCGGACATTGGCGTAACTGTTGCCTCTCTGCTGAAGTAGTGCTCTTTTCAAGTGGTGCTCTTATCACTCCAATCGAGCCTATTCTATAACGCTTCCATCCAAGATCGACTTCCCTTTTACCACAATCACAATCCCATCGACAACGTGGTATGAGCCATAATCACCATCTTTGAGTGATGAACTGCCATGGATGGTCACATTGTGGCCAATTCGAGCGTTTTTATCAATGATGGCGTTGGAAATAGAACAGTTTTCACCCATGCCAAACGGCGGATGGTCAGGATCTTGATTCGCTAATTCTTCGATCGTGTTGAATGAGTCACTCCCCATGATTACGGTATTCTCAATTACGGTCCCCTTCCCTATTCGAGTTCGAATACCCACAACAGATCGGGTAATGGATTCTGCCTCAATAATACATCCTTCCGAAACCACCGTCTGATGGATACGTGTTCCAGAAACTTTCGACGCTGGCAGGAGTCTTGCGCGCGTGTAAATCGGATTTTGGTTGTCGTATAAATTAAACTCTGGCACCGCATCACTGAGCTCTAAATTGGCTTCATAAAATGAGCGAATTGTCCCAATATCGGTCCAGTATCCTGTAAATTCGTAGGAAAACACCTTCGTCTCCCCATGAAGTGCTTTGGGGATAATCTCTTTGCCAAAGTCTGCGGCATCGGCATGGATATCCATCAATTCCATTAATCGCTCACGATTAAATATGTAAATACCCATCGAGGCCAAATACTCTTTGCCCTCATTTTTTAAAGATTTATCCACCGGACTCTTCCAGGCTGGCAAATCTTCCAACGCCGGTTTTTCAACAAATGATTTGATCCGGTTTTGATTGTCTTTTTTCATGATCCCGAAGCCTGTGGCATCCTCAGCCTTCACAGGGATCGTTGCAATCGTAATATCTGCACCTGAGTCTTTGTGTTGAGCAAGCATGTGCCTGAAATCCATTTGATAGAGTTGGTCACCCGATAGAATCAAAACTTGCTCATACTCATGATTTTCGAGGTGGTGAATGGATTGTCGCACAGCGTCGGCGGTACCTTGAAACCAATCCGTGCTGCCTGGGGTCTGCTCAGCGGCGAGAATATCTACAAACCCACTGCTGAATGAGTCAAAATTATAGGTGTTTTTGATATGTCGGTTCAGTGAGGCCGAATTAAACTGTGTAAGCACGAAGATTTTTCGGATATCCGAATTGATGCAATTACTAATAGGAATGTCGACTAAACGGTATTTCCCCGCGATAGGTACCGCAGGCTTTGAGCGATGGCCTGTGAGAGGGTGAAGTCTATTGCCACGACCTCCTCCTAAAATCACTGCCAGTGTTGGGTGTTTCATAGTCTACGCTCCAATTCGTTTGCGCTGGAGATCCTCATAGACCGACTGCGTTGCCTCAGCTGATTTTGACCATGAGAAATCCACTTGATGATTGGCCTTCATCCACGCAAGCCGTTGATCTTCATGATGCCAAAACGTTGCGGCCTGTTGAATGACTCCTACAATATGTTGAACAGAAAAATCATGAATTACAAATCCATAGCCATGATGATTTTGTGAAGCTAGCTGTGAAGCTTTCTCTGGGCTGTTTTGTTGGCTTTCTTTTTGGCTTGTTTGGTTGTTTGTTTGGTGGTTTGGTTCTGCCTGTTTGCTTCCTCCCGCCTGTAAACTTCTTCCCGCCTTCGGGCTAGGCATACGATCCGGCATAGGTTGGACGGTATCTCGAAGACCTCCAACATTCGATACGATTGGTATGGCCCCATACGCCATGGCATACATTTGGTTGAGGCCACAGGGCTCCACTCGCGACGGCATAAAGAGTACATCACATCCGGCATATATCTGATGGGCGAGTCCCTCATTATACTCCAAGCGAGTATCGATATAGGTAGGTTTAGAGTCTGTATTTAGGGCAGTGAGTTGGTGATGGATCTCTGGATACCCCGTTCCCAGAAGGATAATGTTGACAGGGATCCCTTTTTGTCGAATCGAATGGATGATCGAGGGTAGCATATCAGCCCCTTTTTCCCATACCAGTCGTCCAATAAACGCCACAATCGGTAAGGAATCATCGATTGTGTAATACTCATGCAATGCTTGGCGATTACGCTCTTTGGATCGTTTTAATGCATCCTTACGTCCAAACCTCAGAGGAGCCGCTAGATGAGGGTCGTTTGCTGAATCCCAAACGTTGGCATCAATACCATTGAGAATGCCTGTAATTTTGGCCTCCTCCATCAACATAAGTCCCTCGAGTCCATTCGAAGATTGTTTCAGTTCCTCGACATAGGATGGAGACACTGTGGTCACATGCCATGCACATTTGATCCCACAGGCTAAGGGATTCAGCGCTTGATCCCATTCTAGCAAGCCCTGTTTAGAGGGGTCAAATGTAGGCAGTAGCGAGACTTTTGATAGGTCCGTCGTGCCATGATATTGACCATTATGAAGAGTCAAAACGGTTGGGACCCCCTTGAAATGAGCAAACTCCTGGCAATGTTCGATCATAAAGGGTACCAGCGCCGTATGATGATCGTGGCAATGGACTATCTGGTCTTGAGTCGAATGGTCATGTCGTTGATTAAACGAGTGGATCGCATGAAGGGCCGCCAGTTGAAATACCAGAGTCCGTTGAAATTCGTCCCAGTATCCGTGTCCACTTTCAGGGTCAATATAGATCCCTTTTCTATCGGTCCAGGTTGAGACTTTGATTGCATAAAAAGATGCTCGTCCCTCTTTGGACTGTCGAAGCGTAAATACTTCCGCTGAAAGCGTGCCAAAGGCAGATGGAAAAGAGAACCCCCAGGCTTGTGTTAAGTGAGCTTCATTAAGGGACGGGATGTCATAATAGGGTATCCAAACCGTCGATGGACTTCCTTGCTCGGCTAAAGCGTTGGGTAGAGAGCCAACCACATCTCCGAGCCCCCCCACTTTTGCAAATGGATACGCTTCAGCGGCAATATGATGAATCATCATGGAACATTCGATTTCAGAGTTCGTATTATTGCTAGTATTATATCATCACAGATACAGAGAGTTTATCAGTGTACAGAAAGTTTATCCGTGCAAATCTGTAAAGAAATTGAGCAAATCAGCGCAGACTACTTGACGAATCAAAATACCCAATTATGATTGATGTATCGCACCTATGGAAGTCGTTTGGCAAAAAAGACGCTGTTCAAGATGCCTCCTTTAAAGCGGAACCTGGCCGAATATTTGGCCTTTTAGGGCCAAACGGAGCGGGAAAAACTACGACCATCCGGATGATTAATGATATTCTCACTCCGGATCGTGGTTATGTGCACATAAACAATGTTGTGGCAGGACCCCAAACGCAAAAATGGATTGGGTATATGCCAGAAGAGCGAGGGCTTTACCAAAAGATGAAGGTGGGTGAGCAGCTTTTATACTTTGCAAAGTTAAAAGGCCTCTCAACATCAGAGGGGAAAAAAGTGATTTTACACTGGCTTGAACGATTTGAAGCGAGTGATTGGATTAAGCAGGAAGTAGGTGAACTCTCCAAAGGGATGTCCCAAAAGATCCAGTTTATTGCCACCATTCTTCATGACCCTGAGATCGCCATATTTGATGAGCCGTTTAGTGGTTTGGATCCTATCAACAGTGAGCTACTCAAAACGGTGATTTTAGAGCTCAAAGCGCAGGGAAAAACCATCCTATTTTCGACTCACCGAATGGAACAAGTTGAGCAAATGTGTGATGACATTGCCCTGTTTAATGAAGGGCAAGTTGTTTTGACAGGAAACTTAGCGGAGATCAAATCATCTTTTGGCGAGAACACCGTTTTGTTGGAGTATGAAGGTGATGGAACATTTATTGACGCTTTAGAGAACGTTCGAATCAATAATCGATCCAATCGATTTGCAGAAATTCGACTGTTAGAGGGACAAACGGCTCCAGCGATCCTCAAAAAAGCGATCGAACATGTAGAGGTAAAGAAGTTTGAACAAGTTGAGCCGTCGTTAACGGAAATATTCATCTCAACAGTAAACACCACAAAAGGCATGGGGAGTGCAGCATGAATCTCAACAAAGTAGGTATCGTCTTAGAGCGTGAGTTTTTCTTCCGAGTTAAAAAGAAAATGTTTTGGATCTCGACACTGCTCGTTCCATTCGGATTTGCACTCCTTATTGGTGGAGCGGTGGCGATTCAATTGTGGCCACAGGGGAATGAAGAGGTTCTGGGTGTTATTGACGAGACAGGCATTATCAGTGAATCGTTAGTAGCTGAGGATGAAGCTCGGTATCGCAATTACCAAGGAAAAACCATTGAAGAGGGCAAACAGGATGTACAATCAGGTACAATCGACGGGCTTTTGGTGCTGCCACCCTCTATTCTCGAGGGTGAAGGGAATGCAGAACTCATCTATAAGGGCTCAGGTGGGCTCAGTTTGTTGGAAAGTGTCAGAGGTGATGTTCGGTCTGTGGTGCGAGAGCAGCGGTTGGCTCAAGCCGAGATCACAAGTGAGGTGCGTGACTTGTTTGAGTCTCAAGTTGGGTTTAGCTCCACAAAATTAACAGAAGAAGGTGTCACTGAAGAGGATAACACCGCCTTTTTCTCACTTATAGGATTCATCCTCGGTTTGATCATTTTCGTGGGTTTGACGAGTTATGGGACCATTATCCTGAAAGGTGTGGTGGAGGAAAAGACCAATCGGATCATCGAAATCATTGCCTCTTCGATCAAACCGATAGAGTTACTTGTAGGTAAGATTCTAGGGATCTCTGCCGTCGCGATCGTTCAATTCGGATTGTGGGCGATCTTATTTACGGGTATAAGTGCGGCAACTACGCCCATTGTGGCATTTGTGATGGCTCAACAGGAGGGCACAACCGAGCAAATGACGTCGCGCGAAGATGTAGTGGCTAGTGCTGCCAATGGCGAAGAGGTCGAGCTAAGTCAAGCCATGGAAGCTGCGTCTAACCCCACAGCGACTGCAGAGTTACCTTTTGACATTCCTGAGATCCCGGTGAGCTTAATCCTGTATTTCTTTCTGTTTTTCATCCTGGGCTACCTATTGTACTCCTCCCTCTTTGCAGCCATTGGCTCTACGACCGATGCCACCTCAGATTCTCAGCAACTGATGATGCCTGTATTTATCCCCATATTTTTGGCATACATGTTTAATGTGCAGATTATGCAGAACCCAAGTACCACGTTTGCAGCAGTTGTGTCGATGATTCCCTTGTTCACCCCCATCAACATGATTACACGGGTAGCCATCAGTGAGGTCCCTTTTTGGCAAATCGGAGTTTCAGTGGTGTTGCTGTTAGGGTCGATCTATGGCGTCTTACTGATGAGCGCGCGTATCTATCGCATCGGTATTTTGCAATCAGGTAGCAAAGTTGGATTCAAGGATCTCGCCAAGTGGCTGCGCCAATCCAACTAAGGTTGTAGGACGTCGTACTTGGTGGTGTTGGAAGGGTCTACTTGTTGCAACAGCAAGAGTGCTTCGGTGCGAACTTGCGCATTAGCGTCTCTGAATATGGAAATATACTCCTGGGCCTTGGCATTGAACCAGAGATCAAACAAATAGGTGCTGCTGGCGAGCCGCTTGGCATCTCGAAGCTGCTCAAGCATTGCTAGCGTATTTTGGCGTGCTTTTTCGGGGTCCACGGTAAAAATATCCAGCACTTTTCGATGGTGCTCATAAAACGTTTGACGTAACGGATCATAGGTTGGGTTCAATATATCAGAGACGAGCCCAAATCGATTGCGTTGTGCGCCAATCTCCTTACCCCAACCTATCGCTCCCTCCTGTTCGCCAAGCTCACGTATCTGTGCCGCTTTGTTAAAAAACTCCGTTCCAGCCAGAGGGGCGAACGAGTCAAAGTCAAAACCAAGAATCATATAGATATAAAAATCGAGCGTCGAGGTGAAGCTATCAAACTGTAGGTCGTCTCGAATTAAGCTTTTGCCTCGAGGGTATTCAAATTCCCAACGCTCATCATTTAAGACCATGATCTGCGTCTCCTGCATCGTATTGTAGATAGGACGACGGGAGATCACAACAATTTGGGCACCATACACGAAAGCATCACTCGCGGAGGTCAATACAATCTGTAGCGTGCAGCCAATACGCTCATGCTCTTCAAATCGGTACTCTGTCCAAGAAGTTTCATTGATGTATTGCTCCAACTGAGGGGCCAACTCCGACATGTAGTCAAACGCATTGCCTGTCACCTGTTCACGGTTGATGGAAATCTCACAATCAAACTCTTGTGCCAATACACTGTAAGGAAGTACGGCTAGAAGTATCAGTAGTGGTATCAGTCTTGTAAAACGCATAAAACAGCTTGAGGAAAATATGGTGCAAAGAATACGGGTAGCTTGGATCAAGATACGGTTTCTGATTAGTCAATCGTGGGTGAATGACCTTTTTAAGGTTGGATGAATCCTCGTCAATTCCAATACTGGACTGGCAAGTCATGGCTTTGGGGGATCATAGGGATGGTCCTTGTGTTGGTAGGGCAAGGGGAGCTGTATGGTCAACGATCCTTTGCCTACGGTCTTGGCCAAGCGGTGCAATCAGGCTTGAGCCTTGGCGGTTGCGGCTTGTCAAATACAGGCGCATTTGGACTCACTAGCCCAGATACGCCATCCAATCGCCCAGATCAGCCATCCAATCGTGGCTGTATCCACATCCAATCTACTCAACTCTATCAAGTACAGGGGCTCTACCATCATCAATTCCATGGTAGTTTTGGGTTTGGAGAGCTGTGGAGATTGAGCGCGCACATCGAATCGTTGGGCATCGAGGGGACGTCGCTGGTGAGTGGTCAAAGTGGCTTGTCTAGAGTTGGACAAACGGTAGATGTGTGGCTGGGCCCCTGGGCCGAATACAATCCTTTTAATGTAGATATCCCCTGGTCTTATGGAACGGATTTATGGACACGTATCAAATTTTCAGACAAGATATATGGGCATGTCTATCTCTCCTCAGAGGTTTGGCCAAGCGTCTCTTCTGGGATTGACGTCTGGGTTGAGGCCAAGGTCCTACGTGACACATGGCTAAACGTAGGTAGGAGTTGGATGCCATTATGGGGTACTCGTCACTCGGTGGCACTGAGTATCGGGCTAGTTCAAAGAGTTGATATTCGCTTGGGGATCCAATCCTTGGCAACGTATGCCAGTGAGCGTAAAACCTGGACACAATTTGGTGGGTTGAGTGTATCAAGCCGTGCCCTAGGCATTGGATTTAGAGGTCAACTCCACCCTGTATTGGGGTGGTCCATGGGGGCTTCATTACGATGGGAACCACGCTATGATGGGTAAATTTATGATGGCTAAAATACTGTGGAGCTTTGGATCTTGGCTTTGCTTGTTTTGTTTGGAGCCATCGATTGCCCAAGTGAACACCTCACTGGATAGCCTAGCACCTATATCAGAGTCTATATCACAGCCAACATCACTGACTGTATCACAGACTGTCACCCAGGAATCATTAATGGATTTATGGTGGCAATACACCAAGTACCATGGGCAACTAGAGGATGAGGTTCAAGAGGAGATTGCTGAAAACCTTCGAATGCATATCGATCAACCAAAACATCTTTGCGCTGCGTCAATGTCAGACGTATTCGACGCATTTTATGTGCACACGGCATCGCTTTTGGAGCTGCAAGAAGCTTCCTGCTCGACCCAAGAGTCAGAGTCTGTAATAGATTCTAGTTTTATCAAGCAAGTCATTGACATTGCTTTTGTTGGAGAATTCATGTCTAGCTACGTCGTATGGAGGTCAAACACTCAAACATCCATGAAACCAAAAAAAACCTATGACATCGATGGAGGACTAGTCTCGACCGTTAGTTTTAGTACCCCAATACCACAACGTGGAGAAAGTCTCGACTCTAGTTCCCAGTGGATAGGAAGCCCCTCGCGTCAGAAGCATCGATTACAGGTTCGTAGCACCACCATAGACCTGCGCTTGTCTTTGCAAAAAAAACCTGGAGAATCGTTGGGATTCATCCCATGGCAATCATGGTTGGCAGGTGGGCTTCAAGTCAATTTACCTGCCTCAAATTTGACCTTAACCCTTGGCCAGTTTCGTCACCTAAGCCCAGCAAGACTCTTGTCTAGTGGATCGTCCTCCCCACTTCGTACACCTACGTATCTTACAACCTTACGACCTCACCGAGTCAGCACCTCACGTGAGCCCTATCGTGCAATGAAAGGGGTCTCTGTGTCATCAGCACCAAGCTCTACAACTCAGATACGCCTTTCTCTGTCACACCGCGCACTCGACGCGCGATTATGGCAAGGCGACACACTTCATCCACCCACCACCTCGGTAAATTGGACAACACGTCGTGGGTTAAAAGCACAACATAGGATGACTCAAACGTCGCTTTTTTTTGATGGAGCTGCCAAACTAGGGCCCCATCGGGTCAGCATCGCGTGGAATGTACACCTTCATTCTGACTGGGTAGTTCAGCGCGATGGGTTTTTATGGTCTACGTCTCCCTTTCATGGAGTAGAACTTGGTTGGAGTAGGCGTTTTTCTTCACCAGCTCCATGGCAACAAAACATCGTGGCTTTCGCAGCCGTGGCACTGCACCATGCACCCCGAGCGAATGCATCGCCTGTTGATGGGATCGCTATGGGTGGATTTCACCTAACAAGGGAAAAACTCAGGGCCAAAGTGAGCCTTGGATGGGCCTCCCCCTCGTGGCTATCGCCAGTGGGTGGAACCTTGACGTCCCTTGACGAGCATGTCTCTCGACTCACAAGTCATGTGGACTTTGACCTTCATGTGCAACCCCTTCGCTTGGGTCTGACGCACTCCATCACACACCACCAACAGGTCTTGGCTCAGCCATTGAAACAAACCTTAAAGGTTTATGCACAGTGGGACCTGCCGGCTAACACAAAACTTCGTGGTACATGGTCATCAAGATCGATTCACGAACATAATTGGACCTCTTCACTACCGTATACCTTGACCCCAGAGTTTACACACATCCAACGTGCATCGCTGAGCGCGTATGTGACTGTTGGGCAACACAACCTACGTGCAGGTGGACGGTGGATCGCAAACGCAGTCATATGGAAGCAACCCTCCACAGGGTGGTTTTTGCGGGTACATTCCATGTTCAACGCCTTTCAAAGCACCCTTCAATGGAGTACATGGGCTCCTACTGCATCCCAACCATCCATTATGTTAGGCCAACCTACCCTACGTGGAGCTACAGGGCTTTATTCACACACTGGACAAAGCTCGTCTTTGGTAGGAGTAGTGCAACTTCATCAGCCTTTACCCTCCGAAATGAGCCTGAGTTTGGGAGTAAGGGCAGGTGTACAGCAACTTTTTAATCGTGGGTTCAAAGGGTCAGGCCTAGAATCTCGCCCCGGCACAAGGCATACCTGGTTCGATGTACACATCTCACTTGGGTTTTAGCGTCGGATTATCACCGCAATCATTGCGCTAGCTGCTGATAATGCGATCATTGCGCAAGCAACGATCACTTCGATCATTGGACTCATTGCACCAAGGACGAAACCCCTGGAAGCTCTTTGCCTTCCAACAATTCAAGACTTGCGCCACCACCCGTTGAGACATGGGACACCTTCGATTCCAGCCCTATTTGTGTGATGGCGGCAGCTGAGTCACCCCCACCAATGATGGTCGTAGCGCCCGCTTCGGTTGCCTCCACAAGTGCTTGAGCCACAGCAAGGGTCCCTTTGGCAAAAGGCTCCAATTCAAATACCCCCATGGGCCCATTCCACAAAACGGTTTTGGCTCGTTTTACTTTTTCGGCAAACAACGTTTGTGTGAGGGGACCAATGTCTAGGCCCATCCACTGATCAGGAATCGAATCCCGTAGAACGGTTTGAATTTCAGCTTCAGCAGAGAACGCCGAGGCAACCACATTATCTTCTGGAAGCAATAACTCTACCCCTTTTGCAGATGCTTTGTCTAGTAACGACGCCGCTAACGCGATTTTATCTTCCTCTACAATCGATGTCCCGATGGATAAGCCCATGGCACGATAAAATGTGTATGCCATGCCACCGCCTACAATCAAGCTGTCTACATGATCCAAAAGCGCTTCAATGACCCCTATTTTATCAGACACCTTCGCTCCACCTAAAATCGCGACATAAGGGGGCTCTGGACGGTTTATGGCATCGCCGAGAAATGCCAATTCTTTTTGCAGTAGCAGCCCAGCTGCCTTCACACCCATGTAATGAGTGATGCCAGCTACGGACGCATGAGCACGATGTGAACTGCCAAATGCATCATTGACAAAGACATCCATACCCTCGGCCAGTGCCTTGGCAAAATCAGGGTCATTGGCTTCTTCCTCGGCATGAAATCGAACATTTTCTAAGAGCAACACCTCTCCTGGCTGTAACGCATCCTTCGCCTGTTGCACCTTCTGCCCAACACAGTCTGTTGCCATGGAAAAAGGAGCCTCTAAGACCTGTTCAAGATAGGCCGCAACCGGTTTAAGGGAGTCTTTCGCAACGACTTGGCCTTTGGGTCGGCCCAAATGACTGGCAAGCACCAATGCGGCACCTTGTTGAAGAATATGTTGAATTGAGGGTAACGCAGCATCTATTCTTGTGGTGTCTGTAATGGCGCCATCATGAAGAGGAACATTAAAATCGACACGCATGATGACCTTTTTTCCATGAAGATCTACGTCGTTTAGTGATAATGGAGTTTTTGACATGTAATTAAGGCTCTAGAGTAACGTGACAAGTTTGTGGTGGAGGTACAATTCACCGCGTCAAAAGTACAAAAATGTTGTCGTGGAATCCTTAACTTTAAGCATGGAGCCAATTTACCTTGATCATGCTGCAACAACGCCTTTGGACCCTGAGGTCTTAGACGCCATGATCCCTTATTTTTCGGATGCATCAGCCAACGCAAACTCGGCTCACCAACTCGGCAGACGCGCAAAAGTGGCTGTGGAAGATGCTCGCGAATCAATTGCTTCATTGCTTGGAGCTGAACCCGCTGAGATTATTTTCACATCTGGGGGAACCGAGAGCGATAATGCGGCTATTCGTGGCGTATTCGAAGCCGCTCACCGTAAAGGACGTTCCCAAATCGTGACGTCTGCCATCGAGCACCATGCGGTTATCCATCCCGCGGAGTGCCTCAAACTTGCCGGAGCATCTCCGGTGTATGTGGATGTGTCCCAAACGGGACGCGTAGACCCAGAAGCTTTAACCCAAGTTTGTGGAGATCAAACAGCCATCGTATCACTCATGCATGTCAATAACGAGGTTGGGACCCTCAATCCTCTCGCAGAATTGGCGGAGGTTGCTCACCACCATGGCGCATATTTTCATACCGATGCCGTGCAAAGTGTAGGCAAGCTCCCAGTAGATGTGAAAGATCTTAAGGTCGATTTCTTGAGTCTGTCAGCCCATAAACTCAATGGACCCAAGGGTATTGGCGTCTTGTATGCCAAAAATGGCTCCCCATGGATCCCTTTAATTCAAGGTGGATCTCAAGAAAAACGGCGTCGCGGCGGGACACTCAATGTCCCAGCCATTGTTGGACTTGCCGCCGCCATGACCAAAGCTGAGCACCAGCGAGTGTCCCGCATGGCCCATTATGAGGCTTGTCGAACGCAACTTCTACAAACCCTTGAAGAGCACCTTGCAGGATACTACGAAATCAACGGCGTTGGAAAAACCCATGGAGATGCAGACTCTAATGACATGCGGGTCCCTCAAATTCTCAACCTCTGTTTTCAATCACCTGAAGGTCAAACGCTAGATGGCGAGATGTTGTTACTGAATCTAGATATTGAAGATGTATGTGTGTCCAACGGTAGTGCATGTACATCGGGCGCATTAGAACCATCCCATGTACTGTTAGGCATGGGGTTGCCAACGGAGAAAGCGATGTCGAGTATTCGCATTTCCATCGGGCACTCCAATACCTTGGAAGAGATGACGCATGCAGCGAAAACCATTTCGAAAGTCGTCAAACGGATGTACTCCCTTTAATGTTCATTTCTCACGCTAGTCGTTTACACCTATGACCAAATCTATCCTTTCTGTTTCAATCGTTCTTGTGGCTCTTGGCATTGTAAGCTTTGTTATCTCAGAATTTGCGAGTGTCACGGCCCTTATCCCCTCCTTCTTTGGAGTGGTATTACTCATTCTGGCACTGGTAACCTTATCGGCAGAGAAAAAGGGTCAAACGGGTGTCAAGAAGCATACCACTCACGCAGCACTCGGCATTACCTTGCTTGGATTGATAGGGTCCTTCCGAGGTATTCCTGACTTTGTCGGCTCGTTTGGGGGCGAGGAACTTGCTCGTCCTATGGCAACCTATGCTCAGGTCGTGATGTTTGTGCTGTGTGCATACCTCATTGTTGCTGGGGTTCAATCCTTTATCAAAGCTCGCAAAGAACGGGCTGCTGCCTGAAGCTATAACGTCACGCGTCTTTAGGAAATAACGCAGCGATCTGACCGGCATATTTTTGCTCAATCACACGACGTTTTAGCTTCATTGTAGGGGTCATTTCGCCTGACTCTATACCAAATTCCTCGGGCAGGAGCACGAAATCACGGATTTTTTCATGCGATGCCAACTCCTTGGAAAACTCTCGGACCACTTTGCTAAACTCATTACGTAGGCTCGGGTGCTCCAATAGCTCCTCCTTGGATAGACCTGATAGGTCGTTTTGTGCTGCAAAGGTCTCCACCGCATCTGCATCGGGTACAATCAATGCCGCCATATATTGCTGAGCTTCACCCACCACCATGATCTGCTCAATCCAGGTACTTGTTTTGAACAAATCCTCAATGGGACCAGGGTAGATATTTTTACCACCCGCGTTCACAATCATGTGCTTAATGCGGTCTGTAATTTGAAGCAACCCATCTGTAAATCGCCCGACATCGCCCGTGTGGAGCCATCCGTCATCATCAATCATTTCTCGAGTCGCTTGCTCGTTGTTCCAATATCCCTTCATCACATTGGGCCCCTTGCAGAGGATCTCACCGGTTTCTGATGTTAACGTCGTTGGGTAGTCTTCCCCACTTATGGTGGCAATGATTTCGTTATCCGATAGGCGCATGATCCCAACCGTAACGCCTGTGATCACCTTACCCACTGTACCAATTCGAGGACCATCAAAATGATTCACAGCCATCACAGGTGATGTTTCGGTGAGTCCATACCCCTCCATAATGGGCAAACCAGCGCTCATAAAGAACGATCCAATATCGGGTGGTAGTGCCGCACCCCCTGAGACAAAGAACTTGATCCGTCCCCCTGTTTTCTCCTTCAGCTTGTTAAACACAAGTTTATCAGCCAGCTTCTTTTGGGTGGCCACCAAGCCTCTTTTGCCCTGAGCGTATTTCTCTCCCACGCCAATCGCCCAATGAAAGATACCTTTCTTCACGGCTGAGCCTTCTTGTACCCCTTTGCTGATCGTATTATAAATCCGCTCGAATAGCCTTGGGACACTGATGAGTATGGTGGGTCGCGCTTCGGTTAAGTTTTTGGCGACGGTGTCTACACTTTCGGCAAAATAGATTTCGGTACCACTGGCAATCATCGTGTAATAACCAGCCGTACGCTCAAAGGAGTGACACAGGGGTAAAAACGAGAGTACTCGATCTTCTGGGGCCACGCCAACCACTTCATGGGCAGCTTTCACATTGCTCACAATATTACGGTGGGTCAGCATCGCTCCCTTGGGATTGCCCGTGGTCCCCGAGGTATAAATAAGCGTGCTCACATCTTCTGGAACGACGGATTGAGCCGATTCATGAATGGTTTTTGCATGTTCGGGCTCAAGTTTTAGCCCTTCAGCTAGCACAGTATCTAAGAGTCGAACGTAATCATGTTCCAACAGACTCGCTGTTTTTGGCGTGTCAAAGGCAACCACTTCCTTCACAGAGGGGCACGAATCAAACACCTCGACCGCTTTTTTAAGCTGAATGTTGGTCGAGACAAATAACAATGACGCTTGGGAGTCATTTAAGATATACTCTACTTGATTGGGGGGCAGCGTGGCATACAGCGAAACATTGATCACACCAAGGAGTTGAAGCGCAAGATCGACCACCACCCACTCTACACGATTTTCACTGAGAATCGCAACGGTATCTCCTTTCTTGATCCCCTTGGAGACCAAATAGGCGGCAAGATTTTGTACATCCACGGTAATTTCGTCCCACACCATGGTTTCATACTCTGATCCAGGGGAGGGTTTACGCGCATAGGCGACTTTGTCTGAGTCTTTATACTTGCTTGCAAGATTTAAATAGAGCTCCGTTAACGTCTCAAAGGGGACTTGAATTGGCATATTAGATCACTTAATTGGGTCGACGCATCAAAATAACATTTTCATTATAATACGTTTGTGAAACATGTCATAGCCCATTCATACTAACATCTAACGTTCCATGTCCTCAGCATCCTCAACGGAATTGTACCACGATTCACTACCCTTGGTGAAGGAGATTTTTAAGTCCTACTTGAGGGAAAAAAATCAGCGACAAACCCCCGAGCGATTTCTAATTTTGGATGAGATTTATCGCTCAGACAGTGGCCATTTTGATGCGGACGATCTTTATTTCCGGATTAAGGAATCGGGGACACGATTATCGAGAGCCACGGTGTACAATACGCTCGAATTGTTGATGGATTGTGGATTGGTCCAAAAACACCAATTTGGCCAAAATCAAGCCCATTATGAACGAGCCTATGCCTACCAACAACATGATCACTTAATCTGTAAAGAGTGTGGCTTAGTCATTGAATTTTGTGATCCACGAATCTTTGAGATTCAGCGGATGATGGAATCCCTTCACAATTTTGACATTAGTGAGCACAGCCTCCATCTCAAGGGACGTTGCAACGATCGCGACGCCTGTCAAAAGCGCCAAGAGCAAGGCGCCTCGTTAAAAGTCAGGCGAGACGAATAAATCGGTGAGACGCCAAGGTGCTTCCAAGTAGGCCTATCACCGTACCCAGCCCAAACATCCCTGCCGCAAGATAATACCATGCCCCCAGAGGCCACGCTAAGACCCCCATCTGCGGGATAGCCAGTGGCACAGCAAAGCGGAACAGCGCATCTAAGACTCCGAAGGCGACCAAGCTGCCGATCCACCCTTGCAACACCCCTTCAATCACAAACGGGCGACGAATAAATGCATTGGTCGCTCCTACAAGTTTCATTGCTTTGATGGTATCACGTTTGGCATAAATCGTGAGGCGAATCGTGTTAAACACCAACCAAATTGAGGCTAACAAGATGACAGACGCCACGGATAGACCAATCCACAAGGATTGATCGACCCGAGCGCGAAGTTGTTGGTATAAGGCTGCATTGAAGGCGATATCATCAACTTCTTGAAATTCCTGCAAGCGCTCTATTTGCTGCTGCACCTTATCAATAGGGATATCAGGGGTGAGAATAAGTGTAAACGACGCTGGGAGGAAATCGAGATCTGCAAGGGCATCCGAGCCAAACCCTTCCCCAAACTCTTGTTCAAAACGGGCTGAAGCTGCCTCTTTGGAGGTAAACGTGGTTGAGTCTACCCATGGCTGTCCATCTAAATATTCACCAAAATCTTGGATGCGCTCCTCTGAAATCGGGGCTAAAAAAATGTCCATCTGCACTTCATCCGTCAAATCGACTGCTAACGTGTACAGGGCATAGCCGCCTCGAGTCAAGAACCCGGCCAAAAGCACCGCAATGAAAAGTGAAAAGGTTGAGGTTGCACTCGCAAGCTTTGTACGACCAAAACCTGCAACCCCTTCCTTAATCGAATAGCCAATACTCATGAGTCAACCTAGATGTGAAATGGACGCTGATGTGAAATGGATGCATAATCGACGCTCAACTGACGCTGAACCTGCGCTCATCATTCACAGGATATGTTTATGTTTACTAGAGGTGCGTTAATTTTTAAAGAGTACTCGAATCCCAAAGATAAACCTTCTTCCAGACTTCGGAACACCGTACGAATCCATCGACCCTGCCTGCCATAATTGATCGGAAGCTTGATCCATTCTCATAAAAATCATCATCCAACGAAGGCGTGCCGAAAGATAGGCATCAACGGTAGCCGTTGAGGGTAATTCCAACTCATGTCCTGCTCGAATCCATCGTTGAAGCCATGGTGACCATATCCACCCCGCTTGCTGTACAGGTGAGGCTCTCAAGGTGAGCCCCATATTCACATATGTGGCTTGGTCAAAAAAGGCACGCTCTAGCTCCACCTGCCCCCACCCGTACAACCTTAAATCTCTGGAGGAGGGTTTGGACGTACAGTCCATACAATTGGGATCCAACGTGCCCTCTTGCTGAACAAACGCATCCATGGCATAGCCGCCTAGGCGAAAGGTAACATCACGAGCCTTCACAGAGGCCATCGCCGAGCCTTGGAGTGAACGATACTCTGGACCGTTGCGCCATGAACCTTGTGGCGTACGAAGCCATTCATCTTTGGTGTGTAGCCAAGCCAACGTCCCTTCAAGGTGAAACGAGCCTGCACTCCAGTTGGGAGTTAGCTCAATAAATGTGATGGTTTTGGGCTTTAGCGATTCGTTGGGGGTCATTTGTTGATGTGACCATTCCGGGGCATTGATCACAGCCGGAAGAGAGCCCTGCTTCATGAGCAACGAGGGGGCATTGGCGCGTTGACCTATTCCCAGGGTAACCTCCAGCCCTTCAGACTGCCAAGAGTGATCCATACGGAGCTCACCGATCCCAAAACTGGATGTACTTGGTCGCATCCACTCCGCTCGAACCCTCGTTTGGATGCGCGTTGTCCAGCGTCTAACACCGGCTGCTTCGAGTCCAGTAAACCATGACGGGTCCTCAACAACAGTCATCGAATTGGACGTATTGCTTGTGTGCTCAAGCCAAATTGAGCCTGTTAACGAACCTTGGGATCCACGTTTTGTGATGTGAGCATTCACCTGAGTCCTTGTACTCATCCAATCCAGGGATTGCCCTCCTGCCAAGGTCGAGATCCCTGATATCTCCCCATGATGGCTATCGCGCTGGAGGCCTATGTTCGTTGACAGCGATGGTGAAGGATTCTTGGCCCATTTCAGCGAGAGTCTTCGAGTAGAGGGCTCTACCCGCACAAACGGATAAACAGGGGATTCAACAAGGGGATTATAAGAAAAACCATTCGGTGTATATCCTTGTATGGCTTGAGCTTCTGTTTGTTTACTAGAATATGTTGAGTATCGCAAGTGCAGGGACTCAGTCGAATCCATCTCCCAGCGAAATGCGCTACGAAGTGTAGAATACTCCCCTTGAAAACCGTCATAATCGCCTTGTTCATTGATGGTGCTGTATGCGACTTCAAGGTGAATGGATTGCGTTACATTTTGTCCGTAAAGTAGGTTGAGACTCCGATCCTCTTGCCCTCGTTCAAAAAAGTCCAATTCAATCACAGGCTTGGGTGATTGCCGCCGTACCGACGTGAAAGAACGTCTCTGGCCATAAGTTGTAAGCTTGCCCACGTCGCTGGCAGGAATAAGATGTAAGGGCACACGTCCTGTCCATGGATTGCGCCATAATGCACCGTCTGTCCGAAGAAAGGATGTCTGAATTTCACCATTGGGTTGCTCCATGGCCATAGGGGCATTGCGAAGCATCGTTCCATAGGCCACACCTGTTGTGGGTGCATGGACTGTTGCTTCTTGCAGCGAAAAGGCAGGAATCCAGTTTAATGTTGAATCGGTGAGTAGCACTGACCGTGCATCAACAGCCTGACTGTGAACAGCCTGGGTATGCACTGACTGTTCATCTACTGACTGTGCATGAACTGATTGTGCATAAAGTGGACTCAGCCAACAAAAAGCGCCCACAAGCAGCCAGGCACTATTGGATTGAAGCACAATCAATTCAATCACAGACCGCAAAAAGGCACACACTCCCATCATACCTGTTTATGGACACCTCGAGGAAGTCGAGCTTCACCCACAAGCGTGCGCCGAATCGCCTCTAAGGTGAGGATTACCGACCTTGAACGGTTCAATTCACGTGTGTGAGCCACTTGTGTTGTCCAGGCAAACGACTCATTGGGTGTACTCAGGCCAAACCAAATGGTCCCCACAGGCTTTTCATCTGAGCCACCGCCAGGGCCCGCCACACCGGACACCGAGCACCCTAACTCAACCCCTAAGGCTTTTCGCACTCCTTCGGCCATTTCTATAACGGTTTGTTTACTCACTGCCCCATACGTGGCCAGCGTCTGCTCGTTGACACCCAATTGCGATACTTTGGCCTCATTTGAATAGGTAACCAAAGACCCCATAAACACATCGGAGGCTCCCGCTGGATCCGTCAGAGCTGCCCCTATCATCCCCCCCGTGCAACTCTCAGCTGCACCCAAGCGCCACCCTTTCTCGCGGCACAAGCCCAATACAGCCTTGGGTAAGGTGTCTGTGGCTTTCAATCCATAGGTGCAGAACGCAACACACCCTCTCACAAAGCCTTCAAACTCATCGAGTAGCCCTACCGCCTCTGTTTCGGTCAGCTCCGGCGTAGGATCCATTCCTATTCTGAGTTTGACATTCGCCGCACCCGGCAAATAGGCCAGTGTACAGCCCTTTTGTTCAAAATGGGACCAATCGCCAATAAATTCATTCGCCAAGTCTCTTTCTCTTTCCCCTGCCGTCAAGACAAAACGTGGTGGCAAGGTTCGTTCTTGATGAGGCTCATCTAGGATTTTGGGAAGGACAATGGTCTTAAACATCCCTTCCGCCTCGTATGGAACTCCCGGCAAGGCCATTAGCCACGTTTTCTCCCCTTCCACAAACACCCCTTTTTCTACACCAAAGGCATTATCGTACTCCATCATGGGGAGATTGTGTTCTTCACAAAACCGGCTTAAGACGTCCAATGTTCGATCATCATGAGTAGGGCCCAAACCACCCGTAGTGATCACCACATCCCAATGTCCCCACGCGTCTTGAAGTGCTTGATAAATCACCAAGGCATCATCCCCAATCGCCTGCTCTTGTGTTAACCTCAAACCCTCCTCCACCAAAAACCGCCCAAAGGACGCGGCATTCGTATTAATGGTATCCCCTAGAAGGAGCTCATCACCAATGGAGAGAACGAGTATGCGCATTTACGGTTGAGACTTGTTGAAAGTTGATGCAATTTACTCCCAAATCGACTCGATCGCCAATACCAGATCTGTTGTGACCTATTTACCCAATTTTTTGACCATCCTTCGAGGGTTCGCGGGTCCATGGATACTATGGCTCTTTTACACTGGAGGCATTGCATCTCCAGGCATTGCTGCACTTGCATTTAGTAGTTTATTATTAGCCTCGTTCACGGATTATTTAGACGGAGTCCTTGCAAGAGCCTTCAATGCAGAATCGAAGCTAGGGGCCATGCTAGATCCCTGGGCAGACAAAATCTTGGTACTTAGCGTCTTTGCGATTCTCCCCACCCTTGATGCAGAGCTTTATCCATGGTGGTTATTTGCTATCATCGCCTCACGTGAACTTCTCATGGAAGGGATTCGTGCTTGGCGTAGATCAAAAAGGCACATGTCGCATGAGGACCCCTCTAGTCCACTTGCTTTGCCAGTTCAGTGGAGTGGTAAAGTGAAAACCACAGCTCAGATGATCTTTATCCACCTCGCTTTAGGGCTACATCTTTTGGATCTCCTGCCTTATCCAGCGTATGTGATTTCTGGGCCGATCTTAAGTTCTTGGGCAATGTTTTGGTTGTATATTGGCACCGCTGTGCTCACGGTTTGGAGTGGACTAGACACGCTACGATCATCTAAACCGGCTCAATAACGTACCGAACCTTTCAAACATGCCGAACTCTATCATTTGCTGAACTCAACATTATGCTGAATCAAAAGCCATAAGATGAACCGAAAAGAATCCTTAGCCACCATGATGGGCATCGGGCATCTTCCTTATGCTCAAGGGACTGTGGCCTCATTCACCATTTTGTTAGAAAGTTACATTGTCTATGCCCTACTCTCGTGGATATCACTACCGACTCCGGGACTCTGGATGGGGATTTTGTATGGACTTTCATGCTGTGTTTGGTCTTGGATCACCCTTTGGGCTGCCGAGGAGATGATTCAAACCCATGGACCCGATCCCTCCGCATTGGTCAGTGATGAAGCGGCTGGAATGTCCTTTGTCATCTCTGTCATGTTTTTGTTGGGTGAATTTTATGGCGACGCCCTACAGATGAAAGGGTGGATTACGATCACCTTGGCGGTTTGTTTTTTTCGGGTGTATGACATCACCAAACCATTAGGTATTCGTCGTCTTGAACGAGTCTCAGCCGGAAATGGTATATTATTGGACGATCTCGCTGCGGCGTTTGCTGCCGTTGCAACAACGGTTGGTTTAATGATCGTATTGATGATGATTTAATTTTTACTCATGACAGACACACCCATTCAAATCCACGATTCAGGACTTGCAAGGACGTTGGCAGGCCATCTCCTTGACATTCACGCTGTTGTCCTCAAGCCCAATGAGCCCCTTACTTGGTCCTCTGGCTGGAACTCTCCTATCTACTGCGATAACCGACTCACATTACGCTATCCCAAGATTCGATCGCTCATTCGTGACGGATTTATGGACATTCTTAATGGGCTTCCAAGCAAGCCTGACGTGATTACAGGAACCGCCACAGCAGGGATTCCACATGCCGCCTGGGTGGCAGATCAATGTACTCTACCCATGGCTTATGTGCGTGGGAAAGCAAAAGCGCATGGATTAGGCAACCAAATTGAGGGGGGCATTGACAAGGGAGAGCAAACGGTCGTGATTGAGGATTTAATCTCCACTGGCGGATCCGCACTTGGCGTCATTGATGCTTTAGAGTTTGTGGGGGTAGAAGTGACGGCCTTGCTAAGCATTTTTACCTATGGCTTTGCCCAAGCCAATGACGCTTTTGCCCAAAAAGGTATCCCAGTGTACAGTCTCACAGATTATGCTACGCTGCTTGACGTTGCGGTGCAAAAAGGTACGGTGTCTGGTCAGGACTTACAGACGCTCGAGGAATGGAGGCTATCCCCAGAAACATGGCCTGACTAGTGGATGGACTGATTGAGGCTATCAACCCCGCTTGAGAGATCATCCTTCTAAAGGTGATCAATAGGGCAATAAAGGGCGAACCTCCTGCCCCAACAGATGAATGCTTTGCAAGTATTGCTCTTGGGATAATTCGGCCACATTCATGTGGAGCCTCATCTCCTCAATACCGCCTAAAGCTTCACT